>JAFQCM010000017.1 GCA_017399445.1 Lachnospiraceae bacterium | reverse complement strand
TTTTGATTGCTGTCTAATATCTTCGATTACTTCCATCCATTGTAATAATTGTTCCATGTTCTCATCCACCTGTTTTTTCTTCCATTGTAACAGATAAAATGAATTTTGTTCACAATTTATTTACTCATGCGTTTGTCGTGGGTGTTTTTTCGGCTTATGTTTTTCCGGCTTAAGAAATTTTCTATTATTTCAACCGAATAATCCTCAAAAACCGCTCTACAAACTGCTGATCTAAATCACAATTTTCATACCCTTCCTCTGATGCCGTTTTAAAAATCCCCAGACTGAACAATTTCTGGTCGAATTCCTCTAATTCCAGATAGGAATCCTCTTGATATCTCTCAATTTCCTCATTGACACTTGGCACATGAAAAGTAATCTTTTTCCCATCCAATACAATTTGATAAAAGAAATTACCTTTTTTCTTATACTCTGCAATTGCAAAAGTTTTATCACCAAATCCAGTAGTAATTTTCTCTACATCTGAATATCCATATGTGGTCCCTGCCGGATTCATTGGAGAACGATATATAATGGAATCTTCAGTTACAAATGTAACACTGGTTACACAACAATATAAGCCAACTAACCATAGAAAAATCACTGCCAGACGCCATTTACCTAAATGATTCCAAATGCACACAATATCATTAATTCCTTCCAGGTCTTCTCTGGTTCTTTTGAAAATCTTTCCACAAAGTAACAGACATACTAAAATTACTGGTATCATAATCAACCAAATCATCACAATACTTGCAATTGGCTGATGTTCATAAAATAAATAATTTTTCGGTGATATCAATTTTTCTATTCCAACTAACAGAGCAACAATTACCGCTAACCACAAAATAGGCCCTAAGCAAATCATTGTAGAAATAATCGTTACAGGAAGGTTTGGACATCCTACATCCTTTAATCTCTCAATTATTTCTGCTATTTCATCACTTTCTAAAAATTCAATGGTTTCGTTATACTCCTGAATTATTTCAGGCTTTGCTTTGTAATCTTTTGCCAAAGATAAACACATCTCCTGTTTATCTTCACAGATATTCTTATTCTGTGCAAAAGTTTCTGCCTTATCTTTCAGTGCTTCTTTCACTTGCTCCTCACCTTTATCCAGCAGCTGTCGTATTTCTTCAATACTAAAATCCAGATATCGAAATAGTTTTATCCAATTCAATCTATTCACTTCATTTTCTGAATAGCTCCGATAAGAATTTCCTTCATTCCGTTCTACTGTAAGCAAACCTTTTGCTTCATAATAACGTATGCTTTTTGCTGTTAATCCTGTTAACTTTTCTACCTCTTTAATTGTCATAGAATTCCCTTTCTTCTTAAAAATTTTTATTTATTAATGGCAGAAAATTAATCATTTCCTTCCCCATTTCTTCTTAAAATTACACCTTGACCCAAGGGGAAAGTCAAGTTTTTGTAGAAAAATTCTGCTAATCACGCTTATATTGTGCTAATTATAGTATAGTCGCGTTATCTAGTATTTTCAATTTTAATTCGATTTACACCGGCTCGGTCGTGACCGAACTAACTGTTCAAATCTGCTACATCATAACTTAAGTTTATTGCATTTCTATGATATATTTTATGGAAACTTTCAAATAGTCTGTTCACAATCAATTCAATATCCTTTATTTCCGCATTAAGAAGTACAACTAAAAACTGTTCACTGCTAAATCTTGTACTCACATCAATATTACGAAGAACATCCTTAATGGTTTTTTCCATACATTTCATGGCATATTCCTGTTCCTCTATATCATTATGATTAGAATCCTCTGGTTCAAGAGTCAGCATCAAAAAATGCATATTATAACCAAACCTTACTACAAAATTTTGAACAAAATCATATATCTTTGTGAACTCTCTGTACTCTAAGTTGCGTGTTCCCTGATTGTCTCCGCTATCCACTAAGTTTTTTACAATTCTTTTCAAATCTACAGAGGTTTTTTTATTACCTTCTCCCTCCGTAGGTGTATGCATATAATAGCCAGCTTTGCCATTTTGTTTTATGTGATACAAAGCCTTATCAGCCTTTTTTAAGACCTCTGAATAAACATCATTTTTTTGTGTCATGCACATTCCTATGGATAGGGAAGAAAAGGATAAATATGTATTCTCTTTCTTTTTGTGATTAAATTCTTCCATAATAGCTTCTATCTTTACTTTTGCTTTTTCTTCATCTACATCCATTAAGTAATATAAAAACTCATCTCCCCCAATCCGGGAAATAATTACATTTTCATCAAAGGACAATAACACCTCTCCCACACTTTTGATTGCATAATCACCAGCAAGATGGCCCATAATATCATTGGTTTTCTTAAGATTATCCAGATCAACAAATGCCAAACATCCTGAAGTTTCTTTTAACGCTTCTGCAATTTCCGTCTCACCATGCTTTCTGTTTAAGAGACCTGTAAGAAAATCATATTTTTCATTTTTCTGAGTTTCTTCTTCTATATTTTTAACAATCTGATTCAAAAGAAGCGTACTTTCACCAGAAATTGTCTTTTCCACATTTTTATTACCAATATCCTCCTCAATAGAAAGCTCTCCATTTTGTATAAGTTCTAAAAACACCTCTGCAAAATAAGCATCAAACTGTGTACCCTTTCCAGCCTCAAACTGTTCACAGATCGCTTCTATGGATAATTTATCTCTGTAGACCCTTCTGCTGTTCATGGCATCATAAGCATCACAAATACATATGATTCTTGCAACTTCCGGAATCTCATTACCAGCAATTCCTGTAGGATATCCCTTGCCATCATATCTTTCATGATGATATTTTGCACCTATGGACACCCCTGGTATAGTTTCAATGTCCCTTAAAATATCTCCGCCTATGGTCGTATGTGATTTAATAATTTCATATTCAATCTCTGTAAGTTTTCCAGGTTTATTCAAAACACTGTCAGGAATCCCAACCTTTCCAATATCATGAAGTAATGCGATATATTTTAAATTCTGAATCTTTTCATCTTCCCATCCCAGTCTTTTTGCCAGCTTTGCACTATATTCTGACACACGAACGGAATGTCCTTTTGTGTAGCTGTCCTTTGCTTCAATCATACTGGCTATGGTAGCTATTGTCTCAAAAGAAATTTGTTCTATTTGCTTTGTTTTTTCTTCCACTTTCTTTTCAAGATCCGACATAAGCTCTTCTAACTGCAATATATGGCCTATTCTGTTCAACATTATTTCCGGAACAAAGGGCTTTCTGATAAAATCTGCTGCCCCCATCTTTAGTCCTTTAATTTCATTTTCAACATTTACATCTGCTGTCAAAAAAATGATTGGCGTATTTTTGTTCTTTGGTAGCTGCTTAATACGTTGAAAAGTTTCAAACCCATCCATTTCCTGCATCATAATATCTAACAATACCAAATCAACTTTTGTTTTTTCCAAATATTTTACCGCTCTTTCACCGGATTTAGCCAATGCAAGTTTATACTTATCCTTTAATACACTTTCAACAAAACTCAAATTTGTAGGTGTATCATCCACAACCAGAATGTGCTTCATTTCCTTCCTCCTCACAATTCTCCTTGTAAGACAGCAATGATTTCATCATAATCATATTGATTTGCATACTCTATCATCTGCTTAATTTTCTTACTGTCATCCTCATTAAACTTTTTATCCTTTAATGTTTCAATTAGTTTTGCAATACTTTGTGAATCCATATCCTCACATGCATCCACCATAGCTTTCATCCACTCTGTGTCCAACCTGTGTTGCACGAAATCTGTAACATTTCTTTCTTCCTTATTCACACTTTCTTCTGCAAAGAACTCCTTGAGATTCTTTACCATCTCTTCCGATTTTCTTATAAAATTATCGTAGTGCGACTCTATAAAGTCTAATTGCTGTTCCTTACCTGCCATCTCAAGTTCCTTCGCCAATTCTGACAATTCCATAGCTCCAACACTGGCACTGGATGACTTTATTCCGTGTACATCAATCACGAAATTTTTAATATCCTCCTTACTTTTTGCCTGGTCAATACGCTGAATGGTTGCCTCCAAATCCTTGTGGTAAGTCTCCAATATATTTATGTATGTATCTTCCTTAATTTTCATGTTTTCAATAGCACTTTTTGTATCAATTCCATCGATAACTATTGATGGAGCTTTTCCTTCCACATCTGACACAGCACTTGTTTCTAAACCAGTCAGATACTTATATAAAACCTCTTCTAACTGCTTTACATCAATTGGCTTAGCAACATAATCATCAAAGCCTGCTGATATCAATTCTTTTTTTGCACCATACACTGCATTAGCTGTCAATGCAACAATTGGTACGGTTTTACAATATTCCAGTGCCAGCTGCCGAATTTCTTTTGTGGTTTCAACCCCATCCTTTTCTGGCATCATATGGTCCATAAATATAAGGGCGTACTTATTGTTTTTCACAAGACTGATTGCTTCCTCTCCACCAGATGCAGTATCTATTAAAAGCTTATACGGTTCAAGCAGTCCCTTTACTATAATAAGATTCGTAGTATTATCATCCACCACCAGTATTCTTTTGCCGGACATAGCTTCACTGGATGTAGGAAAGAATATACTTTTTTTTGTCCCTCTTCTTTCTGTTAAATCGTCGACCAACATCAGAGGAGTCTCATCTATAACTTCCTGCTCAATAATCATGGTAAAAGTACTTCCTTCTCCATAAACACTTTCCACCTGTATACTCCCATTCATAAGTTCACAAAGATTTTTTGCTATTGCCAATCCTAAACCGGTTCCCTTTACCAAATGGTTCTTTTTGGTATCTACCTGGCTGAATGCTTCGAACATTTTCAGGTAATCCTCTTCCTTAATGCCTATACCGGTATCAATTACTTTAAACACAATCTTACACTTCTTACCTTCAAGCTTTTCGCTGTCAATTCTCAGCTTTATAAAACCTTTTCTCGTGAACTTCACCGCATTGCTCAATATGTTAATAAGAATTTGCTTTATCCGTATTACATCTCCATATAAAATACTTGGCACATTATCACCAGTTTCATATGTTAAGCTTACCTCTTTTTCTATAATTCTAATCTTAATCAGGCTGATAACATCATATATTATGGAACCAAAATCATATTCTTCATTGACTATCTCATATTTACCGGATTCAATTTTTGAAAGATCTAATATATCATTAATGATTTCTAACAAGCTCTTTCCTGCATTATAAATCTGGTTTATATTTTTCGCAGTATCATCATTAAGTTCTCCCCTCAGCAATATCTCACTCATGCCTATGATAGAATTCATAGGAGTACGAATCTCATGGCTCATATTGGCAAGAAAGGCACTCTTAGCATTATTTGCACTGATAGCTTCTTCTTTTGCCGTATTTAATTCTTCTATTATTCTGTAGGCTTCCGTCATATCATTCACTACAATGATATCACTTATAAATTCATTATAGCTGTCCTTAACATGACTAATCTCTAATTTGCAAACTTTATTATTTAATGCACAAATACATTCTATTGTTTTTGATTGTTCATCTTTTTCAACCTCTGTTGTTAATGGCAAATCAAACAATTCATCTAATGTCTTCTGTTTTAACAATTCATTTGGCATATCAAAAAAATCAATGGCTTTTGCATTACATATTTTCAGATAATGATTTTCATCCACAATCAACATAGGTACATTAACAGATGCATATATGTAATCTGACAAGTTTTGTACGCTTATATTGTTTATTTTGGTTCGTCTGGACATTGCATAAGCAAAGATAACTGCGACTGGCTGACAAATGGAACTCGCCGGAAATGCCGGACGTTGTACCCCAAAGGTAAATGTATCCATAAACAAACCTGCACCGATAATAATAAGCACAAGAATACAGGACTTCGCCATAACAATTTCTCTTCTCTTTGCCTTTCGTACAAGACAGTATATCATTTCCGAACATAAAATGATAATATAACCTATTAAATACATATTATAAATTGTACGTCCAATATATTCCTCTGTATAGTATGACACACCATAGTCCGTAAGCACAACCTCACAAGCATTACGAACACTAATCACCGGATATACTAGCAAAGCACCAAATACATAATATGTATCTGCCAGCTTTCTGAAAAGAGGTGGAATATTCAGCCATATACCAACCAAAAGGCCTGACATGACTATAAATCCCATCACTCCAATAAGATAAAAGGCTCTCCAAAAATATGCTCCTTTTGGGGTTGTTTGTAATATAAATACTCCCATTCCAAGAGACCAGATGAAACTAAAAAGCCCTAAAAAGAGAAAATACCAATTACCAGGCAGATGTTTATCTTCTTGAATGATATTATTCACTGCCAATACAAAGGATACTGTTCCCAATGCAATAAAAAACACCGATAATAACAAACTCATATCCTTCCCCCCTACACAACAAAATCCAAGACTAGATTAATTGTTGCAAATATCAACATTAGCCACCAATGAGATACCGGTTTTTTCTTTTCAATTATAATTTTCATTACAGTATAGATAATCAATCCGTACAAAACTGCATTTCCAATATCAAATGTCACTCCAACATAAGTTATAAGACACAATCCAAATACAAAAAAAATCACTTTCTTTCTGTCATATGCCCGAAATCTTAAAACTAGTTCCAATCCCACATAGATAAGTGCCGGTGCAGCAACATAGGTTGCCATGGAAGTAAACAGGGGCGAAAAGAAAAAGCATAACAAAAACAGACACCCTGTAGTAAGTGCTGTGATTCCTGTTTTCCCTCCACTTACAATTCCTACTAGTGATTCTCCATAACTGGTAACTGTTGATGTTCCCATGAAACCACTGACAACATTTCCAACACCATCTACCGTAATCACTCTCTTTAAGCTTACTGTTTCTTTCATTCTATGGTCTATACCACTGTTAATTGCATCAAAGGCAGACATATTTGTTCCTATGGCATCAAAAAAATGCCCCATTACGAACACAAAAACTGCATGAATAAACTGTATTAATGTTTTTTTATCATAAATAATCTCACAAATATCTGGAAATGCAAACATAACCTTAGTAATATCCATAGCATTGTAGGAAAAAGAAAAAATATCTCCAAGATATTTGTTAACAGAAATACCTGTTTGCTCATATGCAGTATAATAACTTACACAAATACTCAAAGCATAGGCCACTAAAAGTCCAATTAACACGAAACCCTTTTTGTTATATTTTTTCATTATGTAGATAACGAAAAGACTAATTACTGTAATAACAATCGGAACAACTTCCATACTTCCATAGGTATACATACCATTTTGCTTTTTTATAAGACCAGTTGTGCTGATTCCATATAAAAATAAAGCCATTCCAATTCCAGACATAACCATTCCTCTGAAATCATCATCTATTATCTCCATGATTTTATCATATATGGAAAATTTTACAAAGCCACATATCAAAATTCCCGAAACATAGGTAGCTAACATCAGCATCTGCCACTGTACCCCATCAGGACCCGTTGCAAGCCCCGAAAAAATACTAGCAAGCCCAAGCCCGGGCGCCAATGCAATTGGAAGCCTTGTATAAAATGCGGAAACAATGGTGGTAAATCCTGATACACATACAGTAGCCAGAAATACTCCATTGTAATCCATTCCTGTAGCAGACAATATGGTAGGATTTACAACTAGTATATAAGACATTGCCATAAACATGGCAATACCTGCAAATATTTCATTTTTTATGGTTGTATTGTGAAATTTAATATTAAAATAATCCATAACACTCTCCCCTGCCTATTTTTCATAAGTATATTTCAGCTGTGCCTGATGTTTTTATAAGTTTAATTTAAGCTAAAATAAAACCCCTGCAAACCAGCGTTTACAAGGGTTTTGAATGTTCTGATTATTATCTCTTTGAGAACTGTGGTGCACGACGTGCAGCTTTGAGTCCGTATTTCTTTCTTTCTTTCATACGAGGATCTCTTGTTAAGAAACCAGCTTTCTTAAGTGCTGGACGGTATTCTCCGTCTGCCTGTAATAAAGCTCTTGAGATTCCATGACGGATTGCTCCAGCCTGTCCTGTGTATCCACCACCATGTACATTAACGATAACATCAAATTTATCTGCTGTTTCTGTTAATGCTAAAGGCTGACGTACGATAACCTTTAATGTTTCTAATCCGAAATATTCGTCAATAGTTCTTTTATTTATAGTAATGTTTCCTTTACCAGGTACTAAATAAACTCTAGCAATTGATTTTTTTCTTCTACCTGTTCCATAGAATTTTGAATTCTTAGCCACTTGAAATTACCTCCTTGTCAATTAAAATGTTAATACTTCTGGCTTCTGAGCTGCATGATCATGTTCTGGTCCTGCATATACATGAAGCTTTTTATACATCTGTCTTCCTAAAGGTCCCTTTGGAAGCATACCTTTAACAGCAAGTTCGATAACTCTTTCAGGTTTCTTTTCCATCATTTCTTTTAATGTTGTTTCTTTCATACCACCAACATAATCTGAGTGATTGTAGTATATTTTCTGCTGTAATTTCTTACCTGTTACTTTAATTTTATCAGCATTAACTACGATTACGTAATCACCTGTATCAATGTGAGGAGTAAAGATAGCTTTGTTCTTTCCTCTTAAAACTTTAGCAACTTCTGATGCTAAACGACCTAATGTATATCCTGTAGCGTCAACTACATACCATTTTCTTTCAATTGTAGATGGACTAGCCATAAATGTTTTCATTGGTTTTCCTCCTTGTAAAGTTCCACTAATTACATTTCATATTCTAGTACGAAGATTGCATCTTTTCGGGGCTTTGAAAAGAGCTTTAGGAAATCAGTGTGTCCGTCACTGACCCTCGCACAGTAAAATATTATAGTATACTTTGCCTGGTGTGTCAACTATAATTTCCAATTTTCTGGGGAAATTTGCCGGTTATCCCTAACACGCCCAAGATACTAAGCATAAGAAGGCAGAAAGGGGCTGTCGCTTTAACGATTAAAAATCGTTGGGGCGCAGCCTCTTTTTTTGCTTTTTTTCTGCTTTTTTTGCTTGTTTCATATTTATTTTTTTAATATCAGGTAAAAAAGGGTGCACTTAACAAGGCATCTTCAAATGCCTGAATAGTACGTTTTAAAATTTCAAAAATTTAAGCTCTTTTTAACGGAAAAAGATGCGTTCCAGTTTTGTTATTTTGTATTTTATTATGCAGCTTATTTACATTTCTGGCCATTGCCAGGAGGATACTTTCTGCAAGAACGTTTGCTGTTCCTTTACATAAATATCTTCGGAATTTCATATCCTGTTTTAAATCTCCAAAGGAGCCTTCTGTCTGAATACTCCGGTTCATTCGATACAGGATACCTTCCTCTGACAGAATCCGTTCCAGGTCTGCCTGCCGTTGCTTCATAAAAGTTTTGGCTACCTGCAGATTTTTTGTACGTTCTTCCAAAGGTGTCTTGCAATTATTTCCCTTAATACACTGGCTTTTGTATTTGCAGTTACTACAATTCTCACATGTATAAATCGTCTTTTCGCTCACATATCCGGTTTTACTCCTGCTATGTCTAATCCCCGAAACAGTCAGTTTTTTACCATTTCTACACGTGTAAACATCATTCTTTGAATCGTATTCCATATTTTCTATTTTTCCAATGTCTTGTTGATATTTTCTTGTTTTTGATATTTCATAATTAGCCGGTTTTATATAAGACACCTGGCCATTGGTTTCTAAAAAAAGATAGTTTTCTTCACTCTCATAGCCTGCGTCAGCGGTGATATTTTTGTACTTGAATTTCAAATTTTTCTCTGCTTCTTTGAGGAACGGAATCAGTGTGGTGGTATCTGTAGGCTGGGGGCCTATCGTCAGCCATGTAATATATTCCGCATCCACTCCATGCTGAAGATTAAAAGCCGGCTTTAACTGACCATTTCCCATGGCATCCTCTTTCATTCTCATAAAAGTGGCATCATGATCTGTTTTGGAAAAACTGTTTCTTTTTCCACATATATAAAGCTTCTGATTGTATTCTTTCAGTTTGCTTAAATATGTTTCCAGAGTTTCGATGCTTTTCTGAAGAAGAGATTTCCGTTTTCCAATACCATGAACAAACACCAGATTTTCAGCTTCTTTTAATGCATAAAGTTTCTTTCGGAGTCTTTTCACATGCTTCATTTTTACGATATTGCCATAAACGATTTTAATATCATAGCGCTGCTCACACTCCGCTATCAGATTTGCTATTTTAAGCAGCAGTTTCTCCTGATTTTTAGTAACCGATTTCTTCCAGACAAAAGTATATTTGTTGGAACAGGCCTCTATTTTTGTCCCATCAATAAATATAGTTTCGCCCGATATTTCACCCAGTTCAAAAAGAGTATTAGACATTTCAGCAAGAATCCGCTTGGCACACGGTGCAAAATGAATACTTCTGAACCGTGCAAAAGTTGCATGGTCAGGGGCAGGGGCCCCTCCCAATAAATACATGAAATTGATATCCCTCTTGCAGTTTTGTTCCATGGAACGGGAGGAATAGTCACCATTCATATAAGAGTAAAGTACAATTTTCAGAAGTGTCCTTGGCGATAGAGAATTTATTCTTTCATAAGTAGAATATAAGTCAGTCAAATCCATAGCCTCCACAAACTGACTTAGTAACCGCACAGAATCATCTTCCGGAATAATTGTTTCGATATTCAGAGGAAGTTTTAGTTGATATCCTTCCTCACTCAGAGTATAATTCTTTTGTAATTTAATGTGTTTGGTCATACATTAATTTTACACCAACTGTCAGTAACTTTCGAGTGCTGACAGTTCTTTTTTTGCAAAAAAAGGAAGCTGTGCACTAATTCTTAGTGCGACAGCCCCTTTATTTTAATTTCCAAGAGCTCACATCATTTACATCTCAACTTCCGGATATGCAATCTCTACCAGTGTAAGCCCTTTCGCGGGTGCGGTATTTCCAGCTTTGGAACGGTCTTTTGCCTCAAGAATTTCTTTCATATACTCCGGCTCCCAAAATCCCTGTCCTGCATCCATCAAAGTTCCTGCAATAATTCTTACCATATTATATAAAAAGCCATTTCCGGTAATTCTTATGGTAATTACATCTTCCTTTTTGGTCACCTTAATATCATAAATGGTTCTTACCGTACTTTCCACCTCAGCATGAATACTGCAAAAGCTTTTAAAATCATGCTCCCCAATCAGATAATCAGCCGCTGCCTGCATTTGTTCCACATCCATTTTGTAGTAAGTAAAATGTTCATACAAACGATGCTGCGGTAGCGGAAACTTAGTATTATAGATTTTATATTCATAAGTTTTCACTGTTTCCTGATATCTTGGATGAAAATCTGATGGCACTTCCATGGATTGTTGGATTTTAATATCATCTGGCAGACTTACATTCAAGGCATAGGCTACTTTTTCGCCTGGAATTTTCGCATTTGTATCAAAAACTGCCACATTTCCAAAAGCGTGTACTCCCGCATCTGTTCTGCTGGCTCCAATCACTGTAATATCTTCTTTTAAAATCCGGGACAATTCTCTGTTTAACACGCCCTCAATGGTTTCTGCGTTGGGCTGTATCTGAAAACCGTGATAGTTGGTTCCATCATAAGCTACTCTTAAAAAAATTCTTCTCACATTGCACCTGCCTTCTACACTTCTTTCACAACATTTCTCCACACTATATTGGCAATCTGTTCCCTAATATCCCACCTGCAATCAGCACTGCCATATAAATCCCTACACAAACCAGTGCCTTCTTATCAGAGATTTTATAAATTAACGGTTTCATCTTGGTTCTTCCTGCTCCACCTCGGTAGCACCGGGCTTCCATAGCCATAGCCAAATCATTTGCACGGCGGAATGCAGATACAAATAACGGAATCAGCAATGGCAACATTGCCTTTACCCTTTTTATTATATTTCCACTTTCAAAATCTGCTCCTCTTGCGATTTGAGCTTTCATAATTTTATCTGTTTCTTCCATTAAAATTGGAATAAATCTAAGGGCAATAGCCATCATCATTGCCACTTCATGAACCGGCACCTTTATTTTATTTAAAGGAGCCAGCAGACTTTCCAAACCGTCTGTTAACTGATTTGGCGTTGTAGTCAATGTCATAATAGTGGACCCTACAATAAGCATGATAAATCGAATAGTCATAAAAAATGCCATTTTTAATCCTTCATATGTGATGGTAATTTTCCAAAAAGAAATCACAGAAGTTCCTGGTGTAAAAAGCATATTGCATACTACCGTTAGCAAAAGAATCATTATCACCGGTTTTAGCCCTTTTACCATAAAGGAGAAAGGCACTTTTGATAATTTGATTACACTCCACAAAAAGACGGCTGCAATCACATATACTGTAATATTTTTAAATAAAAATAGTGATATGACATATGCCAAAGTGCCAATCAGTTTTACTCTTGGGTCTAATCTATGAAGACAGGAGTCTGCCTGGTAATATTGTCCTAATGTAATATCTCTTAACATCCTGCTACCTTCCTTTTAAAACTATTCAAAATTTCTTTTTTTGCTTCTTCTATGGTAGTTACCTTTTCTTCCACAGAAAATCCTCTTTTTTTCAATTCTTTCATAATATACGTAACCTGTGGTGATGCAAGTCCCATTTCTTCCAGTTCTTTATCATGGGCAAACACTTCCTTCGGTGTACCATCCAAAACAATGCTGCCCTGATCCATAACCAGAATCCGTTCTGCATAGTTGGCCATATCCTCCATGGAATGAGACACCAGAATAATGGTAATCTCTCTTTCCTTTTGAAGTTTTGCCAATTGCTCCAACAGTTCATCTCGCCCCTTCGGGTCTAATCCTGCGGTAGGCTCATCTAAAATCAAAACTTCCGGCTCCATAGCCAAAACTCCCGCAATAGCTACACGTCTCTTCTGCCCCCCTGACAATTCGAAAGGAGATGCATAAAACAATTCCTCTGGCACTCCCACCTGTTTTAAAGCAGCAAAAGCCCGTAGCTGAACCTTTTTCTCTTCCAGTCCTAAATTTCTTGGTCCAAAACACACATCCTTAAAAACATCCACTTCAAAAAGCTGATGCTCCGGATACTGAAAAACTAGTCCCACTTTACTTCGAAGCTTTTTCAAATCATAATCCTTATCGGAAATGTCTTCTCCATTATAATAAACAGTGCCACTACCAGCCTTTAGTAATCCATTTAAATGCTGCACAAAAGTAGATTTCCCGGATCCGGTATGACCAATAATTCCAAGAAACTGGCCATCCGGTATTACTACGCTAATATCCTTTAATACCTGGGTAGTTTTTCCACCGTCATTGTAATTATAATTTAATTTATTCACAATAATAGCCACATTTTCACCTTCTTACTTTCTCTTATCTAACTGCTCCATTAGCTCATCTATAGTAAGAATTCCATCTTCTATAGGAACTCCTGCCTTTTTTAATTCATGAGCCAATAAAGTTACTTGTGGCACATCTAATCGAAGTTTCTGCAGTTTTTCTACCTGAGAAAAGATTTCCTTAGGCGTACCTTCCATTACCACTTTTCCTTGGTCCATTACAAAGACTTTATCTGCATAAATCACTTCTTCCATATAGTGGGTAATATGGATAATAGTAACTTCCTCCACCATATTTAATGCTCTAACAGCCCGCAACACTTCTTTCCTTCCACTAGGATCTAACATGGCAGTGGCTTCATCTAAAATAATACATTTTGGATGCATAGCAACTACACCTGCAATAGCTACTCTTTGCTTTTGACCTCCCGACAGTCTGTTAGGGGATTTTTTCCGGTACTGCCACATACCTACTGCCTTTAAACTTTCTTCTACTCTCTGCCAAATTTCTTCCGTAGGCACTCCCATATTTTCCGGGCCAAATCCTACATCTTCTTCCACCACAGAACCAATAATCTGGTTATCCGGATTTTGAAATACCATCCCGGCACTTTCCCTAACCTTCCAAAGATTTTCTTCTGCCGAAGTATCCATGCCATTTACCCATACCGTACCTTCGCCAGGATAAAGTAAGGCATTGATATGCTTTGCAAGGGTGGATTTTCCTGAGCCATTATGGCCTAAAATCGCCACAAATTCTCCTGGTTTTACATCGATGCTAATATCATCAACTGCCCGTTTGATGTCTACTACGTTTTCCTCTTCGTCTCTGCGGATATATTCATGTATCAGATTCTTAATTTTAATCATTTCCATTTTTTCATCCCTATATTTTTCACGCCTGTTAACCATGTTTCATTGTACTAGATAAATTTTGTGCTGACAAGACAGATAAAAAGAATTTTCATCTTTTCAAAAAAGTGGTTTCAGTAGTTCAACTGTTTCTATCACACGCAATAGCAAAATGCAATATATATGTTGCATTTTGCTATTGCATGTGATATGATACATAAGAATCAATAATAATATGGAGGTTAACAACATGAAGAAACTAAACGATGAACGGATTGCGAATGCCAGTGCACAACTAACTGCAAAGCTGTTTTGGGTCATTTCTACATTACTTGTAATTTCCCTTGTAGTAAAACTTATCTCTGGACAAAGCATCCGAATTTTTTGTCTGGAACTTTTATGTCTTACAGCAAGTTTTGGATATGCATTCATTGCTAAGCTGCACAAAGGAATTCTCTTTATAAAGTGCTCTGACCAGGCACTATTGGAAATTCATAATTCTATTTTGTCAAAGGGATTTATGATTGACTTTTGGATTCTGATTATGGGAGAACTATTCTTAATTCTAACAGATTATCAGCATATTAAGTGGTATATACCATATCTGGCTATTTGGGGAATTCCTGCTCTGATTCTTACCTTTTATTCTATAAAGAAAGGATGGCTAATCTGGGGCGGAGAGAAACGCGAAAAAGACGGAAAGAAATCCCTGCTGAAACGAGTTATCATAGGTTCTTTGTTTTATGGAATTATTGCCGGTTCATCCTTTGTATATTCCGATGGTGTTTTTCATCCGGAAGGTATAAAATCTGTTATAGGTATGTCCATAATCTGGGGTGTACTTTTTTACTTTTCATTTAAGTTCATTTTGAATCTTGGAGAGAAAAAAGCAAATAAACAATTAGAAAGTGAGCAGAATGAGATTGAAGAATAAGAGGATGAAAATAGCAAGAATTGAATCTGATTTATCCCAGGAACAACTAGCAGAAAAAGTTGGGGTTGCAAGACAAACCATAGGGTTGATAGAATCAGGAAACTATAATCCCAGCATCAAATTATGCATCGAAATATGTAAAGCACTGAATAAGACATTGGATGAATTATTTTGGCCTGTAGATATGTAATAAACTCTCCTTCCATCCTTATTTTTTTCAGATATACTTGATATCTTTAAGAGGAGGCATACCTCTCTGATATGCCTCCTTAAATTCATCTAAAAAATTTTGTGTTCTACAAAAACAGGAGTGGAATTTTGTTTCCACTCCTGTTTCTCTCCCTGTATCTGCTATATTCGCCATATTTTCATTTATATTGCTATATTTTCAATACTTTAATAATACGAACTTCTATCTAGCTTTGATAATTACTATCCGGAATTGAATATTTTTCCTTAAATTCAACTGCTTCAAATTTAGAATCCAGAGTATGATCAGCAAAATCTGAGGTTCCCTTTAAAAAATAGCCATAAGATGAAAACGTTGTAAAGTATGAGGCATCCCAGGTGGAATCTAAATAATAATACTTGTCATCCAATTTGACAACATTCCAGGCATGTCCTTCATTTTTTGAAGTTCCGGTTATAATTCTGGAATCAACACCAGCTTCCAACAACATACGATATAAGAGATTCGCATATCCCTGACATACAGAAGTCTTATTCACCAACGCAGCATATGCTGTATATTTTAATTCATAGCTCTCATTTTCTAAGTTAGTGTAATCGTATGTAACATTCTTACATATATAATCATAGATTTCTTTCACTTTCTCATAGTCACTTTTTCCGTCAAGATTTAATCCATGGATTACTTCTGCTATTTTTGAATCTACTTCTGCCTCCTGCTCAGCAGTGGTATAATATGTAACATTATATGTAATAGTCAAATAATATGCACTACCATCTGAGTAATAATTAGCAACTTTCTGATAACTTCCCATTTGCTTTTCTATATAATCGCCTTCTGTAGGAACCCCAGTATGCTTAAGGGCTTCTGTTACAATGTTTCCCATAAGAGTTTTAATAAATGTACCGTCTACATCTCCACTTATTTTATATTTTAACTCTATAGTAGAATTTCTTTTTTTCAGTTTCTCCCTTAAAGCCTTTCCTGCCTCTTCTACACCTTCATACCAAATTTCCGCTGGTGGTTCTGTTACCTGTGGTTCTGTAGTTGGTGTATTGGTAGGAATTACTGTCGGCACTTTTGTTGGTGTTATTGTTGATGTTATCGTTGGTGTATTTGTTGGCACTACTGTTGGTGCTTTTGTTGGTGTTACCATTGGCGCATTCGTTGGCGTTTTTGTTGGTGTTACCATTGGTGCATTCGTTGGCGCTTTTGTTGGTGTTACCGTTGACACATTCGTTGGCACTACTGTTGGTGTGTTCGTTGGCGCTTTTGTTGGTGTTGCCGTTGGCACATTCGTTGGTGCTGCAGTTGGTTCATTCGTTGGTACTGCTGTTGGTTCATTCGTTGGCGCTACCGTTGGTATTTTTATTGGTATTTCTGTTGGGACTCTTGTTGGTATTTCTGTAGCCATCGGCTCTGTTGTTGGAGTTGCAATAGGTTTTCCTGTTGCCTTTGGCTCTTGAGTTGGTACGTTTGTTATCTCAAGTTTTTCCGTTGGGACATGTGTTGGTATTTCTGTTACTTCAGGCTTTCGGGTTGGAGTCTTAGTTGGCATGTCTGTAACCACTGGCTCTACTGTCGGTACTACTGTTGGTTCTACTGTAATTTTTGGTTCTTCTGTTGGCTCTACATTATCTTTAACCACTAAGGTTACTGTACCCTTTTTCCCACTTCCATCCTGTGCAGTTGCTGTAATTTTAACTTGTCCTGCTTTTATGGCTGTAATTTTTCCCGAAGCATCAATCTTTGCAATTTTCTCATTACTAGTAGACCAGTAAACTGTTTTTAATGTAGCATTGGAAGGTTTCATTACTGCCTTTGCCTTTGTAGTACTTCCGACAAGTATTTCTTTCTCTCCTAAACTCACCTGAACTTCGGCAACTTTTTTCACATTGGACTTCTTATTTACCACCAAAATTTCTACTTCCGCAGTTTTCTTACTTCCATCTGTTGCTGTTGCAATCAAAGTGGTTTTTCCAGCCTTTTTTCCTGTAACAATAGCTGTTTTCCCTTTTACACTTACTTTAGCAATAGCACTCTTCTTTACCTTCCATGTAATATTAGATGAAGCAGTTGTTGGAACAACGTCTTTTATCTTGATTTTTTCCGTTTTTCCCTTTATCACTACACATGCGGTTTTATCCAATCGTATGGATTCCACTGCATCTTTTTTCACTGTAATTTTACAGGTTGCTATCACTTTCTTATTCACTTTGGATGTTGCAGTGATCTTAACATTTCCCGCTTTTAAGCCTGTTACCTTCCCCTTGGAACTGACTTTTGCAACTTTTACATTAGAACTTTTCCAGGTAACTGATTTACCTTTTAAACCTTTTATTGCTTTTACTTTTAGCTGTACTGACTTTCCTACTGCTATGGTTTCCTGCTTGGAACTTAATGTAATTTTAGACTTGGTGGCTGCTATTCCTGTTAAATCATTTGAAAAGATAGTTGTAATCACTACCATCATTGCAAGGATACTAGAAAAGAATTTGTTTCCAAGTTGCTTTTTTACCTTTTTGTCTCCCATAAAATTTCCTCCTTCATTGTTAAATATATTGCCACATATTCTATTATACTCTTTATGCATTTTTTGTCAATATTGCATAATTATGTCATTGTTAATTTCGTTTTTATGGTGTTTTTGCCCAATTTCAGATATCTATAGTTTAGAATTCACAAAGATTTTTAAACGACAACTTTTTTAAAATGTGAGCCGTTAGGCGTACGCAAAAAAGCCCTCCGGATTTCTCCGAAGGGCGAAAATAGCATTTATATTATACTAATTCAATGATAACTTCCATTGCAGCATCACCTTTACGCTGTCCGATTTTAACGATACGTGTGTATCCACCTTTACGGTCAACATACTTAGGTGCAATTTCGTCGAATAACTTAGCTGTCATATCAACTTTCTTTGTGTTTTTCTTCTTTCCTGCTGCTTCTGCTGGAACTTCAGTTACAGGGTAAAGAACCTTTAACATCTGACGTCTAGCATGTAATCTAGAAGCCTTGTCTTTTTTGATTGTCTTTTCAACTTCATCATAAACAGTAACTTTCTTACCATCTACAACTTCTTTTACTCTCTTACCTTCGCTGTCTTTACGAGCAACTTTAGCTGTTACAGTAACTTCTTCAAAGTTATCTTTTTCTTTTACAGCTAATGCGATAAGACCTTCAGCAATCTTTCTGATTTCTTTAGCCTTAGCTTCTGTTGTTTTGATTTTTCCATAGTATAAAAGGTTTGTTACCTGGCTTCTTAATAAAGCCTTTCTCTGACTAGAAGTTCTTCCCAGTTTTCTATATTTTGCCATTTTTATAATCCTCCATTTGTGGAACATGAGAGCACGCTCTTCGGGCTTACTGCAAACATGTTATGTTTTCTTACTCAGTAATCAAATTTTACAAATTGATTGCCTGCTTGTGCACATTGCGTAGTAATTTTCAAGTGCGCAATCCACTATTGTTTCCATTTTACTCTTCACTTGGATTTAATTGTAAACCAAGTTCTTTCAGTTTTGCTAATACTTCTTCTAAAGACTTACGTCCAAGGTTACGAACCTTCATCATGTCTTCAGGAGTTCTATTAGTTAACTCTTCTACTGTATTGATTCCTGCTCTCTTTAAGCAGTTGTAAGAACGAACAGACAATTCAAGTTCGTCAATGTTCATTTCTAATACTTTTTCTTTTTCATTGTCTTCTTTTTCAATCATAACTTCTGCAGTTTTTGCATTTTCTGATAAGTCAATGAAAAGATTTAAATGTTCACTTAATACTTTGGCAGCAAGACTTACTGCTTCGTCTGGAACTAAAGTTCCATTAGTGTAAACATCTAAAGTAAGTTTGTCGTAGTCTGTAATCTGACCTACACGAGTATTCTGAACGGTTAAGTTAACACGTTCTACTGGTGTATAGATAGAATCTACTGCAATCACACCGATTGGTAAGTCATCATTCTTATTTTTATCTGAGCTTACATATCCTCTACCCTTTGTGATTGTAAGTTCCATATAAAGCTTAGAATCTGCTCCACCGTTAAGTGTTGCAATTACTAAATCAGGATTTAAGATTTCAATATCTGAATCAACCTGAATATCTCCGGCAGTAACAACACCTTCGCCTTCAAATTCGATATATGCTGTCTTTGCTTCATTAGAATCGCTTGTATTTTTAATAGCCAGACATTTGATGTTCATAATAATTTCAGTTACATCTTCCTTTACTCCAGGAATTGAACTAAATTCATGTAAAACACCTTCAATTTTCACCTGACTTACAGCGGCACCCGGTAATGAAGAAAGCATAATTCTTCTTAAGGAATTACCAAGTGTTGTTCCATAACCTCTTTCTAGTGGTTCTACAACAAATCTTCCATATTTTTGGTCTTCAGAGATTTCAGCAATCTCAATCTTAGGTTTTTCAAAATCGAACACTATATAGCCCCTCCTTTTTGGGTTTAGTTTGACAATAGAATTACTTACCTTGTCTATTGTATTTTGAGGGTGAATCTATTCCTTTTTAGCCGCTAATACCGAAGACGTAAGCCTTCGGTAATTAACAGCTATTAAGTTTATTATCATATCAATGATTTTAATCTTATTTAGAATATAATTCGACGATAAGCATTTCATTTACAGGAACGTCGATTTCTTCTCTTGTAGGAAGTTCTTTTACAGTTCCTTTTAATGCTTCCTGATCAGCTTCTAACCAAGCTGGAACTAATCTTGAGCCTGTTACTTCAAGGATATCTTTATATCTCTGAGAACCTTTGCTCTTTTCTCTGATTTCGATTACATCCCCTGCTTTGATTAAGTATGATGGGATATTTACCTGTTTTCCATTTACTAATACATGCTTATGGTCAACAATCTGTCTTGCTTCTTTTCTTGTTCTAGCGAAACCTAAACGGAAAACTACGTTATCTAATCTTCTTTCAAGAAGAATCATTAAGTTTTCACCAGTCATACCTTTCATTCTATCAGCTTTTGCATAGTAGTTTCTGAAAGGTTTTTCTAACACACCATAAATGAATTTAGCTTTCTGCTTTTCTCTAAGCTGAAGACCATATTCACTCATTTTCTTGTTTGCTCTTTTTAATTCTCTATTTGATTTTTTATCTACTCCTAAATAGATAGGATCTAAACCAAGTGATCTACATCTTTTTAGAACTGGAACTCTATTAACTGCCACGATTTATACCTCCTATTAGACTCTTCTACGTTTTGGTGGACGACATCCGTTGTGTGGTACCGGAGTTACATCAGTAATACTTGTTACTTCAAGACCACATGCCTGAAGTGCACGAATTGCTGCTTCACGTCCTGAACCTGGACCTTTTACTAATACTTCTACTGATTTTAAGCCGTGTACCAAAGCTGCCTTTGTAGCAGTTTCTGCTGCCATCTGAGCTGCATATGGAGTAGATTTCTTTGAACCTCTAAATCCTAGACCACCAGCACTTGCCCATGAAAGAGCGTTTCCTTCAGCATCTGTTAATGTAACGATAGTGTTATTGAAAGATGCCTGAATATGTGCCTGTCCGCGTTCAACGTTTTTCTTTACACGCTTTTTTGTTACTTTTTTTGCAACTTTTTTAGCCATAATAAAACTAACCTACTTTCTTTCCTATTTCATAATTATCTGTCTGCATTAAATGTGCAATGCTTATTTTTTCTTATTTGCTACTGTTCTCTTTGGACCCTTACGAGTTCTTGCATTTGTCTTAGTCTTCTGACCACGAACAGGAAGTCCTTTTCTATGACGGATTCCTCTGTAGCATCCGATTTCCTGTAATCTCTTGATGTTCATAGCGATTTCACGACGTAAATCACCTTCTACAGTCTGAGTTTCATCGATTACAGCACTAATTCTCTTTACTTCATCATCTGTTAAATCTCTAACACGAGTGTCAGGATTAACCTTTGCATCTGCTAAGATACGGTTTGCACTTACTCTACCAATTCCGTAGATGTATGTTAAACCGATTTCTACACGTTTTTCTCTTGGTAAGTCTACACCAGCGATACGAGCCATGTAAATATTCCTCCATTTTCCTTCTGTCGCAGGTCTTACGATCAACCTGCCGCCTTTAGTTACTAATTGATTGGGGCATTGGCTGCCGACACTAACTTAGTGTGAAAACCGTCTGCTTTCGCAGAACCCTTTAGGTTTTCCATATCCTTGCGGAAAGTAGCGCCGTCCCTTTTGGAACTTATATGCCCAACTGCTTATAGGCTTGGCCTTTCAGCAGTCTATCCGATAAAGCTTCCTCGGTATCAAAAAGCAATATCCCAGTGGTCTCCCACTATAATTCAGTACGAACAACACATCCTGGTGGTTCATACTACAGCCGCTAAATAATTGACAAGAAATTATCCCTGTCTCTGTTTGTGCTTAGGATTTTCACAGATTACTCTGATGCTTCCTTTTCTTTTAATGATTTTGCACTTTTCACAAATTGGTTTTACTGATGATCTAACCTTCACGTTAAATCCTCCTTTCCTTGTGCTACGTCCTGCCGTCCGTGGGTTAGTCGGACAAAAAACAGGCATATTTAAAACGTACGCACTATAGTATACCACTGTCCATTTCAAAAAGCAAGCAGAATTTCAACTTTTTTGCTTGTTTTTACTTGCTTTTGTTACTATACAGACGCAAGCTTAACACTTGCTGTTAAGCTATGCGCCAAGAATGATATTATGCGAAATTTCAGCCCCATGCATCGTAGATGCATTTTTAATGGGCTGGGAGGAGCCAGTGAACCGGGTACCGTGGCTCCTCCAAAAACCCCAAAATAAAAGGGAAAAAGTGAGCCAGTGAACCCGGTTCACTGGCCCTGTAAATTGCACTAAACACAGTAAGCGGTTACTGCCCCCTATTTTTGTATTACTTTTCGTTACAAAATTTGTTACTTTTTGTTACTTAATAACCATAAAAAACACCAAAAGAAAATTTTTAAATACGGATAATTAAAAAAATCCGATATACTAAATTTTTAGTATACCGGAATCACT
This sequence comes from Lachnospiraceae bacterium, assembly GCA_017399445.1. Taxonomy (GTDB): domain Bacteria; phylum Bacillota; class Clostridia; order Lachnospirales; family Lachnospiraceae; genus RUG11237. Next base: position 10,049 of record JAFQCM010000017.1, on the reverse strand, counting down.
GTACACACTCTAAAGTTTCACAATTGCCATCTTTTTCTTGGTGATATCTTTTTCTTTCACGGAACCCCAATAATCCACTTTTTTGGAGAAATTTATGTTGGTTATCTTTTTAGAGCCAGAAACTACTTTCACATTATCGATGTATAACTTTCCGCTGCCTTTGTTGTTTTCACCACATACATTAATTCCAACATTAAAAGCATATTTGGTATTGCTTTTTACTCCCACCGTTACTTCTTTTCCATCCACTTCTTTGTACATCTTATTAGAAAATGCCAGATTCTTCAAAGATATCACATAAAAAGACTTATATTTTCCAGTTCCCGCTTTGCAGGTAACATATTTCGAAGCCTTAACCGCTTTTTCTTTCACTCCATCCCAGCTATACAGTTGAATCTTACCATTTTCATTCACAGCTGTAATGAAAACCCTTCCTGGAAGTCCTGCAATATATTCTCCCTTTCCATCCAATAAATCAAGAAAGACATTCACGTTAACGACTGCTTGTTTTTTCTTTAGCGCTTTCTTGGGAACATATATATCACAACTCATTTTCAGCTTACTCAAAGCTACCTTTTTGGATGTTCCCGGCATACCAATGGTATAATTATTGTTAAATCCACACTTTTCCCCATCCTTTTCATAGGACTGACCATTAAAAGAATAAGAAACCCTAAGTGCTTTATTCACGGCTGCCTTTGTTGTTATACCTGAAAATCCCACAACAGTAACACATACGACCACGAACATCGCCATGGTTTTTCTTATCATTTTTCTCATCGTTTCTTTCATAAGCCCCATTCTCCTTTCGAAACAATTATATGTTACTTCTACATTTTACCATTTGTTACTATTGTCTGTCAATATCATTCTATCATCAGAATATTTCGTCATTCTTCACAAAGTTCCAGTACGCAGGTACCTGTGTACTGGAACTTGCTTTTTACTTACTTTTCTGTATTACACTTCTTTTACATACTTTTCAATAATACAAGTATGCTTCTTGTTATCTCTATTATAATTGATACCAACTAAGAGCATATTTCCCTGATATTCTTTCAGGCTTTCTACATACCTTTTCTCTTTTATCTGGGCTCTCGCTCCAGTTACTGATTTATCATATTTAAGTTCTATAATCATCGCTGGCTTATTTGAATATTTTCTTGGAATATATACAATGTCTGCAAATCCTTTTCCCGTAGGAAACTCCCGAATTTTTGTGTATTCATTAATTGCATTGTAGTATGCAAGAGAAATTACACAGCTCAGAGAATTTTCATCATTATTGGTAAGAATCGAGGTGTTTTCTGAATGAACTTCATCTATCAGTCCGGCTACTTCTTTTTCATTACACTGCCATGTTGCCTCCAAAAGTTTATCGGAACACTTGATTAACTTTATAACTTCCATCCAGTTAGAGCCTTCTACTGCATTTTTCACCTCTTCAAATATTTCTGCATTCGGAATATACACACTAGCAGTTTCACTATCATATGCCAAATATCCTAAATGTATCAGCAATGTCAATATGTCATCTTTACTTTTGAAAGTGGTCATATCATTCTGAAAGGTTCTTGTATTTACTTTGCATTTGTTACCAGAAAGCATTCTCACTATTTCTTCTTTTAACCCATCAAAATCTGCATCTATATATTCTCTTAGTGCTTCATAGGTTTCTGTCTGTGTCCAATAATTTGCAAACTTTTTTCTTCGAATGCTGTCCACCACAGATTTTGGATTGTATATATGCAGTTCACTACTGAATGTATATCCATCATACCATTCTTTTTCTTTTTCAAAATCAAAATTATATTGACTACATAATTCTTTTACCTCATCTTCGGTAAAACCAATATACTGTGCAAAATCTCCTGGTTCTGTCATGGAATATTCATCAAACATATTCAAAGCTGAATGGGTACCATACTTTTTGATAGGAAGAATGCCTGTCATATATGCAAGCGAAACATATGTTTTATCTTTTAGTAAATCTCTCAAAAAATCCAGATACTTAGTCTGCTCCTCGCTACATATCTGTTTATTTCGGAACACACAATCCCATTCATCAATGATAAAAATGAATCCTTCTTTGTTATTGCTATATAACTTTTCTAAGGCTGCACTTAATATTTTTTCATCCTTTGGAAATATATTGAAATATTTCTTTTTTAACTCAGCCAATATTTCTTTTTGAATATATTGCAACATTTCCTCTATGGTATTCACACGACTTAATGCATTTTGTACATTCAAAAATATTACATTATATTGATTTAAGTATTTTCTATAATTTTCATCTTCTGCAATCTTATACTTATCAAATATTTCTACAGATTCACAATCTTTTCCATAATATGCCGCCAACATATTTGCTGTCATGGACTTACCAAATCTTCTAGGACGGCTAATACAAACAGCATTTTGCTCTGTATCAATTACCCGATTAATCAAGGATATCATCTCTGTCTTATCCACATAGATATAAGAATTGCAAGACCGCTTAAATCTGTCATTTCCCGGATTCAAATAAACTCCCATATTGTGTCTCCTTCCATATTCATATATGATACCACAGTTTTATTGTTTCGACTATATTATATTTTCCCTTTTCTATAAATCATAATATGACATGAACAATCAACCCAAAGACACAAAAAAGGCATTCCACTAATGTTAAAACCATTAAGGAACACCCTTTCCTATTATTACGACATTATTATTGTATAAACATCATTTTTGTTGAAACCTGATTTCAACTTTATTTATCTCTCCAAATAATTCTACCCTTAGATAAATCATATGGTGATAACTCAATGGTTACCTTATCTCCTGGAAGAATTCGGATAAAATTCATACGAAGCTTACCACTGATGTGTGCAAGCACTTTATGACCATTTTCCAACTCTACCTGAAACATAGCGTTTGGTAATTTTTCAATTACAGTTCCTTCAATTTCGATTACGTCAGCTTTAGACATTTGCATTACCTCCCTGTGATAATTTTAATTTGATTATTCGCTTAATATCTTCATTTTGAATTTTTTGGTTGCTTTGTATTTTTTCTATTAAGGTCTGACTAGTTTCTTTTATAAGCTGGACATGCTTCTTTTTCTTTTTCTTTGGTTTGTCAACAGTTCTTAATTTTCCATCAACAAGATATACATATTCTCCATCTACATCCAGGATTACATATATTTTTCCCAAATCATGCCCTGCTAATGCTTTCGCTAACATTCCTATTTCAAATCTTTCCATTCTGCACCTCTTATAAAGATAAGGATAAGATTTCCGGCTCACCTTTTGTAATAAGTACAGTATTTTCATAATGAGCTGATAGGGAACCATCTTCAGTTACCACTGTCCAGTCATCATCAAGCCACACAACATCAAAACCACCCGCGTTAATCATTGGCTCTATGGCAAGTGTCATACCTGCCTGTAATTTGATACCTCTTCTTCTTTGTTTGAAGTTTGGTACCTGTGGATCTTCATGCAAATTTTTTCCAATGCCGTGACCTACCAAATCTCTGACAACTCCATAACCAAAGCTTTCAGCATAAGCTCCTATAGCTGCTGATATTTCATGTAAATGTCTGCCTTCTGTTGCGAATTTGATTCCCTCAAAAAAGCACTGTCTTGTAACTTCAATCAGTTTCTTTGCCTCTGGACTTACTTCTCCTACCATATGGGTACGAGCAGCATCGGAATGATATCCATTATAAATTACTCCTGCATCCAGGCTTACAATATCCCCTTCTTGAAGGATTCTGTCAGCTCTTGGGATTCCATGAACAACTTCATCATTTACAGATACGCAAATAGATGCCGGATACCCCTGATAATTCAAAAAGGAAGGAATACATCCGTGGTCTCTGATTAATTTTTCTCCTAAAACATCAATCTCTTTTGTTGATATTCCCGGTTTAATTGCTTTTCCCAGTTCATCATGTACAGAAGCAAGTATTTTTCCTGCTTCTCTCATTAATTCAATCTCTTTCGCAGATTTTATTGTAACAGCCATGTTTTTAAGCTCCTAATATTTTTACAATTGCATTGAATACGTCTTCCATATCTACGGTACCATCAACTTCTACTAACGCACCTTTTTCGGTGTAGTAATCAATCAATGGCTGAGTCTGTTCATGATATACATCCAGACGTTTCTTTACAGTTTCCGGCTTATCATCATCTCTTAAAATAAGCTCTTTCCCACAAGTATCACATACTCCTTCTGCTTTTGGTGGAATATGTACTATATGATATGTAGCTCCACATGCTACACAGGCTCTACGTCCTGACATACGACGAATGATATTTTCATCCGGTACTTCTACATTGATTGCATAATCAATTTTTGCTCCTGCTTTTTCTAATGCTGCATCTAATGCTTCTGCCTGTGGAATGGTTCTTGGAAAACCATCTAAAACATATCCATTTTTGCAATCATCCTGTGCAAATCTATCCATTACTAAATCAACAACTAATTCATCCGGTACAAGTAATCCCTGGTCCATATAAGTCTTTGCTTTCTGACCAAGTTCTGTTCCATTTTTAATATTTGCACGGAAAATATCTCCTGTGGAAATATGTGGAATCTGATACTTTTCAGCAATTTTCTTTGCCTGAGTTCCTTTACCTGCACCTGGTGCACCTAACATAATTAACTTCATGCGGATCCTCCAATCTCTTTTACTCTTACGTTTCAAAACATTTCCTTGCTAATATTGCCGGGAACCTTTCGATCCCCAGCAATAAACTTATGTAATGCTATGCATTACCTATATTAATCATTTAAAAAACCCTTATAATGACGTACAAGCATCTGTGATTCAATTTGCTTAATTGTTTCAAGTACAACTCCTACGATGATGATAAGTGAGGTTCCACCAAAGGTTACCTGTGCACCAAACACACCGTTGAAGAAGATTGGAATACCAGCAACAATAATTAAACCAACTGCGCCTATGAATATTATGTTGTTAAGAATTTTGTTTAAATAATCTGATGTAGGTGAACCTGGACGAATACCAGGAATAAATCCACCCTGTTTCTTTAAGTTATTCGCTACTTCTAATGGATTAAATGTAATAGAAGTATAGAAATAAGCAAAGAAAACTACCAGTACAATATATACTACTAAACCGATTGAATACTTTAAGTTATCTGGATCACACCAATTAGAAGTAGATAAATATTTTACCCATTCAGAACCGGATTTTCCAATTAAAGAAGCAATTACAACCGGGAACTGCATCAAAGATGATGCAAAAATGATTGGAATAACACCAGCAGTATTCACTTTTAAAGGAATATGTGTTGACTGGCCTCCTACCATTTTTCTACCCTGCATTTTTTTCGCATACTGAACAGAAATTCTTCTTTCTGCTCCCTGTAAAGCGATAGTTACTACAGTAGTTAAAACAATGACTGCTATAATAATTACAGCTGCAAGAATTGCGTACGCAGGTGTTTTTCCTTTCATGAAGGTTTCGTACAATGTACCTAAATCAGCTGGAATTCTGGAAACAATGTTGATTAAAAGTACAATTGAAATACCATTACCAACACCTTTTTCAGTAATTCTTTCACCAATCCACATAAGCATTGCAGAACCTGCTGTTAAAGCAACAACAACTGTCAATACATTGATAAAGTTAAATTCCTGTAAAAGTCCCTTATTACCAAATCCTACTGACATAGCAACAGACTGAACAAGAGCTAAAACTACAGTCACATAACGTGTAATGGAAGCAATTTTCTTTCTTCCATCTTCTCCATCTTTATGCATTTCTTCTAACTTTGGAATTACAATGGTTAAAAGCTGCATGATAATGGATGATGTAATGTATGGTGTAATATTCAATGCAAAAATTGACATTTCCAAAAAGGAACCACCGGTGACAGCATTAAAAAAGCTGAATGCGTCACCAGTCTGCTGAGCAAACCACTGTGAAAAATATTCACGGTTTACCCCTGGAATTGGAAGCTGTGAACCAATTCTAACAACTACTAACATTAAAAATGTATAAAAAATCTTAGTTCTGATGTCCTTGATTTTAAATGCATCCCGCAGTGTTTTGAACATTAGATCACCTCTGCTTTTCCACCAAGAGCTTCAATTTTTTCTTTTGCACTTGCACTGAATGCATTCGCCTGAACTGTAAGCTTCTTAGTAAGTTCTCCATTTCCCAGGATCTTAACTCCATCTTTTGGATTTTTTACAATTCCTGTTTCAATTAATGTATCTACAGATACAACTGCGTCATTATCGAATACTTCAAGAGCACTTAAATTAATACCAATGATTTCTTTGTGGTTGTAATTGTTAAATCCTCTCTTTGGAATTCTTCTGTATAATGGCATCTGACCACCTTCAAAGCCTGGTCTTGGAGCTCCTGAACGAGCTTTCTGTCCTTTATGACCTTTACCAGCTGTCTTACCATTTCCTGAACCATGTCCACGTCCTCTTCTAAATCTATCTCCCTGCTTTGAACCTTCTGCAGGTCTTAAATTTGATAAGTCCATTCTGACACCTCCTTATCTTAATCTTAGATTTCTTCTACTTTAACTAAATGTCTAACCTGCTGAATCATACCTCTAACGGCTGCATTATCCGGCATTTCTACTGTTTTATTAAGCTTCTTTAAACCTAAAGCAGCTACGGTAGCCTTATGCTTTGGAATAGCACCGATTGTAGATTTCACTAATGTGATTTTTAATTTATCTGCCATCTCGATTTCCTCCTTTAGCTTCCCGGTAATTAACCAAGAATTTCTTCAACAGACTTACCACGAAGTGCTGCTACTTCTTCTGGGCTCTTTAACTGACGTAAGCCTTCGATTGTAGCAAGTACAACGTTCTGCTTGTTATTTGAACCTAATGATTTTGTACGGATATTCTTAATTCCAGCAAGTTCGATTACTGCACGAGCTGGACCACCAGCGATAACACCGGTACCTTCTGGAGCTTTCTTTAAAAGTACAGAAGCACTTCCGAATTTTCCAAGAAAATCATGTGTAACACTCTTATTATCATCCATAGCAACAGTAACAAGTTTCTTCATAGCGTCTTCTTTTCCTTTGCGGATTGCTTCTGGAATTTCAGTTGCTTTTCCTAAACCTGCTCCTACATGTCCGTTGCCATCACCAACTACTACTAATGCTGTGAAACGGAAGTTACGACCACCCTTAACAACTTTAGTAACACGTTTGATTGATACTACTTTTTCCTGTAATTCTAACTGACTAGCATCAATAATTGTACGTTTCATGCGTCTTTTCCTCCCTTTCCTAGAATTCTAAGCCAGCTTCTCTGGCTGCGTCTGCTAATGCCTGAACTTTACCATGGTATACAAATCCGCCTCTGTCGAATACTACTTCTTTGATACCCTTTTCAATTGCTCTCTTAGCAATAACAGTTCCTACACATGCTGCTGCATCAACGTTGTTTGTTTTTTCTACCTGAGCTTTTACATCTTTATCTAATGTAGAAGCTGCAACTAAAGTATTTCCAACTGTATCGTCAATAATCTGAGCATACATGTGATTGTTACTTCTAAACACAGCTAAACGTGGTCTTTCGGCTGTACCGCTGAAACGATTACGAATTCTTCTATGTTTTTTTAAACGAACTTCTGTTCTTGATTTCTTACTAACCATTCTCACACACTCCTTAATTATTTCTTACCAGTCTTACCAACTTTACGTCTGATAGTTTCATCAGCATACTTAATACCTTTACCTTTGTATGGTTCAGGTCTTCTCTTATCTCTGATTTCAGCTGCATATTGGCCAACTTTTTCTTTATCGATACCTTTGATGATGATTTTATTCTGTCCATCAACAACAGATTCCACACCTTCTGGATCTTCCATTTCTACAGGATGTGAGTAACCTAAAGCTAATACAAGCTTCTTGCCCTGTTTCTGAGCTCTGTAACCTACACCGTTTACTTCAAGAACTTTTTCGTAACCATTTGTTACACCAACAACCATGTTGTTGATTAATGTTCTTGTCAAACCATGTAAAGATTTCATTTTCTTTAAGTCATTTGGTCTTGTTACAACAACTTCACCGTTTTCTGACTTAATTTCCATTTCTGCTGGTAATACTCTTTCAAGAGTTCCCTTAGGACCTTTTACAGTCACTTTGTTATTTTCTGCTATATCAACTGTTACTCCAGCTGGAATAGCGATTGGCATTCTTCCTATACGTGACATGCCCGTACCTCCTATAATATATTGAAAAGTTTGTAATTGAAAAAGTTTGCTGGGGCTAATACCTGGCTAGCCCCACGGGTTCCCGCGACTAAGCTCGAAAACACCTCGCTAAGTCTAGGGAACGGCTTTCACACTAGGCTCGATAAAACCTCGCCAAGTGTTCAATACCTACCATACAAACGCAAGAACTTCTCCACCTACATTCAATTTTCTAGCTTCTTTATCTGTTACAACACCTTTGTTTGTTGAAACGATTGCGATTCCAAGTCCTCCAAGAACCTTTGGCATATCTTCAGCGTTTGCGTAAACACGAAGACCTGGTTTAGAAATTCTCTTAATACCTGTAATGATTTTTTCATTTTTATCTTTACCGTATTTTAATGTGATACGGATTGTTTTAAAATTACCATCTTCAATAATTTCGTAGTTTTTGATATATCCTTCATCAAGAAGAATTTTAGCAATAGCTTCTTTCATCTTTGATGATGGTACATCTACTGTATCATGCTTAGCAGTATTTGCATTACGAATTCTTGTAAGCATATCTGCGATTGGATCGCTCATTGTCATTTTAAGTTGCCTCCTTTCTCATTTTACCAGCTGGCTTTTTTCACGCCTGGTATCTGTCCCTTATAAGCTAATTCACGGAAACAAATTCTACAGATTCCGTACTTTCTTAATACAGAATGTGGACGACCACAAATGTTACAACGTGTATATTCTCTAGTAGAGAATTTCTGTTTACGCTGCTGTTTCACTTTCATTGCTGTCTTAGCCATTAAAATTCCCTCCTATCTATTTCTCAAACGGCATGTTGAACATTGTTAATAATTCACGAGCTTCTTCATCTGTGTTAGCTGTTGTAACGAAGATGATATCCATACCTCTTACTTTGTCAACCTTATCGTATTCGATTTCTGGGAAAATCAACTGTTCTTTAATACCAAGAGCATAGTTTCCTCTGCCATCAAATGCATTAGGATTAATACCTCTAAAGTCACGAACACGAGGTAATGCTAAGTTAATTAAACGATCAGCGAATTCGTACATTTTTTCGCCTCTTAATGTAACTTTACATCCGATTGGCATACCTTCTCTGATTTTAAAGTTAGCAACTGATTTCTTAGCTCTTGTAAGAACTGCTTTCTGACCTGTGATTGTTTCAAGATCTTTTACAGCTGAGTCTAAGATTTTTGCATTTTCTTTAGCTTCACCGATACCCATGTTGATAACGATTTTATCAAGCTTTGGTACCTGCATAACGTTTTTATATCCGAATTTTTTTGTCATCGCTTCTACGATTTCATTATCATATACTTCTCTAAGTCTGCTCAACGTCTTGACCTCCTCTCTGATTAATCGATAACTTCACCTGTTGATTTTGCAAAACGAACTTTCTTGTCTCCATCCATCTTGAAACCAATTCTTGTTGGTTTTCCGTTTAAAAGATACATAACGTTTGAAAGATCGATTGGTCCTTCCTGATGAATAATTCCACCAGTCTGATTAGCTGCACTTGGTTTTGTGTGCTTTGTAATCATGTTTACACCTTCAACTAAGCAAGTGTTGTTTTTTCTATTTACAGCAATAACTTTGCCTTCTTTGTCTTTATCTTTTCCAGCGATAACTTTTACAGTATCACCTTTTTTAATTTTGATTGTTGCCATGACCTGCACCTCCTTATAATACTTCAGGAGCTAAGGAAACAATTTTCATGAACTGTTTCTCACGAAGCTCTCTGGCTACTGGTCCAAAGATACGGGTTCCCTTTGGTGTCTTGTCATCTTTGATGATAACTGCAGCATTTTCGTCGAAACGGATGTAAGAACCAT
>JAFQCM010000016.1 GCA_017399445.1 Lachnospiraceae bacterium | reverse complement strand
TTCTCATATACATCTTCCTTTCTGTATTGGAAGAATCCATATGAGTTTTGTTACCTCTATGATAGCTTAGATAAAATGAGCTTGCAAGATAATTTGAGATTTTTTCTATCAATATAACTTGGTATACTATGACTAAATAAAATACTTCCAACAAAACTGCATATGTATTCTTCTGTGTGTTGTTTGGGATTGCTTCATTCGGATTTGAATGAAGTTTTCTGATACTTTTAGAATAGCACAGTTTTGGTTGGAAGTCTAGATGGAGATTTCCAAAGTTATTTAATTTTTATTCTACTTACTTACGTCCTTTTTCTTTCTTGTATCTTCTTTCCGTCAATGTTCAAAACTTCCATTTCGTCTACAATAATTAGCACAATCCCTTCTGTAATTATCCCACCATTTTAAATAAATACTTCTTTTAACAGCTTTTCAAATCGAACTTCATATGTATGTTCCTGCTCTATAACATGTAAAGCATTCTCCACTATTTTTCTTCTTTCTACCTCGTGATGTAAATAATAATTTGCCTTATCTGCAGCCTCTTCTATACTGCTATAACACGTAAAATGCTTTTCTGGTTCAAAATGTTTCAATAAATCACTTTGATAATTTGACATTAAGAATCCACCCGCTCCCAAAATATCCATTGCTCTGAGTGGAATCCCATTCCTTATACTCCTTAGGGTTGTATTAATATTAATTTTAGACAAACGAAATGCTTTTGGCATTTCTTCAAAATAATGCAAACAGCCTCGATTTTCTACATTTCTTAATTTTGTATCTTTATTGGGAGTGTAATGAACTACAGAAAAATAAGAACCTAGATATTCCAATAATTCTACTCTCTCTATATATGCCAATCGCCTTGCTAAATAATAGTCTCCATATACTTCTTCTTTTGAAATGTATGAACCTTCTTCAACCTTATAAGGGAGGTATTTGTCAATTTTTTCAACAACTTCTTTTGTTAAGCAATCTATCAAAAAATTGCATCCCCACATTTTTCGCTGCGCTAACATAATACCATCCAAATATCCTTGCAGTTCCTCATCTTTTGATTTTCCTATCAATCTGTCATAAAAATTATGTGCCTCATTATATAATGAACCCAAAAATGAAATATCACTAGTAAATCGCTTTCTATCCTCTTCAGTAATTATTAATTTTTTCATTCTTCTTGTATTCACAGCTAACGGCACATAATGTACTGTATTGATTCCTTTCACTTTCATATGTTCTTCTAACCAACTATCAAAAGCCGCAACATAATTGCATTCATTTGCGACAGATTTATCATAAAGCTTAGTATATGGATTATCGTACATCCATGCAAGATAACGACATCCTTTTTTTTGGCATACCTCTGACACACTTGGAAAATAATTAAAAGTAAATACTAAATTTGCATTTTGTGTATCAATCAACATAGAAAGTTTTTCCATGAAATCTTCATCCAATCGTACATGTGCTTCTTCTGTCATTTGCGTAATATATATCTTATGCCCTAAATTGTTCAATGCTTCTACTGCATCTTCTGCCCCAAAACAGTCCCAATTTACATATATAATATTCATTCTAAAATAGCTCCTCTTCATATATATCTTTTCATGTATTTTCCATATTCGGTTCACCTTGTAATTTCTTCTAATTCAAAATTTCTTTTATTTTATCTGTTCTAAACGCTCTAAAGCTTTTTTATAATCTCCACATTGACTATAAAGCCTCATTGCCCCCTTTACATCCCCCATACACTCTTTAATCACCCCTGCATTATAAAAACTTAAGTATGAATTAACCCCTTCTGACTTGGCATCCGGTTGCTTTGCTGCTTTCAGAAATTCTTCAATTGCCTGTTCAAAAAGACCATTATTCATATAAATCAGTCCCATTAGAAACTGAAAATCTGCAGTGTTACCAAACTCCTCATAAATCCCTTCCAACATCAAAGCTTTTTGTGGTTGTTGGCTATTAAGAAGTGCGTAGCCATAGGTTTCTACCATGTCTATCACATATTCTAATTTAGGATTCACATCATAACCTAAAGCTATATCAAAGTAAGATACTGCCTGCGGGTACTCCCCTGCCATGTAATATCCTTTTCCCAATTGATATAGGATATAGGTATCTTCTGGGTTTAGATCCAGTTCTTTTTTTAATAAGATGATATTTCTCTGCGCTTTTTTTCTGCGTTCTTCTTCGCTTCCATTGTAACCATCATGTTCTAGTTTTATATTTGTAAGGTATGTGGAATAGACAATCTTATTCTCTAGCTCTTGCGATGTATTTTGTTCACTGTCTTGTTCAAATACACTTCCTGGTACAAGCTGCTCATGAATTCTTCTTGAATAATGGAATAAGCGACGATTAAAGATGCGATTTACCCATTCTTTCATTCGATTGGTTTCACCGTTTCTGTTCAAAATATTTATTCTTTGTATTCTTCCTACGTCATTAGGATGGCTCTTTACCATCTTCCACAATTCATTTAAGTTCAATTCTTGCAAATATTCATCACTGTCAATCACTAAGACCGTATCATTCTTTGCTTTCTGAACCGCATAATTTTTGGCGGCGGCAAAGTCATCACACCAAGGAAAATCGTACAGGGAATTTGTATATTGTAATGCCATCTCTTTGGTATTGTCTGTAGAACCGGTGTCAACTACTACAATTTCAAAATTATATGGTTGTAAAGCTTTCAAGCATCTTTCTAATTTATGTGCTTCATTTTTTGTTATGATACATATTGATATTTCCATTTAAATACTTTCCTTCCCAATTTGTTCCAATTATATTAATTTAGAAAATAGCTTACTACAACCTTTCTTTCCTTACAGTACATCTACTTCTTTTGGTTAAGTGCAAACCACTCCCTCATATTTTCCACAAGCTCATCATAATCACAAAGATCCAAATTTCCAATATGTGACACCCTGATACTACGTTTTCCTAATTTTCCTCCTGTGGGATTTACCATTTGTTCTTTTTCATATCTTAAAAATTCAACCAAATGTTCCGCAATATCGTCTTGGAACAAAATAGGAGTCATTGCATTTGATAATTGCATTTGAGGAATTTTAACAGGTAATTCTTTTACTTGTTTTCTGAAATGGTTTGCTCTCTGAGCGACTTTTTCAATATATGTATCTATACCGCACTCTAATACTTTTTCCAACATATCATGTAATTCATAGTGAATTCCAATAGCTGGTGTAAAAGGTGTTTGTCCTCTCTTCATATTTTCAATATATTCCTGAAAATTAAAGTATAAGGAATGTACTATATTTTCTTTCATTTTCTCCTGCATTCTTTCACTTAATGCAACCATAGAAATTCCAGGTGATAGACACAATCCTTTTTGCGAACTTATAATTGTTACATCAATGGAATTTTCCTTCATAGAATATGGGTCGCACAAAAAAGTACTGATTGCATCTACAATCAAAAACATTTTATTTTCCTTACAAAATGCACTGAGTAATTCAACATCATACAGCTGTCCGGTTTGTGTTTCATGTAAATTGACTAACATGGTACTATAACCTTTTCCAGTATATTTATATAACTTATCCCGTGTTAATTCTTCATTTTCTTCTAACACAACTTCATCATATGGTATATCATGTATTTTACATATTTGAGAAAATCTTTTTCCAAAAGTTCCCCCTACAATAACTAATACTTTATCCTTTTTATTAAGACAATTCATCACAACTGCTTCCATAGCTCCTGTTCCAGAAGCAGTCAACATAACTATCTCTGCTGTCTTTTCCGCATCAAGACATTTTTTTAACATTTCTGCATTTTCAATATTGATTTTAGAAAACTCTTCCGTACGAAAGTATGGAATCTTTCTCTTTTTCACTTCTAATGTGGATTCATACATTTCTGTTGGACCTACTGTAAATAATTTCATTCTACCTTATCACCCTTTTTATCCTACTAATTGCTCTTGAATATAGTCTAATTTAAGAAGAATATCTTTCACTTCTTCAACATTTAAAATCCTTGTATTATCCGAATTAAACTCATCTAACTTTGCTTTTTCCGTTTTTCCTTCTTCAAAATATTGTTCATAATTTAAGTCTCTATTATCTGCTGGTACTCGGAAAAAATTTCCTAAATCAAACGCATGAAGACATTCTTCTTTTGTTAAAAGAGTTTCATATTTCTTTTCTCCATGACGTGTTCCAATATAATGTATTTCGTTATCTGCCCGAAATATTTCTTTTACTGCCTGAGCCAACACTCCAATGGTACATGCCGGAGCCTTCTGCACCATGATATCTCCTGCCTGTCCATTATTAAATGCAAACAACACCAAATCTACAGCTTCTTCTAAACTCATAATAAAACGTGTCATTTCCGGATTTGTAATTGTAATTGGCTTTCCACTTTTAATCTGGTCTATAAATAATGGAATAACAGAACCTCTGGAACACATTACATTTCCATATCTAGTACCACAAATAGTAGTCGTATCAGTAGTTCTTGATTTTGCCACAAAAACCCTCTCCATCATGGCTTTACTAATACCCATAGCATTAATGGGATAGGCTGCTTTATCTGTAGATAAACAAACTACCTTTTTTACTCCTTCATTAATTGCAGCAGACAATATATTATCTGTTCCTAAAATATTTGTCCTTACCGCTTCCATTGGAAAAAACTCACAGGATGGAACTTGCTTTAATGCAGCTGCATGAAAGATATAATCTACACCATGAATGCTGTCTGCAACGCTTCTACTATCCCTTACATCCCCAATATAAAATTTTATTTTCGAATTATTGTACTGCTTTCGCATATCATCCTGTTTTTTTTCATCTCTGGAAAATATACGTATTTCTTTGATATCTGTGTCCAAAAATCTCTTTAGTACTGCATTACCAAAAGAACCTGTGCCCCCAGTAATCATTAGTGTCTTATTTCTAAACATCCCCATTACTGTTTCCTCCATACTCTCTCATCTATAATTCGTGTATAACTCTGAATCATTCTAATCACAATAGATGATACATTATCCACCTCATAGTCCGGAACTTTTATTCCAAAATCTCCCATTTCTGCCATCTTTACAGCCATATCTACAGATTGAAGCAAGGATTCTCCAGTAATTCCTCCCAGCACAAAGTCCCCTTTGTCCAGGGCCTCTGGTCTTTCAGTAGATGTCCTGATACATACAGCTGGAAAATGACTAATTGCCGCTTCTTCCGGCATCGTTCCACTATCAGATACTACACAATATGCATTTTTCATTAACGCACTATAGTCTGTAAAATTAAATGGTGGCATTTTCCTTACTAATTCATGAAATTCGAAGTTTCTTTCCTCAATAAACTTTGCACTTCTAGGATGCATTGAATAAATAACCGGCATATGGTAAGTTTCTGCCATGGTATTAACTGCATTCATTAAACTCATAAAATTTTCTTCATTATCTATATTTTCTTCTCTATGTGAAGAAAGCACAATATATTTTTTGCTTGTCAAATCTAATGTTTCTAACACTTTACTTTCATCTATTTCCTTGTGATGTGCTAAAATTACTTCTTTCATAGGTGAACCTGTAACATAAATGTGTTCTTTACGCACTCCTTCCGCAATCAAATACCTTCTGGCATGTTCCGTATAAGGAAGATTCACATCTGAGATATGGTCAACAATACGACGATTGGTTTCCTCTGGCAAATTTTCATCAAAGCATCGATTCCCAGCTTCCATGTGAAAAATCGGAATTTTTAACCGCTTTGCTGAAATGGCAGATAAGGCAGAATTGGTGTCTCCCAAAATCAACAGAGCATCTGGTTTCACTTCTTGCATTATAGTATAAGATTTTGCAATAATATTTCCAATTGTTTCACCAAGATTCTCTCCTACTACATTCAAATAATAATCTGGTTTCCGAATTCCTAAATCATCATAAAAAATATCATTTAATCTTGTGTCATAGTTTTGTCCTGTATGAACAAAAATATGTTCAAAATAAATATCTGCTTTTTTAATAATCTCTGATAAGCGAATCAATTCCGGCCTGGTTCCTGCAATTGTCATTACTTTTAATTTTTTCACTTTATTATCTCCCTCTTCTTTTTTCTACTTATATTCATCGGCAAAAATTCTTATTTCCACATACCATAATCAAAAAAACGATGACATATGCCACCGTTTTTTTGATTATATATTACTCATATAATTCTTTGTGTTAGACATCCATATTACCATTAATTAGATATTTCATACTTACATTTTTCCTCTATTCACTCTTAGTCACATCTGGTTTCCAGTTTCTTTTTCAGTGCTTCCATTTCTGCTTGTAGCTTCTTATATTTTTCCTCTGCCTCTGTAACTCTTTCCTCTGCCTCTGTAACTCTTTCCTCTGCCTCTGCTATCTTCTTCTCTGCTTCCTCTGTTGCCTTTTTAACCTTCTCAGCCGCCTCTTCTTCAAATTCTTTTCGAAACAGTCTCATTGTCTTTTCTTCATCATATTCGGTTAAAATCATGTCTTTCACCTCCGCCTGTTGCTTTATCAGAATTTCTTTCAAAATGTCCTGTTCAATACACTCTTTTACCGCCTTATCTACTGCTTCTTCAATTGGCATGGATTTACTATATGATTTTATTTTACCTATAAATATTGAGTATTCCCATAATGGCTTGCATTTTTCCATGATTCCCTTGTTGTGTCCATAATTGATATTTAACTGGAGCACTTCCAGCTCCATGCAGCCACCAATGCGATTTGCGGCAAAACTGTCAGAAAGCTTTAATACTTTTCTTTCTTGTTTCCAGTTATCTCCATTATAGAAAACCACATATTGTGGAGTTGGAATTGGAATCCGTTTGGTTCCAAATATGTTATATTCATTCTCTGCTATATATTTTTCGTATTGTCTTGCAAAATATAACAGTCCACGTAATGGCATGTTTGCGTTGTCTGTGCTTTGATGCTCAAACAAGTTCATCTCATAATCCAGCACAAAGGAAATGTCATTTTTCATGCGCATATATATGACGTCTTCTAAAGTAACAATTTCTAAGTCTTCCGGATTATTGTACTCTGTACCATTCAAAGCATTGTACAGCTGCAACAGTTTTTCCTTTTCCTGAAAAATAAATTTGAATAGGCGGTCTTTGTGTTCTCGATTGATTCTCATATACATCTTCCTTTCTGTATTGGAAGAATTCATATGAGTTTTGTTACCTCTATGATAGCTTAGATAAAATGAGCTTGCAAGATAATTTGAGATTTTCTCTATCAATATAACTTGGTATACTATGACTAAATAAAATACTTCCAACAACACTGCATATGTATTCTTCTGTGTGTTGTTTGGGATTACTTCATTCGGATTTGAATGAAGTTTTCTGACACTTTTAGAATAGCAC
>JAFQCM010000015.1 GCA_017399445.1 Lachnospiraceae bacterium | reverse complement strand
ATACAAATGATGTAATATAGTAATAAAAACGATATTATGTAAAGTGAGAAAGAAATATACTATTATATATAAAAAAATCTAACGAGGTTGCAATAATATTTGAAAGAAGGTAAGATGTATATATCTGAAAATAAAACTAAAGGGGAGAAGGTAACATGAGTAAAGAAAAAAACAAAACTACAGGGAATTTTTTCAGCTTTAGAGGAATGCGTATTGAGAGAAGATTAAAGAAAGCTTTCAATATTGTTACTATTATTTCAGCAGTGGCATCTCTTGTTGGATTAATTGCTATTGTAGTTGTAACATCAAATTTTAAGAATGCAATGAACAATTATGCATTACCACAGGGCGACATTGCTCTGTTCATGAATGAGTATGCAGAATGCCGTTCCAATATGCGTGGTATTATTGGTTATGAAGATCAGGATTTAATTGATTCTTTGGTACAGAAACATGCGGTTCGTAAAGAAAAAACTTATGAACGACTGGCTGATATCGAGAAAACAATGGTGACGCCGGAAGGAAAAGCAGCATATAGTGAAATTGCAAAAGCATTGGAAGCGTATTTTGCAAAAGAAGCAGAAGTTATTAAGATTGGAGCAACTACAGACCAGGCATTAAGTAGTAAGGCACAGCAAATTGCAATAGATGAAGTTGCACCATTATATGAAGAGTTAGATGCAGTAACATTACATTTGATGGATGTTAATATTGAAAAAGAACATGAAATGGAACAAGTTTGTAATGTGTTACAATATGGTGCTATGGCACTTATGATGATTTTAACTATTGCTATTATTTTGATTTCCAGAAGAGTAAGCATTGTTATTGCTAATGGTATTTCTAAACCTTTAAATGAACTAGAAGAACGTTTGGAAAGCTTTGAAAAGGGTGATATTTCATCTCCATTCCCTGATTATCATGATGATGATGAAGTAGGAGATATGGTAGCGGTTGTTTCGGCAACAACATCAAAACTACAGAAAATTTTTGAAGATTTAGAATCTTTATTGAATCAGATGGCAGATGGTAATTTTAGATTAAAAACTTCCTGTGAAGAAGAGTATGTTGGAGAATATAAAGGTTTATTGATGGCAATTCGTCAGATGAACCGTAAGATGGATTCAGCATTAAAAGATGTAAGATACGCATCTGAAAATGTTTCTGCCGGTTCTGTAAACTTGGCAGAAGGAGCACAGGCGTTGGCAGAAGGAGCAACAGATCAGGCAGCATCTATTGAAGAAATACAAGCTACTATGGATGAATTAACTGGTGGTTTGGAAAAATGTGCAAGAGATATGAACGATGCATATAATAAAGCAGAAAATTGTGCAGTATCAGCAGAAACAAGCCAGATTGAAATGAAAGGCATGGTATCTACCATGGAACGTATCAGTGATACTTCCGGTAAGATAGAAAGCATTATCGTAGAAATTGAAGACATTGCATCTCAGACTAACTTATTAAGCTTAAATGCGGCGATTGAAGCAGCCAGAGCAGGTGAAGCAGGTCGTGGGTTTGCAGTAGTAGCAGACCAGATTCGTAACCTTGCAGAACAGAGTGCAAAATCTGCGGTTAATACAAGAGAGCTGATAGAAGGGTCTGTATATGAAATTAATGTAGGTACTAAGGCTGCATTAAAGACAGCAGAAGTATTACAAGGGGTAGTATCTTCTGTAAAGGACATTGCTGATATTTCTAGAGAGTTAAGCGAAAATGTGAAAATACAGGTGGATTCTATTGAACAGGCAAATCAGGGAATCATTAAAATTTCTGAGGTTGTACAGAATAACTCGGCTACAGCAGAGGAGTCCTCTGCAACCAGTGAAGAGTTGTCTGCACAGGCAACAAGTATGGATGGATTGGTAGCGAAGTTCCAATTAAGAGATTAGTACATATAGTAATAGTAAAATGAGTGGTATTAAATTGATATCACTCATTTATTTATGTAAATGTTTAGTATTTTTTTTTGATTACGTTTTTCTAATTCACTTTTTAAAGAGTGAATCTTTGCAAGTTTTTGAAAAATTGATAAACCGGAACCGTTTATGGTCTTAGATTCTTCTTGCAGTTGTTCATTTGTCATATTAATAAATTGAGCAGAATATATTGCAAGATATTCTTCATATTCGGGAATAGTTTTGTTCTTTTTAGATTTAGCATTATTAATGAATTTAAACAATTTGGACGCCTTCTTTCTGAAAGATACCTATTTAAAATGCCCCTAAAACGATAATTGAGTGACAATTAGTGTGTGGTTATGCATATTCATAGTAGGGTTTATGGCAAATTTTATACACTATAAATATGGGGACATTTTAAAATAGGTTACATAATCATAATACTCCTAAAAAATTAAAAATACAAATTAATTCATGAAAAACTATTTATTAGCTATGAAATACGAATAGTTTGTGCTAAAATTACACTGGGATATGGATTATTTTGTAAGTGAGGTGAAGTGACATGGGAAAAAAAGTATTAATCGTAGATGATGCAGCTTTTATGAGAATGATGCTTAAAGATATCTTAACAAAAAATGGATATGAAGTTGTTGGAGAAGCTGAAAACGGAGCCAAGGCAGTGGAAAAGTATAAAGAAGTAACACCGGACCTTGTAACAATGGATATTACTATGCCAGAGATGGATGGTATCTCAGCACTTAAAAATATTCGTAGTATAGATAGTAATGCAAAAGTTGTTATGTGTTCTGCCATGGGTCAGCAAGCAATGGTAATAGAAGCAATCCAAGCGGGAGCAAGGGATTTTATCGTGAAACCATTTCAGGCAGACAGAGTTCTTGAGGCAGTTAAGAAAGTTATAGGTTAATAATAGAAAGGGGAAGGTTAACAATTTTATTTGTTAACTAATAAAAAGGTGTCTAATAAATCTATTAGGCACTTTTATTTTATACTGTTATTATAGAATTAATTGGATAAAGAAATTTGGTGATTAAACGTGATTGAAAATAATTTAAATTTCAGTTTGCGCCTTTGTATATCACCTCCCACGAGCAGATTCTGTGTGCCCATGGGAGTACCTTTTCATAGCCTAATATCTGGGTTTGCAGTAGCCATGATACAAAAGATTTAGTCCAACAGAAAAGCCAATCAACCAGCTTGTGTAAATCCACCTGCTATAATCCCAACTGAAACAATACATTGATGAGATGAATTCAATTACTAAACCTTATCAACAGGATAAGCTCGAATTTATTAAAAATCCGATTATTGCCGAATATCTTGGTTTTACAACAGATTCTTCTTTTACCGAAACAGACTTGGAAAAAAGTATTATTTCCAACCTGCAGAAGTTCCTTATGGAGCGGAGATAATCTCCTTCTGGCGTTCGCCCAATATTCCCAATATTCCCAATAAACTAATTATAAAAGGCAGTAATTTTATCTATTATGTAACTACGAATCGTGATAAAATAAAGGAGAACAAATTCCCATCCACGAAAACATTGTCAGCCCTTAGTATTCTATGGTATACTAAGAAGTAATGCATTGAGATATATATCTTAGATAACTACAACAAGGAGACACAATGGGAAAAATATTTTATCTGATGGGAAAAAGTTCCTCAGGAAAAGACACTATTTATCAGAAACTTTTAGAAGACAGCCAACTTCAATTGAAAAAAGCTGTTTTATATACCACCAGACCTATCAGAGAAGGGGAAGTGCATGGAGTTACTTATTACTTTACCAAGGAAGATGAACTAGTGAAACTTCAGAAGGAAAATAAAGTAATCGAAGTAAGAGGCTACAATACCATGAAAGGAATGTGGTATTATTTTACTGTAGATGATGGCCAGTTTGCAGAGGAACAGGGAGATATTCTGATGATTGGCACTTTGGAATCCTATGAAAAAATGAAAGAGCATTTTGGAGAACGGGTAGTACCATTGTTTGTAACCTTAGAAGATGGAGAGCGGTTGATTCGGGCAATTAGGAGAGAACAGCAGCAAAAAGAACCATTATATACAGAAGTATGCAGAAGATTTCTGGCAGATGAAAAAGATTTTTCCAAAGAAGCAATTGAAAAAAGCGGAATTCGAAACTTCTTTGAAAATAAGGATTTAGAACTCTGCTTGAAAGAAATGAAAAACTTCATTAAAACATGGTAAAATACCGATAAATAATATAGACAGGCGGAAGCGGAAGAAGGAAAGAATAGGGGGATGAAAATGGATATTAAGGTAAATCAGGCACAGCCAATAACACAGACAGAAACTACCTCAAAGGTAAGTGAAGGAGATGGTCAGTTTAAGTTTACATTAATCAGCCATATAGAAGAACAGAATTTACAGCAGAAATTAAATGGATTAATGGAACAGATTACTGCACAAGGGGAAAAGATTTCCAAACACATGGATATCAAAGATATGAAGCAGTACAGAAGTCTGGTAAAAGAATTTTTAAATGAAGTAGTAAGCCGTTCTCATGAATTTTCCAGAGAAAACTTTTTGGATCGAAGAGGTAGACATCGTGTATATGGAATTGTAAAGCTGGTAGATAAGAACTTGGATGAACTGGCAGGGGAACTGGTAAAAGACGAGAAAGACAATATTAATATTCTTGGAAAAATCGGAGAAATCCAGGGATTGTTACTAGATATTTTAGCATAACTTAAATGTTTATAAGTTATGGAAAAAACAGAAGGTAGGTGTGAAATATGGCAGGATTTGATGATATTATTGGACATGAACAAATTATAGAGCATTTACAAAATGCAATAGAACTGGACAAGGTATCTCATGCGTATATTATAAACGGAGAAAAGGGAACAGGAAAGATGTTGATTGCAGATGCTTTTGCAATGACATTACAGTGTGAAAAGCAGGAAAGAATTCCATGTCTGAAATGTCGCTCTTGTAAACAGGCACTTTCCAGTAACCAGCCAGATATTATTCATGTAACCCATGAAAAGCCGGGAAGTATTAGCGTAGAAGAGATTAGAACCCAATTAAACAGTGACATTATGGTGAAACCATATAGTAGTCCAAGAAAAGTATATATTATAGATGAAGCGGATAAGCTTACCGTTCAGGCTCAGAATGCTTTGCTGAAGACCATTGAAGAACCGCCGGCATATGCAGTCATTGTAATGCTTACCAGCAATGCAGATGCATTATTGCCAACCATTCTTTCCAGATGTGTTCAGTTAAACATTAAGCCAGTAGCAGATAAGGTATTAAAGCGTTATCTGATGGAACGTTTAAGAGTTCCGGATTATAAAGCAGATTTAAGTATCGCATTTGCAAGAGGAAATGTAGGAAAAGCAGTAGCTCTTGCTTCTTCAGAAAATTTTGATTTAATAAAAAAAGATGCTTTGGATATGCTAAGATACTTAGAAGATATGGAAATTCATGAAGTGGTAGAATGGGTAAAGAAAATCGCTGATTATAAGCTAGAAATTAATGATTTTTTGGACATTCTTATTGTATGGTTCCGGGATGTATTATTATTTAAGGCAACCAATGATGTAAATATGCTGATATTCAAAGATGAAGTTCAGGAAATAAAGAAAAAGGCAGCTCATAGTTCTTATAATGGACTGGAAGAAATTATAAATGCCATTGAAAAGGCAAAAGTAAGACTGAATGCCAATGTTAATTTTGATTTAACCATTGAGCTGATGCTTCTTGCAATTAAGGAGAATTAGAAATGATAAAAGTAATAGGCGTAAGATTTAGAAAAGCAGGAAAAATATACTTTTTTAGTCCTTTGGATTATGAAATCCAGACAGGAGACCATGTAATTGTGGAAACCGCCCGTGGAGTGGAATATGGAACGGTAGTAATTGCTCCTAAGGATATAGAAGAAGAAAAAGTAATTCAGCCATTAAAACCTGTGATTCGTGTGGCAACTACAGAAGATGACCAGATAGAAGCACAAAATAAAGAAAAAGAAAAAGAGGCTTTTAAAATCTGCCTTGAAAAAATTAGAAAACATGGTTTAGAAATGAAATTGATTGATTCTGAATACACCTTTGATAATAATAAGTTGTTATTTTTCTTTACAGCAGATGGAAGAATTGACTTTAGGGAACTGGTAAAAGACTTAGCATCTGTGTTTAAAACCCGTATTGAATTACGACAGATTGGAGTCAGAGATGAAACAAAGATTTTAGGTGGTATTGGAATCTGTGGACGTCCACTTTGTTGCCATACCTACTTAGCCGATTTTGTACCGGTTTCTATTAAAATGGCAAAGGAACAGAATCTGTCCTTAAATCCAACTAAGATTTCTGGGGTTTGTGGAAGATTAATGTGCTGTTTGAAAAATGAAGAAGAAACTTATGAAGAACTTAACAGCCACCTTCCAAATGTAGGAGATTTTGTGACTACTGTAGATGGATTAAAAGGTGAAGTTTCCAGTGTCAGCGTATTAAGACAGCTGGTAAAAGTCATTGTTACTGTAAACGATGAGAAAGAAGTTCGGGAATATAAAGTAGACGAATTGAAATTTAAGACAAGACGTAAGAGAGAAAAGATGAAACTTTCAGCAGAAGAATTAAAGGCACTGGAAGTTCTGGAAAAAGAAGAACGTAAAGGAGAAAGGGTGTCAAAGCTTGATAACAACTAGTCTGAAAGACC
Organism: Lachnospiraceae bacterium; assembly: GCA_017399445.1. Taxonomy (GTDB): domain Bacteria; phylum Bacillota; class Clostridia; order Lachnospirales; family Lachnospiraceae; genus RUG11237. Next base: position 43,688 of record JAFQCM010000015.1, on the reverse strand, counting down.
AGGAGAGAATTGATGATTTAGGTAGAAATGGCTATAAAATCATTCAAAATAAAGAAAAATTCTGCTTTGGTATTGATGCAGTTCTTCTAAGTGATTTCGCAAAGGCAAAGCCGGGAGAAAGGGTGCTGGATATTGGCACAGGTACAGGAATTATACCGATTCTTATGGAAGCAAAAACAGAAGGAGAACATTTTACCGGGCTGGATATACAGCCGGAAAGCATTGAAATGGCAAACAGAAGCGTACAGATGAATGGACTTTCTGAAAAAATTGATATGGTATGTGGAGACATCAAAGAAGCAGTAGATATATTCGGTACTGCTTCTTTTAAAGTGATAACAACCAATCCGCCTTATATGACAGATAATCATGGAATTCAGAATCCCAGCGAACCAAAAGCTATTGCAAGGCATGAAATCTGCTGTACTTTAGATGATATTTTGCGGGAATCATCAAGACTTCTAAAAGAAAAAGGCAGATTTTATATGGTACATCGACCTTTCCGACTGGCAGAAATTATGGCAGGCTGTGTGAAGTACCGGTTAGAGCCGAAGCGTATTCGGTTTGTTCATTCTTATATTGATAAAGAACCATCTATGGTACTAATTGAAGCTTTAAAAGGCGGAAATTCAAGGGTGAAGATTGAGCCACCACTAATTGTTTATAAAGAACCTAATGTGTATACAGATGAAATCTATGAAATTTATGGTTATGACAGGAGAAGTTAAATGCAGGGAACATTATTTTTATGTGCAACACCAATTGGAAACTTAGAGGATATTACATTTCGCGTGGTTCGCACCTTAAAAGAGGTAGATTTAATTGCGGCGGAAGATACCAGAAACAGCATTAAGCTGTTGAACCACTTTGAAATTAAAACTCCTATGACCAGTTATCATGAATATAATAAAATCGAAAAGGCAAAAGTGCTGATTGGAGAAATGAAAGCAGGAAAAAACATTGCCTTAATTACAGATGCGGGAACACCAGGGATTTCTGACCCAGGGGAAGAACTGGTGAAAATGTGTTATGAAGAAGGGGTAGAAGTGACCTCCCTTCCGGGACCGGCGGCCTGTATTACTGCATTGACTTTGTCAGGACTTCCTACCAGACGTTTTAGCTTTGAGGCATTTCTTCCGGCAGATAAAAAGGAACGAACCTATATTTTAGAAGAAATGAAACAGGAAACCAGAACCATGATTTGTTACGAGGCGCCACATCATTTGTTGAAGACTTTGAAGGAGTTATTAGAGGCATTAGGAGACCGGAAGTGTACGGTATGTCGGGAGCTTACCAAGCGGTATGAAACAGCATTTCAGACTACCCTAGCTTTGGCTGTGGAACATTATGAAGAAGAACCGCCAAAAGGGGAATGTGTCATAGTAATTGCCGGAAAGACGAGAGAAGAAGTTCTTGCGGGAGAGCGGGAAAAGTGGCAGGAAATGTCCATTGAAGAGCATATGGAGTATTATCTGGGCATGGGTAAGGATAAGAAGGAAGCTATGAAGATGGTGGCCAAGGATAGAGGGGTTAGTAAGAGGGATATTTATCAGGCATTGCTGTAAAAATGGAAACAAATACATACTTCCCTGCATATTATAAAATATAAAACCACGTTCCATTCAGAACGTAAAAAGTGCAGGGAAAAGATATGGATGAAGTAAGAGAAAAAATTGCCATGAAAGCATCAAGAAGCAGCATTGCCTTAAACGTAAGTCTGGCATTGCTGAAGATGATAGCAGGTATTGTGGCATCTTCAGAAGCCATGCTTTCCGATGCCATACATTCCATATCAGATGTATTTAGTACATTTATTGTCATGGTGGGAGTAAAATTTGCAGCAGTGAAACCAGACAAAAAGCATCCCTACGGACATGAGCGGTTCGAATGTGTTGCATCCATTATTCTTGCGGCAATCCTGGCATCAGTTGGTGCTGGAATCGGAGTAAAAGGAGTCAGCGGGATTATGACAGGAACCTATCAGGAAGCAGAAATGCCCGGTCGGCTTGCCCTTTTTGCTGCTATGGTATCTATTGCAGCAAAAGAATTTATGTATCATTATATGAAAAGAGTGGCTGGCAAAATTGAAAGTGGAGCTTTAATGGCAGATGCATGGCATCACAGAACAGATGCAATGTCTTCTATTGGAAGTTTTGCAGGAATTTTATGTTCCAGAATGGGGTATCCATTAGGAGATCCTTTCGCCAGTGTGATTATTTGTGGATTTATTTTAAAAGCAGCTTTTGATGTGTTTTTGGATGCCATTCGGAAAATGACAGATGAGGCTTGTGATGAAGCTGTTGCAGGAGAAATGGAAGAACTGATAAAACAGCAGGAAGGTGTTCTTGGAATCGATTTGCTGAAAACAAGAATGTTTGGGGCAAAAATCTATGTTGATTTGGAAATTGCCACAGATGGAAACCAGACACTAAGAGAAGCCCACGAAATTGCCCACGCAGTTCACGACCAGGTAGAGATATCTTTTCCAAAAGTAAAACATTGTATGGTGCATGTAAATCCTTATGGTGAAGAAACAGAAGGAATGGTTTCCATACAAAATCAGGAAATTCATAGCTAAAAATGTCGAATTTTGGGAAGAATTTCCCAGTTGTTAAGCGAATTGGAAAAATATTACAAAAAATTTAAAAAAGTACTAGACAAATATTAAACTATGTGATATATTATAGTTACAGATAAGGAAGGGAACTTAAGGACGCGAAAGAAGCTCCTGACCTTATGAAGTAAATTATACCTTTATAGTAAATTTATAAACTCCCCAAATTATGAATTTACTTACTCCCCCTCATTATTATTATATAGTTTTTACAAAAAGAGCGTAACTGCTAAGCAGTTCCGCTCTTTTTGTATGCATAGGTATTTGTGTAATATTTATGACATTTATTTTAAATTTTACTTTTTTCTGAGTTCGAGTATTTTTGCAGGTAATTGTTGCGGTTCCTAATTTTTTAGCCCTAAATTCAACTTCATTACCATATCGATTACCATCATCAAAAGTAACAATTTTTTGATTGCTAATGCTCCATTTTAAATACTTATTTTTTACATTCACGGACTTCTTTACTTTAAGTTCAAAATCGTCACCTACTTCTATGGTGCGGTTTTTCTTGCCTACACGTGTAATAGTTCCTTTTGGAGCTGCTTTGACAGTAATTGTTGCATAAGCTTTCTTATTTGTTCCTTTTATCTTGCAGCATACTTTTGCGGTTCCCGCTTTTAAAGCTTTAAATTCAACTTCATCATCACCATAACGGTCATCATCTTCTGCAAAACTTATTACTTTTTTTCCTTTCACGATATTCCAGATAAGCTGGTCGTCATCAGCATTGATTGGGGATAATGTTGCTCTCAGTTCAAACTTGTTCCCAGCTGTAACAGTTAAATTTTTAAGTGAAATTTTCTCTGGTATAGGCTCAGCCTGAACTTTTATTGTAGAAAATATTGTAGCCATAAATAGAACTGCAAACATTGTGGTTACATACTTTAAAATACATTTCTGTTTACTTTTCATAAAATCATCCCTTTTTTCTTTTATGTTTCATTAATTTTCAATAACAGTAATAAATACTATTACTAAATAGAGAATAACAAATAAGCTTACTAAAGTCAATATATTGTGGATAATTTGTATAAAAAATGGTAACAGTTCAGCCCACGCCATTCGCACTATCGTGCTTTCCGTTGCTACGCAACTATCTTTGTTCATATACAGGCGTTCCCCTCATGATATGTGATACAAGTGCATTTTATGGGAGCATAATGCACTTGTATCACATATTATAGCTGAGCTGTTACAAAAAAATAAATTTTGCAGGTGTTCATGTGTTTTTTAGTTTTAGCATATATTGAATAGGAAGAAAAATCACAGGAGAAGAGTTAATGTTAAATTATTTGTGGGCAGGTATGATTTTAATTGGAATTCTCTATGGGGCTTTCACTGGAAACATGGAAGCTATTTCAAATGCAGCATTGGAATCAGCTAAAGATGCTGTAAACTTGTGTATTACCATGCTGGGGGTCATGGGAGTATGGGTTGGCTTGATGAAAATTGCGGAAAATGCAGGAATTGTAAAAGGAATGACAAAGCTTTTAATGCCTTTTGCAAAATTTATGTTTCCTAATGTGGATAAAGATTCCAAAGCTATGGAGTACATGTGCACAAATATGGCTGCAAATATTTTAGGACTTGGCTGGGCGGCTACACCAGCAGGATTGAAAGCTATGGAAGCTTTATCGGAACTGGAAGCTGAGAGAGGAAATGAGGAATATTTGGAGCAGAAAGCGGTTATTCGGGGAAATGAAGCAAGTGGAAAGAGAAAGCCGCTTATAGGAAGAACTGCCAGTGTGGAGATGTGTACATTTCTAGTAATTAATATTTCTTCACTGCAGTTAATCCCAGTAAATATGATTGCATATCGCAGCCAGTATGGCAGTGTAAATCCGGCAGGGATTATTGCTCCGGCTATTGTGGCTACTTGCATCGGGACGGTAGTGGCAGTGATATTTTGTAAGGTTATGCAGAGAAAGTAGCAGGATATTTGTATTCCATGATGGATATAAATGATAATTATTATCAATAATAACTATAGACAAAAATAAAAAATCATAGTATTCTATAGGAGAAGTTAGATATGGCTAACTGACAAACGTATACAACTAAATACGAACAAAAGCGTTGAACTCTCCTTGACGCAGGCACCTTTGGGTGCACTCAGATAAAAAGTGCTGGCAACAAATTCTGCAGGTTGCCAGCACTTTGGTATTTTACCAGCTTTATATTTAAGAGTGACAGGAAAAAAAAATTGACATATACTATAAAAGGATTCTTATGAAAAAGGAGGAGAACTATGAATTTGAATATTTTTTTGGGTATTATGCTTCCATTTGTGGGAACTACATTGGGAGCCGCCTGTGTATTTTTTATGAAAGAAAAAATGAATGATAATGTACAGAGAGTGTTGTCGGGATTTGCAGCAGGGGTTATGACAGCAGCCGGAGTGTGGTCCTTGCTGATTCCTTCTATTAATATGTCCGAGTCTATGGGAAAATTGGCATTTGTTCCGGCAGCAGTGGGATTTGCAATTGGGATTGTGTTTCTATTATTGCTGGATATATTGGTGCCACATATTCATGCAGAAAATGGCCAGGAGGAAGGACCAAAAAGTAATTTAAAAAAGACTACCAAGTTGGTTTTGGCTGTGACACTTCATAATATACCGGAGGGTATGGCAGTGGGAGCGGTTTTTGCAGGAATGTTACAGGAAAACAGCACAATTACATTATTAGGGGCCTTTGCTCTGTCGATTGGAATCGCTATACAAAATTTTCCGGAAGGAGCTATCATTTCCATGCCGCTGAAAGGAAATGGGGAAGGTAAGAAAAAGTCATTTCTATATGGAATGATTTCTGGGGCAGTGGAGCCGGTGGGAGCATTAGTTACTATTTTACTGTCAGCTTATATGATACCGGCACTTCCTTATTTACTGGCGTTTGCGGCTGGTGCCATGATATATGTAGTAGTGGAAGAACTAATACCGGATGCTGTATCAGAAAATAAATCCAATATAGGAACCATTGGGTTTGCATTAGGTTTTTTGGTTATGATGGTTTTGGATGTGGCATTAGGATAAAAATGGTTACTCTTCACTCGCAAGCTTGACACTCGCTGTCAAGCTATGCGCCAAGAAGTGGTGCTGGCAAAAATGTAACAAAATCGAAAAAAATAAATTAGGGTATTGACGAATACAATTTTAGATGGTAGTATATAACTGTAGTTAGGAACAACTAACTTTCAAAAATGTAAATTATCCTTCTATTCAAGAACTATCAGTTCGGAATAACTTATGTGAAAATGTGTGAAAATGAAAAGCTCATGGCATTAGCCATGAGTCTTTTCATTTTTTGAGTTTATATAATCATAATAAATTAAATTCTGTTGAGTTTAAATTACATATTCATGGTTGTCAAATTCGGGAAAAATGACGAAATAATAATATACGTATTTTTACATAAGAATAAAGAGGGAAGGACTGAGAAAAGCGGGATGAAATACATAAAGAAGATATTTGTTTTTTTCATGATACTTATTCTTGGATACTTCATTTTGGGAGGAGTATTTTTAGAACCGGATATTTCAGAAAATGAATATCGGTGCGAGGAATTTTCAGGAAGTTGGACATGGATAAAAGAAGATGGTTCCAAGACTCCTATTGAAATTCCCGGAAAGTATCAAATTGAAAGAAATGAAACCATGAGGGTGGAAACAACACTGCCAACAGAAATACCTCATAATTCCTATTTGTGTTTTCGAAGTGCAAAGCAGGAAATGAACATTTATGTGGATGGGGTTTTAAGGAAAGAGTATTCTACAAAAAATACAAGGCTTTTTGGAAAGATAAGTGCAATGGTCTATGTTTTTTTAGAACTTACGCCAGAGGATGCAGGGAAAGTGCTTACAATGGAAGTTGCAACAGATTCCTCCTATTCGGGTATTTTTTATAGCATTTATTACGGAAACAGAATTGGGGTCTGGAATTATTTTCTGAGCAGTCATGGAGCAGAAGTGATTGTGGCAATGTTTGCATTTACTTTGGGACTGGTTAGCATTTTAGCAGGAGTTATATTGCGGGTATATTATCATAGAGAAATTGTGTTTGAATATCTGGGATGGGGAGTTTTTCTTGCATCCATATGGCTGATTTCAAATTCTATTTTCCGCCAAATGATTTCACCAAATCTTTCGGTGATTAATGATATGGCTTTTTTGGCACTTATGATGCTACCATTACCATTTTTGATATATATGAATGGAGTTCAAAAAAATCGTTATAAGAAAGTGTATCAAGCGGCAGCAAGTCTTGTAATCATTGATTTTGTAATCTGCACATTTTTACATATGACGAAACTGGTAGATTATACAGATACCATTAAGTATATGGCAATAGTATGTTCCGTGGCACTTGTTTGCATGGGGGCTGCAATTGGAATGGATATATGGAAAGGCCATGTGAAAGAATATTTCTGGGTTTCTATGGGGATTTTGGCATCAGTAATGGCTGCTTTTATCCAAATGATTATGTATTTCCAAAGAACCACAACCTTTAGTGGGGCAATTTTAGCGGTAGGATTAATCATATTATTATTCTTTGCAGGAATGAATACCATTCATGAAATCTGGCAAATGGAAAGAGAAAAGCAAAAGGCACTTTTGGCAAGTGAGTCTAAAGGAAAGTTCCTTGCTAATATGTCTCATGAAATTCGTACCCCAATTAATGCAATTTTGGGAATGAATGCCATGATATTAAGAGAAAGCCAGGAACAGAATATTAAAGAATATGCAATAGATATTCAAAACGCCAGCCAGAGCCTTCTTGCCTTGATAAATGACATTTTGGATTTTTCCAAGATTGAATCAGGAAAAATGGAACTGCTTCCTATCGAATATGATTTTAGCAGTATGATTCATGACATTATGAACATGATTTCCATGAAAGCAGAAGCTAAAGAGTTAACCATGGATTTATATGTGGATGAAAAATTACCTTCCCGATTATGGGGAGATGATGTAAGAATTCGCCAGATTTTAGTAAACTTACTAAATAATGCGGTAAAATACACGGAAAAAGGTGGCGTAACACTGAATATAAGCGGGGAAACAAGAGAAGATACTGCTATTTTAAAATTTATAGTAGAAGATACAGGAATTGGAATCAAAGAAGAAGATATTGACAAACTTTTCAAGGAATTTGAACGAATCGAAGAAGGACGAAATCGCAATATTGAAGGAACAGGATTGGGAATGAGTATTGCCATTCAGATGCTGGAACTCATGGGAAGTCAGTTGCAAGTGGAAAGTGTTTACGGAAAGGGAACAAAATTTTCTTTCCATCTGGAACAAAAGATTGTGGATTCAGAGCCTATTGGAAATCTGGAAGAAAGAATTCGCGAACAGGTGCAAGGATATTCTTATAATGCAACCTTTACAGCACCAGAAGCCCAGGTACTGGTAGTAGATGATAATGCGGTAAACAGAAAGGTATTTGTAAATCTTTTAAAAGAGACAAAAGTAAAAATTGACGAAGCTTGCGGAGGACAGGAATGTTTAGATATGATTTCTGAAAAAGCATATGATATAATCTTTTTGGACCATATGATGCCGGAAATGGATGGTATCGAAACCTTACATCATATGCAAGAGGATAAAAATCATTTGTGTTGTGATACACCGGTAATAGCGTTGACGGCAAATGCCATAGCAGGAGCAAAAGAAATGTATTTGTCCGAGGGTTTTGATGGTTTTGTGCCCAAGCCAATTAATCCGGAAAAGCTGGAAAAAATGTTAGTGGAAAAATTGCCTGAAAATAAGATTGTGTATGAGAAAAAAAAGAAAACAGAAAATCTTAGGGAGACGGTAATTATAGACCTTCCGGATGTGGACGGAATGGATTGGGAATATGCTTTGTTACATACAAAAGATATAAATGTGCTAAAAGCTACCATAAAGGATTATTACCATCTGATAGATATGGAAGCAGAAGAATTAGAAGGATATTTCAGACAGATTGAGAAGACGGAAGAAACAGAACTGCTTAGGGAAATGATACGACAATATAGGGTAAAAGTACATTCCATGAAAAGCTCTGCTGCCATGATTGGAGCTTTAAGTCTAAGTGGTGTGGCAAAGATGTTGGAATATGCTGCAAGAGATGAGCGAAAGGATGTTATCATAAATGTAACCCCTGTATTTTTAGAGCAATGGAGAAGTTGTAAGGAACTGCTGAAAGTTTGCGTGGAGGAAGAAAAGGAAAAAATAGAAAAAGAAGAGGCAGATTTGAAAATGTTTAGGGAATTTTTGAATTTACTGGAAAGCGCTATGGAGGATATGGAGATTGATACTGCAGATGAAATTATGGCACAGATAGGAAAATTCAAATATCCTGCGAAATTGCTTCCTTTAATCGAAAAACTTGGTGGAGCAGTTACAAATATTGACAGTGAACAGGTTACAGAATGTGCTGAAAAACTTAGGATCCAAATACAACAAATGGAGGGATAAAAATGAAGAAGGTACTTTTAATAGGGAAAATAAACGAAATTATACGAAGTCTCAATGAATGTCTTATGGATGACTTTCAGGTGCAGATCTGCTCTGAGGAAATTGAAAATGTAAAAGGAATGCTAAAGATTATAAAGCCGGATTTGGTCATTGTAAACCAGATTGGAATAGATGAACTGGATACAGCTATTCTTGGATGGCTGAAAAAGCAACATTCCTATCTTCCTGTTATATTTATTGCAGTTTGGGAGGAATGGGAAAAGTATAAGGCATATTGTGAAGGCAAACAGTTTGACCATTTGTTCCGTCCAGTGGGAAAGAAAGAATTATTGGAAAAATGCCATAAGATGCTTAATTTAGAAATTACCAATCCGGTGGTGTCTGATGTGTCAGAGGTTCAGGTACCGAAAAAAATTCTGATTGTGGATGATAGTCCTTTATTATTACGAAATATGAAGTCTATTTTGGAAGAAAAATATACTGTGTTTATTGCAACTTCTGGTGAGCAGGCAATTAAATTTATTCCAAATAAGCAGCCGGATTTGATTCTTTTAGATTATGAAATGCCTGGTTTGGATGGTAAAGAAACTTATGAAATGTTAAAAGCAAATGAGGATATGAAAGATATTCCTGTAATATTTTTAACAAGTATGTCAGATAAAGAACATATCTATTCTGCTTTACAAACAAGACCTGCCGGATATATTTTAAAGCCACCAGATAGAGAAAGATTGTTTGAGTCTATTGAAGAAGCGTTGAAAAAATAGAAGTTAGAGAAAATGCATATAAAGACGGTTAGGAGAGAGATAACTTTTGCAAAAAAAGCACCTTTACAGACTGCATATTAGCAGCTTGCAGGGGTGCTTTTTTGAGTTTTTAGTTTACAAATAAACCAATCTACTAATATCTGAAAAATTAATATAAAGATCCTCATTAATATTTACCTTTATAACAGAAGGGAATGTATATGGAACATTCAGTATATTTTCTTCAAAATAGTTTACTCATACCCTTTTGTAATTTATGTGATTGTGTTAGAATAGGTATTGGTTACTAATCGTGGTAAAACACATTCACGAAATAGTCATATCATTTTATAAAAGGAGAAAATGTAGGCGTAGAATGGAACCTTTTTTAGATAATAGAGATAATAAAGAGAAAAACAGAGAGCAATCTTCACGTCGCTCGGAGAGAATAGAGCGTATGCGTCAGGAAAAACGCCGTCAGGAGAGACAGCGACGTATGATGAAAAAGCTTTTGCCTTTGGGAGGAGCACTTGGGGTTCTTATCATAATTATTGTTGCTGTTGTAGTGCCTGGCAAAAAGTCGGATGTGAATGACAAACAGGTAAAGGAAAAAACAGAGAAGAATGTGGCACAGACTAGCGGATCAGAACCAGTGGAAATTGCAGAGGAAGAAATGGCAGCAGTGGAAACCGGTACCCAGGAAAAGAAAACAACACCACCAATTTACAACTTTGAATCCACAGCGGATACAATTACCATTAATAGTGAGAACATGCTTAGTTCCCATGCAATTTTGGTGAATGAAAACACAGATACCATTGTTGCCGCAAAAGGAGAAAAGGAGAGAATCAGTCCAGCTTCCATGACAAAAGTGTTGACGGTATTGGTGGCAGCGGAGCATATAAAAGAAGAGGATTTGGATGATACCTTTACAATGACATTAGAGGTTACAGACTATGCATATACAAATGATTGTAGTTCCGTAGGATTTTTAGATGGTGAAAAGGTAAAAGTTCGGGATTTGTTTTATGGAACCATATTGCCTTCCGGTGGTGATGCGGCAGTAGGACTGGCAACCTATGTGGCAGGATCTCATGAGGCATTTGTAGATTTGATGAACAAAAAGTTGGAAGAACTTGGACTATCAGATAGTGCCCACTTTACCAATTGTGTGGGAATTTATGATGAAAATCATTACTGTACTGTTTATGACATGGCTGTGATTATGAAAGCGGCTGTGCAGAATGAGTTATGTAAGAAAGTTTTGTCTGCCCACACTTACACAACCACTCCAACAACAGAGCATCCGGAGGGAATTATTATTTCTAATTGGTTTTTACGTAGAATTGAGGATAAAGATACCGGTGGTCAGGTACTTTGTGCAAAAACAGGGTATGTAGCACAGTCTCAAAGCTGTGCTGTGAGTTATGGCACTTTTGCAGGTGAGACCCCATATATTTGTGTCACTGCAGGTTCTTATAGCAGCTGGCGATGTATTTATGACCATGTGGAGATTTATAATCAATATGTTACATCAGAGTAATTGGGAGAGTATTATAGCTGTGTTTTGGACAATTCTTTTTAGGTAAATGGTTCTGTGTTAGGGAGAAAAAACACAAAATGTGTATCTTACCAACGAAAAATGCATCTTACCAAGCAAAATATTGTAAACAATAAAAATCCCATATATAGTTATCTTATTCAAAGAAAGGAACAGGTGATTATTATGGGATTTGTTTTATTGGGATTATTTGTTATAGTTGAAATTGCATTATTAATTGTTACTTTTGTAAAGCAAAAAGAAAAGGTGCAGTGGATCCGAAATCGTGTGGTAGCCAGAGTAGGAGAGATGGTTCTTTTTGCTTTCACACTTCTTCTGCCAGGGGTAGCATGGGATCTTAGATTTAAAATGTGTTTTGGAGTTTTGCTGATACGTGTGGTGATTGCAGTGATTTTTTATGTGCTTAAGAATAAAAAAGCATCAGGCTGTAAATCAAAGGTTGGAACAATATTAGGTACAGCAGGCAGTATTTTAGTACTTGCTTTGTCATTGATACCATCATTTCTTTTTACTGGCTATAAAGGGCTGGAAACCACAGGAACATATCAGGTAAAAGAGGTTTCTGCTATTCTTGTGGACCAAAGTAGAACAGAAACCTTTGAAACCGATGGAAGCAAACGAGAAGTTCCGGTACACATTTATTATCCGGATATAGAAAATGCCGGTGAAAACAGTTTCCCGTTGGTAATATTTTCTCATGGAGCATTTGGATATTATCAGAGTAATGTTTCCACCTATATGGAACTTGTAAGCAATGGCTATGTGGTGATAAGCTTAGACCATCCATATCATTCTTTTTTTACAGAGGATACAGCAGGTAACCTTATTACCGTGAATCCTAATTTTCTGCAGGAAGTTATGATGACCAACGAGGACAGTACTACAGAGGAAGAGATTCTGAAAATGTCTCAAAAATGGATAGAAATTCGTACCGCAGATATTAATTATGTTTTAAATAGTGTGGAAATGGCAAAGACAGAAGGCTGTAATTCGGATGTATGGTTTATCAAAGCAGAAGAAACAGAAAAGGAAATTAAAAAGGTACTTTCTATGGTGGATATGGATACCATTGGTTTGATGGGACATTCTTTGGGTGGTGCAGCAAGTGTAACAGTAGGACGAGAACGAGAGGGAATTGATGCAGTCATTGACCTTGATGGAACTATGTTAGGGGAAGAATTAGGTTTTGAAAATGGAGAGTATCAGTTTTATGAAGAATCTTATCCAGTACCATTGTTAGCAATTGACAATGAAGAACATTATCAATTAAGCAGTGAAGCAGGAAAGCTTTATGTAAATACAGTAGTGCTGGAAAATGCAGTTGATAGTAAACGTACTTATTTTGCAGGCAGCGGACATATGAATTTTACAGATTTACCTTTATTTTCCCCAATACTTGCATCTTTATTGGGAACAGGAACCATTGATGAAACAGAATGTATTGAAACAATGAATGGAATTGTTCTTACATATTTTAACTGTTATTTAAAAGGAGACGGTGAGGTAACGATACAAGAAAGTTATTAACTAGTATAGCATTTTTGAAATACTATACTAGCCAGATAAAACTCTCCAAGGTAAGAGGAGCGGCAAATGAACATAAAAGTTATTAAAATCACGAAAAAACAGCCGGAACAGTTGGAAATTCGCTGTCATGAAGTGACAGAACAGGTCAAAGAGATTGTAACTTTTGTAAAATCCAGACAGGGACATCTAACAGGAGTGATAGAAGACAAACAATATGAGATTCCGGTGGTAGATGTTCATTATATTGAGGCTGTGGACAATAAGGTTTTTATCTACAGTGTGAATCAGGTATATGAAACAAGACAAAAGTTATACGAATTAGAGGAAATTCTAAAAGAAAAGTATTTTATCAGAGTTTCTAAGTCCCTTCTTTTGAATTTAATGAAGGTTAAGGCGATTAAGCCAATATTAAATGGAAGGTTTATGGCTGTTTTGCAAAGTGGAGAAGAAATTATTATTTCCAGAAAATATGTGCCGGAACTGAAAAAGGCGCTGAAAGGAGAAAAATTTTAATGTATGGGAAAAAAATGATAAAGGAAATGCTTACATCCTATTTTACATTGGTTACGTTAATTATAATTGTTATGTTTGTGATGGGTTCATGTTTTGAACCAGAAACAACCTTTGGATATGAAGTATTTGCTGTACCTTTGATTTATGGAGTGTGTGGAGTTCTTCCTATCGCTGTTATGTATTCAAAGAGAGAGATGACCACAAAAGAGTTTATTATTCGTAAGATAATACAGTTTATTTTAATAGAAGTTCTTATTCTTTTTGTGGCATTTTACAACACAGAGCTTGGTGAGAAACAATACAGGCTGATGCTTATAATGGGAGTTAGTATTTTTGTGGTATATGTCTTTGCACATGTAATTGACTGGATTCAAAATTATTTATCCGCAAAACAAATGACTGAGCAATTAATGAGATTGCAGGGGAAATAGTAGTAATACTATTTTATGATAGGAAAAATGATGTATTAACATTATTGCTTCTGAAAAATTGTTGGAAGAAACATTAAATCAAAATACAAGTCTATGTTGTAATAAACATAGACTATTTTGAGTTGTTGGAAAAAAATTGAATGAAATACTGATTATGCTATAATACTTTAGACAGAACAGGAAAGAAACAAGGAGAAAACATGACGAATTACATATTAATTGTAGAAGATGACAACGATATTAGCCATATGTTAAAGGAATTGTTGCAGCAGAATGGATACGAAACCGCTCAGGCATTTTCCGGGACAGAGGCTTTATTTTATATAGAAAGAGAACTTCCGGCAGCCATGATTCTGGATTTGATGCTTCCAGGAATGAATGGGGAAGACTTGCTTTTAAAAATGAAAAAAGAACATCCAGAGATTGCGGTTATTATTTCCTCTGCAAAAGAAGATATACAAACAAGAGTATCCATGCTTCGCTCCGGAGCAGATGACTATATTACCAAACCTTTTGATACAGAAGAGCTGCTGGCAAGGTTAGAAGCAGTATTGCGGCGCAGCGGAAAAAGCATTGCAATCTGGAATCAGGAAAATAATAAGGAACCATTAGAAGAAGAAAACAGAAGAAAACTACAATATAAAGATATTCTTATGGAACCGGAAGAATTTCGCATTACAGTGGCAGGAAATGAAGTACGGTTAACACGCAGAGAATATTTAATTTTGGAACTTCTAATGGAAAATCCAGGGAAGGTATTTACCAAAAACAACATTTATGAATCGGTATGGAATGAAGAGTTTTTAGGAGAAGACAATGCTGTAAATGTTCATATCAGCAATATACGACAAAAGTTGGCAAAGGCAAATAGTGAGGAAACCTATATTGAAACTGTTTGGGGAATAGGATTTAAAATGAAATAATGATAAACGAAAAAACTTTATGATTTCTTTATACTTTTCCTAAAGTTTCTAAAGTGTGGGCTGATATGATTAATACATAGCAAGACAGAGCAATGGAAACAACAGATTTGACCAGGCAATGTCAGGTAAAAATAGAAAGGAAATAAGGGTAATACAGATGGATTATGTATTAAAGACGAAAGATGTCACAAAAGTATATGGAGAACATAAAGCAGTTCATGGTGTCAGTATGCATGTAAAAAAGGGTGCAATCTATGGCTTTATTGGTAAAAATGGAGCTGGAAAGACCACATTTATGCGAATGGTGGCAGGACTTGCAGCACCAACAGAGGGAACTATTGAATTATTTGGTTCAAGTGATTTGGAAAATCAGAGAAAAAGAATGGGAAGTCTGATTGAAAATCCAGGGGTGTATGCCAATATGACAGCAAGAGAAAATTTGGAAGTAATCAGAAGAAATTTTGGCATTACAAACAAGCAGGCAGTAGATGATATGCTGGCATTTGTTGGACTGGCAGATACAAATAAGAAAAAGGTAAAGAATTTTTCGATGGGTATGAAGCAAAGACTTGGAATTGCAATTTCTCTTTTTTGCAATCCGGATTTTCTGATTTTGGATGAGCCAATTAACGGACTGGATCCGGAAGGAATTAAAGAAATCAGGGAACTTCTTTTAAAACTAAACAGGGAAAAGGGCATTACCATATTGATTTCAAGTCATATTTTAGGCGAACTCTCAAAAATAGCTACACATTATGGAATTATCAGAAAAGGTGTCTTGGTTGAAGAATTTGAAGCTGCAGAACTAAGCGACAGATGTAGAAGATGCCAAAAACTAATAGTAGATAATGATGAACTGGCAGTAAGTATTTTGGAAGATAAACTTCATATTGACAATTTTGATGTTCCAAAACAAGGAGTAATAAGAGTATTTGACAATTTTGATATGCAGGAACAGATAAATCGGGAGTTAATTATAGGCGGTGTCAATATCAAAGAAAGTTATCTGGCAGGTCAGGATTTGGAAAGCTATTTTATGGATTTATTGGGAGGTAAAGAAAATGATTAATTTATTACGTGGAGAAGTTTATAAATTACGAAAAAGTAAATGTTTATACATATGTTGTATTGCTTTGGTGGCAGTTGTTATGCTTTTTTATGGAATGCTTATGTTAGCGGATAAAATTCAACAAGGGGAATTAGCAAATGGAACTTATGGGGTTGTTGTAGAAGAAACCAGTCAGGAAACAATGCCGGATTTCTGGAGTGGGCAAAGTATTTTAGAGATTATACAGATGATGTTTGGAAGCTTTGGAAGTATTATTATTACTGTATTCGTTGCTATTTTTGCATACGGTGAATATGCAAATGGAGCAATAAAGAATATTGTTGGAAAAGGACATAACAGAGGAAAGATTTTTGGTGTGAAGTATATATCAACTATAATATCTGCCATTTTAATGATGGTACTGATGACAGTTGCAACTTTGTTTTTGGGAATTCTGTTCATAGGTCCAGAGAAAGTTAGCTATGAAGTTTGTAAAAATCTTTGTTACTATGCCGGAATACAGCTTTTATTAGGAGCAGCATTTGCTGGAATTGTTACTGTTATCAGCCAGTTGTGCAGAAATCTGGGAGCAGGAATATCAATTAGCATATGTATGCTTACATTCTCTTCTCTTATCACAGCAGGGCTTGACGCAGTTTTATATTATTTTAAGTTAGAGGTGAAGGTTTCTGATTATTGGATTGTAGATTTGATTTCTAATTGTCCTTCCACAGATATAGACAGCAGTTTTGCTATTCGTGCAACAGTTTCAGCAATTATCTGGATTGTGGCGGCATTAGGAATTGGAACGTTACATTTTCAAAAAGCAGATGTAAAATAGGAGGTTTTATGCAGATACAGTTGTTAGGAGCAATTATTATATTAGTTATTGTGGCGGGCGTTTTGTCCGCCCGTTTGTGGTGTTATAGAAAGCAGATTTCCCATATAAGAGAGGAACTTGATTTATTGGAAAAAGAGGACACAAATCATCAGTTAACCTCTTTTTGTCCTATAGGAAAAACAGAGGAAGTAATTGAAACTTTTAACAGACTGCTGCTGCATTACAGTGAAGAGGAGAACCGATTAAAGAAGGAAAACCAAATTTATAGAGAAAGTATCACTAGTATTTCTCACGATATTCGAACCCCTTTAACTTCTGCGAAAGGATATCTTCAGATGTTGCAAAAAGGGGAATTACAGGAGGAGAAAAAAATAAGCTATTTAAGAACGGTAGAACAACGTTTAGATAGTTTGACGAATATGTTGAATCAGTTGTTTGAATACGCAAGAATAGAAGCAGGAGAACTGAAATTTGAACCAGAGACTTTTAATGCAGGAAATGTGTTTGCTGAAACTATTTCCATGTTTTATGAGGATTTCTTAAAGAAGGATTGTGAGCCACAGGTAATCATTACGGAAAAGCCTTGCAAAATAAAAGCAGATAAACAGGCATTTATCAGAATTATAGAAAATCTGATTAAAAATGCTCTGGTACATGGTACTGGCGGCTATAAAATCTCTTTTACTATGAAAAATGAGCAGTGTGTCATTGGCATTTCGAATCAGACAGATAGTTTGGAAAATAGTGATATGGACAAGCTTTTTGAGCGATTTTATACTACAGACCAATCCAGAAGTAAAAAAACAACCGGACTTGGACTTGCCATTGTAAAGAAATTTGCAATGCAGATGGGAGGAAGCGTAAAGGCCTCTTTGGAAGGAAGGCAGTTTACAATAGAAGTGTCACTTCCAATTACCACAGAAAGTGAAGTTTAATATGGCATCCTTCAGCAATGGTAATAAAACAAAGCTGAGGGATGCTTTTATATTTTAGAAAAGGTTACATAAGAACATACTACATATTGAGAGTTTACTGCTGAAATTCTGATTTTTTTTGCAGATATTCCCCATAAGTAGTAATATCCTTTAAAATATCAAAGAGTATTTGGGAAATTTCTCTTGGATATTTATTAACAATTAGTTTTTTATGAAGATAATAAAAATTCTCTTCATAGGTATCCTGGTCTTTCGCATCAAATTTAGTCAGGATTTTTACCGCATGGGCACATTTCAGACAAAGTCTGGCATCTTTTAAATCTGGAGCAAGGCTTGCTCCTTTGAAATTTGCACTAAATTCTGAATTACATAAACAACAACGATTCATGACCTTCCTCAGGAGAAAGTTTTATGCAAATAAAGGTTTTGTAGCTTAACAGCAAGTGTCAAGCTTGTGAGTGAACCAATGTCATTTCCTTAACTAAATGACATTGGCTGTGAACAGTAACGAACTGTTACACAAAAAGTGTAACAGAGCAACAGTTCTCTTGAAATTCTTTTATCTTAATGCTATACTGTGAAAAAGAGGTACTTACATCAATGGAGATGAATACATGATGTAGGTGCCTTTTTTGTATCCACAATGCAGTTAATAGGAAAAGTTAAAATAACACAGGCTCCTTGATTAAGTGTGCCTGTGATGGAGGCACTTCCATTATGACTTTTCATAATTCGGGAAACAATAGTTAATCCAACACCAGAGCCTTCGAACTCAGAAGTTGTGTGTAGACGTGAAAAAACATGAAATAGTTTGTGGGTATTTTTACTATCAAATCCAACACCATTATCCTTAATTTCAATAATAAGTTTAGAAGGAAGCAGGTTATGTGAAATCTGAATTTCAGCAGTAGGTTTTGTTCGAGTAAATTTAATGGCATTACTTAAAACATTTTGAACTAATATTTTCATTAAGGTGGAATTTGCCATTATTACTGGAAGATTATTGGCATGAAAATGAAAGTGTCGGTTAGGTTCTAAACTACTCAATTCTTTAAAGCAGTTTTGGAACAATGTATTTAAATCTAAAGGAGTAAATATCGGATTGATTTGAGAAACATGAGAAAGTTCCAGCAGACTTTCTACCATGTTTAGTGTATAGGTACATTTTTCAGTTAAAAGACCTGCTATGGTATTAATGTCTTCTAAAGAAAAATCCACATCATTTTTCTGTTTTGGTAGAGAATGAACCAGAAGTGATGTAAGCTGCTGAATTACAAGAAGAGGCGATTTCAAATCGTGTGAGACACTATGGCAAAATTGATCTAGATCATTGTAAGCACACTTTAATTCCATGGCTTGGGAAACCAGCTGAATATGAGTCTGTACTCTTGCCAGAAGTTCAGAAGGAAGAAAAGGTTTGATGACATAGTCCTGAGCTCCTGCCTGGAAACCAGCTTGAATACTTTGTTCATTTTCACTGGCAGTTACAAAAATAATGGCAATATCTGAAAGATTAGGGTCTGATTTGATTTCATGACATACCTGAAAGCCAGACATACCATCCATAGAAATATCTAATAAGATAATTGTAGGGTGCTGCTGCTGTATTAGTTCTAAAGCTGTTGTACCATCTAAAGCAATACGGATAGGATAGCCCAATGGTTTTAAAATGGTTCCGGCATTTTGTAATGCCTCTGGTGAATCATCAACAATTAGTATATTAATAGGTGTATTACTATTCATGATAAAACCTCGCTTTCGTCAATAAATTATATAGAAATAATATAAAAAATAGAAGGAAGATGTCAACTATGAACAAAAAAATTATAAAACAAAAGTCATTAAACGCTATGATATTTGTTGCGTTTTTTCTGGTTATTATATTGGTTGCAATGAATTCCATTATATTGAAAGAGTGTATTCATGAAGAAGTAACAGTAGAAAGAAATAAAACATATTGTGAACATTTAAGTAAACAAATATTAGAAGCTTCTGATGCCATGACAAATGAAATGCGATATTTTGTTATAACTCAAAAAACTTCACATTTAGATAATTATTGGAAGGAACGTTATGAAACGCAAAGTTTTGAGAAGGCCATCGAAGAATTGGAAAATGAAAATTTATCAAATAATGAGAGAGTTTTACTAAATGATATTAAGAGAAATTCGGAACTGGTAATGCATGTGGAGGTGCGGGCAATAAAACTTATTCTTTCAGCTCAAGAAAAGGATATACAAGTTCCGGATATTGTAGACAATTTTATTTTAAATGTAGAAGATGAAACTATGAGCAAAGAAGAAAAGATACATAAAGCACAAGAAATTCTGTTTGATGGAGAGTATTCTTCGGAAAAGGAAACAATACGACAAAAGATCGAAAAGTTTCAGCTGACTATGGTGAACCGTTTAGAAGCAGAGTTGAACAGTGCAGAGGAGATGACAGATTTTGCTTTAAGTGTGCAGACAGGACTGCTTTGTGTTATTTCTGCCATATTGTTGTTTATTTTGTTTATGGTCTATCAATATTTCGCAAAACCCATTACGAACTATTCTTTTCAGCTGGAACGATTTTCTACCGACAGTGAGATGGAATATTCTAAAGTTTTATATCCGGAAGGTTCTGTTGAAATGCAAATATTTGCACAAAGATTTAACGAGGTGTTAAGTGAAATGCAAAAAGCCTCTCAAGCAAAAAGTCAGTTTTTGGCAAATATGAGCCATGAAATTAGAACACCATTAAATACCTTGTCAGGGTATCGGTTTTTACTAGAGCAGACAGACTTAAATGAGGAACAATATGAGTATGTTATGGCAATGAAAAAAGCAGATGATATGCTGCAGCAAAATGTAAATAATATACTAGATTATTCTAAATTATCAATGAGCAAATTACAGATTGAACGAATGGAATTTAATTTATGGGAAATGCTGGAGGAACTAGAAACAGTTTTTCGCTACAGTGCAGTGGAAAAGGGAATATATCTGAACTTAATTCGTGACAAAAAGGTGCCTATGATGGTAAAAGGGGATATGGTGAAGTTAAGGCAGATATTAATTAATTTAATTGGAAATGCGGTTAAGTTTACATCAGAGGGAGGGGTTACAGTCAGTGTCAATGTAGGAGAAAGTCAGAAAATAGAACAGGAATATTATGAGGGATTTTCCAAAAGTGCTCAAAAAGCAAGAAGTATGTTTTGGCTTAAAATAGTAGTGACAGATACTGGAATTGGAATTCCTAAAAAAGACTGGGAGAGGATATTCCAACCTTTTGAACAGTCAGGTGGCTCTACTCCAAGACATTATGGCGGTACTGGATTAGGGCTTTCTATATGTAGAAAACTGACTAGCTTGCTAGGTGGGCAGTTATATTTAATTGAACGTTCTCAAGGAAGCTGCTTTGTACTTGATATGCCAATGAAACGATTAAGCTCATTAAAAGAAGAAGGGAAAATGCAAATCTATGATACTGGTTTACAATTGCCACAGTATAAAGATAAAAAAGTTCTGTTGGTAGAAGATAATATTATAAATCAAAAAATGGAAAAAAAGATTTTTGCCATGTTTGGCATGCAGGTGGATACGGCATCTTCAGGTAAAATGGCAATAGAAAAAGGAGAAAAAAATCAATATGATTTGATTTTTATGGATATTCATATGGAAAATATGGATGGTTATCAGGCGTTAGATGAAATACGGGCAAGAGAAAAAAATAGAAATACGCCAACGATAGCATTAACAGCAGATGTTGAGAAAAAAACAATAAAAAAATGCGTATTAGAGATGGAGGGGTATTTATTAAAGCCATTAAGAATAGAAAAAATACCCCCTATACTGCGAAAAATATTTGGAGAAACAGAAGTAAAAATTGATGTAAAGGGAAATTTAGAAGAAAGTCAGGTAAGTAATTTAAATATATTGCCTCAGGAAATGGTAAAATTGTTCCCCATCCGACATGAAAAAGATATTTTGTCTATGCAGGAGCTGTTTCAAAGTGATTTGATAAAATTTAGAGAATTAGTTCATATGTTAAAAGGAGTTACAGCTACATTAAAGCTGGAAGAATTAAATCAGGCATTTGTTTCTGTTGAAAAAATGGTAAAAAGTGGTGATGTTTCTCAAAAGATAGAAAATAAAATTCAAGAGATTCAAGAAATATATAACCAGGAGTTTCAGGAAGAAAAACAAAATTTCAATGAAGAACCCGAAGAAAGTAGTGAAATAGAAAACAGAAATGTTTTTGAAGCAGTCAAATCAAATCTGTTAAAAATGCTAAAGAAAGGTGATTTTGAGGCAATAGAAATATGGAAAAATTATGAAAAAGTGTTTGAGTTTTATATGGAGAAGGGGAAATATCAGAAATTAAAGAACCATATTATTAGGATGCAATTTAAAGAGGCTTATGCCTGTTTGGAAGGTTGCAGATAAGGAGGCAGCTTATGTTTAATGTTCTTTTTGTAGATGATGATTGTGCCATTGGATATATTGTTTCTAAGTATACATGTTGGAATAATTCAGAATTTGTATTAAAAAAGATTGTGAATAATGCTATGGAAGCATTGCGTATTTTGGAAACAGAAACCTATGATTTAGTGATAACAGATATTCGTATGCCTGTGATGGATGGTTTGGAATTTATACGAGAGCTAAGGCAAAGAAATATAAATATAGCAGTAGTCTTATCTAGTACATATAGTGATTTCCAGTATGCCAGGGAGGGGATGCGTCTTGGGGCATTAGACTATGTTTCTAAGCCATTAACAGAAAGTAAATTGGTGGAGGAATTGGAATATATTTCAAAATATCTTCGTGAACAGAAGATAAAAGAACAGAGAAAAGAGGGAGTTTTGAAAGGTGAAATATTGGAGGAAGTTTTTCAGGGGGTTTTAGAGAATTCCAGTGACTTGGAGCAAATGGCAGATAAGATATTGAATATGGTGAAAAAGAAAGGTGAGGAAAAGGAACAAGACATCTTAATGCTTAAAAAAATTGCAGTAAGTATTTGCAGTCAACTGGTAGATAATTATCCTTGGATAAAGAATTTCTTTATTGCTGAAATAGAATTAAAAGAAGAGTCTTATGAAGAGGACTTTAAAGACTATATTAAAAACTTAGGACAGTTTGCGGACAGATTTCAGCTTAATACCTCAGATAATAGAATTAATCAAATATGCAAATTGTTATTTTTAAATATTGAAGAATCTAAGGTATTAGATATTGTAGCAGAACGTTTAGAGTTAAATAAAGATTATATTAGTGTATTGTTTAAAAATGCCACAAATATTGGATTAAATAAGTATATTACAATGATGAAGATGGAGTATGCAAAAGTATTATTGAAAGGTTCCAATTTGAAGATATACGAAATATCAGAGAAATGTGGTTATACTACAATAGATTATTTTTCTCAATTGTTTAAAAAGCATACAGGAAAGACACCATTACAATATCGAAAATATGGTTCTTTTTCGATTTTTTAGGGGAAAATCTAAGAAATTTAGGGTTTTTTTCCACTGTAAACTGTTATATGATAATTCCTGTAAACAGGATAGTAAAACAGAGAAATCGATTGACAAAGCTGTCATTTTCAATTATGAAAATGGCGGCTTTTTGATTTTACACCAGTAACGAGGGAAACCAAGTGATTGCAGGAAGAGTTAATGAGTATTGCAGTAATTGGAGAAACTTGTAAGGTGTATTTCATAGGATTTCCTGTAAGGCATCGTCTGGCTAATATAAGAGTAGCTGGCAGAGAGGAGAAACTTTATGAAGAAAAGAGATCTATGGAAAAAAATTTTATCGGTAGCTATGGTAGGAGCACTAAGTATGTCAGTGATGGGCTGTAGTGGAGGAGCTATGGGTGAAGCCACAGAAAGCAGTACAGAAACCACAGAAAGCTCAGAAGCAGAAGAAAGTTCAGAAGTTACAGGAACAGAAGAAAGTACTGCTTCAGGAGATACAGTAAAAGTCGGAATACTTCATTCACAGAGTGGAACTATGGCGATGGCAGAAAAACCTATGATAGAAGCAACACAGATGGCGATTGATGAAATCAATGAAGCAGGAGGAATTCTTGGAAAACAGATAGAATTTGTGTTAGAAGATGGTGCTTCGGATGCAGCGATTTTTGCAGAAAAAGCAACTAAGCTTTTAACAAATGATAAAGTTGCTACAATTTTTGGATGTTGGACATCTGCAAGCAGAAAAGCAGTACTCCCGGTTGTGGAAGGAAACAATGGTCTTTTATGGTATCCGGTACAGTATGAAGGATTGGAATCCTCACACAATATTATGTACACAGCACCATGTCCAAACCAGCAGGCAATTCCGGCAATGGATTATTTAATGGAGAATTATAAAGGAGAAGATGGAGTATTAAAAGTATTCTTATTTGGTTCCGATTATGTGTACCCAAGAACAACAAATACCATTATCAAAGAAATGCAGGCAGAATATGGATTTGAAATTGTTGGAGAAGAATATATTCCATTAGGATATACAGACTGTTCTACTGTTATTACAAAAATTCAGCAGACACAGCCAGATGTGATTATTAATACCATTAATGGTGATTCTAATGTATCTTTCTTTAAGCAGTATAAGGATGCAGGTTTAAGTCCTGATAAGATTCAGACTATGTCATTCTCTTGTTATGAAGAAGATATCAGAGGTATGGGAGCAGAGTATGCAGAGGGACACTTATTTGCATGGAATTACTTCCAGTCAGTTGATACAGAAGCATCAAAGGCATTTACAGAAAAGTTTAAGTCCATTTATGGAGAAGAAAAAGTAACAGGTGATCCGGTAGTAAATGCATATGAAGGTGTTTACTTATGGAAAGCAGCAGTAGAAAAAGCAGGTACTTTTGATGTAGAGGCAGTGATAACAGCTTGTGAAAGCGGTGAAGTAGAATGTGAAACTCCAGAAGGATTAATTACCATTGCTGCTGGAACCACACATCATGTATTACAGAAAGTATTAGTAGGCGAATGTGATGCAGAAGGTCAGATTCAGACTCTGTGGGAAACAGAAGACAGAGTAGAACCAGATCCATGGTTAACAGAGTATGCATGGGCATCTAAGCTTACTACAGATTCAGAATAAATATCTTATATCTATTGTGAATTTTTAAAAGCAAAGGAGGTAAGATTATGGATTTGTTATTGATGCAATTATTTAACTCCCTTAGTGTAAGTTCTATTCTTTTATTGGCAGCATTAGGATTGGCAATTACCTTTGGACTGATGGGTGTTATTAATATGGCACATGGCGAATTAATCATGATAGGAGCCTACACTACATACGTTGTTCAAAATATATGGAAAAGTGTTTTTCCAGAGAGTTTATTTGATGGATATTTTATTGCTTCTATTTTTATCTCTTTTCTGGTAACCGCCGGTATCGGCGTGTTACTGGAAAGAGGCATCATTCGTCACTTGTATGGCAGGGCATTAGACAGTCTGTTGGTTACATGGGGAATCAGTCTTGTGCTTCAGCAGCTTGTAAGGTCTATTTTCGGACCAACCAATGTAAGTGTTGCCTGTCCATCATTTTTGGATAAAAACATTGAAGTGATAGGGATGTTTTCCATGTCATATAAAAGATTATTTATTTTAGCATTAGTTATTATTTGTTGTATATTAATTGGACTTCTTATGTATCGAACCAGACAGGGAAGAAACATAAGGGCAGCAATGCAGAACCGTCCTATGGCTGCCAGCCTTGGAGTAAATACAGCCAGATGTGATGCATTGACATTTGCTATTGGTTCCGGGTTTGCAGGTGTTGCAGGATGTGCTATTGCACTTTTAGGACCTATTGGTCCAACCATTGGTCAGTCTTATATTGTTGATACATTTATGGCAGTTGTTGTTGGTGGAGTAGGGCGAATTGTAGGATGTATTACCGGTTCCGCTATTATTGGTATGGGTGGCCCAATCTTTGAATTTTTCACCACAGCATCCTTAGGAAAGGTTCTAATATTTATAGTAGTTATTATTATTTTACAGTTTTGTCCGAAAGGAATTTTCTCCATCAGTAATCGTGTTTTGGATGAATAAAAATGGAGGTGAAATCAGGTATGTTAAATGAAACAAAAGCAGGAAAATTTAGAATACAAGGCAATACAATATTAGTTACAATCATATTTATATTTCTTACAGCCGCTCCATTTTTTATGTCAAGTTTTCGTATGAACATGTTTGGAAAGTATATGTGTTTTGCATTGATTGCAATTGGAATTGATATGATTTGGGGATATGCCGGCATATTAAGTTTAGGACATGGAGTTTATTTTGGATTAGGTGCTTACTGTATGGCGATGCATCTTAAGCTGGAAGCTTCCGGTGGAGCACTTCCGGACTTTATGGCATGGAGTGCTATGGAAAAATTACCAGGATTTTGGAAACCTTTTGAAAGTACAGCCTTTACCTTGCTGGCGGTGGTATTGGTTCCGGTAACAGTGGCAGCAATCATAGGTTCCCTTACATTCTTAAATCGAATTAGAGGTGTATATTTTTCTATTCTTTCTCAAGCACTGGCATATGCCCTTGCTACATTTATGATAGGACGTCAGGAGTACTTTGGTGGTTCTAATGGTTTAACAAATTTCTCCACGATTTTTGGATGCCCGATTCAGTCCACCCAAACAAAAATTATACTGTTCTATTGTACCTTAGCAGCACTGATTCTTGCTTATGTAGGCTGCAGATTTCTGGTAAAACGTCGTATAGGACGTGTCTTAATTGCAGTTAGAGATGCTGAAAACAGAGCAAGATTTACAGGATATTCTCCAGCTGTTTACAAAGTATTTGTATATTGTTTATCAGCAGCTTTAGCAGGAATTGCCGGGGCATTATATGTTCCTCAGGTAGGAATTATTTCTCCAACAGATATTAATATCTCTCCATCTATTGAAATGGTAATCTGGGTAGCAGTAGGTGGGAAAGGAACTTTAGTTGGTCCTGTGCTTGGTGCTTTGGTAGTAAACTTCCTTAAGAGTTTGATATCAGAACAGTTTCCGGCTTTCTGGCAATTCTTTATGGGTGGTGTTTTCATTCTTGTAGTATTGTTTTTACCGGGCGGACTAGTTTCCATAAAAGAAATTCCTGCCAAAATTAAGGCAAGAAAACTAAAAAAGGAGGAGTAACATATGGCAAATCCTATATTACAAATCAAAAATGCAAGTATCACCTTTGGCGATTTTAAAGCAGTAAAAAATGTATCTACCACAGTATATGATAATGAAATCCGTTTCCTGATTGGACCAAATGGAGCAGGAAAAACCACATTGCTAGATGCAATCTGTGGGAAAAATAAATTATCTAGTGGAAACATTGTGTACTACAACGATGGTCAGGAATATAATCTTCCTAAAATTAAGGAAAATAAGATTGTAAATATCGGGGTAGGACGTAAGTTTCAGGCACCTAGTGTTTTTTCAGGGATTACAATATATGAAAATATGGAATTGGCGGCAGTTACCAATCGTGGTTTAATGGCATCTATTGGAAATAAGCTGCCGGCAGAAATCAGAGAACGGATCGATGAACAGCTTCAGTTTATAGGTTTATATGAATTAAGAAACGAATATCCAACCGTTCTTTCTCATGGACAAAAACAATGGTTAGAAATTGGAATGTTGTGTGTATCTAAGCCAAGATTAATGTTGTTGGATGAACCGGTAGCCGGAATGGGACGACGTGAAACTCAAAGAACAGCAGAACTTTTGAAAATTATTCAAAAAGAATGTGCAGTTATTGTGGTAGAACATGATATGCAGTTTGTAAGAGAAGTTGCTTCATGGGTTACGGTATTACATGATGGTGAAATACTTTGTGAGGGCACAATGGATGAGGTACAGAATAATCAGCAGGTAATTGATGTGTATCTTGGCAGAGGAGGTGAATAGTATGTTAACCTTGGAAAAAGTTACTGCGGCTTATAGTGGAAGTAAAGTGCTTTTTGGAGTTGATATTGAAGCAAAGAAAGGTGAGATTACTTGTCTGATAGGTCGAAACGGAGTGGGAAAAACCACAACCATAAGGTCTATTATGGGGTTAGTTGATACACCTTCAGGTGACATTCAATTAGATGGAAAAAGTATTTTTAAGCTTCCGGTTTATGCAAGAGCAAAAGCAGGAATCGGATATGTTCCTCAGGGAAGAGACATATTTCCTCAATTAACGGTAAAGGAAAATATTCTGCTGGGAATGGAAGCAAATAAAAGTGTTAAGGAAATCCCAGACTACATTTTTGAAATATTTCCTATATTAAAAGATTTTCTACAGCGTAGAGGTGGAGATTTATCTGGTGGACAGCAGCAGCAGCTGGCAATTGCCAGAGCTATTGTATCAAAACCAAAGGTTCTTATTTTGGATGAACCAACAGAAGGAATTCAGCCATCCATTATTCAGGATATCGGAAAAGCAATTATGAAACTGAAAGAGGATATGGCAATTCTCATGGTAGAACAGTATTTGGAATTTATTCTGGATATTTCAGATAAATGCTATGTAATGGAAAAAGGAAGAATATCCATGAGTGGAAAAACAGAAGAACTGGATAAAGAAAGATTGCAGCAGTTATTGTCTATGTAATGAGATGAAGTATTAGTAAGCGAGGAGGTCTGGAAAATGAAAATGGTAAGAGCTATTATACGTCCGGAAAAAACAAAGGATGTATTAGAGGCATTAGAAAAAGAAGGATTTGTATCTGTAACAGAAATGGATGTGTATGGTAGAGGAAAACAGAAAGGAATCACCATTGGTTCTGTAAAATATGATGAATTACCAAAGACTATGCTGTTTATGGTAATTGAAGATGAAGATGAAGAACAGGTATGTGAGATTGTAATGAAAGCAGCAAAAACAGGTGAAGGAACTATAGGAGATGGTAGAATTTTCGTATTGCCTGTAGAAAAAGCATACACCATTAGTTCTGCTCAATCTGGTCTTTAAATAGAAATGGAATGGAGGAATTAATATGAAAGAAATCATTGCTTTAATTCGACCGTCCAAGATTGATGATACAAAAAAAGCATTGGAGGCTATTGGAAATCCAGAGTTTACCGGAAGAAAAGTAATGGGTAAAGGAAAGCTTGCAGTAAATATTACTCAAGGTGATATTATAATCAGCAAATCTAATATGGTACCTAAGAGAATGTTTATTATTGCAGTAGAAGATAAAGATGTGGAAAAGGTAGTGAATACCATTATGTATGTGAATAATACAGGTATGCCGGGAGATGGAAAAATCTTTGTTTTGCCAATCACATCATCATATAGAATAAGAACTGGTGAAAAGGTTTGCTGACAGGCGGCCTTCACATAGATAACAATTTTTTATCTCAAGGAGGAAAAGAATATGGGAAGCATAGGAAGTATGAACAAACCAAGTAAAGGACTATTAGTTGCAGCAGTACAGTTTCCGGTACCAATTGTCAATTCAAGAGCAGACATTGACAAGCAGATAGAAGACATTGTAAGAACTTTACATGCCACCAAAGCAGGATATCCGGGCTGTGAACTGATTGTTTTTCCAGAGTATAGTACACAGGGACTCAATACCACAAAATGGTTAACAGATGAATTTTTATGTGACATTCCTGGAAAGGAAACAGAAATTTTCGGTCAGGCTTGTAAGGAAGCAGGGGTTTATGGTGTATTTTCAATTATGGAAAGAAATCCGGACCCTACCAAGAATCCATATAACTCAGCGATTATTATTAATCCACAGGGAGAAATTTGTTTACACTATAGAAAACTCTTCCCATGGAATCCTATTGAGCCATGGTATCCGGGTGATTTAGGCATGCCGGTATGTGAAGGACCTGGTGGTTCAAAGTTAGCTGTTTGTATCTGTCATGATGGTATGATTCCGGAACTTGCAAGAGAAGCTGCATATAAGGGATGTAATGTATATATTAGAATCTCTGGTTATAGTACACAGGTAAATGAACAGTGGATTTTAACAAACCGTTCCAATGCATGGCATAACCTGATGTATACAGTAGCGGTTAACTTAGCTGGATATGATGGAGTATTTTATTACTTTGGTGAAGGTCAGATTACAAATTATGATGGAACCGTATTAGTACAGGGACAGAGAAATCCATATGAAATTGTGACAGCAGAAATTTTCCCGGAAAATGCAGATGCAGCAAGAAAAGAATGGGGACTTGAAAATAACATATATAATTTAGGACACAGAGGTTATGTGGCTTATCCAGGTGGTCAGCCAGATACCATGCTTACCTACATAAATGATTTGGCAGAAGGAAAATATCATTTACCTTGGGAAGACGAAATGGAAATTAAAGATGGTTCTATTTATGGATATCCTACAACAGGTGGAAGATTTGGAACAGAACCATATGAGGATCCTCATAACATTCATAGTTATAAAAGATAAGAGTTAGCAAGAAATTCTTATATCTCTAAAATATAACAGCCGACAGTGATGTAACTGTCGGCTGCTGTAAAAAAGAAGCGGAGGTTTTGGTTATGAATAAAGTGTTAGCAGTTGTAGATGGTAAGGAAATAACAGATAATGATTTAAATAGAATTGTGGAAAGATATCCAACAGAGAAAAAAATTTATTTTGAAACTATGCAGGGACGGGAACATTTATTGGAACAGAAAGTTGCATTTACTATTTTAGGAAAATATGCCACAGAGAATAATATAGATAAAAGTGAGGCATTTATAAATAAAATTAAGGATATTTCAGAGCAGATATTAACTCAAATGGTTATGGAAGAGTTATTCCATGAAATTAATGTGACAGAAGAACAAGTGAAAGAATATTTTGAAAATAACCAGGAAAAATTTATGCAGGAAGAAACAGTTAATGTAAAGCATATTTTAATAGAAGAAGAAACACAAGCAGAAGAAGTTTTGCAGAAAATCAAAAATGGAGAATTGGAATTTGAAAAGGCAGCAGAATTATACTCAATATGCCCATCCAAAGAACGAGGCGGAGAACTAGGATATTTTAAGCGAGGTATGATGGTAAAGGAGTTTGAGGAAGCTGCTTTCCAATTACCATTAAATGAAATCAGTTCATTAGTAAAAACCCAATACGGATATCATATACTCATAGTCATAGATAAAACACCAAGAAAATTAATGGATTTTGAAGAAGTGAAAGAAAATCTTACAGCACAGTTGAAAGCAGAGCAACAGCAAAAAATATATGAGAAAAAAATAAATGAATTGAAAGAGAAGTATGGAGTTGTTGTTTTTGAAAAGGAACAGTAACAATTCAGCCCACGCCATTCGCAAAGTCGCACTTACGTGCTTTTTCGCTGCTTTGCAGCTACCTTTGCTCATATACAAACGTTCTACTCATAGGCTTGACACTTGCTGTCAAGCCTATGCCAAGAAGTGATACTGGCAAAATTTCAGCCCCATGCATCGCAGATGTATTTTAAATGGACTGAAATTCGTTGCTGTTTATCTAAAGTTTAGAAAAAAATTTGGTTTTATGTTGCAAATTATCAGATTTTAATGTATGATAAAAAACAACAAAAGAATATAATAAAGTAACAGTTCAGCCATAGCATGCAGTATAAGTGCATTATGCTCGCATAAAATGCATTTATACTGCATGCTATGAGCGGAACGCTTGTATATGAGCAAAGATAGCTGCAAGCAGCGAAAAGCACTTAAGTGCGACTTTGCGAATGGCGTGGCTGAGCTGTTACATAATAAGAATATATAAAAGGACAAGGGCGTCGCATATATTGCGACGTCCTTGTTTTTGGTTAGGAGGAAAAATTATGGCATGTTTTATTGTACCTGCAGCAGAAGCAGTAATTACCAGTGTAGTAACAAAAGTAGTGGAATCCAAAGAAAAGAAAGTACTTTCTGTGGAAGGAAAAGTGGAAATATCATCAGAAAACAAATTACCATTATCTAAAAAAATAAAATGGCTTTCTAATCTTCTTTGGGGTGGTTCGGCCCTTCTTGCCTTTGAACACGTATGGCATGGAGAAATAGAACCTTTCTTTCCGTTTTTAACAGCAGCAAAAAGTTCAGCGGAATGGACTGCAATGTTGCAGGAAACGTCAACAGTAGGTGTTGCTATGGCAATCAGTGTTACTTTGTTCTGGACAGGAATGGTGACAGTTTCTAATGTATTAGAAAAACATAAGAAATTATCTTTGCAGCCAATAAGAAAGGAGTAATAGCATGACCTTGTTGATTACTATATTTGCAGCAATTATCAGCACTGTTGTATGGCTGCAAAAAGATATAAAAAATGAAATGAAAATAGGGAATCTTGCCCTGATATATTGGGGAGCATCGATTATGTGGTTTGTGGATGCAGTGTTTGAATACATAGAACTTGGAGCCCAATATTTTACTCCATCTATAACAGAGATGGTAAATGACGGATTTTTAGGACTATGTGCTGTGGCATTAGGAATGATAATCTGGCTTGGAATGACAGTAGTAAGGAGGATGAAATCATGCATTTAACTCCCAGAGAAACAGAAAAATTAATGTTACATTATGCAGGAGTAGTGGCAAAAGAGCGTTTAGAAAAAGGTTTAAAATTAAATTATCCGGAAGCAATTGCATACATTTCCATGAACCTGTTAGAGCTGGCAAGAGAAGGAAAAAACGTTGCTCAATTAATGCAAATGGGAAAACAGATGCTGACTTTGGAAGATGTAATGGATGGAGTAGCAGAAATGATACCGGAAATTCAATTAGAAGTTACTTTTTCAGATGGAACCAAATTGGTAACAGTACATGATCCGATTCCTTCCAGCGGCAAGCTGATTCCAGGTGAAATTATTACAGAGGAAGGTACTATACGCTTAAATGAAGGAAAAGAAACAGTTACCTTAGAAGTAATCAATACTGCAGACCGTCCGGTGCAGGTAGGTTCTCATTTTCATTTCTTTGAAGTCAATAAATTATTATCCTTTGACAGAAAAAAAGCCTATGGTATGCGTCTTGACATTCCTGCAGGTA
Source organism: Lachnospiraceae bacterium (assembly GCA_017399445.1). Classification (GTDB taxonomy): domain Bacteria; phylum Bacillota; class Clostridia; order Lachnospirales; family Lachnospiraceae; genus RUG11237. Next base: position 11,107 of record JAFQCM010000015.1, on the reverse strand, counting down.
CTGCTGTCCGATTTGAACCGGGAGAAACGAAGCAGGTTACACTTACTATGATTGGAGGCAGCAGGGAAGGCTATGGATTGAATGGGCTTGTAAACGGAAAGATGGATGAAGAACCAGTGAAACAGCAGGCATTTCAAAAGGCAAAAGAAAAAGGATTTCAGGGCATATAGGAGGTGAAGCCATGATAGAAATTTCAAGAAAAGAGTATGCAGCTATGTATGGTCCTACTACCGGAGACAGGGTAAGACTTGGTGATACCTCATTAATAATAGAAATAGAAAAAGATTATTGTGTTTATGGAGAAGAAGCAAAATTCGGTGGTGGAAAATCCATTCGTGATGGTATGGGACAGTCAGCTACTCATTTGGATGAAGAATGTCTGGACTTGGTAATTACCAGTGCTACTGTGGTAGATAGCACCGGAATTTATAAAGCAGATATTGGTATTAAGGATGGAAAGATTGCTGGTATTGGAAAAGCAGGAAATCCCCATATTATGGACGGTGTCAGTGAGAATATGATAATTGGAAGTTCCACAGAAGCCATTGCAGGAGAAGGTTTAATTTTGACTGCCGGTGGAATTGACACCCACATTCATTTCATTTCTCCAACTCAGGTAAATACAGCACTTTATAGTGGTGTGACCACGATGATTGGTGGTGGTACCGGTCCTGCAGATGGAACCAATGCTACTACCTGTACACCGGGAAAGTACAATATTCATAAAATGTTGGAGGCTTCGGAAGGTTTACCAATGAATTTCGGGTATTTAGGAAAAGGGAATTCTTCTTCTGTAGATACTTTAGAAGAACAGGTAAAGGCAGGAGCAGCAGGCTTGAAATTGCATGAAGACTGGGGTTCTACACCAAAGGCAATTGATACGTGTCTTTCTCTGGCGGACAAATATGATGTACAAGTATCTATTCATACAGATACTTTAAATGAGGGTGGATTTGTGGAAGATACCATGGAAGCATTTCAGGGAAGAACCATTCACACCTATCATACAGAAGGTGCAGGAGGCGGTCATGCACCAGATATTATAAAGGCAGCAGCTTGTCTTAATGTGCTTCCCTCTTCTACCAATCCTACCATGCCTTTTACCTGTAATACCATAGATGAACATTTAGATATGTTAATGGTATGTCATCATTTAGATAAAAACAATAAAGAAGATGTTGCTTTTGCGGACTCGAGAATACGTCCGGAAACTATTGCTGCGGAAGATGTACTTCATGATATGGGAATTTTCTCAATGATGAGTTCAGATTCTCAGGCAATGGGACGTGTAGGAGAAGTAATTATCCGTACTTGGCAGACTGCAGACAAGATGAAGAAACAAAGAGGTTCATTACCAGAAGACAGTGAACGGAATGATAATTACAGGGTAAAGCGTTTTATTTCAAAATATACCATCAATCCAGCCATTACCCATGGTATTTCAGAATATGTAGGTTCAGTGGAGGTTGGGAAATTTGCAGATTTAGTTTTGTGGAAACCAGCCATGTTTGGTGTGAAACCGGAAATGATTTTGAAAAATGGCTTTATTTGTGCCAGCAAAATGGGAGATGCCAATGCTTCCATTCCTACTCCGGAGCCGGTAATTTATACGGAAATGTTTGGTGGTAAAGGAAAAGCAGTAAATACTACTTCCATTACCTTTGTATCTCAATATGCATGGAGTCATGGCATTAAAGAAGAATTAGGTCTGGAACGTATGGTACTTCCGGTAAAAAGTTGCAGAAATATTGGAAAGAAAGATATGAAATACAATGACAGAATTGCCAGTATAGAGGTAGATCCTGAAACTTACACTGTAAAAGTAGATGGAGAAGAGGTAAGCTGTGAGCCTTTTGAAGAATTATCATTGGCAAGAAGATATTTTCTGTTCTAATTATCAAGTTATTTAACAAAAAGGAGGAATCTGATGATTGCAGATAAGGTATTGGGAAATATAGCAACATGGCAGGAAGAATGTCAAATTGTAAAAATAAAATTTGCTTGGTTTGAATTGGAGAAAAAACGTATTGCCAAAACAGCAGAAGATGGTGAAACCATTGGTGTGTGTATACAAGAACCTTTAAAAGAGGGAGATATTATTGGAAAAAAAGATAATGTAATTTATGTGGTGGAATTACAGACGGAACACCTGATTAAAATTCAGGTAAATTCTATGCAGGAAATGGGAAGATTAGGATTTGAACTGGGAAACCGTCATTTGTCCTTACAAATTCAAGATAATGTGGTCAGAGTGCCGTTTGATCTGCCGACCTTCGAATATTTGAAAAAGCTAGGCTTTCAGGCAGAAGAGACAGAGGAGAAATTTACTGATTTTATAGAATGTAAAGCCCATGGACACAGTCATGGGGCAGGACACAGCCATGAATAGCCTATCTATTTTACAGATGATACAGGTCAGTGACAGTCTGTTTCCTATAGGAACCTATACCTTATCAAATGGACTGGAAACCTTTGTCTGCAAGGAAAAGTTAAAGTCAGAAAAAGACCTTACAGAATACATGGAAAGTTTCTTAGAAATTTTACCTTACAACGATTTAGGAACTATGATGCTTGCTTACCACCACAGCGAAGATAAAAATTATATTCAAAAACTGGATGAATACTCCATGGCATTAAAAAATCCTATGGAAATACGGTCAGGAACTCGAAAACTGTGCAGTCGTTTTTTGAAAACTTTTGAAAAAATTGCTGCGTATGAAAAATTACAGCAGTACAGCCAATGGATAGAAAGTGGTCAATGTCAAGGCAATCATGCCATTGCAGTAGGACTTTATGGGAAAGAGATAGGGCTGGAAAGAGAAGTGGCGGCATCCATTTACACCTATAGCCAGTTGTCTGCCATTGTAACGAATGGAGTAAAAACCATTCCCTTAAGTCAGATGTTAGGGCAGAAAATCTTAAATGAACAGCTTACAAAGGTGGAACAATGTATTATAGAAGCAGCAAAAATACAAATGGAAGATCTAGGTGTAGGTGGAACAGAATTTGATATTGAAGCAATGAATCATGAGATGTTATATTCAAGGCTTTATATGAGTTAAAGTTTATGAGTTAAAATATAGAAAGTCTGGAGGCAGGAAAATATGAGTTATGTAAAAATTGGCATTGGAGGTCCGGTAGGCTCTGGAAAAACAGCGCTAATTGAGCGACTTACGAGAATTATGTCTAAGGAATATAGTGTTTGTGTTATTACAAATGATATTTATACAAAAGAAGATGCCGAATTTCTGGTGAAAAATTCTGCACTGCCACCGGAACGGATTATGGGAGTGGAAACAGGGGGGTGTCCTCATACTGCCATTAGAGAAGACTGTTCTATGAATTTAGAGGCAGTAGAAGAGATGGCAGAACGTTTTCCAGAAGTGCAGATTATTTTCATTGAAAGTGGCGGTGATAATTTATCTGCTACATTTAGTCCGGATTTGGCAGATGCCTCTATTTATGTTATTGATGTGGCACAGGGGGAAAAAATCCCAAGAAAAGGCGGCCCGGGAGTCACACGTTCCGATTTGCTGATTATTAATAAAACTGACTTGGCACCTTTGGTAGGAGCTGATTTGAATGTTATGGCGGCAGATTCTGAAAGAATGCGTCAAGGAAGGAAATATTTGTTTACCAATCTAATGACTTTAGAGGGAGTAGATGAAGTGATTTCCTGGATAAAAAAAGATGTATTATTTGAGGGACTTTAATGAAAAGTCAGTTGTATTTAGAAACTCAGTCAGGGCAAAACGGAACCTATATAAAAGATGTATATTTTACATCACCTTATAAAATAATGTCTCCTTTTAAAGAAGGACAGCATATTGATATTATGTTAATGTCAGCATCTGCAGGGATGTTGGATGGAGATTGTTTTCAGGGGAAATTAGTATTTGGTGAAAATTCGGATGTAACTTATCTTTCCCAAAGTTATGAAAAAGTATTTCGTACCAAAGGTAATCCGACGGTAAAAAATTTGGATATACAGGTAGATTCTAAGACAAAAGTAAAGTATCTTCCTTATCCTATGATTCCCTTCGGAGGCAGTGATTTTTTAAGCGAAACCAAGGTACATTTGAAAGAGGATGCGGTTTTTTTGTATGGAGATATTTTTACCTGTGGAAGAACCGGAATGGGAGAATATTTTCAGATGAAACGGTATGAAAGTAAAACAAAGATTTATGTAGAAGACAAACTTGTGTTTGCAGACCATACTCTGATTTTTCCGAAAAAATTTCATTATAATAAGCTGGGAATGTGGAATTCCTATACTCATAACGGAATGTTGTATCTACATATGAAAAGTCGGGAAGAAGAGCAGAAACTGATAGAAACTATAAGAGAGCAATTTTCAAAAGAAACAGGACTTTTTGGAGTTTCTGCTTGTGATAGTGGGATTGTGGTAAGAGTTCTTGCTATGTCAGGGGAACAAATATATGATGTGTTTCAGAAAATGGCAAAGTTGGTATAGTATTTTGGAAATAACCAGACAGAATAACAGATAATTTGTCTGGTTATTTATAAAACAACAAAAGAGTTTCTTTAAGAATTTTAGAAAAAGTTTTACTGCTGAAGTTCGGACTTTTTCTGTAAATATTCCCCATAAGTAGTAATGTCTTTTAAAATGTCAAAAAGTACCTGAGTAATTTCCTTTGGGTATTTATTGATAATTAATTTTTTATGAAGGTAATAAAAATTTTCTTCATAAGTATCTTGGTCCTTTGCATCAAATTTTGTCAGGATTCTTACTGCATGGGCACATTTCAGACAGAGTCTGGCATCCTTTAAATGAGGAGCCAGACTTGCTCCTTTAAAATTAGCACTAAATTCTGCATTACATAAACAACAACGATTCATAGTCATACCTTCTCCTTAGGAATTTTTAATAATCCGTAAAAACTAAGTTTAGCATACCATAGGAGAAAGGTTTATGCAAATGAAGGTTTTGTGATTTAAAATATACCGGTTACAAATATTTCTATTCCAATTAAGATCAAGATCACTCCACCAAGTATGGAAGCTTTATTAGATAGTTTTGTTCCAAATTTTTTCCCAATGATAAGTCCAATCATAGAAATAATAAAGGTTACTACAGCAATAATGGATGCACAAACCAGTGCCATAATAAAGCCGTATTCTGATATAGTAAATCCAACAGATAAAGCATCAATGGAAGTGGCAATTCCTTGTATCAAAAGTGCAGTCAGACCTACTCCAGGTTTCTCTTCTTCCTCTTCGGCATTTTTTATTCCTTCCTGTAACAAACTTCCGCCAATATAAAGAAGTAATATGAGAGCAATCCATGGAATAAATTTCTCAAATACCTTGAAATGTTGAACAATAATATGTACACAGATCCAACCAATCATAGGCATTAGTGCCTGAAAAAATCCGAAGACACCAGCAATACCGCACATCTTTTTCTTCCGCATGTCAGGTTCATTTAATCCATTGGCGAGAGATACAGAAAATGCATCCATGGCAAGACCAACTCCAAGTAATACGCTGTTAAAGAAAAATAATAAGTTCCATTCCATCTTTCGTCCTCCTAAACTAATGTATGTGTGAAATCGTTTAAAAATGTGAAATATAAAAAACCCAAGTACAGCGGCAAAACTGTACTTGGGTAATATGTGAAAATAGATAGACTTCATGTATAGCATTGCAGTTATACATGAGTCTCGCAATTTAAAACAAGCCAGGCTTTCAGGACCAGTATGTTGACTTGCTACGTTATACGCTTGCTACTCCCTCATGGGAATTTTATTGATAAATAATATCATTAATGAAAAAGTTTGTCAAATGGTTTCTGCTATACCATCATTCCAGCCAGCACCACACTTGCAGCAATACCTGTAATAGTACTGATTAGTGCCCCAGCCAGTGTCCAGCGAGTTTTAGTCACTTTTGCTGCCAGAAAATATACAGACATAGTATAAAAAATTGTTTCCGTACAACTTAACATAATAGAAGTAACCAGCCCCAGATAAGAATCTGTTCCAAATTCTTTAAAAATATCCAACGCAATTCCAGTTGCTGCAGAAGAAGAAAACATTTTTACAATAGCAAGGGGCAGTAATTCTGCGGGAAATCCAATCAGGTTTGTAACCGGTTGGATTACTGTGGAAAGCATATCAAAAAAGCCCGATGCCCTTAAAATTCCCACTCCCATCATAAGTCCTACCAGTGTAGGCATAATCTTTACTACGGTCTTAAAACCATCTTCGGCACCTTCAATAAATTCGCTATATACGTCCTGCTTATTCAAAATTCCCATGGCGATAATGTAAAAAATCACCAGTGGTATTATCATATTGGAAATGGTGACTAGTATGTTCATATGGTGTGTTCCTGTTGGTTTGCTTATATGTATTGTATGAGAAGGGGAAGAGGATTTATGCAAGGTTTTCTTCTGTTAATTTGTAACAGTTTCGCTCATGATATGATGTTTAAGTGCATTTTATGCTAGCATAATGCACTTGAACATCATACCATGGCGAAAATGTTTCTTTAATTTAAACTTTTGGTTAAAAAAGTATTTTAAAATTATTAATATTATGTTAAGATATATTAAGTTGCATAATAAAGATAAGAGGAGGAATAGGGGAACTCTACGTGCGAGAAATTGTTATAAAATGAAATTAAAAAATGTAATATTCATGCAACATATTACAGAAAGAGGATTATTATGAGAAAAAAGGATAAAAAGTTATGGAAAGCCTTGGTAACATGTATGGCAACAGTTACGGCTTTCAGTACATTGCTGACATTTTCAGTGACAAGTAGGGCAGAAACTACAACTGCATCACAGGGAAATGAGTATGCCACAGTAAGTGAGGAAGAAATCAAGGATTTTTTTACGATGTCTGAGGAAGAAGAAGCAGAATATGTCGTGGAAGCGGCAGCAGTTGCAAGCAATGGAAAAGCGTTTGTAGATTTGAGTGAGTCACCGTATTTCCCAAAAATTTTAAATCAAAATCCGCTTGGTTCATGTCAATCTTATGCATTTATTTATACTACAGCAAGTTATGCGATTAATCAAAGCAAAGGGATTGCTTCCACACCAGAAAATTGTTTGAATCCATTAGCAACATATTCATGGATGGAAGTAGCTAATGCACAGCCAACCGGATTGGATACTTTTAGTCTTATGACGCAGTTAGGTGTACCTACCATTGGAAAGTGGTCCTACTTTAAGGAAGGCAATGATAAGGAATTTGACAATAATAAACGTAATGTTTTTTATACAACAGATGATGTTTGGTTAGATGCATTAAATCATAGAGTAAAAGAATATAAAGCATTGCCAACTTATGGAGAAGAAGATGCGGTTATTAGTTCTATATCTGACAGTAGCTTAAACGCTATGAAAGCGAAATTGAATGAAGGTAAATTACTTGCTTGTGCTACATATGCTAACTCCTTTCAATATGGAAAAGTTTCATCAGAGACATGTAAGGGAGAATCTATAATTACTGGTTGTTATGGGGCTGAGGGTGGTCATGTTATGGTCATCGTTGGTTATGATGACAGAATTTGGGTAGACATTAATGGAAATGGAAAAGCTGAAGATGCAGAAAAAGGAGCCTTTAAAGTTGCCAATTCATATGGTGATGGTTGGGAAAATAATGGTTTTATATGGGTTTCTTATGATGCATTTAATAAAGAATCCCAAGTGAGTGGTGTTAGTAAACAAATTGGTGGAAAAGATAGAATTTCATTTATGATGGGCGATAGTTTACGATATGTTGAGTTACGTGAAAATGATAATTCGGGGTGTCTGTGCTATGTAACAGTAAATACTGCAGCTCGTAGACAAATGAAACTTGTCTTGAATGCAAGAAATAATGATACTGGAAAAATTTCAAGTTATACCTTTCCAGTGTTAATAGAAAATATAAGTGATAATGTGTTAGGACTTAATATCAACCCAAATGGAGATTATGCGTGGGATGGTTCCACAAGTGCAACAGACGCAAACATAGTAATTGATCTTGATAATGTAATTAGTGATATTACACCAAGTACTCTGAAGAACTATACATGGACTGCAGCAGTATATGATAGTAAAGAAGATTCTAATCCACTTACAGTAAAACGTCTTCAAATTAAGAGTAAGGGTGGTAATACAGAATATACTTATACGGCTCAACTGGATGAAGGCGGAACAAAGTTAAATGGTAATAGTAATGTATTTTTATTAAGCAATGTGGAAACATTATCAGGAACATCTGGTGTAGATGTAAATGGAAATGAAACGAATGGTGTTTATGAAAATGATATATTAACATTAGGAGCTTCCTGGTGCTATAATTTGAAGTCTTTCAAATTGAATGTAAGCAACAATACCTGCCGGGGCGGAATAGAATACAGAGTATACCAAAATGGAAAATGGACAGACTGGGCATCAGATGGTGAATTGTGTGGAAACAATTCTTATGATACAAATTATGTGCAAATAAGACTTACAGGAGGTTTGTCTGAAAGATATGATGTTTGTTACAAAACGATAGTATATGGTGGAACATGGAGTGGTTGGACAGCAAATGGTGAAAAATCCGGTGCTTCAGACAGACGTGTTGAAGGAGTAAAGATTACTCTGATACCAAAAGATAATCTGATGGCTAAGTTAAATGAGGATAATGTATCTGGAAATCTAGATTATGGAACATGTAGTGAAACATTAACAGGTGGTTCAGGAAAAGATTCTAATGGAGAAGATACATCACCAGAATATAATGATAATATATTAAAAATGGGAGCTACCTCATGGTATGCATTAAAATGGTTTAAATTAGGTGTACAAAATAAATCAGTTTCAGGAAGTATACAGTATCGTGCATATCAAAATGGTGCATGGACAAACTGGGTATCTGACGGAGCAGTATGTGGAGATGGAAACAATAATATTCAGTATGTAGAAATTAAGCTTACAGGAGATTTGGCTGAAAAATATGATATATGTTATAAAACCGTCGTATATGGTGGAAAATGGTATGGATGGGCAGTGAATGGTCAGACAGCAGGAGATGGTTCAAGTAACAAATGTGTAGAAGGATTGCAGGTACAATTATTGAAAAAAGGTTCAGCCAGCAGTTTGGTTGAAGCTGAAACAGAAGCTGCAGTTTCCCAATTAGGTCAATATACAGAAACTTTAAGTGGTAGTGCAGACAAGGATAATAACGGAAATAAAACAGAAGGAAGCTATGAAAATTCTGCATTTACTTTAGGTGGAACATGGTGCTATCAATTAAACTCAATGAAGCTTAATGTAAATAATAAAGATGATGTTACCGGAAGCATTCAGTATAGAATGTATCAGAATAACAGCTGGACAAGCTGGGCACAAGATGGTGCAAAATGTGGTAATGAAAATAATAAGACTTACCGTTTAGCAATTAGGTTAACTGACGGACTGGCAAAGAAGTATGACATATATTATCAGACAGTTTTATATGGTGGTTTTTGGACAGACTGGTCAAAAAATGGTGAAGAGTCTGGTTTATCAGATTCCAGTAGACATATAGAAGGTGTTAGAATTAAGCTTGTTAAAAAAGGCGATATTGTTGACACAAATGTTTCTCGTTCCTATACAGTAACATTTAAGGATTATGATGAAAAAGTATTATCTACACAGACGGTATTCAAAGGTGAATCAGCAAAAGCACCTGAGAATCCAACAAGAACAGGATATGCATTTACCGGATGGGATAAAGATTATTCAAAAATTACAGCTGATACAGTAATAACTGCACAGTACGAGAGAACAATATCCGTCTCATCATACAAATTTAGTACTGAGAAGGCATTTGTAAACTCAAGCCTTAATTTAAGCGTAACTCTTGATGGTGCTTCATCAAATGCAACATGTAAATTTATTGCACAAGGAGGCAACTATAAATATGGCCAGCAGGACAAGTATTTTACCATGAATACAGCAACTACTGGAACATGGACACCAGATATGGATGGAACCTATAAGATTTTTGTAGACATCACTGATGCAGGAAAAATACACAGAAGCTACATTGGAGATTATACTGTATTAAAGATACCTACAGTAGCCTCTCATACATTTAGTAAGAATAGTGCAGAGGTAAATTCTAAAATTACATTAAAAGTTACTTTGGCAGATGCCACATCAGATGCAACTTGTAAGTTTATGGCCCAGGGTGGAAATTATCCATATGGCCAGAAGGATAAATATTTTACCATGGATACAGCAACTACAGGAACATGGACACCGGATATGGATGGAACATACAAGATTTTTGTAGATATAACTGAAGCCGGAAGAACCTTTAGAAGCTGCATTTGCAGTGAATATAACGTAGTGAAAGAGAATAAGGAAGTTGAGGAGACAACTACAACAATTTATTACAAAGGGTATGAAAATCCAAATATTCATTATAAAATCGGTAATGGCAGCTGGACAAGCGTTCCTGGAGTAAAAATGAAAGCTAACTCAGAAGTAGATGGATATAATTATGCAATTACCATTGATTTAGGAACTGCAACATCTCTTACCGCATGTTTCAACGATGGAAATAATAACTGGGACAGTGATAATGGTAATAATTATTCTTTTGGAACTGGATATTACACATACAGCAACAAGAAAGTAACAAAGATTGCAAAGCCAGAAAAAAGTCTTAAAATTACTAATTTAACAGCCAGTCCGGAAGGAAGCATCGTAGAAGGGCAGCAGGTTGTCTTTAAAACTGTGACAGAAGATGCACAGGGAACATTAAAATATAAATATACAGCAACTTCATCCAATGGAACGACACAGGTGTTAAGAGATTATAGTACATATAATGATTTAGCTTGGTTACCTGGTTCCGCAGGAAAATATAAAATTACAGTTTATGTAACCGATGGTGTTACTACACAGGAAAAATCCATTGATTATGAAGTAACAGAATTTAAAAATGTTAATGTTAGTAAATTAGAAAGTAGCTTGGGAACAGAGTTTGTAGTAGGAAATACCACAAATATAAGTGTAGCAGCAAAAGATGGACATTCATCTGCTTACTATTATTCTATTAAAGTAAATGGTACAGAAATTTTACCTAATACAAGTAGTACAACAGCAAGCTGGACT
>JAFQCM010000014.1 GCA_017399445.1 Lachnospiraceae bacterium | reverse complement strand
GCGACACCAACAGAAGTGCCAACAGAGGTACCAACAGCGACACCAACAGAAGTGCCAACAGAGGTACCAACAGCGACACCAACAGAAGTGCCAACAGAGGTACCAACAGCGACACCAACAGAAGTACCAACAGCGACACCAACAGAAGTGCCAACAGAGGTACCAACAGCGACACCAACAGAAGTGCCAACAGTGACACCAACAGAGGTACCAACAGCGACACCAACAGAAGTACCAACAGTGACACCGGCACCAGGAACTGGTGAAAAAACAGAAAAGGTTCATTTAGGAAAAAAAATTTGCGTTTATAAAGATAATTTTTCTTCAATGATAAAAAACAAAAAGCTTCATACATTTAAAGTGAAAATGGAAGTGAAAAAAGGAAATGCAAATAAGATAAAAGGAAAAGCAGAAAAGAAAAGATTAATTAAATTGCAAAAGAAAGTGAAAAAAAGCGTGAATAATGGAAATAGGTATTCACGAAAATAGTAGTTTGAATTTCAATATGTAAAAAATGTGATTAGGTATTTCCGAAACAAAGAATATTGCTTCGGAAATACTTTTTTCATTGATATTGTGGAGAATAAAGGATATAATGAAAATAATTAAAATTTAGGAGGAAAAATCATGTCAGCAATATGGGGGGCTATTCAATTACAAGGGAAAAAAATTCCAGTAGAGAAATCAAAAAGAATGAAAGAAGTTTTTGGAAAATATAAGATCGACAGGACAGAAGAGTATATAAGTGATACTGTTATATTGGGATGTGGAATTCAATATTTTACAAAAGAAAGTAAATATGAAAAACTTCCTTATGCAAATGAAGCAGAAGGAATATACTTTACTGCAGATGTAATATTGGATAACAGGGAAGAACTCTTAAAGGATTTGAAGCTTCAGGAAGAAAAAAGAATTATTCCGGACGGAGAACTTTTGCTAGAAGTATATAGAAAGTATGGAAATGAGTGTCTTAATAAAATATTGGGTTCTTATGTGTTTGTTTTTTATAAGAAAGAAGAAAATGAAATTTATGTGGTGGCTGATGCTGTAGGTTCTCGTTGCCTTTATTATAAGTATGAACAAGGAACATTCCAGTTTGCTTCGGTTATAGAAGCTCTTCATGAGGAAGCAGAAAAGAAAAAGATTAATGAACGGTGGGTAACGGATTTCCTTGGAATTGATAATTTAATGGTAATGACAGAATGTGAGGAAACTATATACCAGGGAATTAATAAAATAAGACCAGCATATGTTTTTAAGATTACTGCATCAGGAATTGAAAAAAAACAATATTGGAATGTAAGTAAAAAAGAGTTGAAATTGAAATCTGATGAAGAATATAAGAATAGATTTATTGAGGTGTTTGGTGAGGCGGTAAGATGCCTTATAAGAGGAGATAAAACTGCTATGACGTTAAGCGGAGGGCTAGATTCTTCTGCAGTTGCATGTTTTGCAGCACCAGAATTAAAAAAACGGGGAGAAAAGTTATATACTTTTACAGCGATTCCAGAAGAAGGTTATGTATCAGAGTTGAAGTCTTATCAAGTACCAGATGAAAGTGAAAAAGTAAAAAAGACGGCGGAATTTCTTGGAAATGTGGAATGTAGATTTATTGATTTAAAGGGTGAGGATTCATGGACAGCACATTTTAAAATAAGAAAAGGAGTTGAAATTCCTTATAAATCAGCACAGAATTTACAGTGGTTGATGAAGAGTCTGGAAGAAGCCTATCAGATGGGAGCGAGGATAGTGCTAGAAGGGGGATATGGAAATACAACGATTTCTTATGGAAATGCAACTGCATACATGAATACATTGCTGTCTGAAAAAAGATTTATAACATATATAAAAGAAATGAATTATTATGCAAAAAAATATGGGTGGAGAAAAAAATACACTTGTAAAACAATCTTTGAAGTTTTTGGGGATTACTTTTTTTCTAAAACAGACAAAGAGGAAAATGTTTTGGAAAGAGCATATATTAAAGAATCAAAGGTAGAAGAGTTAAAACCAGAGGAACGAATTGCACCAATGTATCAGAGGGCGAGTCAGAAAAGAGCTGATGTAATGCAAAGGAGAGCAACGATTTTTGATGAAAATCAACTGAGTCATAAGGGGGAATTTAAAACAAAAGAATCCTTAATGACAGGAGCTGTTTTTAGAGATCCTTGTTTAGACAAACGGGTGATTGAATTTTGTGCGTCACTTCCTATGGAACAATATTGTTATCATGGGACAAGCCGAAGACTGATACGAGAATATTTAGAAGGAATTGTGCCAGACCATATTATAAAAATAGAGGATTTTGGATATCAAAGTGCAGATATGATGATGAAAGTAAAAAAGAACTGGGCACATATCTATGGTGAAATGAAACAACTTTATGAAAAAAATCGAAGTAATTCTATTGTAGATGTGGAAACTGCATTAAAAGATATGGAAAAATTGGGAGAAGATATTACATCAAGCAAAAGATTTGATTTTACAAGACTTTTGTATACCGCTATGGTTTTGGAAATTATGGAAGAAAATGATTGGAAATAAATGTTACAGATTTGTTAGAATGATTGAAAAAAAAGCAGAGATACAGTATGATAAATACAGTCGTTGAGACGTTGTGAAAAAGAAAGGTGGATAAATAATATGAAAAAAGAATGGTTAAATCCTGAAATGGCAGCTTTAGAAATTAAAGAAACAGCAAATGGTCAGTATAAATCTGAAGACCATGATGGTGACTGGGTACAGTTCAATGGATTATGGTATCGCCCAGGCGCTGGAGAAGAATTTAGCGAATAAATAGGGAAAGATAAAATTATTAGGTTGAGTGATTTTTATTACAAGACCTAATAATTTTTTTTTGCAAAAAATTAAATGGTTTAATGTGTGGGGAAATTATGATATAATGAGACTGATTGATAGAAGTTTATGAAGAGTGAGGGTGAAGGATGTATTACTATAAAATATATGGGGTAAATATAAAATCCGATTATAAATTAGAAGAGGTAATAGAAATACCAGCAACAGAAACGGTTCAAGTGGAGATTTGTGCAAATAGAAGTGAAGAAATTTGTATAATACAAAAAGAACTTGAAGAACGGCAAAAAGACTGGTTTCTTTATTTGTTTGAAAAAGAATTCAGCAGAGTTAACATAAAAGAACAGGGATTGTTTCAAATGGAGCAAGGAAAGAAAATTATATATCAATTGGTAGAGGGATATAATCCATTGATGGTAAATCAGGCAATATTATGTTATGCACTCCCTGTTCTTTTGATGCAAAGAGGAAAACTTATGTTGCATGGAAGTGGTGTTCTTTGGAAAGATAAAGCAATAATTATTAGTGGAGTAAGTGGTTCGGGAAAATCAACATTAACAGCAGAGTTTTTGGAGAATGATGGAATTTTCATGGCGGATGATACTGTAGCAATTACTTTAGAAGAAGATATTTTTTATGCTGAACCGGCATATCCTCAACAAAAGATTTGCTCAAATGCTGTAAATGAAAGAACAAAAGCCAAAGGAGAATTAATTTTGCTTCCACAAGAAGCTAGTGGTGCCAAGTATGCACTTAGATTGAAAGAAGGATTTTGCAAAGAAAAGAAGGAACTTTCTGCAATCATAATTATTAAGGCGGCAGAGATAGAACAGGTTAAAATAAAGGAAATTCAAGGAAGTGAAAAAATAAAGTATTTAACAGATAACCTATATAAGAGAAGGGTATATTTAGAAAATGGAATGCCAGTGGAAATCTTTAAACAATGTGTTGAAGTGGCAAATAAAGTAAAAATATACGAACTTACAAGACCAAAAGAAGGAATGACAGTAAGAGAACAAGTGAAAAAAATAAAAGAGGAATTAGGAAAAGAATGAAAGAAATAATAAACAAATTAAAAGAATATAAAAATCAGTCAGGCTATACCAAGTGGCTTATGAGGTATTCGCTTCCATATATGCCACAAATTATTCTTATGTTAGTTATTAATGTGATATGTTCTGCCATATCAGCAGAACTATCGATTGTATCAAAAAATATTATAGATTCGGCAACAGATGGAAATTTTGTATTGCGTGCCATTATAATATATCTGATATTAACTTTAGTGAGTTTAGGACTGAGTGCGGCGATTTCTGTTATTTCCATAGTTTTAGATGAAAAATTTTCTTTTGGAATTAGAAAAAATCTGTATCAGAAAATTATTGAATCTACTTGGGGAGATATAAAAAAATATCATACGGGTGATATGATGACCCGAATGACTACTGATGCAGGAAATATTTCAAATGGTATTATATATACAATTCCTAATATTATAAGATTAGTGATAGAATTATTTATTATGTTTGGGATTTTATATTACTATGAGCCTAGTTTGGCGATTATGTCATTGGTGATTGCACCGATTGCAGCAGTAATTTGTTTTGTTTTAGGGAGAAAATTAAAGAAACTTCAGGTTAAGGTACTGGAATCAGAAGCAGCATACCGTTCATTTTTGCAGGAAAGTGTTAGTAATTTGTTGATAGTAAAAGCTTTTGGTAATGAAGAAAGTTCCATTAACAAACTGGTAGATTTACGAGAAGAAAGATTTTACTGGGTAAGAAAGAAAGCAAATATGGGAATTATCAGTTCTAGCACCATGTCATTATCTTTTCAAATTGCATACATAGTTGCCTTTACATTGGGGGCTCTTAAGGTGGCAGAAGGCAGTATTACATATGGGACTATGGCATTATTTCTTACCATGGTAGGAAGAATCCAATCTCCGATTATACAGTTGGCAGAAAATGTTCCTAAAATTGTCTCCATTATAGCATCCACAGGACGTGTAATGGAATTGCAGAACATAAAGAAAGAAAACTATGAAAAAAGTGATATCAAAGAAGAAAATATAGGAGTATCCGTAAATAATCTGACATTTGGATACAGTGAACAAGAAACAGTGTTAGAAGATATTTCCTTAGGTATAGAGCCAGGAGAATTTGTGGCTATTGTGGGAGAATCTGGAATTGGAAAGACAACTCTGGTACGTCTTATGATGTCATTTTTAGAAGGACAAAAAGGGGATGTTACATTTTTCAATAAAGAAGGGCAGACCAAATTAGCAAATGCAGCTGCAAGAAGCTTTATTTCTTATGTTCCTCAGGGAAATACACTATTTAGTGGTACAATAAGGGAAAATATTTTAATGGGAAATGAGAATGCTTCAGAGGCGGAAATAGAAGAAGCATTAAAAATGGCGGCAGCATATGAATTTGTACAGGAATTACCAAAGGGAGCAGATACTGTAATTGGTGAAAAAGGTTATGGTATTTCAGAAGGTCAGGCACAACGAATTGCAATAGCCAGAGCTATTGTGAAAAAGGCACCATTTTTGATTTTAGACGAAGCTACTTCTTCATTAGATGCAAAAACAGAATTGGAAGTGTTGGAAGGAATTAAAAAATTAAATCCAAAGCCAACATGTCTTTTAATTACTCATAGAAAGACTGTTCTTGATTACTGTGACAGGGAAATTAAGATCGAACATAAACAGATTTTGTAAAAAATGTAAAATATCTAAAATTTAGATATCTTTTTTGAGGAATTTATATTATAATAAAATATAGGTCGAATTTCTACAAAAGATTATGATGAGATACTTTTCGTAAATTCAGGAGGATTGAATGAGGTATGGGGAAATTTAATCAAAACGCAAGCACGAACCTTCTGTATATGGAATGTGATGTAGTTTTTGCTACCCTGGCATTTGTAATTGCGTCTGTTGTTTCAGGAATTGGAATGAATAGTTTGAAACAGGGGTATTTTTTGGTGTATATATCATTTCTAGTGATATATATGTTGTCAGGAAAAAATGAAAGATTATATAATATGACCACATTTTTTTATGCAGACCGTTTTTTCAAACGTGTGACAAAATCTTTTTTAATTGCCACAGCGGTAGTTTCTACATTGCTTTTATGGGGTGGCTCCTATGATATAGACAGAAAGTTTTACATATTCTTTTTGGCAATTTGTTATATAGCCCTTTTGGGAAGTGCATTTTTCCATCATTATATATTAAAAAACAAAATGAGAGGAAGATACAGAGCAATTCTAATTGGTCAAAAAGAAGGATATGAAAAGTTTGAACGTTTTCTCGAAAAAAGCAATACAGAAGTGTGCGTTGTGGGGTATATATCTTTAAATGAAGAAGAAACAGAAGGTTATCTGGGTAGTATTACCCAGTTAGAAGAAATTATCCATGAATATGCTGTGGACCAGATTTATATTAAAGCACGGCATTGTGGAGATGCTATTGATGTGCAGCCTTACATTAATATGTGTGTGGAAATGGGAGTTACAGCAAAAGTTATAATGAACGCATATAGCAGTGGAACAGCCCAAAGTTATGTAAGTAGTGTAGGGACGTATCCTGTTATTACTTATCATACAGTGTCTTTAAATGTAGGGGCAAGAGCATTTAAGAGGGTAGTGGATATTATAGGCTCTCTTATAGGAATTATTGTGTTTTCGCCCATTATGTTGGGAACAACTTTGGCAATTAAGTTGGATTCTAAGGGGCCTGTTATTTTTAAACAACAGAGAGTAGGAATGAATGGACGTCATTTTAATATGTATAAGTTTAGAAGTATGTGTATAGATGCTGAAGAAAAGAAAAAAGAACTTATGCAGCAAAATGAAATGGGCAATGGATTTATGTTCAAAATGAAAGATGATCCTAGAATTACCAAGGTGGGAAAATTTATTAGAAAAACTAGTATAGATGAATTGCCGCAGTTTTTTAATGTGCTAATTGGAGACATGTCTTTGGTGGGGACAAGACCACCTACAGTAGACGAAGTGGAACAGTATGAAAGAAGGCACTGGAGAAGAATCAGTATTAAACCAGGAATCACAGGGATGTGGCAGGTAAGTGGAAGAAGTACTATTACGGACTTTGAAGAAATTGTAGAACTGGATACAAAGTATATTGATTGTTGGGATGTTTTTATGGATTTTAAGATAATGATACAAACGGTATTACAGGTAGTTCTTAGAAAAGGTGCTTTTTAAAAGTAGTGATAGAAAAGTATAGCAAAAATAAAAAGATTGAATTCTTCTATAATATCTATAATATATGATAAAAGTAAAAAGATGTGTAAAACGTTGATAGACTATAGTGGAATTCATTCTATATAGAAACAAAAAGAAATGAGGGAATAATATGGAGAAAAAAATTAAAATCAAAAAAAGACCAGAGGTATCAGAACTTGCAGGAGAAAAAGTTATGATAGACTTTGAAACAGGAAAGTATTTTATGCTGAAAGGGTCCGCAAATGATATTTGGGGGATGTTGGAAGATGGCGTAGAAGTAAGTCAGATTGTCACGAAGTTATTGGAAATTTATGATGTAGAAAAAAGTGTTTGTGAAAAGTCAGTAGATGAGTTTCTTGCCACATTGGTAAGTAATGGATTTATTGAAGTTGCATAAAAAAAATGGCAGTGAAATCACTGCCGTTTTTTTTATGCATTTAGAAGGGGAAGAGTGAAGTGAAAAGTGCTTCCTTCAAAAGGAGTACTCTCGCACCAGATGGTTCCACCTAAATGTTGAATAATTGCTTTTACGATAGCAAGTCCTAAGCCGGTTCCTGTAGTGGAAGAAGGTGTTCTTGCACTTTCTACCATATAAGAAGGTTCGAAAATTTGGGATAAATGTTCTGCTTCAATGCCAATGCCAGTGTCAGAAACTAAAATATGAGCATAAGCATTATCTTTATATGCATTTAAGGTAATAGAAGCTCCCTCATGGGAATATTTTAAAGCGTTAGTAAAAAGATTATCTAATACTCGAAGAAACATTTTGGAATCCACCGAAACCATACATTCAAAATCTTCAGGGACATCTAAATGAAGCTTTCGGTTCTCGTAACAGCTATCTTCAGCAACCATAAAATAAAAGTCCTCTAAAATATAAGTAAGATTTAAGTTCTCTTTATGGAACATATTTTCATTAATATCAATGGAAGATAGAAGAAACACATCATTAACCAAGTGTTCTAAGTAAATACTTCTGCGTTCCATTAATTTTAAAGAAGAAGTAAGTTCTTCTTTGTCTATTTCATCCAAAGATAATAAATATTCAATGGAATTGCGGATTGCAGTAATAGGAGAACGCAAATCATGAGAAATATTGGAAAAAAGCATATCCTTTTGTTTCTGACTTTCTTCTAATAAAGCATTAGCTTGCTCTAATTTCTGGGTTGCATTATATAAAGCAATAGATAAATCTTCTGTATTTAGTTCCGGCTTTGAAAAAATAATTTTTTTCTTCATGAATTACCTCCTATTGTTTTGGGATAAATTTGTAACCTTGGGACCAGACTGTTTCAATGAGATTTTCCAAACCACTGTAAGAACACACTTTTTTTCTTAAGCGGCTTGCAATTACCATAATTGTACGCCGATCAGAGTCGGAATAGGTTCCCCACATCGCTTCTCCAATGGACTGAAATGTTAAAGTTTGCCTTGGGTTGGAAGCTAAAAGGTATAAAAATTCATATTCTCTTTTGGATATAATGATTTCTTCTGTTTCATTATAATATACTTTATGAGAAGTTATATCAATAGAGAGCGGAGGGAATTCCAAACGGGATGGAGAAGAAGAAACATTAATTTTCCTAAGCTGTACCATAATTCGCGCTTCTAGTTCTCGTAAACTATAAGGTTTCACCATATAATCGTCTGCTCCTAGCAACAGCCCATTTATTTTATCATTTTCCTCTGTTTTTCCTGTTAGAAAAATTACCGGTGCATTGGTAAGTTTTCGAATTTTTGGAAAAGCATTGAACCCATCTAATTCCGGAAGCATTACATCCAATACAATACAGTCTGGTTGAAACTTGGGTATCATTTGTAATGCTTTGAGAGCAGAAGATAAAGCAGAAACTTCATAGCCCTTCCTTTGAAAATATTTATAATTTATTGCCAGTACCTCTGTATCGTCGTCTATCAGCATAATTTTTGCCATGATAATCCCCCTTTTGTAATGAAATATAATGATATTTTACCATAATTATGTTAAAATGAATAGTAGTTTGAAATAGGAGAAAATTATGGATTACAATTATAAGATGATTATTGTATATGATGGTGGAAGATATGATGGGTTTCAAAGACAAAAGGGAAGGCTTACCATCCAGGAAACATTAGAAAACTGTATACAAAAGATTGGAAAAGAAGACGTGAAAATTATTGCTTCAGGAAGAACCGATGCAGGAGTACATGCCATAGGACAGACCGTAAATTTTCATATAAAAAAGAAATTAAAAGAAGCAGAATTTAAACAACAATTAAATGAAGAATTGCCGGAAGACTTAAAAATAATTAAAATAGAGCAGGCGACCGGTGGGTTTCATAGTAGATTTGATGCACTGTCAAAAACATATTGTTATACCATTGATTTGCGAAAACGTCCTTGTGTATTCACCAGAAGATATGCTTATTCTGTCCCAATGGAACTAGATATAGAAAAAATGAAGGAAGCTGTCAGAATGCTTATAGGAGTTCACGATTTTCGAAGCTTTAGTTCGGAAAAGAGAAAAGAAAAGGATACTGTGCGGAATTTACAGAATATAGACATTGTGTTGGACAATGAGTATTTGAAATTGTATTTTACTGGTGAAGGTTTTTTGTATCATATGGTAAGAATTCTTACTGGAACTCTAATTGAAATTGGATTGGGAAAAGTTGGTGTTCAGGAGATACCAGAAATTTTTCAGGCTAAGAGCCGATACAGTGCCGGATTTATG
This sequence comes from Lachnospiraceae bacterium, assembly GCA_017399445.1. Classification (GTDB taxonomy): domain Bacteria; phylum Bacillota; class Clostridia; order Lachnospirales; family Lachnospiraceae; genus RUG11237. Next base: position 43,819 of record JAFQCM010000014.1, on the reverse strand, counting down.
GCACCAGCGCATGGATTAATGCTTGTGGAAGTCAGATATTCAGGGTGAATTGATGTAGTTTTCTAAGCATAAGAGAAAATTAATTCTAGACAAACATAAGCAGGATATGATATACTATCGTGGTATTAGTAATCAGCCAATATTCAGAGCATGGAGTCTCCGACCGGCATCTTAATATATGGCGTTTAAATTTAAGGAGGAAATTGAAATGATTTCAAAGGAAAAGAAACAGGCAATTATTGCTGAATACGCAAGAACAGAAGGCGACACAGGTTCACCAGAAGTACAGATCGCAGTTTTAACTGCAAGAATTCAGGAATTAACTGAGCACTTAAAAGTACACGCAAAAGATCATCATTCAAGAAGAGGGCTTCTTAAAATGGTAGGTCAGAGACGTGGTTTACTTGATTATTTAAAGAAAACAGATATTGAAAGATATCGTACATTAATCGAACGTTTAGGAATTCGTAAATAATCTGTGGGATTATTGCGGGAAAAATTCCGGAAATGTGAATAGGACGGAATATTCCGTCCTATTTTACTATAAGGCGTTTTATGCCATTAAAAAACAGGTAGAAGACAGCCCCCGAGACCACTGAAGGGTACATAGAGGCTGTGTACCCTTCAGTAGTTTCGGTATCTTCTGCCTAGTAAAATAAAAGGAGATAGAAGATATGTATAAGAGTTTTACAATGGAACTTGCCGGCAGAACTTTAAGAGTAGACGTAGGTAGAGTAGCAGCCCAGGCAAATGGTGCTGCATTAATGCATTATGGGGATACAGTTGTATTATCTACAGCAACTGCTTCTGAAAAACCAAGAGAAGGAATTGATTTCTTCCCATTAAGTGTAGAATATGAAGAAAAATTGTATGCAGTAGGAAAAATTCCAGGCGGATTTAATAAAAGAGAGGGAAAAGCATCTGAAAATGCAATTCTTACTTCACGAGTAATTGATAGACCAATGCGTCCATTATTCCCAAAGGATTACAGAAATGATGTAACTTTGAATAATATGGTAATGTCAGTGGACCCAGAATGTAGTCCTGAACTTACAGCCATGTTAGGTTCTGCTATTGCAACTGCAATTTCAGATATTCCATTTGATGGTCCATGTGCAACTACACAGGTAGGGCTTATTAATGGTGAATTTGTATTTAACCCAAATGCCACACAGAATTTAGAATCTGACTTAAAACTGACTGTAGCATCTACCAGAGAAAAAGTTATCATGATAGAAGCTGGTGCAAACGAAGTATCAGAAGATAAAATGGTAGAAGCAATTTATGCGGCTCACGAATTAAATCAGAAGGTAATTGCATTTATTGATGATATTGTGGCAGAGTGTGGAAAAACAAAACATGAATATACAAGTTGTGCAGTTCCAGAAGAATTATTTACGGCTATTAAAGAAGTGGTAACACCAGAAGAAATGGAAGAAGCTGTATTTACAGATGTAAAACAGGTAAGAGAAGAAAATATCCGTAATATTAAAGATAAATTAGAAGAAACTTTTGCTGAAAATGAAGAATGGATTACATTAATTGACGAAGCTGTTTATCAGTATCAGAAAAAAACAGTTCGTAAAATGATTTTGAAGGATCATAAACGTCCAGATGGCAGAGAAATTACACAGATCAGACCATTGGCAGCAGAAGTGGATATTATTCCAAGAGTGCATGGTTCTGCAATGTTTACCAGAGGACAGACACAGATTTGTACCGTAACAACATTAGCACCATTATCAGAAGCACAGAAAATAGATGGGTTAGATTTAAATGAAACTTCAAAAAGATATATGCATCACTATAACTTCCCGTCTTATTCTGTAGGAGAAACAAAACCTTCCAGAGGACCGGGAAGACGTGAAATCGGACATGGTGCATTAGCAGAAAAAGCTTTGGTACCGGTATTGCCAACAGAAGAAGAATTTCCATATGCAATCCGTACTGTATCAGAAACTTTTGAATCTAATGGTTCTACATCTCAGGCATCTGTATGTGCATCCAGTATGTCCTTAATGGCAGCAGGTGTACCAATTAAGAAGCCGGTAGCAGGAATTTCCTGTGGACTGGTAACCGGAGAAACAGATGATGAGTATATTGTATTAACAGATATTCAGGGATTAGAAGACTTCTTTGGAGATATGGACTTTAAAGTAGCAGGAACCAAAGATGGTATTACTGCAATCCAAATGGATATTAAGATTCATGGTTTAACAAGACCAATCGTAGAAGAAGCAATTAAGAGAACAAGAGAAGCAAGGATGTATATCCTGGATGAAGTTATGAATAAGGCAATTGCAGCTTCAAGAGAGAATGTTGGAGAATTTGCACCAAAGATTATCCAGATACAGATTGATCCAGCAAAGATTGGTGATGTGGTAGGCCAAAGAGGAAAGACTATCAATGAAATCATTGATCGTACGGGAGTTAAAATTGATATTACAGATGAAGGCTTTGTATCTATTTGTGGAGTAGAACAGGACAAAATGGAAGAAGCTGCAGAAATGATTCGAGTAATTACTACAGACTTTGAAGAAGGATTGGTGCTTACTGGTAAAGTGATCAGCATCAAAGAGTTTGGAGCGTTCCTTGAATTTGCACCAGGAAAAGAAGGAATGGTTCATATTTCAAAAATTTCCAAAGAAAGAATCAATCATGTAGAAGATGTACTGACACTTGGAGATGTAGTGAAAGTAGTATGTCTTGGAAAAGACAAAATGGGAAGAATCAGCTTCAGTATAAAAGATGTAGAAGCTTAAAAAAAGAGCATTGTGCCTTTGGTACGGTGCTCTCTCTAAATAAAATGAAGGTTTAAGGAGACAGCAGGATGAAAAAGTTAGAAGAATATGTTAGAAGTATACCGGATTTTCCGGAAGAAGGAATTGTTTTTCGTGATGTAACCAGTGTGTTGCAGGAGCCGGAAGGATTACAGTTATCTATAGATTCTATGGAAAAATTAATCGGAGATATAGAATTTGATGTGGTGGTAGGACCGGAATCTAGAGGATTTATATTTGGGGTTCCTATTGCGTATAATATGAAGAAGGCGTTCATTCCTGTAAGAAAAAAAGGAAAACTTCCATGTGAAACCATAGAGCAGGAATATGAATTAGAGTATGGGACTGCTACTTTGGAAATGCATAAAGATGCTATTAAACCAGGACAGAAAGTGGTTATTGTGGATGACTTAATTGCAACTGGGGGAACCATTGAAGCAATTATCAAATTGGTAGAGCAGCTTGGTGGTGAAGTGGTGAAAATTGTCTTTCTTATGGAACTTGCAGGCTTAGAAGGTAGAAAAAAACTTTCTGGTTACAATGTAGAAGCAGCTATTACTTATGAAGGAAAGTAATTACTGCTGGCCCACAAGCTTGACACTGGCTGCCAAACTGTGTACCATCAAGTAATTTTAGCAACCTATTGCAATTTGTTGCTAAAAAAATTATAATAATGAGATAAATTACAAGAAGTGGTGATAAAAATGCCTGAAATGCAAAGTAAAAATGATACAGAATTTATATCAACAAGGGGAAAAGAAAAAATAATAAATGATGGAAATGTAAAGATTATGCAAGACTTTACAAGTCCGGATAGCTTATATGCAGAATTAATAGGAAGTGTTCGGAGATATCATCCTTCAGCAGATATTTCCATGATTGAAAAAGCTTATAAAATTGCTTATGAGGCTCATGAAGGACAAGCAAGAAAATCGGGTGAACCTTATATTATTCACCCTCTTTGTGTTGGAATTATACTAGCTGATTTAGAATTGGATAAAGAAACCATAGTGGCAGGACTTTTGCATGATGTGGTAGAAGATACAGTAATGACAGAAGAAGAAATTACAGAAGAATTTGGTGCAGAAGTGGCTCTTTTGGTAGATGGGGTAACCAAGTTGGGGCAGTTAAATTATTCTATGGACAAAGTGGAAGTGCAGGCGGAAAATTTAAGAAAAATGTTTCTGGCCATGGCAAAGGATATCAGAGTTATATTAATTAAGCTTGCTGATAGACTGCATAATATGCGTACATTAAAGTATATGCGTCCGGAAAAACAAAAAGAAAAAGCAAGGGAAACCATGGATATTTATGCACCAATTGCACAAAGGCTTGGTATTTCAAAAATTAAGATAGAATTGGATGATTTGTCTTTAAAATATCTGGAACCTGAAATATATCAGGAACTTGCCAATAAAATTAATCTTAGAAAAAGTGCAAGAGAAGAATTTGTTCATGATATTGTAGAAGATGTGAAAAAACACATTGAAAATGCAGGGATTGAAGCGCAGATAGATGGGCGGGCAAAACATTTCTTTAGTATTTACAAGAAAATGGTAAATCAGGATAAGACGTTAGAACAGATATACGATTTGTTTGCAGTACGTATTATTGTGGAAACCGTAAAAGACTGTTATGCGGCCCTTGGTGTAATTCATGAAATGTATAAACCTATTCCAGGGAGATTTAAAGACTATATTGCCATGCCAAAACCTAATATGTACCAGTCTCTTCATACTACATTAATTGGACCAAGCGGACAGCCGTTTGAAGTACAAATTCGTACTTATGAAATGCACAGAACTGCTGAGTATGGAATTGCAGCACACTGGAAATATAAGGAAGCTTCTAATGGTAAAAAGGTAGAGGCTCAGGAAGAGGAAAAATTAAGTTGGTTAAGGCAGATTTTGGAATGGCAGCGGGACATGTCGGACAACAAAGAATTCTTAAATCTTTTAAAAAGTGATTTAGATTTATTCTCTGAAAATGTATACTGTTTTACGCCATCTGGAGATGTAAAGAACCTTCCAAATGGTTCTACACCAATTGATTTTGCTTACAGTATTCATAGTGCAGTAGGAAATAAAATGATTGGTGCCAGAGTCAATGGAAAACTGGTGCCTATCGATTATGTGATTCAAAATGGTGACAGAATCGAAGTGTTAACTTCCCAAAATTCCAAAGGACCAAGTCGTGACTGGTTAGGTATTGTAAAAAGTACTCAGGCAAAGAACAAGATAAATCAGTGGTTTAGAAATGAATTGAAAGAAGATAATATCTTAAAAGGTAAAGAAATGCTTCACCAGTATTGCAAGGCAAAAGCAATTATTATTAGTGATATCTTAAAAATAGATTATATGAATGTAGTAATGCGAAAATATGGTTTTCAGGACTGGGAATCTGTTCTTGCAGCAGTGGGTCATGGCGGATTAAAGGAAGGGCAAGTAATTAATAAACTTTGTGAAATCTATGACAAAGAACATAAAAGAGAAATTACTGATGCAGAAGTTTTGGAAAGTATTGCAGAAACCAAAGAAAAATTTCCGGTTGCCAAAAACAAAAATGGCAAAGGTGGTATTGTAGTAAAAGGAATCCATGATGTTGCAGTACGTTTTTCAAAATGTTGCAGTCCTCTTCCTGGAGATGAAATTGTAGGATTTGTTACAAGAGGAAGAGGGGTATCTATTCACAGAACAGACTGTATTAATATTATTAATCTTCAAGATTTTGACAGAGAACGTTTGATTGATGCAGAGTGGCAGGAAGATGGGGCTCATTGTGAAAAATACATGGCAGAAATTAAAATATACAGTCAAAATCGTACAGGGCTTTTGGTGGATGTATCTAAAATCTTTACAGAAAGAAAAATTGATGTGGTTTCTATGAATGTGCGTACCAGTAAACAGGGAACGGCAACCCTTACCATGTCTTTTGAAGTAAGTAGTAAAGAGGAGTTGAATACATTGATTGGAAAAGTACGCCAGGTAGAAAGTGTTATTGACATTGTAAGAACTACAAGTTAAGGAAAAGAGAGAGAAAAAGCATTTCCGAAGAAAGGGTTAGAAATGAGTAATATAAAAATAGGCAGAATGGTTGTTGGAACTGTTCAGACAAATTGTTACTTTTTACAAAATACAGATACAAATGAAGTAGTTGTAGTAGATCCGGGAGCAAAAGGAGAACGAATTTATGAAGAAATGACAAATCGGGGATATACTATTAAAGCGGTACTTTTAACCCATGGGCATTTTGACCATGTTATGGGAGTGGATGGTATTCGAAAAGCAGCAGGTGTAAAGGTGTATCTTGGAGAAGAAGAGAGTAAATTGATTGAAAATGCAGATTTAAATGTTTCTGCCATGTTTGGAACACCATATACAACAAAAGCAGATATTCTGGTAAAAGACGGAGAAGAACTAGAACTGGCAGGAATTAAAATGAAAGTAATTCATACGCCGGGACATACTGCTGGTGGAGTATGCTATTACTTGGAAGAAGAAAAGATACTGTTATGTGGTGATACTTTATTTGCAGAATCCGTTGGAAGAACAGATTTTCCAACTTCAAGTGCCAGTGCATTGGTAACAGCCATCAGAGAAAAATTGTTTGCTCTTCCGGATGAAGTATATGTGTATCCGGGACATGGGCCAACTACAACCATCGGACATGAAAAAGAAAATAATCCTTTTATTTAAATAAGGAGCATGTAAAGTGATACAAATACAGTTAAGTGAAGATGAATTTCGATATGATGTGTATACACTAACAAAAGCTTTTTTTACTAAGGAAGATGTAAGGGTTCAAATTGGAATTGATGGGAAACAGCAGGAAGAAAAGGTTCTTATTATTGTAAAATATGAAAAAACACAAGTGATACTTACCATCAAGGAAAAGGAAACCATAGTTGCGGAAGGCAGTGCTGAGTTTGCGAATATAGAACGTAAAGAGAAAAAAAACAGGTTAAAAAGACTATTGTATACCAAATTAGCAGAGTATACTGGCAAAGAACTGCCTTGGGGAAATCTTACGGGAATCCGTCCGGTAAAAATTGTAATGTCAATGTTAGAAAAGGGGAATGGAAGAGAAGAAACCATCGAGGATTTGAAAAAGATTTATTGTATTAGTCAAGAAAAAGCAGAACTTAGTGTGGAGATTGCCCATAGAGAGCTTTCGGTATTAAATACCTTTGATTATAAAAGTGGTTATAGTTTGTATATTGGAATCCCTTTTTGTCCTACCACCTGTTTATATTGTTCTTTTACTTCCTATCCTATTACGTTGTGGCAGAAACGCACAAGGGAATATTTAGAGGCACTATATAAAGAATTAACCTATATTTCACAAGCAATGGGGCATAAAAGACTAGATTCTATTTATATCGGCGGAGGAACACCTACCACATTAAGCCATGAGGAATTAAGAAGTCTGATACTTTTTATTAGAGAAAAATTTGATTGTAGTGCAGTAAAAGAGTTTTGTGTGGAAGCAGGGAGACCGGATAGTATTACAGGGGAAAAACTAAAAGCTTTAAAAGAATGTGGCATAGAACGTATTTCCATTAATCCACAGACCATGAATGAAGAAACACTTAAAGTAATTGGAAGACAACATTCAGTAAAAGATATTATACAAGCATATGATTTAGCGAAAGAGGCAGGGTTTAAAACCATTAACATGGATATTATTTTGGGACTTCCAGGAGAAAATATGACTCATTTAGAGCATACTATGGAAGAGATACAAAAATTAAACCCTGAAAACCTAACAGTACATTCTTTGGCTTTAAAACGAGCAGCAAGACTGAATATACAAAAGCAATCTTACATAGAAGATATTAATACTGCTCCAGAAGATATGATGAAACGAACAGCAGAATATGCCAAAAGAATGGGATTGGAACCATACTATTTGTACCGTCAAAAGAATATGGGAGGTAATCTGGAAAATGTGGGATATGCAAAACCAGGGCATATAGGCTTGTATAATATTCTGATTATGGAGGAAAAACAAACTATTATTGCAGCAGGAGCAGGAGCTATTTCAAAATATGTTTTTCCAGATGAAAGTATAACCAGAGTAGAAAATGTGAAAGATGTTACTAATTATATGAAACGGATTGAGGAAATGATTGCTCGTAAGGAGGAAGTTCGTAGCAGCTATGAAAGTGAAGTGTGAGGAATTAGAACTGGAAAAAGAAAGGGTTATAAATGATTTGGTGGAAGGATTGGCTCATGCAGTAAGAGTAAGTAATCTTGCCTATTATCTTTCAAAGGAAATGGGCGATGAAGAGAGTGTAAGTGTGGAACTTGCTAATGCAGGGATGTTACATGATGTTGGAAAGTTACGATTGGCTTCCCATTTGTATGGCAGGGCAGAGGAATCTTTAACGATCGAAGCAACAAAATATATGCGGCTTCATTCTAAAATCAGTTATGAAATTTTAAAGGAACATGAATATTCAGAATTTGTATTAGAAACAGTAAAACATCATCATGAAAATTTTGATGGTTCAGGGTATCCCGATAACTTGAAAGGGGAAGAGATTCCTTATGGAGCAAGAATTATCAGAGTATGTGATGTGTTTTCTGCTTTGACTTCGGATAGACCTTACCGAAAGGCATTTGATAAAGAAACCGCTATGGAACTTATGGCAGAGGAATTTAAAAATTTTGACATGAAAATATTTCTTGCATTTCAAGCGCTAATATGTAGTGGTGAAATGGATGAAATACTAGAGAATAGACAGCTTATACTTGAAGCTGGTAAATAAATTGGAGGATATGAAAAATGGCAGAAGCAATGAAAGGACTAAAAAGAACACATCGTTGTGCAGAAGTAACAAAGAATGACATAGGAAGTGAAGTCACCTTAATGGGATGGGTACAGAAAAGCCGTAACAAAGGTGGCATCATTTTTGTGGATTTGCGTGACCGTTCTGGTATTATGCAGATTATTTTTGAAGAAAGTGATGTAAAGGCAGAAGGCTTTGCAAAAGCGGAAAAATTAAGAAGTGAATTTGTAATTGCAGTAGTAGGTAAGGTGGAAGCACGTTCTGGTGCAGTAAATGAAAATCTGGCAACTGGTGAAATTGAAATCAGGGCAACAGAAGTTAGAATTTTATCTGAGTCCCAGACACCACCATTTCCAATTGAAGAAGACAGTAAAACAAAAGAAGATATTCGATTAAAATACCGTTATCTGGATTTAAGAAGACCGGATATTCAGAAAAATTTGATTCTTAGAAGTAAAGTAGCGACAACAGTTCGAAATTTTTTGGCAGAAGAAGGATTCTTAGAAGTAGAAACTCCCATTTTAATTAAGAGTACTCCGGAAGGAGCAAGAGATTACCTGGTGCCAAGTCGTGTACATCATGGAAAATTTTATGCTCTTCCACAGTCACCACAGTTATTTAAGCAGCTTTTAATGTGTTCTGGATATGACAGATATTTCCAAATTGCAAAATGCTTCAGAGATGAAGATTTAAGAGCAGACAGACAGCCAGAATTTACTCAGATCGATATGGAATTATCTTTTGTAGATATTGATGATGTTATTGATATTAATGAAAGACTGTTAGCGAAAATTTTTAAAGATGCCATTGGAATTGATGTACAGCTTCCGATTCAGAGAATGACCTGGCAGGAAGCCATGGATCGTTTTGGTTCTGATAAACCAGATACCAGATTTGGAATGGAATTAAAAGATATTTCTGACTTAGTAGCAAGTTGTGGTTTTGGTGTGTTTACCGGTGCATTGGAAAATGGTGGCTCTGTTCGTGGTATCAATGCTAATGGACAAGGATCAATGCCAAGAAAGAAAATTGATGCTCTAGTGAATTTTGCAAAAGATTTTGGAGCAAAAGGACTGGCATATCTTGCCATTGGAGAAGATGGTTCTTATAAATCCTCCTTTGCAAAATTTATGACAGAAGAAGAATTGGCAGCTATTGTAGAGAGAATGGAAGGTAAGCCGGGAGATTTATTATTCTTTGCAGCAGATAAAAATAAAGTAGTATGGGATGTACTTGGTAATTTACGTCTTGAGATTGCAAGAAATTTGGAATTATTAGATAAGAAGAAGTTTAACTTCTTATGGGTAACCGAATTTCCATTATTGGAATGGTCTGAAGAACAGGAAAGATATGTAGCAATGCATCATCCATTTACCATGCCTATGGAAGAAGATTTAGTTAAGCTTGATAGTGCTCCAGGTGAAGTAAGAGCAAAAGCATACGATATTGTATTAAATGGTACCGAAATTGGCGGTGGAAGCGTTAGAATTTTCCAAAGTGACATTCAGTCAAAAATGTTTGAAATTCTTGGATTTACGCCAGAAGAAGCAGAAGAACGTTTTGGTTTCTTATTAAATGCGTTTAAGTACGGAGTACCACCTCACGCAGGATTGGCTTACGGGTTTGACCGTATGATTATGTTAATGGCAGGTGTGGACAGTATTCGAGAAGTAATTGCATTCCCTAAAGTAAAAGATGCATCTTGTCTCATGTCAAATGCACCAGATGTGGTAGAAGAAAAGCAGTTAGAAGAATTAGAAATTTCCATTGTATGTAAGGAAGAAACAGAAGAATAAAGTAAAAGAGAGAACTTTTTGATGGGTAAAAAAACACCTGTTGAAAGTTCTTTTTTTGTTTGAATTTTACTGTTAAAAACAACAATTTGTCAAAATGAAAGAAAAAAAGACGAAAAAAGAGCTTTTTGTTGCGAAAATTATATGCAAATGGTATAATGGAAAAAATGACTGAAAAATGGGTCGGAATAGGAAAGTGAGGTTTGAAGATTAGTATTTAATAATGCGAAAGTGGGTGGTTTTCATGAAAAATAAGATTTTAGATAAAAGTCGGATAAAGAAACTGGGGGTTGTTAAAAAACGAGAAAAAGATAAGTGTGATGAGAGTAGGGAAGAAATGGAAGATAATCTTTCCGGGGAAAAGGGTAAATCTTTGAAGAAGAAGAAACAAAAAGTAATTGTCACGAATCAAGTGGCAAACATAATGAAAAATGTAAAGGGGAAATTAAAGAAAAAAGAGGGTAGTGAAAAGAGGAAATTGCTTAAACAGAAAGGTCAAAAGAATATAAAGACAGGAAAAGGACTAAAAGCAAAAAAAGGAGCCATAAGCGGAAGTCTGAATCAAAAACTTGACCTTCTAATTGAGAAAAATCCTATTTTGGAAATGGCTTTTGGGATAAAGATTAAACTAACACTGGCATTTATGATTCCAGTGATTTTGATTGTTATTTTGGGAATTTCTTCTTATTCCAGAGCGTCAAAAACGATTGTAACTAATTATCGGGAATCTACAGCAAACACAGTACAAAAAGCAGGTGAATACTACACATTACTTTTAAGTAATTTGGAAGTAAAATCCCAACAATTTGCCAACGATACAGTACTGGTGTCCTATTATAGTGGGGCTTACAAAAAGAAGGCAGCAGAAGAGGCAAGTAATTTTGCATCTCTACAAAAAACATTAATAGGAGATACTCTTGCGGATGAAAATCTGAATATGGTAAATGTAGTGACGTCTTATGGAAACCCATTAAGTTCAAAAGGTAGCTTTAAATTAGAAGATTATGATGCTTTTAGCGAAACTGAAGAAGGGAAAATCATTATAGAAGCAAAAGGAAAACCAATATGGAGTGGATATCATAATTTTATTGACAGCATAATAGGCACAGAGCCGGAAGAGTATTCAATCGTAATCAGTCGTGCCATTATCAGTAATAGAATGAAACCAGTGGCTATTGTGTCTATGGATATTAAGATGTCTGCTATTCAAAAAATACTAGGAAATATAGAGTTTCCGGAGGGAACCATTTGTGCTTTTATTACACCGGATGGCAGAGAAATTGCAGCAGAAAAGGAATTAGAAGAAAAAAGTTTTTATAATACCGAATTTTATAATGCGGCAATAGAAAGTGAAGAAACAGTTGGAACCAGTGATGTAAAAGTTAATGGGAAAGAATATATGTTTGTATATTCCAAGATTGGAAACACAGGGTGTGTGTTTGCTACTATGATACCAGAAAAAGTAATTATGGAGCAGGCTTCTAATATTAAAAATATGACAATTCTTATGGTTATTGTGGCGATTATTGTAGCTGTTGTAGTAGGTATGATTTTATCTAATGGAATGGGAAAAGCGATTGGTAATGTAAATGGAATATTAAAAGAAGCTTCCCAAGGAGATTTGACAGTAAAAGTTGAAACAAATCGAAGAGATGAATTCAAAAAATTGAATAATCATATTACTCATATGATTGGAAGTATTAAAGATTTGATTCGAAAGTCAGCAAAAGTTACTGAGCGTGTTACAGATTCGGCAAGAGAAGTATCCCGAGCATCAGAAAGGTTTGTAGATTCAGCAAAAAGTATTACAGTAGCCATAGAACATATTGAAGTAGGAATTATAGATCAGGCACATGATGCAGAAAGCTGTTTGAAAAAAATGAGCGGATTATCCGAAAAAATTGATTATGTAAATCAAAGTACAACACGTATTGCTGAATTTGCAGAAAATACAAAAGAAACTGTTACTACGGGTATTGGAACGATTCAGGAATTAAATACAAAGGCAAAAGCAACAACCCATATTACCAGAAAGGTAATAGATAATATTGAAGCCTTAGAAAAGGAATCTCGTTCCATCGAAGGGATTACAAATACCATTAATGAAATTGCATCTCAAACTAATTTGTTGTCTTTAAATGCTTCTATTGAGGCGGCAAGGGCAGGAGAAGCAGGAAGAGGATTTGCAGTAGTGGCTGGTGAAATTAGAAAATTGGCAGAGCAGTCCATGGAAGCTTCTCATAAAATTGAAAGTATTATTGGTGGAATTCAGTTAAAAACTAGAGAAACAGCGAATAATGCAAAAGAGGCAGAAGAAATTGTATCTTCCCAGGAAAGCTCTTTGAATGCAACCATAGAAGTATTTAATGTAATTGGAGAACAGGTGGAAGGACTTACGGAAAATATTGAAGAAATAGGAAATGGAGTAAGTAGCATTGAAAGTGCAAAAGATGAAACCTTAAAGGCAATTGAAAATATTTCTTCAGGATTAACAGAAACGGCGGCAGCATCAGAAGAAGTACAGGCATCAGCTGATGAGCAACTTCAGGCAGCAAAAGATTTAAATGAAGCAGCAACAGGGTTAGGAGAAGATGCAACGGAATTACAGGAAGCAATTAGTACATTTACAGTAGAAAGTGAAGAAGTATAATAAAACGGGGTGGAGTCATTTTTATGACTCCACCCCATAATTCTTGATTAAGCTAATAAAATTTAGAAATCCATAGTATCTAGTTTGGACTGTAACTGAGATTCCGCATTTGCAACAGTTTCAGTATTCATGTCCATGTAAATAATAAAAATGTCCTCTACACTTAATTCAAATTCTTTTGCAAGTTTTTCCATTTCTGGTTTTAATGCATCTAACTGTACTCTGATTGGTACCTTGGAAGGATCTCGTTCCGGAAGTACCTGATCAGCATAGGCATTGACACGTGTTAAAATATTTTCTTTGTCTTGTCTCGATAATTCCATAAAAATTCACTCCAAACTTTTTATACATATAAGCACAAGTATAATTATATACAATATTTTTGCTTTTTTCAAGATAGGAATCGAGTAATAAAAGTAGTAGGAAATTTACAAACATAAACTTTAATTTTTATAAGAAAATACCGATATACATTTAATAATGGTTTAAGAGACTTAGTACAGCAAATGAAAGAGAGATTAGACGAAAGGGGAAAGCTATATGAAAAATAGATTTTGGAAAAAGATTACTGCCGGTATGGCATGCGTAACTTTATTGTTTTTAAATACATTTAGTTGTTCGGATGCTTTGGTTGTAACAGCAGCAGAGGAAGGAATGCAGATAGAAAACGGAAGCGAAACGGAAAACGGAAGCGGAACGGAAAACGGAAGCGAAACGGAAAACGGAAGCGAAACGGAAAACGGAAGCGGAACGGAAGGTGGAAGTGGAACGGAAGATGGAAGTGGAACGGAAAACGGAAGCGGAACGGAAGATGGAAGTGGAACGGAAAACGGAAGCGAAACGGAAGGTGGAAATGGAACAGAGGAGGAAGAGGGAGTAGAGATTGAAAGTGTTTTTCTAGATGAAAATTTAAAACAATATGTGAAAGATAATATAGATTTAGACAAAAGCGGAAAACTGTCAGAAGCAGAATTAGGAGTGGTACATGGACTGGATATCTCCGGACTTGGAATCGCAAAGCTAGATGGAATTGAAAATTTTACAAATTTAACGGAATTACGTTGTAATGATAATGCTCTTACAAAAATAGATTTGAAAAATAACCGGAAACTTATAAAACTTTACTGTAATAATAATAAGCTGGTAAGCTTAAATGTAAGTAATAATACAGAATTAACAATATTAAATTGTTCGGATAATTACTTAGGAGAACTTTACTTAGAAAATTGTGGTTTATTAAAAGAGCTATATTGCCGGACTAATCTGATAGAAACTTTAAATATTTCTTATGCTTCAAAACTTCAGATTTTAGACTGTGGAAATAACGAAAGAATGACTGCACTAAATACGAGAAGTAATGGAGTGTTAAGAGAAGTGTATTGTGACGGTTCCAATATTGAGACCCTATATTTTAAACATAATACAAAGCTGGAAAAGGTTATTTGTGAAGGAAATGCATTGACTTCTATAGATTTAAGTGGAAATACTAATTTAACAGTGTTAGATTGTAGTGATAATAAATTGCCAGTATTGGATTTAAGTAATATTGAAAGACTGAAAGAAGTAGATTGTAGCAATAATCAAATACAAGAGCTTCAAGTGCAAAGAAGTAGCGGCTTAACAACGCTTGATTGTAGAAATAATAAAATCCAAAAATTGGATTTAAAAGCTAATGGTCGTCTCACCTCTCTTACTTGTAGTGATAATGAACTTTTGTATCTGGATATTAGCACTAATAAGGGAGTAACAACGTTTCTTTGTGAAAATAATGGAAGAATTATTGAGAGTCCGGTGTTAGCACTGGAAGAATTAGAAGGTTTTGAAGAAGAAAAGGTAAGTGAACTTGCAAATGCTACAATAGAAGATGGAATGATACGATTTGTAAATACCTCTCTTCCTATTACTTACAAATACAAAGTTTCTGAAGATAGTGCTATTGTGTTTACCATTAATACCACAGGAACCTTTAAAGCAATGGCAACAGTGAATGTGGAAAAACTGTCAGACCAGATTTACAGTGGAAAAGAAATTACACCAGAAATCAAGGCTGTGTATGGTAGTGAACCCTTAGAAGAAGGAAAAGATTATACCATAAATTATAGCAATAATATGGGGGCAGGTACAGCAACAGTAACTCTTACAGGAAAAGGAGAATATGACGGAAGTATCACAGAAAGTTTTCGTATTGAGCAGGCAGATATTGGAAGCACAGATATTGTAGAAATTAGAAATCAAGTATACACTGGACAGGCAGTAACTCCAGAGATGGATATATCTTACAATGGTGTTGCATTGGTTTATGGAAAAGATTATACTACAAATTATAGCAATAATTACAATATTGGTACAGCCAGTGTGGAGATTACCGGAAAAGGAAACTTTAAGGGAACCATTACAAAAAACTTTACCATTGAAGAAAAGCATATTGGACGTGCAGCAATGAAAACCATTGAAAATCAGGTTTATAATGGAAGTGAAATTCGTCCAGAAGTAATAATAGAAGATGGGGCAAATTTGTTAGTAAATGGTAAGGATTATTCTTATACTTACGAAAATAATATTAATGCCGGAACCGCAAAAATACATATTTCTGGTCTTGGGAATTATGGAAAAGAGTCAGAAGAAACTTTTGTAATTGAGCCAAAGACAATTAATAATTTGCAGGTAGAAGACATACCAGATTTTGATTATACTGGATTTGAAATCAAACCTTTGGTTTCTGTATATGATACTGAAATTGATACTGCTTTAATAGAAAATGAAGATTACGTGTTAGAGTATGAAAATAATCAGAATGCAGGAACCGCTACTGTAGCAATTTATGGAAAAGGAAATTATAAAGGTCAGATTGTAAAAAACTTTAACATTAAGGTTCGGGAATGTGAAAATGTAGTGGTAGAAAAAATTGCAACGCAGATATACACAGCAAGAGAAATAAAACCGGAAATTATTATTCGGGATGGAGATTATCTGTTGCAGCAGGGGAAAGATTATACAGTAGCATTTTCAGAAAATAAAAATATAGGAACAGCCAAAGTAGAATTGGTATTTCAGGGAAATTATCAGGGGATTATAAAAACAGAATTTGAAATTATACAAAGAGATATTGATTATGTGGATATTTCAAAGATAGAAGACCAATGCTACACAGGATTGGAAATTATGCCGGAATTTCAGCTAAATCACGACGCTACTATTTTGGTGCCAGATGTGGACTATACTGTAACCTATGAAGAAAATGTAGGAATTGGAAAAGGAAAAATAGTTATTACCGGTCTAGGCAATTATTGTGAATCCAAAGTGGAAGAATTTACTATTGTACCAAGGCCAATTAAAAAAACGGAGATTGTATGTGAAGAAACTTTTATATACAGTGGAATGGCTAATGAGCCGAAACCTATACTTACACTCAATGGTAATACCTTAGAAGAAGAAGTGGATTACCAGTTAGAATACAAAGACAATATTGATGTAGGAAAAGGTACAATAATAATTAAGGGCCTTGGAAATTATTGTGATGAAACCGCAATAACTTTTGATATTTTTCCAAAAGATATTAGCGGAATTACAGTAGATGAAATACTGTCACAGACTTATAATGGAACAGAATTAAAACCAGTTATTAACGCATGGGATGGTATTCTTGCAATGACATTGGAAAAAGATTATACTTTATCCTATGAAAATAACATAAATGTAGGAAGCGGTTCTATTATAATTACAGGAAATGGAAACTATACCGGTACCAAAACAGTAAACTTTAAGATTCAGCCGAAAAGCTTACAAGAGGTGGTTTTGTCACCAATTAAGGCAAAAACTTATACAGGAACGGTTATCAAACCAAATATTACCATAAAAGATGCTGGAAAAGACTTGGTATTAAATACAGATTATAAGGTAAAATTCAGTAATAATAAAAAAGTAGGAACTGCCAAGGTGGTTGTGACTGGAAAAGGAAATTATACTGGAAGTTTAAGTTCTGAATTTACCATTAAGCAAGCATCCATGAAAAAAGCAAAGCTGATAATGGCAGAAAGTGTAGCTTACACAGGAAAAGCGGTAAAGCCTTCTGTAAAAGTATTCTTTGGAGAGAAAAAGTTAAAAGCTAAACGTGATTACACAGTTTCTTATTCAAAAAATATAGTTATGGGAAAAGCGACGGTGATAATTCAAGGGACTGGAAATTTCAAAGGAAAGAAAAAAGTTTCATTTGACATTGGACCGGCAGCTCCAAAGGTAAAGAGCATTTCTAGTAAAAAACGTGCAGTTACAGTAACCTGGGCATCAGTAAGCGGAGTATCTGGATATGAGGTGCAATATACTACAGATAAAGAATTTACAACTGGTGTAAAAAAGACAAATATAAGTGGAGAACAAAAAATTACATGGAAATCTTCGAAATTGAAGAAAGGAAACAAGTACTATGTGAGAGTTCGAACTTATACAAAAATCAAAGGAAAAAAAGTTTATGGAGGATATAGTAGTATAAAATCCATAAAAATTAAGTAAATAACTATTGACAAATGAGGCAAAATACATAACAATAAGATGGAGAGTTTTTTAAAAAACAGAAAAATAAATGAGTAAGATAAGGTAGGGAAAAAAGATGGCATTACTAGAACAGTGGCGTAAAGTTGCTTATAATGAAAATACCGATAAAGGAACATTACAGAAATTCTGGAGTGAATATTTCCTCTTGGAAAAAGAAATTTATGAAAAGCTTTTAGTAGAACCAGATGCAGCAGTAAAAGGTACTGTAAGGGAACTTGCTGAAAAATATGGAACAGATGTATTTAACATGACAGGTTTCTTAGATGGAATCAATGACAGCTTAAAAGAGCCAAACCCAATTGAAGAAATGGAAGAAGATACCGTTGTAAGTCTTGATTTTGATAAGGCATTATTATACAAAAATATGATTGATGCTAAGGCTGACTGGTTATATGAACTTCCACAGTGGGACAACATATTTACATCAGAAGAACGCAGAAAGTTATATAAAGAACAGAAAGCTTCTGGTACTATCGTAAAAGGTCCAAAGATTGGACGTAATGATCCATGTCCATGTGGAAGTGGTAAAAAATACAAAAAATGTTGTGGTAGATAAGCAAAGTGAAAGGCGTCGCATATGCGGCGCCCTTTTTAAAACTAAATTAAAAAATCTATTATTTATATTACCAAACAGATTTGTGGTGTTTCTGAATCAAATATCCCGGACTTTTTTTGGAGTAAAGGAATTTCTGACTACTGTATAAGCTGTATTTTCCGGAAAGCGTATAACTAACAGCACAAACAATAGCAAATAATAGCATACGTTCTGAACCAAACAGTTCTATGCTTAGGAAAATAGCAGCCAAAGGTGCATTTACGGAGGCGCAGAATACTGCAGCTAGTCCTAAAGCAGCGGCAAATCCAGGTTCAATGCCCAATAAAGTACCTGCAAAACATCCAAAAGTGGAACCCACAAAGAATACAGGAACGATTTCTCCGCCTTTAAAACCGGCACCTAAGGTAATAGCAGTAAAAAATATTTTTAGCAAAAAAGCTTCCGGATGAGTTTCTCCATGGATGGCATTATAAATAATATTCATTCCAGCACCATTATAATCTCTGGTGTTTAAAAGTAATGTAAGACCAATAATAAGAAAAGAACCAACCACAACCCTTATATATGGATTCGGAAGATATTTCTTATAAAGCATACCAACAATTCGCATAGTTTCGCAGAAAACAATACTAATCAAGGCACATAAAATGGCAAAAATAATCACCTTTACTATAATTTCCGGAGAAACCTCAGGAAGGTTTGAGAGTTTGTAAGTAACTGGTGCAATATTGAAATAGTGGGAAAAGATAAAAGCAACCACAGCAGACATTAAACAGGGAATTAAAGCTCCATAATAAATATTTCCTACTTTAATTGCTTCTAAGGAAAAAACTGCTGCAGTCATTGGCGTATTAAACAAAGCAGAAAATAAACCGCTCATGCCACACATAACTAAGATTCTTTTGTCTTCTTCGGTAAAGTGAAATAGTTTATTAAAAATAGCAGCAATACTACCACCAATTTGAAGAGCAGCCCCCTCGCGACCAGCAGAACCACCACACAAATGAGTTAAAAAAGTAGAAACAAAAATTAAAAATCCCATTTGTGGAGGAATGGTTGCTGTGGTACAGGCAGAATTAATTACTGCATTAGTACCCTTATCCTCTTTCATGTCACAAATCCGGTATAAAAACACAATCAACACCCCGGCTATAGGCAATAGATATAAAAGAGCAGGGTATAGGGTACGCTTGGTAGTGGCATAATCAACAGAATAATGGAAGGCGGTACCTGCAAGACCGCAAATTAGTCCCATAATTACAGAAAGAAAAAGCCATTTGGTAAATGTTTTCAAATACAAAACTGAAGATTTCAATTTGTTTTTGACATATTTTTTCATCATGATGTACTCCTCTAACGTTAAAAATTTTCTAATAAGTAACTAAAAAATTAG
Organism: Lachnospiraceae bacterium; assembly: GCA_017399445.1. Lineage (GTDB taxonomy): Bacteria > Bacillota > Clostridia > Lachnospirales > Lachnospiraceae > RUG11237. The sequence continues at coordinate 24,305 of JAFQCM010000014.1, read as the reverse complement.
TAGAAATAAATTTCAACCAATAAAACAATACAACGAGTTTTTGGGAAAATCAAGAATAACTTGACAAAATCTTTCTTCCGGGTATAGAATAGTAATAGTTTCGAGAAACTAATTAAATATGAGAAATCGTCGATGGGAAGAATAGAATAAGGAATATCTTCAGAGAGGAATGAAAAGGTGAGAGCATTCTGATAGAAATTATTTGAAGACCACCCCGGAGTTACTTTAATAAAGTACGTTGATTACGTTATAATCATAAGAGAGGTTTGAGTCCAAACAATCAGGGTGGAACCGCGGATTTTGTATATTCGTCCCTATCAGTGCAGATGTATGCAGTGATAGGGGCTTTTTTTGTAAGGTTTTAAGAAAACATTTACATGAGTTGGAAGGAGAAAGAAAATGAAAGTAACATTAAAAGATGGAAGTATCAAAGAATATTCCTCATCCATGTCTGTTATTGACATTGCAAAAGATATTAGTGAAGGTCTGGCTAGAATGGCATGTGCAGGGGAAGTAAACGGAGAAGTAGTAGATTTAAGAACTGAGATTGACAATGATTGTGAATTGAATATTTTAACAGCCAATGATGAAAAAGGACTTGCTGCTTTAAGACATACCACTTCTCATGTATTGGCAGAAGCAGTAAAAAGATTATATCCAAATGCAAAACTTGCCATTGGACCATCCATTGATACAGGATTTTATTATGACTTTGAATGTGAGCCGTTTTCCAGGGAAGATTTAGATGCTTTGGAAAAAGAAATGAAAAAGGTCATAAAAGAAGGGAAAGAACTTACAAGATATACTTTGCCTAGACAGGAAGCCATTGAGTTTATGAAAGGTAAAGGAGAAGATTATAAAGTAGAGTTGATCGAAGATTTGCCAGAAGATGCAGAAATTTCTTTCTATAGTCAGGGAGAATTTACAGACCTTTGTGCAGGACCTCATTTAATGAGTACAAAGAATATCAAAGCATTTAAGTTGATTTCTTCTTCAGGAGCTTACTGGAGAGGAAATGAGAAGAATAAAATGTTAACTCGTGTTTATGGTACTGCATTTAATAAAAAAGAAGAATTAGCAGCATATTTAGAACATTTAGAAGAGATTAAAAAGCGTGACCATAATAAATTAGGAAGAGAAATGGAATTGTTCACAACAGTTGACGTTATCGGTCAGGGACTTCCATTATTAATGCCAAAGGGTGCAAAAATCATTCAAACCATGCAAAGATGGATTGAAGATGAAGAAGAAAAGAGAGGATATGTAAGAACAAAAACTCCTTTGATGGCAAAGAGTGACCTTTACAAAATTTCAGGACATTGGGATCATTACAAAGATGGAATGTTTGTAATGGGCGATGAAGAAACAGATAAAGAAGTATTTGCTCTTCGTCCAATGACTTGTCCATTCCAGTATTATGTATACAAAGCAAGCCAAAAGTCTTACAGAGATTTACCACTTCGTTATGGTGAAACTTCTACATTGTTCCGTTGCGAAGATTCTGGTGAAATGCATGGACTTACCAGAGTTCGCCAGTTCACCATTTCAGAAGGTCATTTAATTGTAAGACCAGACCAGATGGATGAAGAATTTAAGGGCTGTTTGGATTTGGCGAGATACTGTCTTAGAACTTTGGGAGTGGAAGAAGATGTTACTTACCGTTTGTCTAAATGGGATCCAAATAATGCAGAAAAATACATTGGTTCTGCAGAAGTATGGGAAGAGACACAGCAGAGAATCCGTAACGTATTAAACGAATTGGAAATTCCATTTTTTGAGGAAGAAGGGGAAGCTGCTTTCTATGGACCAAAGGTAGATATTCAGGCCAAGAATGTATATGGAAAAGAAGATACTATGATTACCATTCAGTGGGATGCATTATTGGCAGAACAGTTTGATATGTATTATGTAGACCAGAATGGAGAAAAAGTTCGTCCATATATTATTCATAGAACAAGTATGGGATGTTATGAAAGAACCCTTGCGTGGTTAATTGAAAAATATGCAGGAATGTTCCCAACTTGGTTATGTCCAGAACAGGTAAGAGTATTACCTATTTCTGAAAAATACAGTGAATATGCTGCAAAAGTAGAAGCAGAATTAAAAGCAAATGGAGTTCTTGCAACTACAGACAATCGTGCAGAAAAGATTGGATATAAGATTCGTGAAGCAAGACTTGCTAAGATTCCATATATGTTAGTGGTAGGGCAGCAGGAAGAAGAACAGGGCGTTGTTTCTGTAAGAAGCAGATTCTTAGGAGATGAAGGACAGAAACCGTTAGCAAATTTTATTGATGCAATTTGCAAAGAAATAAGAACTAAAGAAATCCGCAAGATTGAAGTACAGGAAAATAAAGAAGCATAATTTCCTAATAAAATTCCGGGGCATACATTTTCTATGTCCCGGAAAGTTTAGCGATTATCTGTTTTGGAAACTTGCGCATTCTGTTTCAGAAGAAGAATGTGCCTTAGTTCCTGAAATACCAATGTGTTTAGCAGTACAGGAACGGTTTTCGTTAAAGACACAGTTGATGGCTTCACAGGCTACCGCTATTTTTTCCTTGCCATTGGCAGAGCTGTTACAGTAGCAGTCACGACCGGCACCAATAAAGCTGTCGCAACAGGTTTCGCTAGGTTTCTCAGCGGAAGAACCGCGGACTAAAATATCACCTTTTGCACAAAGTTTATCCTTGTTGTAAGTACAGTTTGTAGCACTGCAATCTAATTTTGGCATAATTGTACCTCCAATGGTATGATAATTTTGAATTTTACAAAGGATAGTATGGGCTAAATGAGAAAAAATATGTATTAAAAAAAATTTGAGTTTTCGCAAATTGTAATTAAAAAATGAATATAACCGCCCAAAGTACCAATCTGCCCAATTTTTGAACGCTCAAGAAAGGCAGTTCTGTGAAATAGAGGCACTTTAATAAGCCCCGTCGGAACCGGACTTTGGGAAATATATTCTTTTATCTATTTAAACAGTTAGCTTAAGGCAGAGTTGACGGTATGTCGGACGCTTTGACCGGAACCACAGCCTGACGCCTTCTTTTGCATACGACAGTATGCCAGAGATACCTTTTGCTAACCGATAATAGCAGAAGTAAACTTTTTCCTTTATTGGATCTGCTTTTTGTATGATTGAAACCTTGAGGGCATTTGTTTCCGGTTTCATGGATATATGTGCCAGAAATGCCATACATAAGGTGATATAAAAATTTAAGGTATTGATTGCTGTAAGCTTTCGCACCCGAAAATTTTCAAACTGGAACATCTGTTTTTTACAACGAAAATATTCTTCTATTTTCCAGCGTGAAAAATAGATTCTTGCTACTTTGATTACATCTTCTTTGGATTTAATTTCTTTATTGGTTGCAAGCATCATAGGATGTTCTGTAATACCATAAACAAGTACCAGATAAATATCCTTTCTGGATGCAGTAATCTGGACTTTTATATGGGAAAGATATGCCTCATGCTCTTTTCCTTTATAATATACACTTGTTTTAACTTTGCCTTTACGACGATTACGAAGTTCCGTTGCCATAGTCCATTTATTGTGGTACAGAAGCTTTCGGTTGGATTTCAGACGAATCACATAATCCTGTTTAAGTTCGTCCATTTTCAAAAACATTTTGTTATCATCATAACCCCGGTCCATTGCAAATGTTGCTTTTTCAAACAGTGCAGCCCCCTGTTCCATAGCTTCAAAAGTAATGGTGTTAGTTGATTTGTAGTCTTTTTCAGCAGAAGAATGTATTCTTGAAAAAATGCTGACCGGATGATTGCTGCTTGTAAGAACACAGGCTTCGGTAACATGATATCCTTTTTTGTAAACATTTTTGGTGGAGGTACTTTCAGAACCATCACGAACGATACCAAGAGCTTCAAATTTATATCCGTCAGGTTTTGTAACATCGCTGTCATCAATGTGAATGATTGGTTCATCGGAAACCCATTTTTTAATTGTCTGAAGATAGGAAACAGAGGCTTTTTGAGGAATTCCCTTTTCAAGATGTCGGGATAATCGTTCCACACTGTTGATTTTTTTCGTATCCTCATGAAGCTGGTCAACGATATCTGTTAACAGACAGCTTTTGGCTGCCAGCATACCATAAATCATGTCGGCAGTAAATTTTTTATCCGGTTTGGATAAATGTTTTGAAATTTTGTTTGAAAAAGTTAAAATTTCTCTTTTCATTTGATAGGTATTTGATGTAAAATTAACCACAGGGAGTCCTCCTTCTTTTTTGTTTAGTGATATTTTTTTGTGGTGATTAAATTTTACATCAAAAAGGAACAGGATTCCTTATTTTTTTGAAATTTTTTCATAATTAGCGAAGCTAATTATGGGGATGTGGATAAAAGTACGGAAACTCAAGACCAAAAGAGGTAGATTTTTTTTACTGTTTATTATATAATGGAAAAGATAAAAACTTTTATAATAACTAAGGAGGAATTCTATGAAAAAACAAAAACTATCACCAGAACAGTACAGGCGAGCAAATAAGGTTTTAATGATGGTATTATCAGTTGTATATGTGATTTTTATTGTCATAGAAATGAACGCTGTAAAAGATAGTGGCATGGGGGTTATAAAGGGGTTGAGAATAGCACTGGATGTCATTAGTATTGTAGCAATTAATATTTTTGTAAGATTAAAAGAGGATAGAAAAAGTGCAATGCTTTTTATGTCTATAGGTGTTTTTATAGGTTACACATTGTTAATGTTTGGAAATGGTCCTGGAGCAATGGCAACAGTATTTCCAATAATTTTGGTATTTATGATTTATTTAAATGCCAGATTAGTTTTTATTGGAGCGTTGGGGTCATTTATTCTTTGTGTGATACGTGTGGCAATGTTTAAAAGTGTAGGAGATATAGAGAGTTTTAATCAAGCAAACGTAATTGTTATGGGGATCATAATATGTATTTATGGTTCTCGAAAAGCAATTAATCTTATTATTACATTTATTCAGGAAGATAAGAAGGTTATTGAAGATAAGGCTGAACATCAGCAAAAAGTAGCAAATAAGGTTTCAGAGGTTGCAGATCAGTTAAATGGGAATTTCCAAAGTGTAGTGGAAGAATTAAAGAATATTAATGAATCTATGGAAAATGCAGACACTGCGATAGATAATATTGCAGGAAGTTCAGAAGATACAGCTCAGGCGGTAAATCATCAGGCTGATATGACAGAACAAATCCAGTCCAGACTGGAAAAAACCAATGCTACAGCAGAGGAAGCAAGACAGACTACAGAAAATTTGAGAAAGACAATTAGTGAAGGAAAGAACTTCGCAGATGAATTAAATAATCAGTCTATGCTGGTAGACAAAAATACAACCAAGATTTCAAAAACAGTAGAAGAATTGGTGAAGAATGTAGGTAAGGTTTCTAGTATTACAGAATCTATTTTAAATATATCTTCTCAGACAAATTTGCTTGCATTAAATGCAAGTATTGAAGCTGCAAGAGCAGGAGAAGCAGGAAAAGGATTTGCGGTAGTTGCAGATGAAATTCGTAAATTAGCAGAAGAAACAAGAGTATCTACCGAACAAATTACAGCAATCATTAATGAACTTACAGAAGTTACAGAAGAAACGAAATTAGAAATTGATAAATCAGCAGAAAGCATAAATGTGCAAAGAGAAAAAGTAGAACAGGTAAATTCAAGCTTTATTGAAATGGAAGCAGGAATGGAAGAATTACATATAGGAGTAGATAGTATGAGCCAGGAAATTGAAGAGGTATTTCAGGCGAATAAAGCAATCGTGGATAGTATTTCTCTGTTATCTGCTTCTTCCGAAGAGGTTTCCGCCGGAGCCCAGACCAGTAAAGAAACGCTGGACAATGTATGTGACAGTCTAGAGGAATTTTCACAAATGATTGAAGGCACATTTGAACAGTTACGGGATTTAGAGAAGACGGTACATGAATAGAATATAGTTACAATAAAAATTGTTAGATAAGTAAAAATATATGGCAGGTGTAGATGCTAAAAAGTATTTACATCTGCTATTTGTTATGTATCAGGAGTTGATATTAAAAATATTACAAACATTTGATGCTACAAGGCTCCATTTATTTGATGCTACAAGGCTCCATTTATGTTGATATTTTTAATCTCTACTTGTATAATTAGCCCGATATACAACTATAAAACGATACAATTAGGAGGAGATTTATGAGAAACATTAAGAGTTGGACAAGGTTATGATTTAGAGGTTATTAATACCGTTGGAAAGATAACCTGGAAATCAAGTAATACAAAAGTTGCAAAAGTAAATTCCAATGGTTATCTTAGTCCTAAAGCAGCAGGAAATACCAAGATAACTGCAAAAGTAGGGAAAGAAACTTATACTTGTACTTTGAAAGTTGTGCCAGCTTTTTCAGAAAATGATTTTGTTTTTGACAATCCTGATGACGAAGGTTATACTAATTTTATAGATTATTCTACTAATAAGGGATCTAGCTGGTATTGGTTCTGGGATAATCCGGCTGGTAATTATAAATGTAACAGAAACATTAATGTGGGAGATACATATAATAATTTTATATCAGCTTATGGATATTGTGAGAGTGTAGCAGTTACATCTTATGATAAGTATGACAAGCATTTTAATAATTCTGCATATCCAAGAACAAAAGTGGTACTTTGTTATAAAGATTATTTTACACAGAATGAATATTACAAGTCTTTTTACTTTGACAGAAATGGAACGGTTGTGCTGATAGTATGGCATAGATAGTTTGAGGAAATTGAGAATTATTGGAGAGATATCCAATAGTTGGAATTGAAAAATAAAATAGAAAGGGGCTGTCGCAAAATTTGCGCAGCTCCTTTTTGGTTGCCCAAATTCCCAACAAAAGGAACAAGAAATGGAAAAGTAACACCTTGACAAACCTCAAACATAAGCTATATAATCAACAATAGTGGTGAAATTTTTGCCAGAAAACATATTGAAAATATAACAAAAACTAAGACGAAGACAGTAAGTATTTTTAAAACTTTTAGCGAGCCGGAGTTGGTGGAAGTCCGGCAGGAGTAGAAAATACCGAATATCACTTCCGAGTTTCAGGCTGAACTGAGCTGTCACCTACTAGGTTTGAAAAGACCTCAACAAGGGCGGTGACATGCATCGCACGTAAATGACCAAAATACGGTCGTTAAGTGCTCATAGCTAGGTACTGACGGTATCCTCCGTTATCGGGAACGCATATGATGGTATGTTGTAAATAGTGGTATAACGAAGTTTAACTCTCGTCTTTTTACAATAAAGGCGGGGGTTTTTTTGTATGTTGGCATATTTGCTAGTTGGTGTAGGACATATAGGAATTTGACTGGTGATACCGGTTCTGGGAGGTAAGTAGTTCTAAGTATCCCGAGTAAGGGTTATGGTGAACGGACGCAACCGGAACACATTCGCCATCCATGGCTCAGGTGTTCTTTTTCCGGACGTGCTGTCCGGAAATTGCTAGGTAGCGGACGGGATACTAAGAACTACTAACCTCCCTCCACAGGCATCACCAGCCAAATTCCTATATGTCTTATGCTAACTTGTAAAAAATGCAAACATATAAAATCTCTATGGAGTAATTTAGAATAAAAAAGGATTAAAACAAGAAAGGAAGAACAACATGTACGAAAAAGTATCCAAAAATCTTAATTTCGTAGAACGCGAAAAAGCTACAGAGAAATTCTGGGCGGATAATGACATTTTTAGAAAGAGTATGGAAAATCGTAAGGAGGGGGAAACTTATACATTTTATGATGGTCCTCCAACTGCAAATGGTAAGCCACACATTGGTCATGTTTTAACTCGTGTTATTAAGGATATGATTCCACGTTACCGTACCATGAAAGGCTATATGGTTCCTAGAAAAGCAGGATGGGATACCCATGGACTTCCGGTAGAATTAGAAGTAGAAAAACTTTTAGGATTAGATGGAAAAGAACAGATTGAAGAATACGGTTTAGAACCATTTATCAATAAATGTAAGGAAAGTGTTTGGAAATACAAAGGAATGTGGGAAGATTTCTCATCAACAGTAGGTTTCTGGGCAGATATGGAAAATCCATATGTTACTTATGACAATAATTTTATTGAGTCTGAATGGTGGGCTTTAAAAGAAATCTGGAACAAAAAGCTTTTATATAAAGGATTTAAAATTGTACCATACTGTCCAAGATGTGGGACTCCTCTTTCTGCACAGGAAGTTGCTCAGGGGTATAAAACCGTAAAAGAACGTTCAGCAGTAGTTCGTTTTAAAGTAGTAGGAGAAGATGCTTACTTTCTTGCATGGACCACAACTCCATGGACACTGCCATCTAACGTAGGTCTTTGTATGAATCCGGAAGAAACTTACTGCAAAGTAAAAGCTGTAGACGGATATACTTACTACATGGCAGAAGCTTTATTAGATAAAGTACTTGGAAAGCTTGTAGAAAGTGAAGATGAAAAAGCTTATGAAGTATTAGAGACATATAAAGGAAAAGACTTAGAATATAAAGAATATGAACCATTATTGGAATGTACCGGAGAAGCTGTGAAAAAGCAGGCAGGCAAAAAGGCACATATCGTTACTTGTGATAACTATGTAACTATGTCAGATGGTACAGGTATTGTTCATATTGCACCAGCATTTGGTGAAGACGATGCCAGCGTAGGAAGAAAATATGATTTGGCATTTATTCAGTTTGTAAACGGAAAAGGTGAAATGACAGAAGAAACTCCATATGCAGGTACTTTCTGTAAAAAAGCAGATCCGGCTATCTTAAAAGATTTGGAAAGTAAGGGACTGTTATTTGACGCACCAAAATTTGAACATGAATATCCACACTGCTGGAGATGTGATACACCATTGATTTACTATGCAAGAGAATCCTGGTTCATTAAAATGACAGAAGTTAAGGATGATTTGATTGCAAATAACAATAAAATTAACTGGATTCCGGAAAGCATCGGAAAAGGTCGTTTTGGTGACTGGTTAGAAAACGTTCAGGACTGGGGCATCAGCCGTAACCGTTATTGGGGAACACCGTTAAATATCTGGGAATGTGAATGTGGATGTATGCATTCTGTGGGAAGTATTGAAGAATTAAAGAGCATGAGCGATAACTGTCCGGAGGAAATCGAACTTCATCGTCCATACATTGATGCAGTTACCATTAAGTGTCCTGACTGTGGAAAAGAAATGCACAGAGTACCGGAAGTAATTGACTGTTGGTTCGATTCAGGAGCAATGCCATTTGCACAGCATCACTATCCATTTGAAAATAAGGAAGTATTTGAAAAGCAGTTCCCTGCCAACTTTATTTCCGAAGCAGTAGACCAGACCAGAGGTTGGTTCTATTCCTTACTTGCAGAATCTACTATTTTATTTAATGAACCTGCATATAAGAATGTTATTGTACTTGGTCATGTTCAGGATGAAAATGGACAAAAGATGTCTAAATCTAAAGGTAATGCAGTAGATCCATTTGATGCATTAAATGAATTTGGGGCAGATGCGGTAAGATGGTACTTCTACATCAATAGTGCTCCATGGCTTCCAAACCGTTTCTATGGAAAAGCAGTTACTGAAGGACAGAGAAAATTCATGGGAACTCTTTGGAACACCTATGCATTCTTTGTACTTTATGCAAATATTGATGAATTTGATGCAACAAAATATGAATTAGAATATGATAAATTATCTGTTATGGATAAATGGCTGTTATCTAAGTTAAATTCCGTAGTAAAAACAGTAGATAACAACCTAGATACCTACAAAATCCCAGAAGCAGCAAGAGCTTTGGCAGAGTTTGTAGATGATATGAGTAACTGGTACGTAAGACGTTGCCGTGACCGTTTCTGGGCAAAAGGAATGGAACAGGATAAGATTAATGCGTACATGACATTGTATACTTCATTGGTAACAATTTGTAAGACAGCTGCACCAATGATTCCATTTATGACAGAAGATATTTACCAGAACTTAGTAAGAAGCATTGATAAAACAGCACCGGAAAGTATTCATTTATGTGACTTCCCTACGGTAAATGAAAGCTTTATCGACAAAGAGCTAGAAGACAATATGGATGCTGTTTTAAAATATGTTGTAATGGGACGTGCTGCGAGAAATGCCGCTAACATTAAGAACCGTCAGCCAATTGGAACTATGTTTATTAAAGCTGGCAGGGAGTTAAGCGACTTCTACAAAGAAATCATTGCAGATGAATTAAATGTGAAGGCAGTAAACTTTACAGATGATGTTCGTGAGTTTACATCTTATACATTCAAGCCACAGTTAAAGACAGTAGGACCAAAATACGGAAAACTGTTAGGTGGAATTAAGGCAACATTAAGCTCTTTAGATGGAAATGCAGCTATGGATGAATTAAATGAAAAAGGTGCATTACATTTAGATATCAATGGAGAAGCAGTAGAACTTACAAAAGAAGACCTGCTGATTGATATGGCTCAGATGGATGGGTATGTATCTGAAGGTGATAATGAAGCAACTGTAGTGTTAGATACTAATTTAACAGAAGAATTAATCGAAGAAGGTTTTGTTCGTGAAATTATCAGCAAAATCCAGACAATGCGTAAAGAAGCAGGATTTGAAGTTATGGATAAGATTGCAATTTATGAAACCGGAAGCGAAAAAGTAACAGGAATTTTGAACAAGTTCGGCGATACCATTAAGGAAGAAGTTCTTGCAGTAGACCTTGTGCTTGGAGAAACAAAGGGATATGTGAAAGAATGGAATATTAATGGGGAAAATGTTGTGCTTGGTGTGGAAAAACAATAAAATTTTGAAAGGTGCTGTGGATAATCTGCAGCACCTTTAATTATACATATTGAATATTTGACTAAAAAAGGATAAGAACGGTTGACAAAGGAGTAAAACGGACATAAAATTAGGTTATAATAGTACAATAATTCGCAAGTGTGTATACGAAAGGCTTGGTGAACATTATGACAATAGAACAAATGAGGAATATTAAGGAAGAACGTGGTTACAGTATATCTCAGCTGTCAGAATACAGTGGAGTTCCTTTGGGAACCTTGCAGAAAATTTTTTCCGGAGAAACAAAAACTCCAAGAAAATCAACCATGTCTGCCATTGAAAAAGTTCTTTTAGGGGAAGAATCTGTATATCAGGGAAAAGCATATACTTATCATATGGAAAGTAAAGGAATATCAGCTGACCATATTCGGGAAACGGTGTCTTATGGTACTGAGTTTGTGGAAAAGAAGCAGGGAGAATATACTTTAGAAGATTACTATGCCCTGCCGGATGAACGAAGAGTAGAACTGATTGATGGGGTGATTTATGATATGTCTGCTCCAATGTTTGTTCATCAGATAATTGCAGGCGAAGTATATGTAAAAATTTGTGAATATATTGAAAAAAATAAGGGAGAATGTGTTCCTGCCATGTCACCGGTAGATGTACAATTAGATTGCGATAATAAAACAATGGTACAGCCTGATGTTTTGATTATATGTGACCCCGAAAAAATCCAACGCTTTGGAATTTTTGGAGCACCGGACTTCGTATTGGAAGTACTGTCACCATCTACGAGAAAAAAAGATTTAACATTGAAACTTAATAAATATATAGAGGCAGGAGTCAGAGAGTATTGGGTCATAGATCCGGAAAAAAAGATACTGATAGTTTATGATTTTGCAGAAGAAGGATTGCCTTGCATTTATCCCTTAGAAGGAGAAGTTGGTTTGGCAATCTATGAAGAAAAATTAAAAATTAACTTAACAAAAATTGCAGAAATCATTGAAAAATACGATAGAGATTGAAAGAGTTAAATTATACAATTTATGTAAATTAGAAACTTAATTTGCAAATAAATTTTCAGGAAAAATCGGGAATAGATATATTGTTCATAGGAAAGATTTGAAAGTATAAGAGAAGATTATTTATCTTCCAATATATATGTTGTTATGCTTTTAAAATTTGTTTTTCCAAAAAAAAGAAAAAGGCATAAAATAATTTATGTATTTGGAAAAAAGTGACGATAATATAAATATCATTTTTTAAAGGTATAAGATAATAGGAGGAGAAACATCAATGGCAAGAGTAGCAAGACCGAAATTTGACAAAGAAATGTTCAAAAGGAGTGTAATATATAATGTAAAAACACTCTTTAGAAAAACAATGGAGGAAGCAGATGACCAGCAGATATTCCAGGCAGTGTCCTATGCAGTAAAAGACAGTATTATTGATGCATGGCTTGCAACACAAAAGGAATACGAAAAGTCAGATCCAAAGACAGTATATTATCTTTCCATGGAATTTTTAATGGGAAGAGCATTAGGAAACAATTTAATCAATCTGACTTATTATGATGAAGTGAAAGAAGCCTTAGAAGAATTAGGTTGTAATATTAATGTAATTGAGGATCAGGAACCAGATGCAGCCTTAGGTAATGGGGGCCTGGGAAGGTTGGCAGCATGTTTTCTGGATTCTTTAGCAACATTAGGATATTCCGCGTATGGCTGTGGTATCCGTTACCGTTATGGTATGTTTAAACAGAAAATCGAAAACGGTTATCAGGTAGAAGTACCGGATCAGTGGTTAAAAGATGGAAATCCATTCGAACTTCGTCGTCCGGAATATGCTACCGAAGTAAGATTCGGTGGACATATTCGTATTGAAGTTGATAAAGAAACAAACCGCAGCAACTTTATACAGGAAAATTACAGTTCCGTTCTGGCAGTACCATATGATATACCAATTGTAGGTTATGGAAATAATGTGGTAAATACTCTTCGCATTTGGGATGCTCAGGCAATTAATGAATTTCATCTGGATTCCTTTGATAAAGGGGATTACCATAAGGCAGTAGAACAGGAAAACCTGGCAAAAACTATTGTGGAAGTATTATATCCAAATGATAATCATTATGCAGGAAAAGAATTGCGATTAAAACAGCAGTATTTCTTTATTTCTGCCAGCGTACAGACTGCAATTAAGAAATATAAAGATAAACACAAGGATATTAAGAAATTCCATGAAAAAGTAACCTTCCAGTTAAATGATACCCATCCAACAGTAGCAGTAGCAGAACTTATGCGAATTCTTATGGATGAAGAAGGACTTTCCTGGGATGATGCATGGGAAGTGACCACAAAAACATGTGCTTACACAAACCATACTATTATGGCAGAAGCATTAGAGAAGTGGCCGATTGAATTATTCTCAAGACTGCTTCCAAGAATTTATCAGATTGTAGAAGAAATTAACCGCAGATTTGTATTAGATATTCAGAAGAAATATCCGGGCGATTATGAAAAAATTCGTAAGATGGCAATTATCTATGATGGACAGATAAAAATGGCTCATTTAGCAATTGCAGCAGGATATTCTGTTAACGGTGTAGCAGCACTTCACACAGAAATTCTGAAAAAGCAGGAATTAAGAGATTTTTATGAAATGATGCCTGAAAAGTTTAACAACAAAACTAATGGTATTACACAAAGACGTTTCTTATTACATGGAAATCCACTTCTTGCAAAATGGGTAACAGACCACATTGGAAGTGAATGGATTACTGATTTATCACAAATGAAGAAACTAAAAATTTATGCTGATGATAAAAAAGCCCAGCAGGAATTTATGAATATTAAATACCAGAATAAAGTTCGTCTGGCAAAATACATTAAAGAGCACAATGGAATCGAAGTAGATCCACGTTCTATCTTTGATGTTCAGGTAAAAAGACTTCATGAGTATAAGAGACAGCTACTTAATATACTTCATGTAATGTACTTATATAATGAAATTAAAGAACATCCTGAAATGGAATTTTATCCAAGAACTTTTATTTTTGGAGCTAAGGCAGCTGCCGGTTACAGAAGAGCAAAACTTACCATTAAGTTAATTAACGCTGTAGCTGATGTGATTAATAATGACCGTTCCATTGATGGAAAGATTAAAGTAGTATTTATTGAAGATTATCGTGTATCCAATGCAGAACTTATTTTTGCAGCAGCAGATGTAAGTGAACAGATCTCTACAGCAAGTAAAGAAGCTTCCGGTACCGGTAATATGAAGTTTATGCTGAATGGTGCTTTGACATTAGGAACTATGGATGGTGCTAACGTAGAAATTGTAGAAGAAGTAGGAAAAGAAAATGCATTTATCTTTGGTCTTACTTCAGATGAAGTTATTCATTATGAACAGCATGGCGGATATAATCCGATGGAAATTTTCAATGATGACCAGGATGTAAGAAAAGTCCTGATGCAGTTAATTAATGGATTCTATGCACCAAACGATACGGAGATGTTCAGAGAAATTTATAATTCACTGTTGAATACTTACAATAGTGATAGAGCAGATACTTACTTTATTTTAAAAGATTTCCGTTCTTATGCGGAAGCACAAAAGAAGGTGGAAGAAGCTTACAAAGATGAAAAAGGATGGGCAAAAAGTGCTATTTTAAATACGGCTTGTTCCGGTAAGTTTACTTCTGACAGAACAATTCAGCAGTACGTAGATGAAATTTGGCACTTAGATAAAGTGAAAGTGGAGATGGATTAGACTATATTCAGGTAATAATAAGTAAAAGAAAAGAGGGCCTAACGCTAAGCATTTAGCGTCAGGCCCTTAAAAATTCTTATATTTTAATAAAAGATTAAATAGAGGCGATAGTAATGACCATAGTCACCTTTATAAGTTGTACCACCTACTTTTTTCTGAGGAACTACTTTTACATAATAAGATTTGTATTTAGAAACAGTAGAACCGTTTACTTTACTTGTTGTGTAAGAAGTAGACTTAGAACTTACTGTAGCTACTTTTTTCATGTTTTTAGAAGTAGTACCAATATAAACTGCGTAATTAGATATACCAGATACCTTATTCCATTTAACAGTAAGTCTGCCATCTGTAAGAGTGAAGTTATTAGTTAATGCAGGCTGGCTGACAAAATAAGTTTTCTTTGACCATGCAGAATATAATTTCTTACCGCTGGATGTTTTGATAAAAGGACGAACCTTTGCATAACAAACACTATTTTTTGGAGCTTTTGTTAATGTGTATAAATTAGTTGTTGTAGTTGCTTTTTTAATAAGTTTATTTTTGCTGTTGTAGAAATAAACTTGATATCCAGAAGCTACATTTGAAGCAGTCCAGGAAATACTAAGGCTTTTAGAACCTGGTTTCCAGTAAATACCACTTAATTTCTTTGTCTTACTAGGCAAAGTAGATACTGTACTTGTGCTAGATGCAAGGGAATATGCCTTGTAACCAGCATTACTTGTTCTTGTAGCATAAACACCAACAGAGTATTTTGTATCTGAAGTAGCTTTTTTGCTATTATACTTTGTCATTTTATAAGAGGTTGAAGTAGTACTTCCATTATATGTAAATTTACTATCTCCACTTTTCTGAACATATACATCATAACCTGTTGCTCCTGTTGCTTTATTCCAGGAAACAGAAACAGAATTAGATTTTGCTCCAGTTTGTTTAATTGTACCAGATACAGCAGCAGGTGCAGTTACTACCTGTAATGAATCAGAAGTATCAGCAGAGTCAAAATTATAATTAGAATCTATAGGTGTAATTCTAATATAATAAGTTGTTCCTGGTTTTAAAGTTGTTTTGGTACCAATTAAAAAAGTATCTGCAGAAGAATTATATGCTTCATCTACAGGAGTCCAAGATACGTTATTGGTTGAAAGTTCTGCAACATATCCATATGCTCCGGCTACTTGTTTATACTCAACTGCAATTATATATTTACCATAGTCTTTAAAGTATTCTCCGGCAACCTGTTTTAAGTTTGTTACTTTACCTAAATATGCCGCTTTTGATGTACTAGGAATTGCTAAAGCGAACACCATAGTTAATAACAATGAAAAAAATAAAGTTGATAGTTTCAAATAATTTCTTTTCTTATTCATTAGTTTTCCTCCTTAAAAAGTTTAAAATCATACAAAATCTATTATAACATAATTTTGATTAATATAAAAGTAAAAAACTTTTAAAACTTTTAACATAAAATTGTCTAGATTGAATGAAGAAGTAAAATGAAATATTCCATAGAAGATAAAACAATTACTACAGGTATTCTTCTTCATATTACCATTGCATTCTAAAATTTCTTATATTATAATGATTACAATTGAGCAATTTTCATAGAAAGTTCAGAGAAAGACTAGGAGGAAGAAAATGGTTAAATTATTAGATGGCGGTGCTTATCTTTTAAATGGAAATGAAATTATTCCGGACAATGGAGAAGCAGAAGCTGTATTAAAGAGCAAATTAGGTGAAGGAGCTCCTTCCAAAGAAGAAGCACGTAAAAATACAATTGCTTATGGAATTTTAGAATCTCATAATACATCAGGTAACATGGACAAGTTAATGATTAAGTTTGATAAATTAACTTCCCATGACATCACATATGTAGGTATTATCCAGACAGCAAGAGCATCAGGGCTGGAAAAATTCCCAGTACCATATGTACTTACAAACTGTCATAATAGTCTTTGTGCAGTAGGTGGTACAATTAATGAAGATGACCATATGTTTGGTCTTACTTGTGCAAAACGTTATGGCGGAATTTATGTTCCACCTCATCAGGCAGTTATCCATCAGTTTGCAAGAGAAATGCTTGCAGGCGGTGGAAAGATGATTTTAGGTTCTGACAGTCATACACGTTATGGTGCATTAGGAACCATGGCTATGGGTGAAGGTGGTCCTGAACTTGTAAAACAGTTATTAAACAAAACATATGATATCAAGATGCCAGGTGTAGTAGGTGTTCATTTAACAGGGACTCCTATGAAAGGTGTAGGTCCTCAGGACGTGGCACTGGCAATTATCGGTGAAGTATTTGCAAATGGTTATGTAAATAACAAAGTAATGGAATTTGTTGGTGAAGGTGTATCTAATTTAAGTGCTGATTTCCGTATCGGAATCGACGTTATGACAACAGAAACCACATGTTTATCTTCTATCTGGAGAACAGATGAGAAGATTAAAGAATTCTACGATATTCACGGAAGAGTAGAAGAATACAAAGAATTAAATCCGGGACAGGTTGCTTACTACGATGGTATGATTGAAATTGACTTATCTACAATTAAACCAATGATTGCAATGCCATTCCACCCAAGCAATACTTATACCATTGAAGAATTAAATGCTAACTTAATGGATATTTTAGAAGACTGTGAAAAGAAAGCTTTAGTAAGCTTAGATGGACAGGTTGACTTCACATTAAAAGATAAAGTTAGAAACGGAAAACTATATACTGACCAAGGTGTTATTGCAGGATGTGCAGGTGGTGGATTTGAAAATATCTGTGCAGCAGCAGATATTTTAAGAGGAAAGAGCACAGGTGCTGACGAATTTACATTAAATGTCTACCCAGCCAGCCAGCCGGTATTTATGGAACTTGTGAAAAATGGTTGTGTAGCAGACTTAATGGCAACAGGTGCTATTGTAAAAACAGCATTCTGTGGACCATGTTTTGGTGCAGGTGATACACCTTCTAATAATGGATTCAGTATCCGTCACTCTACAAGAAACTTCCCGAACAGAGAAGGTTCTAAGTTACAGAACGGACAGATTGCTTCTGTAGCACTTATGGATGCTCGTTCTATTGCAGCAACAGCAGCAAACAAAGGTTATTTAACACCAGCTACTGATATGGATGTAGAATACAAGGGACAGAAATATCATTATGACAGCACTATTTATGATAACAGAGTATTTGACAGCAAGGGACAGGCAGATCCATCTGTAGATATTAAATTTGGACCAAACATTAAAGACTGGCCAGCAATGTCTGCATTACCGGAGAACATGATTTTGAAGGTTGTTTCAGAAATTCATGACCCTGTTACCACAACAGACGAATTAATTCCATCTGGAGAAACATCTTCTTACCGTTCTAATCCATTAGGACTTGCTGAATTTACATTGTCTAGAAAAGATCCTGCATATGTAGGAAAGGCAAAAGAAATTCAGAAGGCTCAGAAAGCAATTGAAGCAGGAGAATGCCCATTAGATGCAGTAGAAGAATTAAAACCGGTAATGGAAGCAATTAATAAAGTATATCCAGATGCAGGAAAAGGAAACATTGGTGTTGGAAGTACTATTTTCGCTGTAAAACCAGGAGATGGTTCTGCCAGAGAACAGGCAGCTTCCTGTCAGAAAGTACTTGGTGGATGGGCTAACATTGCCAATGAATATGCAACCAAGAGATATCGTTCTAACTTAATTAACTGGGGTATGCTTCCTTTCTTAATTGACAAGGGAGATTTACCATTTAAGAACGGAGATTTCTTATTTGTACCAGATGTGCGTAAAGCCATTGAAGAGAAAGCAAAAGAAATTAAAGCTTTTGTAGTAGAAAACGGAGCATTAAAAGAATTTACCCTAAAAATGGGTGACCTTACAGATGATGAACGTACTATCATCTTAAAAGGATGTTTAATTAACTATTATCGTGATTAATTATAAGTAATGATAATCAATGAATAGGGGCAGATTCCTGCCCCTATTCTTATAAAAATAATTGAATTTACATAAAGGAAAGGGAAGGGTAAAGAGTATGAAAAAGGTTGTAGTAAGTGCACTATTAGCATGTATGCTGGCATTCTCCATGACAGGATGTGGTGGGGAAACAGAAGAATCCAGTGCAGTAGAAACCACAGAAGTAGTTTCTGAAGAAACAGGAGCAACAGAAACAAAACAGGTAACTACCAAAGAAGCAGCAGGAATAATATATATAGGTACTGACGGAAATATGAAAGAATATGAATGTCAGGCAAGTAAGAATATAACACCGGAAGTAATGATTTCAACTATGGCTACCATGACAGGATGGAATCTTGACCTGGCAGGTTCTGTAATAGCAAATGAGGATGGAATGACAGTATGTTTTGCCAGTACATCATCTATTTTCACAGGTGTTCCAAAAGAGCAGGATGAAGAATTTGCTGTAAGTGATAAAGAACAGTTAGTGGCTACTATTCTAGACAGTATTCAGTATACACTACAGCAGAACTTTGTAGATGTAGAAGCAGGTGAAGATCCGTCCTCTTTAAATATTTACTATTGCATGGAAGGGGAACAGCCTTTGGATTTAAGTGATATTAATAAAACAGTTCCGATGGACCAGCCTTATACAGGGTTGACAGAAGGGACTTCTGAAAACTAAAGAGTAATTGTTATAAGAAAGAAAACTCTTCCTAAAGTAATTTGGGAAGAGTTTTTTATAGGGTGCAAAAATATTTTGTAAAATAGTAACAGTTTCGCCCACGCCATTGGCAAAGTGGCACTATAGTGCTTTTCGTTGCTTATATCATGGGGGAACAGTAACGAACTGTTACATGTGAAATAATATATTGTGCACAAACACATTGCCTGTTTTCGAAAAATATTGTATAATATTACTATGGGTTTTGAGAAGATATAATAAACAGGTAGGAGGAAATCATATGAGAGAACGACTAAAAGATTTAAAAGTGGAGAAAAAGCTTCAGAGTTCTTATTTTGCAATTCTTGGAGTCCTGGTGCTTACCTTAATTGTTGCAATTGGGGGAATTGTTACAATTAATGGAAAATTAAATAGTTTTTATAAGGAATCTTATAGAAATACTCAGTTGCAGCTGGAAATTCGTAAGGACATTCAAATGGTAGGGAAAAATGTATTATGGGCAGTGACCATGGAGGACCAGGCGAAAGCTCAGGAAAAAATTGATGTAGCTGCAACGTATGCAGGATATGTAGGAACTAATGTGGAAGCACTGGGACAGAATTTTGATAATGAAGAAATGTCTGCTTCACTGCTTCAGGCATTAGGAGAATTGAAGGAATCGAGAGGAAAAGTTGTAGGACTGGTAACAGAAGGTAAGCATGATGAAGCCTTAGAATTATTTAATGGAGAGTACACACAGGCTACTGATAAAATCCAGAACATTCTTATAGAAATTGGAAACTACTCAGATCAAGCAGCAGAATCAGCCTATAAGAGCGCGAGAATATTGGGAATTGTTGCAAACATTATTATGATACTTGTGGGAATTATGAGTATTGCTTTATGCATGAAATTCTCAAAGGTAGTTACGAGCCTTTTAGTAGAACCAATTCTAGAACTTCAGGGAGCAGCGCAGAAATTGAAGCGAGGAGAATTGGATATTGAAATTACTTACAAAGGTAAAGATGAACTTGGTGAATTGGCAGAAAATTTCCGTGGAGCATGCCAGGAAATGAACTTAGTAATTGAAGATGCAGGATACTTGTTAAGTATGATGGCAGAAGGAAATTTCAATATTAAAACAAGAGCGGAAGAAAGCTATGTAGGTGATTTTAGATTACTAATTGATAGTATGAGAAAATTAAATCGCCAGTTGGATGGAACCTTAAGACAGATTAGCGAAGCATCAGAACAGGTGTCTGTAGGGGCCGGACAGTTAGCATCTAGTGCACAGGAACTGGCAGAAGGTGCAACAGAACAGGCAGGGGCAGTAGAAGAACTTACTGCAACAGTGGAGGATGTTACCAATATTGCAGAAGAAAGTGCAGAGGGAGCATTAAAGGCAGCAGAACAGATGAAAACATCTGCAAAAGAAGCTCTCACAAGTCGTGAGGAGATGAATCAGTTAATTGGTGCAATGGAACGTATTACAGATACCTCCAGAGAGATTGAAAACATTATCGGAGCTATTGAGGATATTGCATCTCAAACAAATCTTTTGTCCCTCAATGCATCTATAGAGGCAGCCAGAGCCGGTGAAGCAGGAAAAGGTTTTGCAGTTGTAGCAGATCAGATTGGGAAATTGGCTTCTGATAGTGCTCAGTCAGCGGTTACTACAAGAGAACTGATTAGTAAATCTTTAGAAGAAATTGAAAACGGAAATGAAATGGTACATCATACTATGGAAGTAATCGGTAAAGTACTTGTTAATATAGAAGCATTTGCTGAAACAGCAGTCAACTCGGCAGAGGGTTCCCGTACTCAGGCAGATATGTTAAAGCAAGTAGAGGCTGGTATTGAACAGATTTCCACAGTGGTACAAAGCAATTCAGCAGCAGCGGAAGAAACTTCAGCTATTAGTGAAGAACTTTCAGCTCAGGCTGAGAATTTGGAAGAAATGGTTAGTGCTTTTGAATTGCGTAAGGATTAAATAGTATTTTAAAGTTTCCCCTGAGAACGGTTAAGTTTTCAGGGGATTTTTTAGATTTAATGAAACTCATTATGTAGTATTCTCTACAAAATTTTTTCTTTACTTTGTATATTTTTTACAAAAATATCCCATTACACTTTACATTACCTTGCTATCCTTACTTTGTCGGAAAGATAGTAGGAGGCAGGATAGAAATATGGAACATAAAATTGAACTAAAGAACATTGAAAAATCATATGACAACGAACCTCCGGTAATCAAAAACTTGAACCTTAATATAGAGGAAGGAAGTTTTACCGTGTTGTTAGGACCATCCGGCTGCGGAAAATCCACAACACTTCGAATGATTGCCGGGTTAGAACAGGAAACAAAAGGAGATATCTTAATTCATGGTAGGAGTATGAAAGATGTGAAACCTGGAGACAGAGGAATAGCAATGGTTTTCCAAAACTATGCCCTGTATCCCACCATGACAGTAAAAGGTAATATTGAGTTTGGACTGAAGAATTCTAAGGTTCCCAAAGAAGAAAGAGAAAAAAGGATTCAGGAAGTCAGTAAGTCAGTAGGTCTGGAAGAATATCTTAATAGAAAGCCGGGAGCCTTATCCGGTGGACAGAGGCAACGTGTTGCTTTGGCAAGAGCAATGGTAAAACATCCGGAAGTTTTCTTAATGGATGAACCTTTATCAAACTTAGATGCAAAATTAAGAACACAGCTCAGATCTGATTTAATTGAATTACATAATAAATTAAAAGCTACTTTCATTTATGTAACCCATGACCAGATAGAAGCTATGTCCATGGGAACACATATCGTGCTGTTAAACAAAGGAAAGATTATGCAGCAGGGTTCCCCTTGGGAAATTTATCATAACCCTGATAATGTGTTTACAGCTCAGTTTATTGGTACACCACCTATGAATATTATGAAAACACAGGAAATTAATTATGAACACACTTCTTTTGCAGAAGCAGCATATATGGGCTTTCGTCCGGAATACGGTGTCATCCTTCAGGATGGAAAGTTACCTGAAGAAAAAGGTCTTGTAATGAAAGGTAAAGTTATTACCCATGAAATGCTAGGTACAGAAACTTTATACAAAATTGATACACCCCATGGACGTATACAGGTGAAATTATTTGATGATTCCCAGGCGGTAGATGGTCAGGTTTCCCTTTTTGTTCCACATGAAAAAATTTTATATTTTGATGCACAGGAACAGAGATTAAGATAGGGGGAGCATATGAGTAATAAAAAAATTGTAAAAAAAATACTTCCTTATCTTATGATAGCGCCAGCCATGGTAACAAGTATTGTATTTCTGGTTTATCCCATTATCTATATGTTTTACTTGAGTTTTTATAATTGGAATATGATTGGTAATAAGAAATTTATTGGTTTTGATAATTATGTTTCCTTGTTTAGCGATCCGGAATTTATGCAGGTATTAATTAATACATGTAAATTTACCTTTTGGACTGTGGCTGGTTTCATTATATTAGGACTGGGACTGTCATTATGGCTGAAAAGTAATACGAAAATAAACAGATTTCTTCAGGGAATTATATTTACACCATATGTTTTACCAATGGTTTCCATTGCTTTTGTATGGATGTGGATTATGGATACGGATTTAGGGCTTTTAAATTATGTCCTGGACATATTTGGAATAGATAAAGTTAAATGGTTGGCAGACCCCAATGTTGCTATGTATTCGCTAATTATTGTTAATATCTGGAAATCGGCCGGATACTACGCACTGATTTTTCTTTCCGCATTACAAAGTATACCAAAATATCTTTATGAGGCAGCAGAACTGGATAAGTCTCAACCAATTACAACATTTTTTAAGGTAACACTACCTATGTTATCACCTACCTTGTTTTTTCTGACTTTAACAGCCATTATTAGTTCTTTTAAGGTGTTTGAAACAGTAAATGTTATGACGGACGGGCTGAATAATACAACTACCATTGTGTATTACATTTACCAGTATGGATTCAGATACTATAAGATAGGCTATGCATCAGCAGTAGGCGTGATTCTGATGTTAATCGTAAGTGTACTTACCATTATTTACTTTGCCGTTTTGCAGAAAAAAGTACATTATCAATAGATTGAGCATAGAGAAAGAGGCAGTGTATGTATAAAAATATATCTAAAATAGTAAGAAACGTTTTTAATGTGTGTTTATTTGCTATATTTTTCGTCCCTTTTTACTGGATGGTGATAACAGCTTTAAAAACGGTAGCAGAAACATTACAGTATCCCCCAGCTTTCTGGGTAACCAGCCCTCAGTGGGAAAACTTTGTAAATGCAGTTAAGGCGATTCCTTTTGCATCATATCTTAAGAACTCTGTTGTTGTAACAGCAGGAATACTGGTTTTCCAAATGATTACAGTAATTCCGGCAGCATATGCTTTTGCAAGATATGAATTTGTGGGAAAAGGTTTCAGCTTTGGTATGATTTTGGCAACAATGATGATACCGGCACAGTTGATTTTCCTTCCTATTTTTCTTTTATTAAGTAAATGGGGAATGGTTAATACATATTGGTCACTGATTTTGCCACAGGCAACCAGCGCATTTGGTATCTTTATGCTTCGTCAAAGTTTTATGCAGATACCGGAAGAACTGGTGGAGGCAGCCAGACTAGATAAAGCAGGAGAATTTAAGATCATTACTCATGTAATGCTTCCAATTGCAAAACCTACCGTAATTACTCTGGCAATGCTTACCTTTGTTGGTACATGGAATGACTACTTCTGGCCAATGGTACTTACCACAAATGATACTGTAAGAACATTACCGGTTGGTGTTACTGCGTTGAGAACAGTAGAAGATATGGTAAGTCAGAATATTGTTATGGCAGGAAACGTTATGTTAATGTTACCTATACTAATTGTGTATATTGTAGCACAAAAGCAGATTATCAAAGGATTTACTTATACAGGAGTAAAATAACAGATAAAATCCGCCATAAAGCGGTTTATATAAACAATTACATTTATTGAAAAGCAATTTGGTAAATAGTCAAGAAGTATTTTGAAAAGATTTTCATACAAAAGGGTAACTTTAATAGACCTACGGCTTTTTTCTCCAAAAAACGTAGATTGAGAGTGCAATATGGATTACCTACTCTTTTCCGGAGAGT
>JAFQCM010000001.1 GCA_017399445.1 Lachnospiraceae bacterium | reverse complement strand
TTCTTGAATTTTTTGCAAAACCCCTTGACGAACTCTAATTCGTGGTGTATTATATAAGCACGAACTTAAATTCGTGTTGTGGATAAATTATAGCACGAACATAAATTCGTGTCAATAGGTTTTCACGAATTAAAGTTCGTGCTCAAGAAAATGTTAAAAATATAGCCGAAGGGGTATGATTATGAAATTCAATGAAAGACTGAAAAAGTTTAGAGAAGATAAAAGTCTTACTCAGGTGCAGCTTTCTGAACTTACCGGAATTTCTGCCCGTATGATTCAAAAATATGAAGCAGGTACAGCTCGCCCTCGTTTAGATGCTGCGGAGAAGATTGCAAAGGCTCTCAATATTACAACCGATGAATTGCTCGGAAACGCTGATATGCTTGTAGCTCAGGCCGCCGAAAAGTACGGCGCAAGAGGTGCTAAGCAAGCCAAACAACTGACCGAAGAAGTTACCGGACTGTTTGCAGGTGGCGATATGGCAGAAGAAGATATGGACTTAATGATGAAAGCCATTCAGGATGCCTATTGGATTGCAAAGCAGAATAACAAGAAATTCACTCCTAAAAAACACCGTCCTGAATAAGTCCGTTTTTTGGGACATTACTTATGTTAGACTTATAATATAAAGGTGTATGAAAGGGGTGAGAACCAATGTATGTTTGCACTTCCGAGATTGTCAAAAAGGCAAATAAGATAGTTGACCTTTCCCACGTTGTACTCGGCAATGTTATAATCAACATGTTCTGTGAAACAAATTTTTTTTATCCCTTTCTGTATTGCTGCAATACAATGTTGTTCCATCGTCGACATTCCATCAACAGAAAAAGTTGAATGAACATGAAGAGGCTGTAAATTTTTCTGTGTCTTTGAGTAAAAAGGACTTTCTGATTTGAATCAGATATGTATGAGCTCGTGTCGATTTGTGACATCGAATTTCTGTCGAACTTTATTTCTAATAATAGTATTAACCATTTCTTTTAGGTTATACATTATATTAAAAATTTTTTGCATAACTAATAGACATCAACAGTATTTCTTTTTTGGGCACTGCCCAAACCCGATCTCAGGAATAAGTGGCGGAAGTTTTAGTTATACTGTTAATGTCGAAGGGATAAGAATAGAGTGGAACTCCTAAAGATATGGAATCCCACTCCCATTTTTTTATAGGTACTGTGTCAAACGTTCTTCATATAAAATGATTAATTGTCCCAGCACCTGGTCCCAGTTCCGATAGCGCTGTGTCCATTTCCTGGTGATATTTCTGGATGCTAAATACAGCATTTTTTCCAAAGAAGTATCACTTGGAAACACACTTTTTGTTTTGGTTACTTTCCGGTACTGGCGGTTCAGCCCTTCTATGATATTTGTTGTATACATAATCCTTCTGATCTCATCTGGGAACTGAAAGAAACTGTTTACATCTTCCCAATTGTTTTCCCAATTGCTGATGGCATAAGGATATTTCTTTCCCCATTTTTCTTTCATATTTTCCAATTCAGCAAGTGCAGCAGATTCATTTGGTGCATTATATACATTTTTAAAGTCAGAGGAAAATTTCTTTAAATCACTATAGTTTACATATTTAAATGAATTACGCAGCATATGAATGACGCACCGCTGGATCTGTGCACTTGGAAATACTGCCTGAATTGCTTCCTTAAATCCGGGAAGTCCGTCTACACAAAAGAACATAACATCCCTGATTCCGCGGTTTTTCAGGTCATTTAGCATCCCAAGCCAGAACTTTGATGTTTCATTTGTACCAACGGTAATGCTTAAAATATCTTTATATCCTTCTATGGTAACACCCATAATTACATAAGCGGCTCTGATTAAAATGCGTCCGTCTTCCCTGACTTTATAGTGGATACAGTCCATAAAAACAAAGGGATAAACAGGATTTAATGGACGTGACTGCCACTCCTTGATTTCCGGAAGTATCTTATCCGTAATCTTACTGACCATTTCTGCGGATAATTCAATACCATATAAATCCTGTAACTGATCATGAATATCTCTGGTACTCATACCTCTGGCATAAAGGGAAATTACTTTTTCTTCTATACCGGAAACATCCCTCTGGTATTTAGGAATGAGCTTTGGCTCAAACTCTCCGTTGCGGTCTCTTGGAATGTCAATTGGAAATTCCCCATACTGACTCTTCAATGTCTTGGTAGAATACCCGTTTCTCTTATTGGAAGAAACAAGTTCTCCTTTTTGG
This sequence comes from Lachnospiraceae bacterium, assembly GCA_017399445.1. Taxonomy (GTDB): domain Bacteria; phylum Bacillota; class Clostridia; order Lachnospirales; family Lachnospiraceae; genus RUG11237. The sequence continues at coordinate 2,666 of JAFQCM010000001.1, read as the reverse complement.
TTCTTCTCATAACCTAAGGTTGCATCCATTTCTGATTCCATAAGTTCCTGCAAAATGTCTTTAAATCCTTCCTTGAGATAAGCGTAGACATCCATAACATTTGTGAAATTGTTCTCTGTAATAATCTGTCGAATCTGCTCTTTAGCAAGTGCCATAAAAATACTCCTTTTCGATAAGAATCTTCATATCCTAATTCTTACCAAAAAGGAGCCATTTATTACCTTAGACACAAAATTTTTTACACTACCAACATGAAAATCAGCAACTATCATATCTTATCCTCTTTTCTTTGTTTTTCTTCGATTCGGCTTTCTTTTTTTGTCAAAAGATTTATTTTTCCTTGTGTAGTCATCGTCTTTCTTACTTCTATTGTGTTTACTTACCAACTGACCACATGCCGCCTTAATATTATTACCTCTAGATTCACGAAGTTTTACCACTAATCCTTCTTTCTCTAATTCTCTTTTAAATTGAACCAACTGTTGCTTGTTTGGTCTCTTTATCCCTACATAATCCGTTTCGTTATATTGCAACACATTTATCAATACATTTTTTCCCAAAAACCATTTTTTTAATTGTTTTATATCTTCACGTCCATCATTAAATCCTGGTATTAACAAATATGCAATTGTTACTTTTCTATTGTGACGTTCCGAGTAAGATAAAACTGCTTCTACAACATCATCTATCGAATTCCCACGCATATGTGGCATTACTTTATCTCTTTTAACTTGACTAGTTGCATGCAAAGAAAGCGTAAGCTGAATCTTTAAGTGTTCTTCTCTCAGTTTTTTTAATTGATTAATTGGTCCAACCGTTGAAATAGTAATTCCGTCTGTAGGAAAATTCAGACCATTTCTGTCTCGCAAAATATGAATAGCTTTTATTACTTCTCCGTAATTTAATAAAGGCTCCCCCATACCCATAAAAACTATACGATTAACCTTTTCTTTTAGTAAAACTATCTGTTGTACAATTTCTGAACTTGATAAATTTCGTATAAAACCATTCTTTCCAGAAGCACAGAAAATACAACCCACTGGACATCCAACCATAGTACTGACGCAAACAGTTATCCCTGTTTTTCTTTTTATACAAACCGTTTCTATACAATATCCATCTGATAATTCAAATGCATATTTTAATGTATCTTTGCCATTAAATACTTCTTTTATTTTCACCGTCTGATTCTGAATTTTGGGTTTGTTTTTATACAATGACTCAAAAAAATCAGTTGCCATTTCTTCACCCAAACAATCTTTCATTTCCTTTAATGTATAGTTATATGGATCTTTTAAAATCGCATCCTTAGTTAAACTTGTTTTATTTTTCAAAACATATTCCTCCAATCAATTACTATATTTCTTTTGAATTATTTTCACATATTGTAGTGGTATATAATTGAGTACTTTCTAGCCAAGATGGAAAAATATTTAATTGGTGAATAATAGTATGAGCATTAGGATGATAATCAAAATACAATAATAACGAACAATAAATTGTCCAATTCATTTCCTTTTTTCCTGATTCTATGGCATTATATGTTTGTCTTGAAATACCAATAGCATTTGCAATATCAACTTGTGATGCTCCTACCGCTCCTCTAAGCATTGGCAATTGTTTCCTTAATTTTTCTTTACATTTTTCACGTTCCACATCGGAAATTTTCCAGTATTTTTCGCATTCTTGTTTTATAATAATATCCAACTCATACTCTCCCTTCAAACAATTCTATTCGCCAATATACATCAGATACTAACCACCAATACAAGCATACAATATGTCAGTATTTTTGTCAATATGTCATTTTTTTGACAGCAAGTAATCAACCGTCAAAGTTAATCTTTGTTTGTTTATTCTATTTCCACAAATAAAAATGACAATCCCAACAAAAAAAGTAGAATCACACCTATTCAGATGTGATTCCACCCACTAATTGGATCAGCACTACCTTATCTACTCTTCCCATCCTTCTTCACAGGAGCAACATCCACAGGAGCCTTACCCTTATCCTTGTCGCCCTGCTTTGCCATGAACTCTTCAAAAGCATCAGCTCCATACTTATGCTCACCCTCTGCTACACCCATAATAGGTGTTATTACAGATGTTGTGTAGCTATCCATCTGATCCTTTGCTTTTTCAGCAGCGACCTTCTTCTCATCTCTATCAGCAATCTTCTTAACCTCTTCATAGTTCTGATTTCTCACATCAAGAGAAAGATTCTCGACCTTATCAATCGCAGCATCCAGATGAAGCTCTAAATTATGGTACACTCTCTTCTGCCATATATTCCTGAATATCTGACTCATCAATCCTTCTACTCATTTTGGTAGAAAGTAAAGTTTGACAAACAAGACTCATAACCTTGTTGTCAAACCGTCCTTTCAGTTGCCTTTTTCTTTCCGACCATCTTTTTTCCTGCCTTTCTATATTCTTTCCATTTGGATTTGTTTGTTATATTTTACTGTCGATTGCTCCCGAAATATAACAAGAGCGGAGGATTTTCCTCCGCTCTCATCTGTTCGACAAATTGGAATTTGTTGCTCCGTCAAACTGAAAGTTTCAAGCGTTATAGACTTCCCACAAATATCTCTGCATCAATCGTCAAAGTTTTTAGCTTTTTGAAATCAATCTCAGTTTTATCTACATGGAAGAGCAGTGGGGTC
>JAFQCM010000136.1 GCA_017399445.1 Lachnospiraceae bacterium | reverse complement strand
TTTTTATTTTTTTTTGTTTTTTTAAAAACCCTTGATTTTACTGGCTTTTTTGCCCCCTGAATTAACGCTTCAAAAAAGTTTTTCAAGATTTTTTTTAATTTTTTAAAATTTCCAAGCAGTTTATTTTTTTTGAATTTTTCTATACAATTTACCTTTTTCGTCATTTTTACCATATTTCCTCCAAAAATTACACTGTTTTTTTACATCATTTTTTTCATAAAATTTCTAAAAAAGACCACAGTTTTCTGCAGTCTTTTAAATTAATTTATTCTATTGTATGAAGAGTAAACAATGCCTCTCCATTTTCGTCAATTTCCATAGTAATATAGGTTGGCTTCTTTCCTTCCTGTCTAGGATAAGAAATACTTCCCGGATTAATCAATGTAATATCTTCATGAATATCAATTAAAGGTCTATGAGTATGTCCAAACATTACAATATCTTTTCCTCGACCTCTGCCTTCTGCCAAAATATTTTCTGTTCCCAAACTCACATAATAATAGTGTCCATGAGTCATTAGCACTTTATATTTCCCGATTTCTAACTCCTTTTCTTTATCTAGCTCAGAAAAAAAGTCATTATTTCCACTAATAATTTCCACTGGACAACCAGCTATCTGCTCAATAAAATACTCTCCACCTTCTACATCTCCTAAATGTAACAGCAAATCAATTTTTCCTGCTTCTTTGATTGCCTTTTCAAGATTTCCATGCTGTCTGTGTGTATCGCTGACGATCAGTACCTTCATCTTAAATGTCTCCTTTTAATTCCTCTTTCATGGTTTGTAAGGCTTTTCCACGGTGGCTGATTTTGTTTTTCTCTTCCATGGTTAATTCTGCTGTGGTTTTGTTATATTCCGGTACCATAAAAATCGGATCGTATCCAAAGCCATTTTCCCCTTTTTCTTCATAACCTATGTAACCTTCTATGGTCTTTCTTACCACCTTTGTACTTCCATCTGGCAATACCGCTGCAATTACACATACAAAACGTGCAGTACGCTTTTCTACTGGTACTCCTTCCAGCCTTTTGATAATATTTTCATTTTTCACAGAATAAGGAGTATCTTCCCCCATATACCTGGCAGAATATATTCCTGGTTCTTTATTCAAAAAATCTACTTCTAGACCCGAATCATCTGCCAATACAATATCTCCTGTTATTTTATGAATTGCCTTTGCCTTTATTAATGCGTTTTCCTCAAAGCTTGTCCCATTTTCTTCAATTTCACAATCAATTCCAGCTTCTTTCATTGATACAATTTCTCCATCAAAATCTGAAAATATAGATTTAATTTCTTTCATCTTTCCTGCATTTCCTGTAGCAAAAATAATTCTTTTCTTCATAGTTTCCTTCCTTATCTGACTCTAGTACATGGTTCGATAATTATCCCAGATGTACTAATTTTCTGTTTTATTCTCATAGGCTTCTAAAATGGCCTGATAAATTCCTTCTGCTGCTTTCTTCTTGTAACTATCAGAACATAATAGATGAAATTCTGTATTATTACTGATAAATCCTACTTCAATCAAAGCAACTGGAACTTTAGCATTTCTGACAATATAAATAGAATCCCCATCGCTGATTCCACGATTTCTGCTATTTAAAACCGCTGAAACCTTATCTGTACATAATTGGGCAAACTTTCTGCTTCGTTCATCTGCAGTATAATAAAGCACCTCTGTTCCATTGGATTCACGGCTATGTTCATCTGCATTGATATGAACACTTACAAAATAGTCTGCATCCATTTGATTTGCTAACTGTACCCGTTCATCAAAAGAAGGATTGGAATCATCTTCTCTTGTGTAATAAACTTTTATATCACTGTCATCAAGTAATTCTTTTAAATATAAAATAATGTCAAGGGTAATATCTTTTTCCAATATACCATTTCTATTGGTGCCCGGATGATTTCCACCATGTCCGGCATCTACTACAATTACTTTATCATAAATCTCTTTTGGACTTATGAATTTCACAACCAACTGATCATTTTCATAATTTACTGTATATTCTGATGCCGCATCCAACTCTAACTCAATATATGCTTTCCCTGCTTCGTATCTCCAATTCATGTCAACTATATGATTACAGCTTCCAACAATAGGGCTATTATCCAAATAGGACGGGTCCACATTAGAAATCTCAATTTTTAAACTGCGCTTTACATAATCTGCTTCCATTTTCACATCAGATTCTTTGATATTATCTGGTAAACCCACCCTTAAATACTGCCTCAGTTCTGCTTCTATTTCCATTCTTCGTTCATCTGCAATAGTTTCCAAATTTTCATAAAGACTCATTCCTGCAAAAGTTGTTACTGTTTCTTTTGCCTCTGCTAACTTTACAAATTCCTCTTTTGAAACCACAAAGAATGTAAATACCACTATACTGGAAATGATTACACTTAACACAGCCAGCCTTTGTGCCTGTCTGTCCTTCATTTTTTACACTCCTGTTAAATATTTTACGTTATTATGCCATATTATATCATATTACTTATCATTTGTGTATACTTTGAGACATAAGTTACAGTTCTGCTTTTCTTCCACATTTTCCCATGTATTTCCACTTAAACTGATATATCCTTCTCCATCTGTAATATCTGCATCAGCTGTAGATTCTCCCGCTTGAAATTCAATTGCCACCGGATGAACAGCACTTGGGGTAAAAATCTCCACGATTACTGCATACTGACTTCCTGCTGGCAATACCACCCGCTCTGGAAGTTCTATTGTATAATATCCTGCATCTTCAAAATATCCTGTTTTTACAAGTTTTCTTTTATTTAAAGAATTTTTATTTTCAAACTCTTCCACAAGATAAATTTTATACTCTGTATCTTTACCTAAAGCATAAAATCCAACTGCCTCTATAGATTCTTCTTTCTTTGTTTCATAAACATTGGCAAAAAAGGCATTTTCCTTTTCATATCCCAGCTGCCCTACCCAGCCACACAAATCTGACTGATAAATATTATCATAATTATCTGTTCCCTCTATTCCTGTATATACCACATTATAGATTCCAATATTGGCATCATAGTAGGACACATAAAAAATTCCATCTTCTCCAAATTTCTCTCCCCAGCTGTTTTGACAAATAAATGCCCCATCTCCCTCTGGCTCAATACGAAAATTCTCTTTAGAATAACTGTCATCCCATCCAATAATTACAATTTCATGGTTTGGCTTTTCTTCTCCAATATAACAATATGCTGAATTTTCTCTATCGTAATAGGTAGATCGATATGAAGTATTTACAATGGAGGAATAAATGGAAGACTCTACCCCGCCATACTTGTACACCATTTCTTTAATTCGATTGTAATTTTTCGATTCAATAAAACGTACTTCCTGCACATGCTTTACAGGTTTTAAAAAATCAGGTGAAAATTCATCTCCATACGTGTCATCTGCTTCTAATACAGGTCCCTGCCATGCATTTAAATAAGCTACTGCCATGGCATATTCTCCCCCTTCATTACTATGATGGGAAAAGCTGTTTTGATAATTCATATGATCTGGTGCCAGAATCAGACTTTCTTCCGGCATCAGGCTGGATTCCAAAGCTGTCAGTGCTGCTACTGCCCAGCAAGTACCAAAAGACCCCTGATTCTTTATCACAGATGCCCGTCTTACATCTCTTAAATCATATTTGTAAGGAAGCACTTGCTCACTTTGATTTTCATTTACCAGCACAGCATTATTTTCTTCTCCATTCCATATAAAATCATATCCCATAGATTTTGCTGCTTCACTTAAAGGAAGATAATAGTCCTCATCCCTCTCAACCATAGGAAGGCTCATAACTTTTCGCTCTCCATTTACATAATAAGCTGTGGTATCCTTAATAAACTCTGCAGTAGTCTGGTACCGTTCCAGAACCAGTTTTGTCTTATTATACAAGTGCACAGAACAATTAAAGGTTTCCCCCAATATACTGGCAGGCACCATAATCTCCCTGTTTTTTTGCATATAGATCAGATCTGTATCTATCTTTTTTCCATCTACCGTCAGACTGATATCCTCCATATTAGCATGATATACTACCAGTTCATCCCAATTTTCCTGATTTACTGTAATGTCCTTACTTTTCACAATCTGTCCGTCATTAAACAAAATATTATTTTTTAATGAATACATGGCCATAATTATTCCTGACATAATTATGTACTTACTTACCCTTTTCATTTATTCCCTCATAACTTTATTCTTTACTTTTTTCTTGCTGGCGGCTTTGGTCCCAGAAATTGATAATAATATGTTTTCATCATACCATTATAAATCTTTCTGTTTTTATCCGCTTTTCTTCCAATATATTTTTCTGTATCGGCATAACTTGTAATTAAGTAAACACTCCAGGTATCAAGTCTTTCCATTGCTGCCCCTATTTCTTTATAAATTGGCGGAAGTGTATTCTTATCCTCCAATCGCTCTCCATACGGGGGATTTGTAATAAGGAATCCATATTTCTTTGGATGATTTAGCTGACTTACTGGACGTTCCTGAAAATGAATTAAATGTTCCACCCCTGCCAGCTTTGCATTTTCTCTGGCTGCCTTTATAATTTTTCCATCAATATCAAATGCCTGAATATCTGTTTCAATCCCTGTTTCAATCAAATCGTTGGCTTCATCCAAAGCTTCATACCACAATTTCTTATCTATAATATTTTCCCATTTATCTGCAGTAAATTCTCGATTCATCCCTGGTGCAATATTTGCTGCCATCATGGCTGCTTCAATTGGAATTGTTCCACTTCCACAAAATGGGTCTATTAAAATTCTGTCTTTATGCCATGGAGTCAGGGAAATCATGGCAGCCGCCAGGTTTTCCGCAATCGGTGCTTTACTGGTTAACTTACGGTAGCCTCTTTTGTGAAGGGATTCTCCTGTAGTATCCAACCCTACCACGACCTCATCTTTATAGATAAATACTCTTACAGGATAACTTTCGCCATCTTCTTCAAACCACTCCATATGAAACTTTTGCTTCATTCGTTCTACCATGGCTTTTTTCATAATGGACTGAATGTCAGAACTACTAAACAACTTACTTTTAATAGAGGTAGCTTTTGCCACCCAGAATTTGCCATTTTTTGGAATATAATTTTCCCATGGAATTGCCTTAGTTCCTTGAAAAAGTTCTTCAAAAGTTTCTGCTTTAAACTTTCCAACACGAATTAAAATTCTACCTGCCGTTCTTAGAAAAATATTTGCCCTGCAGACTGCTTCTGCATCTCCAATAAAAGTTACTTTTCCATCTTCCACTGACTCAATTTCATAGCCTAAATCATAAATTTCTTTTTTTAATACTGCCTCCACTCCAAAATGGCATGGAGCAATTAATCTCATTGTTTCCATAGTATCTCCTTATGTTTTTTTCTATTTTTAATAGTAAATTGCTAACCTTTTTCTGTCAATAATTATTATCCATTTTTCTTACTAAATACTGTCCTTTATACATGTTGATTCCATTTATCAGACTTTTTACCTTGTATCCATGGTTACTCATTTCTCTAGCCGCCTTAAAACTAGTAGTCCCTCTTTCACAATATAAAATATATGTTCTTGATTTTGAAAGATTCAACAATTTATTGTATCCTTCTTTATAAGGTATATTATATGCCCCTTTAATATGTTTTTTCAAATAATCTTCTCTGTCGCGCAAATCAATAATCAAAGTACGTCTGTCATTAATATAACCATCCAGTTCTCTAGGGTATATGGCTTCCATACTCATATCTACTCACCTACTTTATATTCTTGATATATAGTATGTGAATTTTTCTAAAATGTACTTTTTCTCGTAAAGAAAAAGACCGAAAGAATATTTCAGTCTTTTTGATTTTAATTTATGTATCTGGAACAGAAGGAAGTCCATATTGCTTCCCTCCGTTCCTTTTTGAACCTGTTAGTTATTGTAAGTGTTAGAAGTACTATCGTTTTTTGTGTTGTTAGTAGTACTGTTCTGTGAAGAGTTCTGTGCCTTATTCTTGTTTGAAGCGTTCTGTGAAGAACTCTGTGCATTAGATGTCGCATTTGTAGCGTTTGTTGTGTTTGTAGCATTTGTTGAGTTATTTGCATTTTTAGCCATTTTTAATTCCTCCTAGAAACTTTTTATATTACAAAAAGTAGTATCTCTAATGTAGAAAAATCTATACTAGTACTTTTCTCTCAATTTTTGTAACAGTTCACAGCATACTATAAACAGTAACGAACTGTTGCTATTTCTTTTAAATTTTTTAATTTATAACTTGCTTTTTTCGACAGAATATGTTATATTATTTCTTGTAAGAAGAATTAACCCTTCAAAAATTCTTTTTATATTTTATAACCCCTTATTAATTATTTATACTCCCCTCATCAAGAAGCGTGGCTCCCCCACGCTTCTTTTTTTGCTTCACTGGAACAATGTGCCCTGTTTCACTGAAACCTTGAAACAGGGCACTAATTTTATCTATATCACTCTTTTTACTATTGTTTCTTTTTGAAATAAGAAATAACTAAAAGAATTAAAATAACGGGAACAAGAATCGGTGCCAAAGCAGTTACCAAACTAAATATAACTGACAGCACTATCACAATAATAAGTACCACTGCAACCACAATTAGTATTCCATTCAGTTGAAAATTATGGATCTTTCCATTAGTCGGTCTTTCTTCTCTTTCTGTCTGGCTTTCTTCATAATATGCCTCACCATAAGAAGTTTTGGTACTACTGGTTTCAATAATCGTTCGTGCAATTAACCTTGGCTCTCCTAATGTCTCCACTACTTGTGCTTCTGATTTTCCTTTTTTCATTTCTTCTTCAATGTATCTTTCATAATAGAGAAGCTGTTCATTAATTTCTGATGGACTCAACTCACCATTTAATGCTTCTTTCAAACCATTTAAAAATTTACTTTTATTCATCCATTTCCTCCACTCTTACATCTTATCCATACCCTCGCCTGACTGTAATTTCTTCACAATTTCATCAGGATTTTCACTCATTTTCAGCATAACATCGAATGCCTGTAACACCATCTTCTCTTTATTGCATCTTCCATCATTTTTTCCCACATCATGCATGATATTATATTGATCCATCTGACATACAAACAAATCAATCATGGAATATCCTTCTATCGTGTACTGTGCTATCAACTCATGATGCTCTAAATAATAAACGAATTCTTTATATATTTCTTCATTATCTAATATTCTTTTCCAGAACTGAGTAAGAAACTCCTGGTCCTTTTTTACCATTTTGCACCAATTCTCCAGTGCTTCATAAACCTTTATCTTACTTCCATCATATATAATCTGTTGCATAATAATAACCTCCTTTACAAGACACAACCTTCACGTTAGTTTCAAGATTACTATATTTATAATTATATAACTTATCACATTATTCCTGTTTTTGTAAAGTATGTGGGAGTAAGATTCTTTTTTTTCGTAACAGTTCAGCTGAAATAATCTATTTATCCAATTATTTTAAAATACAAAAAAGCCTGAAAACAACTTTCAAGCTTTACTGTGGGTTAGAGGATTCGAACCCCCGGCCTTTTGGTCCGTAGCCAAACGCTCTATCCAGCTGAGCTAAACCCACTCGTTTATTTTTGATATTAATGCCGGCGACCGGAATCGAACCGGTACGGGAGTATAAGTCCCGCAGGATTTTAAGTCCTGTGCGTCTGCCAGTTCCGCCACGCCGGCACATTAATATAGCTTATAACCTTCTGGTTATAAATGGGACCTACAGGGCTCGAACCTGTGACCCTCTGCTTGTAAGGCAGATGCTCTCCCAGCTGAGCTAAGATCCCTTAGTCACATTATGTAACCAATTGTTGTATGTATTTCTCAATACAAACGACCCAGAAGGGACTCGAACCCTCGACCTCCGCCGTGACAGGGCGGCGCTCTAACCAACTGAGCCACTAGGCC
>JAFQCM010000135.1 GCA_017399445.1 Lachnospiraceae bacterium | reverse complement strand
CCACCACCGGAAGCTACTGAGAAATATTTCTTTCCAAGGTCGATACATTCTTTCTTGTATGTACCTGCAACCGGATGCTGGAAACGTGTTGGGTTTGTAGAGTTACCTGTGATAGATACGTCTACTTTTTCTTTGTGCATGATAGCAACACCTTCTGTTACATCATTTGCACCGTAGCAGTTAACTTTAGAACGAAGTCCATCAGAATAAGCTTTACGGAATACTTCCTTAACTTCTCCTGTCTGGTAATCCATTTCAGTTTCAACATATGTGAATCCGTTGATACGAGCGATAATCTGAGCTGCATCTTTTCCAAGACCATTTAAGATAACTCTTAAAGGTTTCTGACGTACTTTGTTTGCTTTTTCAGCGATACCGATAGCACCTTCAGCTGCTGCGAAAGATTCATGTCCTGCTAAGAATGCGAAACAATCTGTTTCTTCTTCTAATAACATTTTTCCTAAGTTACCATGTCCTAAACCTACTTTACGCTGGTCAGCAACAGAACCTGGAATACAGAAAGCCTGAAGTCCTTCACCGATAGCTGCAGCTGCATCTGCTGCTCTCTTACATCCTTTTTTAATTGCGATAGCTGCACCTACTGTGTAAGCCCATTTCGCATTTTCGAAACAGATTGGCTGAATGCCTTCTACCTGCTTGTATACATCTAAACCAGCTGCTTTTGTGATTTCAGCAGCTTCTTCAATAGAACCAATACCATACTGACTTAATACAGCGTTGATCTGGTTAATTCTTCTTTCATATGATTCAAATAAAGCCATCTCTTATTACCTCCTGAATTATTCGTTTCTTGGATCGATGATCTTCACTGCATCAGCAACACGACCATACTGACCTTTAGCTTTTTCAAATGCTGTATTAGCATCATCACCAGCTTTGATGAAGTCCATCATTTTTCCAAAGTTAACAAACTGGTAACCGATGATTTCATCATCTTCGTTTAAAGCGATACCTGTAACATAACCATCTGTCATTTCAAGGTAACGAGGTCCTTTTGCCAGAGTACCATACATTGTACCAACCTGTGAACGTAAACCTTTACCTAAATCTTCAAGACCTGCTCCAACTGGAAGTCCATCTTCAGAGAATGCAGACTGTGTTCTACCATATACGATCTGTAAGAATAATTCTCTCATAGCTGTATTGATAGCATCACAAACTAAGTCTGTGTTTAATGCTTCTAATAATGTTCTACCTGGTAAGATTTCAGAAGCCATAGCTGCGGAATGTGTCATACCTGAACATCCTACTGTTTCAACTAATGCTTCCTGAATGATACCTTCTTTAACATTCAGTGTTAACTTACATGTACCCTGCTGTGGAGCACACCAGCCAATACCATGTGTTAAACCTGAAATATCTTTAATTTCTTTAGCTTTCACCCATTTTCCTTCTTCTGGAATAGGTGCAGCTCCGTGCTGTCCACCAGTTGCTGCTACTGGACACATTTTCTCAACTTCGTGTGAATAGATCATTTTAAAACTCCTTCCATTCTGTGTTTTTCCTTTGAGCTAAAACTCTTTATTGAAAAATTTTTATCTAGACCGATAAAAATTTAACATCATACATTTACTATTTTCTCATAAACTTGAAAAATAGTCTAGTCATTTTTCATAAAAATTTCGTATATTTTGTTTAAAGTTGTTGAATCAAAGATGAAAATTTCAAAATCCCATTATATTTTCTACCAATAATCTGTATTTTCCTACTCGGCACAATCCATCCGTTCAAAAAGAAATGATGATATCGATGCCATAATTAATGCAATTACAAACAACCCTGCATTTACTCCAGTCAAAATTAAAACCATTTTGGTAAATCCAGTGAAAATTCCTCCCAAAAGACCACCTATAATACCTGATGTGATCAAAATGCCTTGAAACACCATTTTTACAAGAGTATAAACAACTCCTATGGCGTTTTTACCTGAAATATATCTTGCTAAAAGCTCTGTATAATTCTTTCCGGCATTTAGAAAGACACAACAAAAGATACTTAAAAGTACATAAACAGGTTCTAATCCCATACCAATAGCGGCTGGTACTGTAATCAAAAGCCCATCACAAAGTGCTCTCACATGTTCCACTAAAGTTGCATACCAGAGTTTTTTAATTGCACTATCTGGTATCAAGAAAGTAAGTGGGTGCTCCAGCTCTGTTGCCCATTTTGTACGATAACCGGAAGTAAAAAAAGCAATATAAGCCATTGCTGCCGGCAAAATCAAGCACTTAAGTTCCTGCAATTCTCCAAATTCCGGAATAAGTTTTGCTATAACTCCAATACCAACTCCAAACAACAAATATAAAAAACTGCCTAAGCCAAAAATAAACCAGCGATTCTTTTTATATTCCAGCAGCTGTCTGTAGAAAATAGCTTTGGCACCTGTTCCTTTATACTCAATGGTTTTTTGCAGATACTTCTTTTTCTTCCCAATAACTGCTGCTTCCCCTTTTTTACTCTTTTTCAATGCTTCTTCGTAATCATCAGCAAATTTCATGGCATCTTCATAATATTCACCCTGACATTTCATCTTTTTTGCAATAACAAATAACACCACCGCAGTTGCAAAATACAAAATACTGCCTATCACATTTACTACAGTTACTTCTGAAAATAACATAAAGACGAATGCCACATTCCAACCAATGAATGGTACCATTTGAAAAAATGTGTTTTCCATAATCTTTCTGGCACTGAGCACTTCAAAATCATGAGTCAATATGCACACTCCCACACTAAGCACAAAAACAGCAAGAATTATATAAATACTAATTGATATCAGCTTACGCTGCCCATCTTTTAGTGTTTCACTTGTATAAAGAATAAGTACTAGTGAGGTTTCCAATACTTGTTTTATTACTGTGGTAAACAAGAAATATACCAACACTTTCCAAAAGGAAACATGAAAGATCAAAACTCCGGCACAGGATACAAAAACACTAATTAAAACATCTGCCCAAATAGTACGAATTTTCGCAAACAGCATAATAAGTTTTGGTGGTAAAGGTGCTGTAAAGAGCAAATTTATATCGCTTTTTTTGAATACAATTCCTTTCCGTTTTGCATAAGTTGCCAGGTTTAATGGTGTATATAAAACTACAAAAAAACTTAAAATAGGTGCGATATCTACCGTCTGAAGTTTCATATCACTTGCCATATTGGCAAAAGACCATAACATCAGCAGAAAATAACCAGCAAAAAAGATAATTGCTAATAGATTAGCCGGTTTTCGCAATGACATTTTTACCTGATTTTTTAAAGTGATGTACCATAAATATATCATTGGTTTCATACATTTTCACCACCTGTCATATCAAAGAAAATCTGTTCAATATCCTTATTCCCTACATTTTCTTTTGCAAAGGTACCCATGATGTTTCCCTGATTCATAATAAACAAATCCTCCCATAATTCTGCTACCATTTCCAACATATGGGTGCTTAAAAGAATAGTAGTTCCCTGTTCTTTTAACTGAAGAATTTTTTCTTTTAATGTTTTAATTGCTTTTGGATCCAGTCCCACCATTGGCTCATCCAACAAAATAACGGAAGGCTTAATTAAAAGCCCACAGCAAATACTAACTTTCTGCATCATTCCCTTGGATAATTCATTGCCAAATTTATCCTGTTTATCACTTAATTCAAATATTTCCATCAATTCATCTGCATATTGGTATGCATCTTCCGATAAACCATATGCTTTTATGGTAAATTCCAAATGTTCTTTTATGGTAAGAGCATCATACATAGCCGGCAATTCTGGTACATAAGAGAAAATTCTTTTTGCTTCCAGAGTTCTTGCACCAAATCCATTAATGAAGATTTCACCATTGTACTTCAATAAACCTGCAATACTTTTAATTAAAGTAGATTTACCTGCTCCATTCGGCCCAAGTAAAATTCCAATACGCCCTTTATTCACCATAAAACTCACATTATCTACTGCCAGAGTTTTATGGTACTTTTTTGTTACATTTCTAATTTCTAACATTTTTCTCTCATACTTCCTTTTATTTTTAGTATAATAGCCTTCTTTGCAGATATTCATCATACATTTCAGGCTTCTTTTTCGTCTGCACATAATATGCAGCATTTTCCCCTGCTTCATAACCAAGTGTATTTAATCCATATTGGGTTAAATGAATTCCATCGGAATAGTAATAAGACTCATCAAAAGAAGCTGCTTTTACAGAAACCAAAACAAACTTAGAATGATTCATACCCAGATTCGTTTGAGCTCTTACAATCGTATCAAATGGATTTGTCCACCTGCTCTGAATTAGTGCTTTCGGATTGTAATATCTTCCTATTCTAATCAAAAAAATTCTTTCTATCTTGTTTTTCTTTCGAAAATAGTTAGAAATATCATTCATATAATTAATATATGTAGCTTCTGTTTCTCCTCTTAACCCATCACTTTCTCCCTGAAACCATACAACATACCTATGACGAATTTTTATTTTCCTTTTCTTTAAATAAGAAATTGCTTTCTCGCATCTATTAGAAGCTTCCACTACAAGAGAATTTTTCCACCACTGACTACTAGAACCTACTCTGGTAGCAGAAACTGCCACGACAGGAACATTTGTTTTCTTATAATATGAATTTACAAAAGCAGTAACTAATGAACCTGATTTAAAATCTCCATCATTTAATTCCTGGCTGTTTTCATATTTGCCAAAAGGTTCACTTATTTGATTTAATGAATCAGGTGCTGTAACAGCTTTGTATTCAAATCCGGCTCCTTCTATTAGAGTGGGAACCAAAGCAACATCTCCCTTGCCACTCATATTACTTTGACCGGCAAATACAATCAAATCTACTTCACCTCGAACGCAAACCTTAATTTTATATTGCTTCTTTCCACGTTTTGCTGTAATTAGAGTGTATCCCTTTTTGTGTGTAGTAATCTGCCCATTAGAATTTACAGAAGCTACCTTTTTGTTTCTGGATGACCATTTATATTTTTTAGGATTTATATTCTTTCCTAAAGAAATTTGTTTCTTATCACCTTTCAGTAAATACAATGTTTGAGTTCCTACTGTTGTTGCATGTACGGTCTGGGTAATCAGCAAACATGCAAATACAACTCCTATACTTATCATAACTACCTTGGTAAAATTCTTTGAAAAACTCTTTTCCCATTCCCGTTTCATGTAAATTCCCCCTTTTACAATCTTCGATAGTTCTCCTTACGGAATAAGTATTCTTTTTCGCAATGTATCATGCTTTCTTCATTTCCTAATTTGAAAATGCGATACTAGCTTAGTCTGCTGTCTTTCCAGCGATTTCTCCCTGCTTTTTATAAATAGAATTGGCCGGAATAACTCCACGTACCATAGAAGTTGGATAGATATTGCTGTTTTTTCCAATCACAGTTCCTGGATTTAATACACTATTACATCCTACCTCTACTTCATCTCCCAACATGGCACCGAATTTCTTCAGTCCTGTTTCATAATTCTTATCCTTATCCTTAACTACTACCAATGTTTTATCTGATTTTACATTAGAGGTAATAGAACCAGCTCCCATATGGGATTTAAATCCTAAAATAGAATCGCCCACATAATTGTAATGTGGTACCTGCACTTTATTAAATAAAATTACATTTTTTAATTCTGTGGAGTTGCCAACTACTGCACATTCTCCAACAATAGCATTTCCACGAATAAATGCACAATGTCTGATTTCTGCACCCTTACAAATAATGGTATTTTCTCCAATAAACGCTGTTGGTGCCACGGTAGCTTCCTTGGAAATCCAGATATTTTCTCCTCTTTTTTCATATTCTTCTTCCGAAAGACTCTTTTCCAATTCTTTAATAAATCCTCCAATTTCAGGAAGTGCTTCCCAAGGATATGTAAATTTACTTAAGAAGGAACCTGCAATACTTTCTTCTAATGTGTACATTTCTTTAATTGTAATATTTTCCATAATAAAAACCTCACTTTTCTATTTTTTATAATATGTTGCTGCCTTATCAAAATATCCCTTTAAGGAATATTGGTTATTGAGTCCTAACACACCATTGGTTCTACTCATAATAAAATTTGACAGCTTTTCCATATATTCTTCTGGTGTAATGCTTCCTTCTGCCACATAGGTAAGTCCTTTTTCCCAGCTTGCTGTTAATTCCGGATTTAAAAGAGACTTTATGGATGCATTTACCACATCATAAATCATTTCGCCTAACAAAGTAGGAGTAATTATCTGAGTTTTCTTATTCAAAGAAAGATATTTGTTATTAATAAGCTTCTTTAAAATCTCCGCTCTAGTAGCACTAGTACCGATTCCACTTCCCTTTATCTGGGAGCGAAGTTCTTCATCTTCGATTAGCTGTCCTGCATTTTCCATGGCAAGAATAATGGAACCGGAATTATATCGTTTTGGCGGAGAGGTTTCCCCCTCTTTTAAGAAAAATTCCTGTACTGCTAATGGAGTTCCTTTTTTCAGATTTTGCACTAACTGAATTAAAGAAGTGTTTTGACTTTGGGATTCCATTTCATCCTGGGTAGATTCTTCTCCCTCTTTCTTTTGTTGATTTTCTGTTTTTTTCTCAGCAGTCTGGTATTCCATTACCTTTAAATATCCTTCTTCTAACAATACTTTAAAATTAACAAAAAATCGTTCTTCTTTTACTTTTAAAGTCAACCCTACCTTTTGATATATTGCTGCCGGCAGGAAAATACTGATAAATCTTTTTACAATAGTAATATATACTCCATATGACGTTTTATTTAATGTAGACAAGGCGTTTAATCCCTGCCCTGTTGGAATAATGGCATAATGGTCTGTAATCTGCTTATCATTTACATACCTGGTTTTGGCAAGATTTTTATAAGTTCCATTGGATGCAATTTCACTTACAAAAGGTGCTACTACCGGAAGATTTCTAAGTCCATTTAAGTTTTTATGTATTTCCTTTGCTACTGCACTGGAAAGTACTCTGGCATCGGTTCTTGGATAGGTTACTAGTTTCTTTTCATATAAATCTTGAACTACTTTTAATGTTTCATCCGGGCTGATTTTAAACAGTTTGGAACATTCATTTTGAAGTTCTGCCAGATTAAAGAGCAATGGTGGATTTTTCTTTTCTTTCTTTTTCTCCACTGCTTCTACAAAGGCTTCAACTGGCGGGTCTGCTGAAAGTGCTTGGATTAGTTCATTTGCTGTCTTTTCTTCTTTAAATCCATTTTCTTTGTATAGTAATGGAGATGCATAATACTTGCTTCCTTCTACCGCTTTCCACTCTGCTTCTATTACATTGTCTTCATGAGTAGCTTTTAATAGAACCCTATAAAAAGGGGTCTTTACAAAGTCCCTTATTTCCCGCTCTCTTCGCACTATCATTCCCTGTACACAAGTCATAACTCGTCCTACAGATACTACAGAATATTTTTCTCCTAAATAGTTGGCAATGGAATTTCCATATTTTAAAGTTAAAAGTCTGGAAAAATTAATTCCCATCAGATAATCCTCTTTTGCTCTTAGATAAGCAGCTTCTGACAAATTATCATATTCCGACAAATCTTTTGCTTCTTTAATTCCTCTTAAAATTTCTTCTTCGGTCTGGGAATCAATCCACACTCGTTTTCTATCTTTTCCCTTTACGTGTGCTTCCTGTTCTACCAATCGGTATATATACTCTCCTTCCCGCCCGGAGTCAGTGCACACATAGATGCAACTTACATCTTCACGATTTAGCAGTTTACTTACAATATCAAACTGTTTTTTCACTCCCTTAATTACTTCATATTTGAATTTTTCAGGAATAAAGGGCAGTGTACTAAGGCTCCATCTTTTTAACTTTTCGTCATAACTTTCCGGATAACTCATAGTAACAAGATGCCCTACACACCAAGTTATAATGGCATTTTCTGATTCTAAATAGCCATCATTTCTTTTGGTGTTTAAGTGTAGCGCTTTGGCAAACTCTTGGGCTACACTTGGTTTTTCTGCTATGTATAATGATTTTGACATTTAAATTCCTTTCAGTTTTTCTTTTATAATCTATTTTTATAATTTATATTACATAAAATAGTTGTCTTTCTTACTAGTATATCAAAATCCGTTTCAAAAATCACTTCTTTCTTCTTCCAGCAATACTTTTTCGGACATTATCGAAATCCCCTCATCACCCAATACCAAACAACAACTTATATCAGTATAACAAACTCCATAGAAAAAAGCACCCCCTTTTAAAATGCTTTCTGCCGTATCAGCATACCACATTCTAAATTACAGAGAGTGCCACTATTTTTCTTTTATTTTGTTTTACTGCTTACAAATTTAAATGGCCATGCCAAAAGAAAGGCTCCACCTACAATATTTCCCAGAGTTACAAATACAAAACTCATAATCACTTCTTTTACAGGAAGTCCTCCCATTAAGAAGCCTGCAATAGTGAAAGTTCCCATGTTTGCAATACAGTGTTCAAATCCCGTGATAACAAATGCTGTAATTACACAAAACATTACCACAAGTTTACCAATTTCTGTTTCCATTTTCTTTCCTACAAATACTGCAAGACAAACCAGATAATTACATAAGATTCCTCTGATGAAAAAGGTAAGAGGGTCTAATTCTAATTTTCCTGGAATAATTGCCTCGTAATAATTCGTAAGAATTCCCTTTGCACATCCACTCATTACTACCATGCCACCAAGAAGAAAAGCACCAACAAAGTTTCCAATATAACTGTATATCCAAACTCTTAAGGCATTTCCCCAGGTTACTTTTTTGTTATACACTCCCATTGCCATGGTCATGTTATTTCCAGTAAATAAGTCACCGCCAATAAACACAATTAAAACAATTGCAATGGAAAACAGAAATGCTCCAAGGAATTTTGCTATTTCTGGTGATTTCTCATAAAATACTGCGGCTGTTACATTTGACAATACGGTAGCAACCACGATAAAAAATCCTGCAATAACTGCCCCCATAAAGTACTGGAGCGGTGAATTCTTTGCCTTATCGTATTTAGAAACCGCTGCACTTGCAAATGCATCTAATTCTTTATCGTACATAATTGCAATTTCCTCCGTAAATTATTTAGGCTGAATATAACCCTGTGCTTTTAATAATTCTGCGCAAAGAACTGCACCACCTGCTGCACCTCTTACTGTATTATGAGACAAACCTACGAATTTGTAATCATATACAGTATCTTCACGAAGACGACCTACAGATACACCCATTCCGTTTTCATAATCCACATCTAAAGTAACCTGTGGACGATTATCTTCTTCTAAGTACTGAATGAACTGCTTTGGTGCACTTGGAAGCTCTAATTCCTGTGGAACTCCTCTGAATTCTACCATGGCTTTGATTAATTCTTCCTTAGATGGTTTCTTTTCAAATTTTACAAATACTGCTGCTGTATGTCCATTTAATACTGGAACACGGATACACTGAGATGTAATCACTGGACCATCTGCTTTTACGATTTCGCCATTTTCAATTTTACCCCAAAGTCTTAATGGTTCCTGTTCACTCTTTTCTTCTTCTCCACCGATGAATGGGATAATGTTTTCTACCATTTCCGGCCAATCTTTAAATGTTTTTCCTGCACCAGAGATTGCCTGGTATGTAGTAACTACAACTTCTTTTACTCCAAATTCTTTCCAAGCTGTTAAGATTGGTGCATAACTCTGGATAGAACAGTTTGGTTTTACTGCCACGAAACCTCTTGTCGTTCCAAGGCGTTTTTTCTGTGATTCAATTACTTCAAAGTGTTCTGGGTTGATTTCAGGTACTACCATTGGCACGTCTGGTGTCCATCTGTGAGCACTGTTGTTAGAAACAACTGGTGTTTCTGTTTTAGCGTAAGCTTCTTCGATTGCCTTAATTTCGTCTTTTGACATATCTACAGCACTAAATACAAAATCAACTTCAGCTGCAACTTTTTCTACTTCATTTACATTCATGACAACTAATTTCTTTACTGCTTCTGGCATAGGTGCTGTCATTTTCCATCTATCTCCTACGGCTTCTTCGTATGTCTTTCCTGCACTTCTTGGGCTTGCAGCAACAGTTGTTACTTCAAACCAAGGGTGATTTTCTAATAATGCGATAAAACGCTGACCTACCATACCTGTACCGCCAAGGATACCAACTTTTAATTTCTGACTCATTGTTCATTTCTCCTCAATTCAAAATATTTCAATCAATGGGCTAAAAACATTCTTTTTCTTTTGTACGTGATGTGCGTACACTTGTTTTCCCACTACAGTATACTATAACATTTTCTAAAAAAATGCAACCTTTTCTTTCGCCATTTTTACAAATTATGAAAATAAATACATTTATTTTACAAGCTTTTTCAAATTCCTTCGCTCCTTACAAGAGAGTATCTTAATCTGCTAAAAGCTTTTTGTACTGTTCGATTACCTGTCCCATTGCTGCCTGGGCAGGTGCACCGATTGTCATTCGTTTTTCTACACAGGTTTCCAAACTAATGGCATCATAAATATCTTCTTCAAAAACTTCAGATATTTCCTTATACTCTTCTAAAGTCATATCCAACAAGGACTTGTTGTTATCAATACAATATAATACCAGTCTTCCTACAATACCATGAGCATCTCTAAATGGAACTCCATGATTTACCAGATAATCTGCTGCATCGGTAGCATTGGTAAATCCATTCATTGCAGAAACTGCCATTTTTTCTTTATTAAACTTCATTGTAGCAACCATACCGGTGAACAACGCAAGACATCCTTTTACCGTATCCATTGCATCAAAAGTAAATTCCTTATCTTCCTGCATATCTTTATTGTATGCCAATGGAATTCCTTTCATGGTAGTAAGAATAGACACTAATGCACCATAAACACGTCCTGTCTTTCCACGAACAAGTTCTGCAATATCAGGATTTTTCTTCTGTGGCAT
>JAFQCM010000134.1 GCA_017399445.1 Lachnospiraceae bacterium | reverse complement strand
CTTTGCATTTCATCATGAATAGGTTTTACTGCTAACATTAATGCATTATCTATTATTCCATCTGCTTTGCTACCTAGCTTCAAAAGTTCATCTCTTAATTCATCGATTCCTTCAGTTGTTATTTTTACACTCATCTTTGCCTTCTCTCGCTACAATGCATATAAAATCTTCTAACGAATTGAAGGTTTCATAGCCTATTGCCTCATATAGTTTGTCTTTGTATTTTATAAACAAATCATTTATGTCTATATTTGGCTCGGCACTTTTTCTTATGATGAATCTTTTTTCATCTGGTATTTGCTCATTAGAACTCTGGATTCTTTCAGTTATTTTTACTTGTTCTACTTTTGACCATATTTCTTTTAGGTCTACGAACTCATTTCCTTGGAATCCATTTTTATTAATAATGCTTTTCCTCTGGACTAGTTTTATCCTATTCTTCATTTGTGCTAGTTCCATTTGCTATATCCTCACTTGTTTTTAATTTCAACATTATGGCATTGAATATCAGTTTCAATGTTGAGTTTTCTTTTCCTTCTGTTAGTCCTCGATTGTTATACAACATTCCTATTAACATCAATTGTGCATTTTCAAATAGTGCTGTATTCTTATTGCTATCATTGTCTAGTCCTGATGACACATATTGTTCTGTTGCAGTAATTAATGTTTTCAAGTAATTATCTTCGGCATCGGTATCTATTTTCAAATATTCTTTAACTTTGTCTAGCATTATTGTCCACCTCTTTTATAAACAAATTGAGAGGGGTTTCCCCCTCTGCTTATCCTTCTGGTTGTTCTTCCTCTGAATTTTCTTCTACTACGGCTGGTTGCACTGCTGTAGAGTCAATTGTTAAGTTTAGGTATGCATCAGCATCTTTAAGCACTGCATCGTATCTTTCTATTGCTCTTAAGTATGTAATGTTCTTTGTGAATCCTGCTTCTTTAGATGTTGCTAATTCATATTGTTCCCTATCCATGAATTTTACAGCTTCTATAAAGTTTCCTATTAAAACTGGGAAAGTAGTTTCTGATATGTTTGTTAGGTTGGCATTTGAGAATTGTTCTATTCTTATTCCTGCTAACATTTTCTTTGTTTTATCTGTTGGATCTGGTTGTAATAATGGTCTACCAACATTGTCTTTTTGTTTGTCTAGGAAATTGAATCCACTTTGGTTTGTTACTACAATTGCTCCATCTAGTAATTCTGGATCTAGATCTAAATTTATTCTTTCTTTAATATCATCTATACTAGTTACTGGTGTTGCATCTTTTCCTTCTTTTAAGGCTTTGAATATATCTTTATTCTCTGTCTTAACTGCTTTTCTTGAAAACCATTTTCCTATGTATTTTAATAGTCCACCTGTTTCATCAGATAACAATTGGTTTGTTATTGGTAACAATGCACCTTTATCTTTGATTTTATAGTCTTTCTTATCAAAGTCTGGTGTTTGTTCTGGTATATTACCACCTTCTGTTAAATCTTCAAGTTCTGTTAGTGTGCTAGTTTTTTCGAATACAAAACTACCAGAATTTGTTGTTGTTGGTTGAACATCTACAAAATCTTTCATTGATTTGTATTCTCTTTTGTATTCATTAATTTCTGTTCTTACATCTTCAGGTACTATATATGCTCCTGATATGTCTGGACTTGTTGCTTCCCCTTCTTTTAGGACTGCTCTTTCTTCTGCACTTAATCTTTTACCTCTTAATGCTTTTACTAGGATGCTTCTTGCTTCTGGTTGTTTTTCTTCTTTTTCTACTGGCTCTAAATCTTCCACATCAGTTATTTCTTCTTCTAATGCTTCTAATTTTTCCATACTAGAAACCTTTGCTTTGATTTCTTCAGCTTCTGCTGTTATTGCTCTAGCTTCTTCTACTTTTCCTTCTTCAATTAGTCTTTTTGCTTCTTCTACCTTTTTTGTTAGGCTTTGTCTTAATTCTAATAATTTCTTTTTCATACTTATTCTCCTTTACTTAATATAAAAATAAACCTGTATTTTGGTACAGGTTATATTTCTAACAATTTGATTTTTACTTTAAGCATTTCTGCTTCTTTTTGGTTGTTGCCTTGATTCTTAAATTGCTCTAGGCTTCTTTTTCCAACTTCACTTGTTTCGTAGGCTGGGAATGGTGTCGGTGATATTTCTACTAAGTCTATATCCAGTAATGTTCTGACATATATATCTTCCTCTTTAATGTATTCCCAGCTGTCTGCTCGTACATTAAATCCAAATGATACACCATCGACATCTCCTCTCGATATTGACTCGTATGCATTTCTACCTGTTTCAGTATCTGGCAAATCTAATTCAAAATAAAGTCCGATATCATCTTCTTTTATTCTCAATGTTTGTGACTTGGTTGACCCTAATACTAGATTTGTATTGTGGTCCCAGAGTGCTTTTATTGTATTTTGTTCTAGACTTTTTGCAAATGCACCAACGGCCACTTTTTCGAAGAATTCATCATATAGCAGTCTGCTTCTTTCGTTAAACTTAACAGCATATCCTGCTACTGTCATCTTTTGTGTGTCATCCCTATTACGAATTTCAAGATTCAAAAT
>JAFQCM010000133.1 GCA_017399445.1 Lachnospiraceae bacterium | reverse complement strand
TTTCTTCTTTCATTGTTAACTATTTCTAAACTATATCCAAGCTCTAAAAACATGTTTTTTGACATGTTCCTTTTAACGTATTAATATCTAATGTACTAATATCTATGCTTTTCTTATTTTCCCATGCAAAACTTAGAGAATATTTCATCTACCAAATCTTCTTCCACTTCTTCTCCGATAATATAACCTAATGCTGCATAGGCACTCATTAAATCAATGGAATAAAAATCTTCTGGCATATTATCTTCAATGCTCTGTTCCACCATTTTTAGGCCTTCCAAAGCCTGTTCTAACAGATTTTTATGCCTTACATTTGTAATCATAAGGTCTTCGTTAAAATCTATCTCTCCCTGGAAGAACATATCCTTTACTTTCTTTTCTAAAATGTCAATTCCTATATTCTCTTTTGCAGAAATGGAAATTACTTCGCTTCCTGTTTTTTCTCTAATTTCTTCCTCTGTCACTACTCTGTCCAGATCCATTTTATTTAAAAGAACTACCGATTTTTTATCTTTTAACATATTTAAGATTTCATTGTCATTTTCATCTAAAGACTTTGAGGCATCTACTACATACATAACAAAATCTGCCTCTTTTGCATAATCTTTTGCCTTTTCTACTCCAATCTTTTCTACCACATCTTCTGTATGACGGATTCCTGCTGTGTCCATAATTACTAACTTCACTCCACCTAAATTCAAGCTTTCTTCTAACACATCTCTGGTTGTTCCCTCTATGTCTGTTACGATAGCTCTCTCCTCTCCTAACAGCACATTCAACAAAGATGATTTTCCGGCATTTGGTTTTCCTACGATTACCGTTTTTATTCCCTCTTTAATGATTTTTCCATTTACAGAAGAATCTATTAGTTTTTTTATTTTTTCTTCCTGTTCTTTTATTGTAACTTTTAATTTGTCACTATATCCGGTAATATCAATATGTTCTGGATCATCTAATGCAGATTCAATAAAAGCAATTTCATAAATTAACTTTTCCCGGCATTGTTTCACTCTGGTAAACAAATCCCCTTTTAACTGATTCAATGAATTTTTATAAGCATATTCACTTTTTGAATGAATAAGATCCATTACTGCTTCTGCTTTGGATAAATCCATTTTTCCATTTAAAAATCCTCTCTTTGAAAACTCTCCCGACTCCGCCATTCTGGCTCCATACTTTAACACCGTTTCTAAAATTTTATTTACAATAAAAATTCCGCCATGACAGTTGATTTCTACTGTATCTTCTCCTGTATAAGTTCTAGGAGCCTTCATAATGGATACCATAACTTCATCAATTAATTGGTCTCCATCATAAATATGGCCATAGTGAATGGTATGGGATTCCGCTTGAGAAAGCACTTTATTTTTCTTACCTTTATATATTTTATCTATTATTGAAAAGGCTTCATTGCCGCTAATTCTAACAATTCCAATTCCAGAATTTGTCATTCCTGTGGCAATGGCTGCAATTGTGTCATGATTCATGCTATTTCCTTTCTAAACTATGCATTTTCTATTTTAACATAAAGTCACAAACTGTTGAGAAATCTTTTATAAAATTTCTCATAACATTTCCTAATTTATCACATTATTCATAGGAATACAACGTTTAATACAAGGTTTTTCATCGGAACTTTTGTAATTTTCTTGGGTTTTTCATAGGAATAATGTTAACTTGACACATTTTAAAAACAAAGGTATGCTTTAAAGAGTTATAAACTTGTATACCAAATTTAATTATATAACAGAAAGGCGGACAAAACATGAATAAAATCGGTATTATTGGGGCTATGGATGAAGAAGTTGCAGAATTGAAACGAGATATGGAGGTCAAATCTACTACTACCATGGCATCCATGGAATTTTTAGAAGGTACTATTCTTGGAAAAGATGTGGTAATCGTAAGAAGTGGAATTGGAAAGGTAAACGCTGCTGTTTGTGCTGAAATTCTGGCTGGAATTTTTCATGTGGATGCATTAATTAATACAGGAATCGCTGGTTCTTTAAATGCAAAAATTGATATTGGGGATATTGTAATTTCTTCTGATGTACTTCACCATGATATGGATGCTACCGGCTTTGGTTATCCTGTAGGTCAGATTCCTAGAATGGATGTACTTTCTTTTACTGCAGATGATACCTTAATTCAGCTTGCAAAAAAGGTATGTGAACAGGTGAATCCTGAGATTCATACACATACTGGACGAATTGTCAGTGGAGACCAGTTTATTTCTGATAAATCAGTAAAAGAAAAGATTATTGCTAATTTTGAAGGATATTGTACAGAAATGGAAGGGGCTGCCATTGCCCAGACTGCCTACCTGAACCAGATTCCATTTGTTATTTTAAGAGCGATTTCTGATAAAGCTGATGATAGTGCAACTGTGGACTATCCTGCCTTTGAGAAGAAGGCCATTGAACATTCTGTTAATTTAGTGAAGGGGATGCTTGAAAAGCTTTAAATTATATCTTTCTGTCATTGAAAAATATAATTTCATAAAATAATTTAAGATAATATTTATATATAATTTTTGTACACTTTAACTATAAAAAATACTTCCAACAAAACCTCATATGTATTCTTCTGTGTTATTAATTGGGATTCTCTCATTCAGACTCGAATGAAGTTTCTCGACACCTTTGGAATAACATATATTTTGTTGGAAGTCTAGAAAATTTATTTTACTTTTTTAATTATACAACTCTTAGCTTCTAAATATTCACCTTTTTTCAATGTTACAGTAATTGATTTATTTTTCAAATTATTTCTTCAACGCAATCACTACATGACGATAAGGTTCTTCCCCTTCGCTGTAAGTAGAAACATACTT
Organism: Lachnospiraceae bacterium; assembly: GCA_017399445.1. Lineage (GTDB taxonomy): Bacteria > Bacillota > Clostridia > Lachnospirales > Lachnospiraceae > RUG11237. Next base: position 21,955 of record JAFQCM010000133.1, on the reverse strand, counting down.
ATCATTCTGTAAAGCAGAATGAATCACTCTTCTTTCATATGCATTCATTGGTTCTAATGAAACTGGCTTTCTTGTACGTTTTACTTTATATGCCAGATTTTTTGCAAGATTTTCTACTGTTTCTCTTCTACGTTTTCTATAATTTTCTGTATCCAGTTTTACATGAATATATTCTTCTGTATCTTTATTTGCAACAATACTCACTAAATACTGAATAGAATCTAAAGTTTGTCCTCTTTTTCCAATTAAAAGGCCCATTTCCTTACCCTTTAATTCAATATCCATGTTTTTGCTAGCTTCATCATAATTCAATTCCACCGTTGCATCTATATTCATTGCCTGCAACATATCTTCTAAGAATTTTCTTACTTTATCTTCTAAAGTTTCTTTCTTTCTAGCCTTAATTACTGCCTTCTTGCTGTTGATACCTAAAAATCCGGCACTTCCCTTTTCAATTATCTCATATTCTAACTGTTCACTGGTAACTCCAAGCTGAATCAGTGCTTCTGTTATAGCATCATTTACTGTTTTTGCTGAAAACTCCCTATACTCCATTTTCACTACCCCCTATTTTTTCTTATTTTTCTCTTCGTACTGTCTTACCATATTAGCCTTCGCTGCCAAACTATTTGGATTGGAAGAAGCTTTTTTATAATACTCATTTGCTTTTTTCAATTGTTCTTCCTTCTCTTTTTGAGATAAATTAGAATTTTCAATTGCCCTGGTATTCATTTTTGCTGCTTCTGCCAAAGCTTTTTCTGTAAAGCTTTGTTTTTGCTTTTTCTTGCCCGCTTTTTCTATGTTTTTCTTGATTTCCTCGTCAAAATCAATTTTTGCAATATGCTTATTAGTAATAACTTGAATTAAAGTTCTTACCACTGGTCCTGCAATCCAGTATAAACCAACACCCACTGGTAACGTATAACAAAAGATTGCTGACATAATCGGCATAGTATAATTCATCATTTTCATTGAAGACATCATTGGATTATCTTCCTGTCCCTGCATATCAGGTTGTGGCATTAATTTTGTATTGATCCACTGTGTTACTGCTGCAAATACTGGAATTGCAATTGCACCAATTACTAAAGCATAAGAACCTGTCTTAATTGCTTCTGAAATAATATTGGATGGCGAATTTAAGATATTAATACCTAAAAAATCTGTATATTGGGACAACTGTTCTGTAGTTGTTGCAATATCCCCTGATAATTCTGGGAATTTATCTGATAATGCAGCCCACTCTTTATCTGAAAACTTGTACAATACATCTATAAAAGTATCTGATAATGTATAATCTCTTTTTGCAAATCCTTTAGTTGCTCCCACTTCCTGAATATAAGCGGATACACCTTCTGTAGTCATTAACTTTCCAACTAGTCCTTCATATACTACTTTTACTTTTGTAACATATGCAGGAATATTATAAATAACACGATACAAAGCATACATAATCGGCAATGTAATCAATAACTGCCCACAACTTCCTGTTGGAGATGTACCATATTTTTCGTAAACTGCCTTTGTTTCTTCATTCATACGCATCATAGACTCATTATCTCTTTTTCCTGCGTACTTTTTCTGAATTGCCTGTAATTCAGGATTCATTTTTGCGGAAAGTTTTGAAAACTTCTGCTGTTTAATTGTCATTGGCATCATTAACAAATAAATGATAACTGTAAAAAGAATAATAGCAATTCCAATATTTGGAATTCCTATTTTGTCCAAAACCTCGAAGATACCATTCATTAAAAAACCTAACAGCTGAGCTACAGGTCCAATAATAAAAGTGGAATCTTGTGTCAATAAAATATTAGTCAAATTTTCTCCTCCTTATTATGGAACAGGATCAAATCCACCTTTTGAAAATGGATTACACCTTACAATTCTCCATACTGTAAGTATTCCCCCCTTGATAGCTCCATGTTTTTCAACTGCTTCCAACCCATAAGTTGAACAGGTTGGATAATATGGGCACTTTGCCCTTTTCAAAGGTGATAAATACTTTCTATATAATTTAATCACAAAGATTAATATTTTTTTCATTCTTCACATCTTTTCTTATTTTTTGTAATTTAGCCAGATGAAGTAATGCGCTCTCCATATCAGCATAACTGATTCCTTTGGCATTTACTCTGGCTACTACTATCAAATCGTATCCTTTTTCAAATTTTTCTTCATTCAAACGATAACTTTCTCTAATTAATCTGGTAATTCTGTGTCTTACCACACTGTTTCCTACTTTTTTGCTTACAGAAATTCCTAAATGATTTCCTTCTATATTATTTTCTTTTTTGTACATTACCAGATACTTGTTGGCAAAAGAAACTCCACTCTTATAAACTATCTGAAAATCTTTTTTCTTTTTAAGAGATTCTGTATATAACATATTTGTGGTCCTTTCCATTATTTATCAAATTTTTCTTTATTTAATAGAAGAAAAGACCACATAAAATGCGGCCTACGCTGATAATTTTTTTCTTCCTTTTGCTCTTCTTGCAGCTAAAACTTTTCTTCCGCCTGGTGTACTCATTCTACTTCTGAAACCATGAACTTTACTTCTAGATCTTTTCTTAGGCTGAAATGTCATTTTCATTCTGATGCACCTCCTTATCCTGTTAAAAAACATCACCCCAATTATATTCATAAACGACTCCCAAGTCAAGTAAATCCTTCATTTTTATTAAATTTTTAATTATTTTTGTTCCACACCCTGTGAAAAATGATCTGTTAATTTGTGGATAACCGGCCTTTTCTCAAAAAATTTCAGCTTAATGTGAACATCTTCATCCACGTTATCCACAAGTTGTTAACAATTTGTGGATAACTGATCCTGAAATGTGTTTAAATCTTTTTATAAGTTTTAAAGATCCTTGATTTCATGCCTTTTTTCCCCATGGGGATTATTTTTTTTCAGTTATTCACATTAAGTCCATTCTAATGTTCATTTTTAACCTGATTTTGTGTATAAAGCACACAAGATCACCTTAATTTCACATGTTTTTCCACACCTAACCTAAAGTTTTTTATTGCGAAAATAAATCTAATAGTATAATATAGAATAGATGAATTGTTTTTATCTATCAATCAATAAGAATAATTAGAATGGAAGTAGGATACTTAAATGGAACTTTTATTAGAAAAATGGAATGAAATCATAGAATCAATCAAAATTGAACACGAGGTATCAAATATCGCCTTTACTACATGGCTGGTTCCATTAAAACCATATAAATTAGAAGGAAATACTTTATTTATTCTTACCCCTAAAGAACTTGCCATTAGTTATATAGAAAGAAAATATTCATTAGCTATCATGGTTGCAGTTGCTGAATTTACAGGATCAGAATATCAGATTTCCTTTATTAGTAATGAAGATATTGATAAAAAGGATTTGTCTCCAAAAGAAACTTCAAGGAAACCAGATGCTCTTTCTGTGGCTACTGCTGCTGAAAAAGCAAACTTAAATCCAAAATATACATTTGATACTTTTATTGTAGGAAGCAATAACCGTTTTGCCCACTCTGCTGCTTTAGCAGTTGCGGAAGAACCTGGTGAATTGTACAACCCTCTCTTCCTTTATGGGGGTGCCGGACTTGGAAAAACTCACCTTATGCATTCTATTGCTCATTATATATTAGAGAAAAATCCTGAAGCAAAGGTACTTTATACTACTAGTGAAGCTTTTACCAATGAATTGATTGAATCCATTCGAAATGGTAACAGTTCTTCTATGAGCAAATTCAGGGATAAATATAGAAATATTGATGTTTTACTTATCGATGATATTCAGTTTATTATAGGAAAGGAAAGTACACAGGAAGAATTTTTCCATACCTTCAATCATCTTCACAGTTTAAGAAAACACATTGTTATTTCATCAGATAAGCCGCCAAAAGATATTGAAACTCTTGAGGAACGACTTCGTTCCCGTTTCGAAATGGGACTTACCGCAGATATTTCTTTACCTGATTACGAAACCCGAATGGCAATTTTACGTAAAAAGGTAGAGTTAGATGGCTTTGATATTGATGATAAGGTTATTGAATATATTGCCACAAATATTAAATCTAATATTCGAGAACTGGAAGGTGCTCTCAATAAACTGATTGCACTTTATAAATTGGAAAAAAGAGCTATTACTGTAGAGTTGGCTGAGGCTGAATTAAAGGATATTATTTCTCCTGATACACCAAAGGAAATTACCCCTCAGTTGATCCTTGACGTAGTAGCAGAGCATTTCCATGTTTCTGCTGATGATATTATTTCCAGCAAGCGGCAATCTGAAATTGTTCTGCCTAGACAAATTGTTATGTACCTTTGTCGGGATATCGCAGGAACCTCTTTAAAGAGCATAGGAAAATTCTTAGGGGGCAGGGATCACACTACAATTATTCATGGTGCTGACAAAATTACTGCTGAAATGAAAAAGTCAGAATCCTTATGCAGTACAATTGATACAATTAAGAAAAAAATAAATCCACATTAGGATGTTTATAGAATGTTAAAACTATGTTGACCAATTGTGATTTAAAATTTTGGGGAAAAGTTATTCAAGATTTATACCTGAGATTTCTTTTGGTTTTACACCTGAATATTAAATGGGACGAGCCCTTAAGGATCAAGGGTTTCGAGAGTTATTAACATCTTCACATTACCTAATAATATTACTACGGATTTCTTTTATATATATCTTTATGGCCAGACCGGGAAAGGAGTTATTCACAATGAAACTTATTTGTAGTAAAGCGAATCTTTTGCATGGAGTAAATATAGTATTAAAGGCAGTTCCTTCTAAAACTACCATGTCTATTTTAGAATGTATCTTAATTGATGCTTCTACGAATGAAATAAAGTTTACTGCCAACGATATGGAACTTGGTATTGAAACTAAGGTAGAAGGGGATATCATAGAAAAAGGTATTATTGCTCTAGATGCAAAGATCTTTTCTGAGATTATACGTAAACTTCCTGATAATGATGTGGTAATTGAAACAGATGAAAATTACAAAACTTTAATTACCTGTGAAAAAGCGAAATTTACAATTATAGGAAAGTCTGGAGATGATTTTTCTTATTTGCCAATGATTGAGAAAACATCTTCCATTACTGTTTCGCAATATACTTTGAAAGAAGTGATCCGTCAGACAATTTTTTCTATTGCTGATAATGACAACAATAAAATGATGACTGGAGAGCTGTTTGAAATTAACAACAGTGAATTAAAGGTAGTATCTTTAGATGGACATAGAATTTCTATTCGTAAGATCGAATTAAAAGATAATTATGAGAACAAAAAAGTGATTGTACCTGGAAAAACTTTGAATGAAATCAGCAAGATTTTATCCGGGGAAGCAGAGGATATGGTATCTATTTTCTTTACAGATAAACATATTTTATTTGAATTTGATAATACCACAGTGGTTTCCAGGTTGATCGAAGGAGAATACTTTAAAATTGATCAAATGCTGTCTAATGATTATGCTACAAAGGTTAAAATTAATAAAAAAGAATTTTTAAGCTGTATTGATAGAGCTACACTTCTTATAAAAGAGGGAGACAAAAAGCCAATTATTATTAATATTACTGATGGTAGTATGGAATTAAAAATTAATTCTGTAGTTGGTTCTATGGATGAAACTATTGATATTACCAAGGATGGAAAAGATATTTTAATTGGATTTAATCCAAAATTCTTAATTGATGCATTGCGTGTTATTGATGATGAAGATATTACGATTTATCTTGTAAATCCAAAGGCACCATGCTTTATCAGAGATGAAGAAAGTAAATATATTTATTTGATCCTTCCTGTAAATTTCAATACAGTAAGTTAAAGAGGTAGAAAATGGAAAAGATAACAATTAGAGATGATTTTATTAAATTAGGACAGGCCTTAAAGTTGGCAGGATTGGTGGAATCTGGTGTTATGGCAAAAGAAGTGATTTTAGACGGTCTTGTAAAGGTAAATGGAAATGTAGAAATTCAAAGGGGGAAAAAATTGTACCCAGGAGATGTTTTTTCCTTTGATGGAGAAGATGTTGAAGTTACAAAATTATGATTATTAAATCAATAGAACTGAAAAATTTTAGAAATTATAATTCTCTTAACATGAAGCTGGATGATAAGACAAATATTCTTTATGGTGATAATGCCCAAGGGAAGACAAATATTCTAGAGGCAATTTATTTAAGTGGGACTACCAAATCTCATAAAGGAAGCAAGGATAAGGAATTAATCAAGTTTCAGGAAGAAGAAGCACATATCAGATGTAATGTAGAAAAGGCAGGAATGAATTACCGCCTTGATATGCATCTGAGAAAAAATAAAAGTAAGGGAATTGCAATTAATGGAATGCCTATTAGAAAAGCATCTGAGCTTTTTGGAATTTTAAATATTATATTCTTTTCGCCGGAGGACTTGGATATTATTAAGAGAGGTCCTTCGGAAAGAAGAAGATTTGTAGATTTGGAACTGTGTCAGCTAGATAAAATATACCTAAATAATCTTACCAACTATAATAAGATTTTAAATCAGCGAAATAAGCTTTTAAAGGATATTTATTTTAAGCCAGAATTGGAGGACACTCTTTCTATTTGGGATATGCAGCTAACGGCTTATGCCAAAGAAATTATTGAGCGAAGAAAAGAATTTATACAGGAATTAAGTAAGATTGCATCTTCTGTTCATGAAAAGCTTTCCGGAGGCAGGGAAGAACTTTTGGTAAAATATGAGCCAAATGTATCAGCCTGTGATATGGAGAATAAGTTGCAGGAATCAATGGAAAGAGATAAAAAGCAAAAGATGACATCAGTAGGTCCACACAGAGATGATTTGTGTTTTCTTGCCAACGGAGTTGACATTCGAAAATTTGGTTCGCAGGGACAGCAGAGAACAGCTGCTTTGTCTTTAAAACTTGCAGAAATTGAACTGGTAAGAAGAAGAATCAAAGATATGCCTGTTTTATTATTGGATGACGTGCTATCAGAACTTGACAGTAACAGACAGAATTATTTGCTAAATACCATAGGTGATTTACAGACGGTTATTACCTGCACCGGGTTGGATGAATTTATTCAAAACAGGTTTGAGATAAATAAGATTTATAAAATTGTAAGTGGTTCAATTTTAGAAGTGGAGGAATAAAATGAGTACTGAATACGGAGCAGATCAGATTCAGATATTGGAAGGATTAGAGGCGGTACGAAAAAGACCGGGAATGTATATCGGCAGTACTTCTATTCGTGGTTTACATCATTTGGTTTATGAAATCGTGGACAATGCGGTAGATGAAGCGTTGGCAGGATTTTGTGATACCATTGATGTAACCATTAATAAGGGGGATACCATTACAGTTAGTGATAATGGACGTGGGATCCCTGTAGGTATTAACCATAAATCAGGAAAACCGGCAGTAGAGGTAGTGTTTACCATTCTTCATGCCGGCGGAAAATTTGGTGGCGGAGGATATAAAGTATCCGGTGGTCTTCATGGTGTAGGTGCATCTGTTGTAAATGCTTTATCTGAATGGTTAGAAGTAACTATCTACAGAGAAGGAAAAATATACAATCAACGCTATGAAAGAGGAAAAGTAATATATCCTTTAAAGGTAGTGGGAGATTGTCCAATGGAAAAAAATGGGACAACGGTTACCTTTAAGCCGGATGCCAAGATTTTTGAAGAAACAGTATATGAATTCAATACTTTAAAGCAGCGGTTAAGAGAAATTGCCTTTCTAACAAAGAATTTAAAAATTATTCTTCGTGATGACAGAGAAGAAGAACAAAAAGTAAGAGAATTTCATTACGAAGGTGGAATTAAAGAATTTGTAGAATACGTAAATAAGAGTAAGGAAGCTATTTATCCAGAGGTAATTTATTGTGAAGGAACTAAGGATGATGTATATGTGGAAGTGGCATTGCAGCATAATGATTCCTATAACGAAAGCTGTTATAGTTTCGTAAATAACATTACCACACCGGAAGGCGGTACCCATCTGGCTGGTTTCCGTAATGCACTTACCAAAACCTTTAATGATTATGCTAGAAATAATAAATTATTGAAAGAAAATGAGCAGAATTTATCTGGTGAAGATATCAGAGAAGGTCTTACTGCTATTGTAAGTATTAAGATTGGTGAACCTCAGTTCGAAGGTCAGACAAAGCAGAAACTTGGAAATTCAGAAGCCAGAGGAGCAGTAGATAGTATTGTAAGTGAACAGCTTACTTATTTCTTAGAACAAAATCCTCAGGTGGCAAAGATTATTCTGGAAAAATCCATTATGGCGCAGCGGGCAAGAGAAGCAGCCAGAAAAGCCAGAGATTTAACCAGAAGAAAAACTGCTTTGGATGGTATGAGTTTACCAGGAAAATTGGCAGACTGTACTGACAAAAACCCTGAAAACTGTGAAATTTACATCGTAGAAGGGGACTCTGCGGGTGGTTCTGCAAAAAGTGCCAGAAGTCGTGCAACTCAGGCTATTCTGCCACTTCGTGGAAAAATTTTAAATGTAGAAAAAGCAAGACTGGATAAAATTTATGGAAATGCAGAAATTAAAGCAATGATTACTGCATTTGGAACTGGAATTCACGAGGATTTTGATATTAGCAAACTTCGTTATCATAAGATCATTATTATGACTGATGCGGACGTAGATGGTGCTCATATTAGTACTTTATTGCTTACATTCCTGTATCGTTTTATGCCAGATTTAATCAAAGAAGGACATGTATACATGGCACAGCCACCACTTTATAAGTTGGAAAAAAACAAAAAAGTCTGGTATGCATATTCAGATGATGAATTAAACAAGATTTTGATGGAAGTAGGCCGTGACAATAATAATAAAATACAGCGTTACAAAGGACTTGGAGAAATGGATGCGGAACAGCTTTGGGAAACCACCATGGATCCGGAAAAACGTATTTTAAAACGTGTTACTATGGATGACTGTGACCCTGAAATTGATGTGGTATTTACTACATTGATGGGAGATAAAGTAGAACCTAGACGTGAGTTTATTGAAGAAAATGCTGTATATGTTAAGAATTTAGATGTGTAGGAGGTAAAAAAGATTGGATGATACAATTTTTGACAAAGTGCATGAGGTCGATTTAAAGAAAACAATGCAGGAATCCTACATAGATTATGCCATGAGCGTTATTGCTCAGAGAGCATTACCTGATGTAAGAGATGGATTGAAACCGGTACAGCGTAGAATTCTGTACTCTATGATTGAATTAAATAATGGTCCTGATAAGCCACACAGAAAATGTGCCCGTATCGTGGGTGATACCATGGGTAAATATCACCCACATGGTGATAGTTCCATATATGGTGCTTTGGTAAATATGGCACAGGACTGGTCTACCAGGTATATTCTGGTAGATGGTCATGGAAACTTTGGTTCAGTAGACGGAGATGGTGCTGCTGCCATGCGTTATACGGAAGCAAGATTAAGTAAAATTTCCATGGAAATGACTGCGGATATTAATAAAAACACCGTAGACTTTGTACCAAACTTTGATGAAACAGAAAAAGAACCAACAGTACTGCCCTCCCGTTTTCCAAACCTTTTAGTAAATGGAACTACCGGTATTGCAGTAGGGATGGCAACGAATATTCCTCCTCATAACTTAAGAGAGGTTATTAGTGCTGTAGTTAAAATTATTGATAACCGTATTGATAAAGATAGAGATACTACTATTGAAGAACTTCTTCAAATTGTAAAAGGTCCGGATTTTCCAACAGGTGCCACTATTCTTGGAACTAAAGGAATTGAACAGGCTTATAGAACCGGACGTGGAAAAATTAAAGTTCGTGCGGTAACTAATATTGAAACTATGCCAAATGGAAAGAGTAAAATTGTAGTAACAGAACTTCCATACATGGTAAACAAAGCACGTTTGATTGAAAAAATTGCAGAATTGGTAAGAGATAAAAAGATAGATGGTATTACCGGAATTACCGATGAATCTGACAGAGAAGGGATGAGAGTTACCATTGATCTTCGTAAAGATGTAAATGCCAATGTATTACTAAATCAGCTTTACAAGCATACTCAGCTACAGGATACCTTTGGAGTAATTATGCTGGCATTGGTAGACAACCAGCCAAAGATTTTAAATCTGTTGGATATGTTAACTTATTACCTAAAACATCAGGAAGATGTAGTTACCAGAAGAACCCAATATGATTTAAACAAGGCAGAAGAACGTGCCCATATTTTAGAAGGATTATTAATCGCTTTGGATAATATTGATGAAGTAATTCATATTATCAGAAATTCTAAGACAACTCAGGAAGCGAAAGATAAATTAATCGAACGATTTAGCTTAACAGAAGTTCAAGCTCAAGCCATTGTAGATATGCGTTTGCGTGCTCTTACCGGTTTGGAAAGAGAAAAACTGGAATCAGAGTATAAGGCATTAATGGAAACAATTGCAGAATTAAAGGCAATTTTAGCAGATGAAAAGAAATTACTTGGAGTAATTAAAGAAGAGATTACTTTAATTTCTGATAAGTATGGTGATGACAGAAGAACTGCTATTGGTTTTGATGAGTTTGATATTTCCATGGAAGATTTAATTCCAAGAGAAAATACTGTAATTGCTATGACTCATTTAGGATATATTAAACGAATGACAGTAGATAATTTCCGTAGCCAGCATCGTGGCGGTAAGGGAATTAAGGGAATGCAGACCATTGATGAAGATTACATAGAAGATTTGATGATGGCAACTACCCATCATTACATTATGTTCTTTACTAATACAGGAAAGGTATATCGACTGAAGGCGTATGAAATCCCAGAAGCAGGAAGAACTGCAAGAGGTACTGCGATTATCAATCTTTTGCAGCTCCAGCCAGGGGAAAAGATTACGGCTACCATAGCCATAAGGGAATATAAAGAAGACAGATTCCTATTTATGGCTACCAAGAATGGTATTATAAAGAAAACACCAATTACAGAATATGCAAATGTAAGAAAAACAGGTCTTGCTGCAATTAATTTAAGAGAAGATGATGAGTTAATTGAAGTAAAATCTACCAATAATAAGAAAGATATCTTACTAGTAACAAAACATGGTATGTGTATCCGTTTTGCGGAAACAGATGTAAGACCTACTGGTCGTGTATCTATGGGGGTTATTGGTATGAATTTAGCACCAGATGATGAAGTGGTTGGTATGCAGATGGATACTCAAGGTGACTGCTTACTGATTGTATCTGAAAAAGGTATGGGTAAACGTACTTCTATTGATGAATTTACAAGACAAAATCGTGGTGGTAAAGGTGTGAAGTGTTATAAGATTACTGAAAAAACAGGTAATGTGATTGCTGCCAAAGCAGTGGATGAACATAGAGAAATTATGCTGATTACCACAGAAGGTATCTTAATTCGTATGGAAGTAGCTGATATTTCTGTATTAGGAAGAATTACTTCAGGTGTGAAGTTAATTAATATGGATGATGATATTACTGTAGCGAGTATATCTAAGGTCAGAGAGGAAGATAAGGACCAAAGTGAAGATGCTGTGGTAGTAGAGGCAAGTGAAGTAGATGAAACAGAAGAGATGGAAGAATCTATGGCTGAGGTGTCAGAATCTGTAGAGGATAAAAACTCGGAAGTCTAAAATAAGTAAATAAAAAAAGGCTGTTGTGAAACAGCCTTTTTTTTGTGAAAAATTTATGACAATATTTTTGATAAAAATACATTTTACTGTTATTTGATACTAAAACCGGAATTTTTTTGTCAGTATTTGCGTTCGAAAAAAATTCTCTTTTTTCATTTTTTATGGTAAGTTAAAAGAAAAGTTATACCTTTTTCAATAATAGAACTAATTTAAAGGAGGAAGAATGAAAAGGGAAAGATGACAATGATAGGAGTATGTATATGAATATAAAATGTTTGGCGGATGATTATGCTGTGGTAGAAAGAAATGATATGTTTTATGCGTATAATAAATTGTATGAGGGAGCCGAAAAAGGGTTGTTATTATCTTCAATTATAGGTTTATTAGTACCAGACAGTGATGATTACTATATTCCTCTTTGTATAGGAATGAAAAAGTCACAGAAAGACATAACAATTGGAAAAAAATTAGAGGTAACTGGAACTAATGATTTTGAATATTTTATAGCAAAGCATCAATATGAAAAATGGAAAAAAACTTATGGGTTTGCCAAAAATGTAATTATAATATTCAGCGTTTTGTTTAATTTATTGTTGCTTTTTCTGTATAATCAAACGGGCTATCACATTACTATAGGAGTATGTTTTGGAATTGTATTATTGCTTTCAATTTTCGGAATTACTAAATTAGTAGTGAGAAATAAAAATAGAAAAAAGTATGGAATTAAAGATATTGAGTTTTGAGGAAGTATTAATGGCGTTTAGAAATGTATTATACGGAAAGGAAAGCGCATATGGAAATATTACTGGAATCGTAGAAAAGATTGACAGCAACTTAACTTCCATGGCAGGACTGGTGTTAATGACAGGAATGACCAGTCCTGCCAAAAAGCCAGGGGAAACAGTTCAGGAATTAACATATCATCTTGTAACAAAAAAGTTGCTACAATTAATGGAATGGAAAGAATTATTGCTGTAAAAAAGCTATTTTTTTATAATCATTACTGGAATCGGCGGGTTGTTTGGGCGGTTGTAATAACTAGAAAGAATTACCAAATAATTTTTCGGCTCTAATTCTTTTAAAAAGGCAAGAAGAGCATCACGTTCATCAAAGCCGGAATCTCCACCACTGTAGATACAAAGGGACATTAATCCGCCTTTTCTTAACAAAGATAGTCCTTGAGTAATAGCTTCTATGCTAGTATTTGCTTTTGTGGCAAGACTATGGTCGCCGGAAGGCAGATAACCAAAATTAAAAACAATGCAATCTACTTCCTTTTCCATCACATAATTGTGCATATGTGTATGAGAGTCTAAAATTAAGGAGGCAATGTGGATAACTTTCTGATCTTCTAGTAATTTCTTCGTATTTGCAACAGCTGTTTCCTGAATATCAAAAGCGTACACTTTACCTGTGTTGCCCACTAGTTCACAAAGCTTTAAAGTATCATGTCCGTTTCCCATAGTAGCATCAATACAAATATTTCCAGACTGTATATGGTTTTCTAAAAAATGATGAACATATTCTGTAATTTGGTAAGATTTCATAAAGTAGTACGCTCCTTTTGATATTTTAACTGTAATATTAATCTTCTGAGAAAGTTTCAAAATTTGGATAGTATTTGATAATTGCTTTTCCCACAATTTTATCTTTGGTTACAAATTTATGTTCCCAATACCGGGAATCATGGGAATTGTTTCGATTATCTCCCATAACAAAGTAGGAAGCTTCCGGCACTTCATAGGGACCAAAATCCTCATAAGATTTTTCTTTTATATAACCTTCGTCTAAGAGCTCTCCATTAATATAAATTTCCCCGTCTTTTCCTTCAATAGTTTCTCCAGGAAGACCGATCACTCTTTTTAAGAAATTTTCTTCTTCGTTATCTGGATACCAGAAGGAAATAATATCACCACGCTGTGGAGCTTCAGATATGTAAGCAAGTCTGTTAATCACAATACGGTCGTTTGGTTCTATGGTAGATTCCATGGAGCCGGTTGGAACAACTGCATTTGCAATGACATAGTGGTTAACTGCAAAGGATATGATAAAGGCAGTTAAGATTATTTTGGTGTAGATGAATACTTCTTTTAGAATATCTTCTTTTTTGAAATTCATATCAAATTTTTTCATGTTGTAATACCTTTCTTAAAAATAATTAAGCAATAAGCTTTCTAATAGTTATGGTACAATGGAAAAAAATAGAAGTCAATTCAATTAAAGAGATATTAAGAAATGTTCAGCTAAATTTAAAAATTGACAAACAAAAAAGCCCCAACCCAACAGTACAATCTGCCAAACTAGGACCTTTATAATGCGCGATCAGGGGTTCGAACCCTGGACACCCTGATTAAGAGTCAGGTGCTCTACCAACTGAGCTAATCGCGCTCATATGAAATTCGTGTTCTTCAACACAAAAAATATTATATCTGACTAGAATAAAAAAATCAAGTACTTTTTTAAAAAAGTTTAAAATTTTATTTAATTTTACATAAAAAGGTAAAGTTTGTAGAAAATATGGTATAATAAAAAGCATGGATGTGGTCTTTTGGAGGCTGAAAATAATAGATAACTATAGGCAAATGTATAATAAAGGGGAAACATATGATTAAAACGAACAGACACGCATATTTAATTATAGCATTTAATAACTGGCCGATACTGGAAAAATTAATTCGGTTACTGGATCATGAAAGAAATGACATTTATATTCATATTAATAGTGCAATTAAGGATTTTGATTTTGAATATTTTAAGGGAATTGCAAAAAAATCAAAAGTTTATTATACAGAACGGTTCCATACAGAATGGGGAACTCCAAGATTAATGGTGGCACAAATGTATTTTTTACAAATGGCACACGGAATTGAAAATTATCAGTATTATCATGTACTTTCTGGGGCATGTATGCCTTTGAAAACCCAGAAAGAAATTCATGAATTTTTTGATAAAAATAATGGAAAAGAGTTTATTCATTTTACTTGTCCGCCGCCATTGGAAAAAAGAATTTATGAAAGATATCAGTTTGACCATAGATTTCATAAGCATATTAGGGAAAACAGTGTGGTAAAAAGAGCATTGTTTGGGGTGCTTATGGAAAATATTTATGTGGGGATGCAAAAGCTTTTTAAGGTGGACAGGCAGAAGGAGAATCCATACAAATTATGTTTTGGTTCTTCCTGGTTTAGTATTACGGATGATTTTGCATTTCATATTTTAGAGCATTGGGATTATTTATTGGATTCTTTTAAACATACTTTTGCACCCGATGAAATTTATGTGCAGACATTGGCGTATAATTCAAAATTTAAGGACAGGTTGTATTATAATAAGATGGATGATAATTATACAGCATGTATGAGGTATATTGACTGGAAAAGAGGAAATCCTTATAGTTTTACAGTGAATGATTATGAGGAATTAATGAATTGCGGATGCTTGTTTGCAAGGAAATTTGATTTAAAAACAGAGGAGCAGCGGAAAATTGTTGACAGGATTTACGGGGAATTGATAGAAAAGCAAGAACGAGGTGAATAATTGAAAAGCTAGTGTTTGTTGCTGAAATAGAAATGAATAAAAAGTTATGACTATCTGTAAAAAACAGGTGGTCATAATTTTTATTTAAAAATTTTTAAAATTAATGCAATAAAAAAGAAACATGAAGCATTATATAAGTGTAAAAGCTTTCCACAAAAGGAGGAGGTACCATGTATTCATTGCCGGCGAATGAAGACACAGTGGAAGAACCAATATTAACAGAAGAAATATTTTTTAAAATATCCAATGGAGATAATAAAGCTTTTGCTTAGCTTTATACTACGACATATCAGGCAGTATATGGATTTTTACTGTCGATCCTAAATAATAGGGAAGAAGCAGAGGATATCTTACAGGAAACATACATAAAAATACGGGAAAATGCTTCCAATTACAAAAATAAAGGAAAACCTATGGCATGGATTTTTACCATTGCGAGAAATTTAGCATACATGAAATTAAGAAAAAGAAAGCGTGTATCCCTAATAGCAATCGAAGATGCCGAAAGTGTAATTGGGTTTTCTGATGTAACAAATACAGAGGAGCGTATTGTATTAGAAGCAGCATTCAGGGTATTAAACAGGGAAGAACGTCAAATTGTTATGTTGCATGCAGTCAGTGGTTTGAAACATAAAGAAATAAGTCAAATAGTAAAAAGACCACTTTCGACAGTATTATCCAAATATAACAGAGCAATAAAAAAACTAGAAAAAGCAGTAGGAGAGGATGTAGTATATGACTGAAAATGATATAAATAAACATTTAAGGAATGGAATATCTGAAATCGCTCCGAATTGTTTTGATGATATTATGGAAAAAATATCAAATAGTGAAGATGTTCCGAATTCTGTAGTACCATTAAAAAAGTACTTAAATAAAAAGACGGTAAGTTATTTTTTGTCTATGGCAGCTTGCTTTACTATACTAGCAGGTTCTTATGGATTTTATCAATATGACCAGAATAAAGTTGCTACAATCGTTGAACTAGATGTAAATCCAAGCATTGAATTTTGTGTTGACAAATCGGATAAGGTTGTAGAAGTTACAGCTTTAAATGGTGATGGAGAAGAAATTATAGAGGAACTTTCTTTAGAAAAAAAGAAGATATTGATATTAAAGTGCTGAAACAAACTATGGTAGAAGATGAAATTTCAGAAAGTATGGCAAAGGAATATAATATTTCAAAAGGAAAAGCATTATTAGTAAAAACGATTGTGGAAGAAAATTCTGATTTAAAAGAAGAGCAATTGGCTAGAATGACAGTAGATGAAATTGTAAAAAAAGCAGAAGAGAGCCATGTCAAGCTCAAAAAGGTTTTAGATGAGAAAAGCAAGAATAGTGACCAGACACAGGAAGGGGTAAAAAAAGAAAGTAGTATAAAAGAAAAAGAAGCAACTGAAAAACCAATGAAGGTACCAGGGGAGGGGAAAAAGAAAACCCAACCAAAATACCAGATGGTGGTAAAGGTGATAAAGGAGTTATAATACCGGATGGTGGTGAACAGGTGAAACCAACCAAAACACCAGAGGGTAACAAAGGTGATAGAGAAAATAAAATGCCAGATGGTGACAGGCAGAAAGACAAAATGGAAGAGAAAGATCTCATTCAAAAAGTATTATAAATTTCAAACGATTCTAATAAAAAAGAGAATTATGTATTAAAAAGGAAAAATAAAGAAAATGAAAATAAGAAATCAGATAGTAGCAACTATGTTAGCAGTATGTGTAGCATCTTCAATAGTTCCAGCAACAACCTTTGCATCAACAGGAACAACAACAATTACAGAAAACGGAGAAACAAGCGAAAAGGTAAAACCAACTAAGAATCCGGAAAGCGGAGAAACAAGCGAAAAGGTAAAACCAACTAAGAATCCGGAAAATGGAGAAACAAGCGAAAAGGTAAAACCAACTAAGAATCCGGAAAAAGAAGAAACTAAAGAAGAAACAGATAAAGAATCTACGGATAAAAAAGAGACTTCTAAAAAAATGAAAATTAAAGTAACTTCTAAAGGTTCTTCAAGTATAAAAATTAATTGGGATAAAGTAGAAGATGCTGATTATTATGAAGTATACAGAGCTACTTCTAAAAATGGAAAATATAAAAAAGTAAAAACAGTAACAAGTAGTTCTAAAAATACTTATGTAAATGAAAATCTGAAGACAGGTAAAAAATATTACTACAAAATACGTACTTATAAAAAAGTAAATGGAAAGAAAGTATATGGAGAATACTCAGCAGTTAAGACTACTACTGTAAAATAAAATATAAAATGCTCTTTTTCTAACAAGATATATTTGATAAAGGGATTCAGCTGTTTTCTGAAATGAAACCAGTTGGATTCTTTTTTTAAAGCAAATTTGAAGGGGTGTAAAAAAAATTATAAAAAATGTAAAAAGTATGCAATAAAAAAAGAGGATAAAGCATTATATAAGTGTGATAGAAAATAAGCAACCAAATTATTATGGAAGTATTTGAGTGAAATGAAAAAGAAATGGAGGAAATGTAAGTGGAACAAACGGTATTTAACCGTGTAGAAAAGAAATATCTTTTAACACCTAAAAAATTTCAAAAACTATGGGAAGAACTTATGAAATATATGATGGTGGATGAATATGGAATGCACACTATTTGCAATATTTATTATGACACAGAAAATAATGAACTTATCCGTAATTCCATAGAAAAACCAGTATATAAAGAAAAGTTAAGACTTAGAAGTTACGGAGTACCTGAAAATGATGACAATGTTTTTCTGGAAATTAAAAAGAAATATGATGGAATTGTTAACAAAAGAAGAATTGTTTTACCTCTGAATGAGGCAGAAGAGTATTTGGAACACAATGGAAAAGTTTCTCAAGATTCACAAATACTTCATGAAATAGATTATTTTAGAAATCATTATAATTTGATGCCTAAATTATTCTTAGCGTATGAAAGAGTAGCATTATTTGGTAAAGAAGACAGTGAATTCCGTGTAACTTTTGATAGAAACATACGCAGTAGAAATTGGGATTTAAGTTTAGAAAAAGGTGATAGTGGTGTTTTGCTAATGGAAGATGGGAGCATATTAATGGAAGTAAAAATTTGTAATTCCGTTCCGATGTGGTTTGCAAAATTATTATCAAAATACCAAATTTTTAATACATCTTTTTCAAAATATGGAAGTGTATATAAAAAGCAGTTAAAACAGGAATTAGAAGGAAAAGATTTTAACAAGATGGAAGGGATATTATATAGCCATCAAGATAAATATGAATTAGAAAATTCACTAGTGGGATAAGGAGAAAATTTATGTTCGAAAGTATTATTACAACACAACAGATGACAACGTCAGACCAGCTGATATGCATGGCTGCGGCAATTATATTAGGTTTCATTATTTCATTTACATATATAAAAACAGGTATATATTCAAAAAACTTTTGCAGAACTTTAGTAATTATGCCCATATTGATTAGTGCGGTAATGATTTTGGTTAATGGAAATTTAGGAACTTCCGTAGCTGTGCTGGGGGCTTTTAGTCTGGTACGATTCCGTAGTTTACAAGGAACATCAAGAGATATTTCATTTATATTGTTTACCATGACAATTGGTCTGGCAACAAGTATGGGATATATAAAATTTGCAGTGGTATTAACAATTATTATATGTATTATTATATTCTTCCTTTCCATTGTTAATTATGGTGAAAAAAGAGGAGAAGAAAAAGAACTTAGAATTACAATACCTGAAAATTTAGATTATAATGGTATTTTTGATGATATTTTTTCAAAGTATTTAAAAAAGGCAACATTAGTTAGCGTAAGAACAACTAATTTAGGAAGTATGTATGAAATCTGCTATAAGATTAATTTATATGATGAAAAACAGGAAAAAAATATGATAGATGATATAAGATGTAAAAATGGAAATTTAAATATTGTATGTGGACGTTTAAATTATTCACAAGAAGAATTGTAAAAATATAGTAAAAAAGGAATAGGAAAGGAGCTTTTATATGAAAAAGAAAAAAATTTTAGCAATGATGATGGCATTAAGTGTTGCAGCATCAGGTATGCCTGTTACATCTTTAGCAGCAGAAACAACAGATGAGGTATCATTTGTATTTAGTAATGACGAAATTGTAGTAAATAAAAATGCTACAGGATTTGAAATCACAGATACTACTTTAAAAATTACAGAAAGCGGTTCTTATAGAATTTCCGGAAGTTGTAGCAATGGAAATATTGTTGTAAAAAAGAGGTTACAGGTGTAGAACTTATATTGGATAATATTACACTTACATCAAAAAAAACTGCACCAATTTGTTGTAATAAAAGTACAGATGTAGAAATTATTGCAAAAGAAAACACAGTTAACACTTTAAGTGATACAGCAGAGAACGCAAACAGTGAAAATTCCGATGCTGAAAATGCGGTTATTAAGGCAAAAAGTGGGGCTTCTTTAAAAATAGGTGGAACAGGAACACTTAATATTAATGGAGTTGGAAAAAATGGAATTAAAGGTGCAGCAGAAACAACAGTAACAGTGGATGCATTAAATCTTAATGTTACAGCAGCAAACAATGGTATAGCATCTGACCATGAAGTAATTATTAATGGAGGAACTATTGATGTAGATGCGGTAAATGAAGGAATTAAATCAGAACCAGAAAATACTGTGGATGAAACAACAGGAGAAGTAACTCTCGTGGATACTGTATCAGCAGGTAAAATTACTGTAAATGGTGGCTCTGTGTCTGTTCAGGCATCTGGAGATGGTGTACAGGCATACAATGAAGCTGTTATAAATACTGGCTCTGTTAAAGTAAATTCTTTGGGAGATGGTATTCAGGCAACCAATTTGACAATTAATAATGGAAATTTTGATATTACTACAAATGGTGGTTGTACAACTGCATTAGCTAGTGATGCTAACAGTTGTAAGGGCTTAAAAGCTACAAGTACCATTCGGATTAATAATGGTAATTTTAATATTAACTCAGCAGATGATGCAATTCATACAAATGAATATGTGTATTTATTAGGTGGAACATTTAACATAAAAACAGGAGACGATGGAGCCCATGCAGATACTTCCTTATTCGTAGGGGAAGAAAATGCAGAGGATGGAAAACTTAATATTAATGTTCTTTCCTCATATGAAGCTCTTGAAGCTGGTACTGTATATTTCTATTCAGGAAATGTAAATGTTACAGCTTCTGATGATGGTGTCAATGCAGCAGGGGGAAGTTCTAATGGTTCTGATTTCGGAAATGGATGGAATAATGGATTTACTCCTGGTGGCGGTGGCAGACCTGGATTTGGAAGTCAGATTAGTCAAGGAAGCACAGGGGACTATTCACTAAATATTCATGGTGGAAATATTTATATTGATTGTGGAGCAGATGGTTTAGATTCTAATGGAAATATTAACATGTCAGGTGGTAATGTTATTGTATTTGGAGCAGCATCTGGAAGTGATAATACAGCATTTGACTATGATGGACAGTTTGCACTTACAGGAGGCAGTATATTTGGAGCAGGTTCTTCACGAATGGCAATGGCACCTACAGCATCCGTAAGTACTCAAAAATACATAACATTAAACTCTACCGTTGAGCAGGGAAAAAATATTGTGGTAAATGACAGTTCATCAAATATTTTATTTGCAACAAAAGCAATAAAGAATGTAAATTTTGTTGTTTACTCAAGTCCTGAATTAGCAAATGGAGATAATTATACCATTTCAGCAACAAACGAAGCTGTAGTAACTAATGTGCCAACGGTAGAACCGACTGTGGAGCCAAGTACGAAACCGACTGTGGAGCCAACTAAAAAACCAACAAAAACACCAACAACAGGACCAATAGTAGAACCAACTATGGAACCAGGCATAGAACCAACAGCAGAACCAACAGCAGAACCAACAGTAGAGCCAACAACAGAACCAACAGGAGAGCCAACAGCAGAACCAACAGTAGAGCCAACAGCAGAACCAACAGCAGAGCCGACAACCGCTCCGGTTACTAAGGAAAAAATAAATGTTAAGGCAACATCTAAAAATGGTAAGTACACCAAAATTAAAACCATTAATAATGAAGCAACCACCTCATATACAAACAAAAATTTGAATTGTGGCAAAACATATTATTACATAGTAAAAGGTTATAAAAATATTAATAACACAGCAACATGTATTGCCGAATCAAAAGTAAGCAGTGCAAAAGTTATTCCAGTAAAAGCAACTCTTAAAACTGCAAAATTACAGAATAATAAAGTAACACTTAAATGGAAAAAAGAAAATGGTGTAAGTGGATATGAAGTATATCGAGCTACTTCAAAAAATGGAAAATACAAAAAAGTAAAAACAATAACAAGCAGCTCAAAAACTACTTATGCAGACAAGAATTTGAAAGCGGGTAAAAAGTATTACTACAAAATCCGTACGTATAAGACTGTAAATGGAAAAAAAGTGTATGGAGAATATTCAGCAGTGAAAACTGTAAAGATAAAATAAAAAGACTATTGAAGAAATATTGGTGGTATGTTATAATAGCTTCAGCTAGAGATGAGGCTGTGTGACGTAAGACACACGAAAAGGTCAGGGAATGGTGCTCCCTGACCTTTTCTATACCGTTTGATGAGGTGGTTTAATCCTCTGCATGCTGATGCCGCTCAAGATGTCTGTCCAGCCATTTGCATAAGAAGTAGCTAACTACTTTTGCTCCGACAGATGTCAGAAATGAGGCTATGTAAGACATAAGACACCTCCTTTCTGTTACCAGTATAGGAGTGGCAGCA
>JAFQCM010000013.1 GCA_017399445.1 Lachnospiraceae bacterium | reverse complement strand
TTTTGATTGCTGTCTAATATCTTCGATTACTTCCATCCATTGTAATAATTGTTCCATGTTCTCATCCACCTGTTTTTTCTTCCATTGTAACAGATAAAATGAATTTTGTTCACAATTTATTTACTCATGCGTTTGTCGTGGTTGTTGGTTAACATGCCTCCCAGCATTCCGCTAAGGGTACACATAAGTAAAACAGAAAAAAAGTGTCCCATATCGCTGTTTAATCCTTTATTAACAGCAAGGGAAATGAGGGTCAGAAAAAGGAAGTAAACAGCGCCAAGAAGCAATCCGTAGAGAAATCGTCTGGCAGATGCCATTTTTCCGGCAATATAACCACCAATAAAGCAGCTTAGCACATAGCTTAAAGTAATGCCAAGACTTATAATAGATTCGCTTAAACGAAACTTCAACAGCAAAAAGGAAAGCAGAATAAGTATGATGAAAGTAATTACATAAGAAACCATAAGACTTTTTATTAGGCTTGATATTTTAATATTCATAAGAACCTCCGTTTGTAGTAATTTAGAAATCCATACTTACTGTATTATATTTGACAAGTATAATAATTATGTTAATTATCTTAAAATTGTGGAAAGATACTTGACATATAGTCAGAAAAATTGTATATTTTTTAACTATAGACTAAAAATAAATTCAATGAAAGAAAAGGGGAGATAGTTTTTGGATTCGGGAGACGCCATACAATTGTTAATTTTAGTGATTTTATTAGGACTGTCAGGATTTTTCTCATCAGCAGAAACAGCATTGATTACAGTGAATAGAATCCGTATTAAGAATCTTGCAGAGGAAGGAAACAAAAGGGCAGGTACATTACTTAAAGTAATTGATGATTCCGGAAAGATGCTTAGTGCAATTTTAATAGGAAATAATATTGTAAATCTTTCTGCTTCGTCTTTGGCAACGCTGTTGGCGACCAGGCTTTTTGGAAGTAAAGGTGTAGGAATTGCAACAGGAATACTTACAGTTTTGATTTTAGTATTTGGTGAAATTACACCAAAAACCCTTGCCACCACTTCAGCAGAAAAGTTGGCACTTGCCTATGCAGGAATGATACATTCGCTGATGATTATATTGACGCCTGTAATCTTTATTATTAATAAGCTGTCAAGAGGATTTTTATTCCTACTTCGGGTAGACCCGGATGCAAAGACAGATGTAATGACTGAGAATGAACTTCGTACCATTGTGGATGTAAGTCATGAAGATGGAGTCATAGAAAGTGAAGAACGTCAGATGATTTACAATGTGTTTGATTTTGGTGATTCTTTGGCTAAGGATATTATGATTCCAAGAGTTGACATGATTTTTGCACATATAGATGCAACTAGGGACGAGTTAATTGATATATTTAAAAAAGAGAAATTTACCAGACTTCCGGTATATGAAGAATCTACAGATGATGTAATTGGTATTTTGAATATGAAAGATTTGCTTCTATATGATAGGGATGCACATTTTAGTGTACGAGATATTTTAAGAGAAGCATATTTTACATATGAATATAAAAAAACATCAGAACTTATGATTGAAATGAGAAAAGATTCTAATAATCTTGCTATTGTATTAGATGAATATGGTGCAACAGCAGGTTTGATTACTTTAGAAGATTTGCTGGAAGAAATCGTTGGAGAAATCAGAGATGAGTATGATGAAGATGAGAAGGATTTAATTCGTAGTCTTTCGGAAAGGGAATATCTGGTGGAAGGTTCCATGAAGCTGGATGATGTAAATGATGCTTTAGGACTTAACTTAGATTCTGAAGATTATGATTCTGTAGGTGGATTGATTATAGAATTGCTTGACCGCCTGCCGGAAGAACATGAGTCTGTGGAAACAGAAGATGGAATTATTTTAGAAGTAGAAAAGATAGATAAAAACAGAATTGATACGGTGCATTTGACTGTTCCTGCAAAACAGGAAGAAGAAGAGGAAGAGAGTGCATCTTAAATAATAAAGAGCCCCAAAACGGTTATTTTGTATAGAAGAGTCGTTTGGGGCTTTTTGCAAAACGTAAAATTTGGTAAAATATGGATTCTTGTCAAGTATAAGGGTAGAATTTTGGAAAAAACAGTATAGTACTATATGAAAAAACACTTTTACTCTGTGGCAATATAGGTTGCATAACCGGCATCTCGGAGGCGTTTTTCCATTTCAATGGCATTATTAAGGTTTTGATAAGCACCTACCTGTACAAAATAATAGCCATTATGGTAATTAAGATAAGCAGGAAAGCCTTGGGAAGTTAAACGATTCACAAGGGCAGTAGCATAATTTTTATTTTCGTAAACACCTACATTCACTCGGTAAAGAAGTTCTTCTTCCGCAGCGGTAATAGACTGAAGAATACCCTGAGCGATTCCTTCTGCAATTTTATTAAAGTTTTCATCAAACACAGCATTGTCTGCATCATTGTCTATAAAGCCGGCTTCTACTAAGACAGCAGGCATTTCGGTACGTCTTAATACTACAATGTTAGGACGTTCCATGACACCTAAATCCTGAAAGCCAAGTTTTGATAATTCTTCATTAATATTTCGTGCCATGGTACCACGGATTCCACTGTCTTCATAAACTAAGGTTTCTGCACCACTTCCGGTTCCGGGAACAGGCATGGCATTTCTGTGAAGGGAAACAAAATAATCCGCATCCACATCATTGGCAATCATTGCCTTTTCATAAGGAGTCTGGTACACATCTTCGGTACGGGTGAATACAACATCCACACCGTTTTGTTTTAAAATATCACCTACGGCCAGGGCGAGAGCAAGAGTATCGTCTTTTTCCCGGCGTCCTTTGTAGCGGGCGCCGTTATCAAAGCCACCATGACCGGCATCTACCACGATTTTCATATTATAATCTCCATGCATTTTACTTGATAAACTCATAATAGTTTATGCGAAAGAAGAAAAAATGTGAAAAATATTTTTTTGATTGTATAAAAAAAGCAGACAGGTCAATACTATTAACATGAAAGGTGTACCAAACATCTTTCATAAGTTTATTAGGAATTCCCCCCTTCCAATAAACAATTGCGAAAGATAAGGAAAATACTTATCCTCCCCTATTGCCCCCTAAAGCGTTGTGCTTTAGGGGGTTTTTTCATGGGAATAAGAACCTGCTTTATTGCGATAAAATATAGTAGTAAGTAAACTGAAGGAGGAAATTATGGTGAAATCTTAGAGCAGTGGAAGAAAATTACGAAAGAAATACAGGCGGATATTGAGGTAATTGATATGCCGCTGTTAAGTACCAGAAGGCATTGCAGTAGCGAAAGAGAAGGGGGTTAAGTTTGGAAATACCAGGAAAAAAGTGCCCAAGGAGTTTGAAGAGTACTATGAAAGGTGGAAAAGGGGAGAAATGACAGTGCGAGAGGCAGCAGAGCACCTTGAACATGAGTCGTGCTACTTTTTATGGCAGGTGTAAGGATTTGGAGGAAAAGGAAGAGAATTAGTGTAAAAATTAGAATGTAAAGTAGAGAAAAAGATTGTGCAAAAGCAATAAAAAAATAACTTTCTTTGTGTAAAAAGTAGACTTTATGAAACAAAAGTGGTATATGTGAAAATTGGTGGAAAGGCCTTTAAGGTAACTTTTATTGCAAACAAAGCTTTGAAAGGTAAGACTGTTAAAATTACTAAATAATTAGGATACAGCGTTTGCAGATTTTACAGAAAATGTATGGAAGTTTCCAGTAGTAAGGAGAATTTGCGGGCGCTGTATTGTTTATATGGGAAAGTTTGAATTAAATTGAAAAAATTTAAAAAATGGTGCAACTTTTTGGAGAGAAAGGGGCTCTTTATAATTGAAGTTAAAAAACTATGTAATTCCTGGAGTATTTAAGAATTTCAGGAGGAGCAAAGGAGGAATACAGTATGAGTAGATTAAAAAGGTAGTAGCAGTAACGCTAGTGCCGGCAATCATGGCAGCCAGTGTGAATATTGGGAATGTGATGGCGGCGGAAAATATTGAAGTAGGGAGTACAGTAAACGAATCAACAGAAAGTACAGAAAGTGATTTTCAAATTGAAAAAATCACTGCCAAAAACATTACAAAAACATACGGTAATAAGGCGTTTAGTCTTGGAGCAAAAACCAAAGGAAACGGAAAGCTGACTTATAAAACAAGCGATAAGACAACTTTAAAAAAAATAAGTAAGCTGAAATCAGGTACAAAATATTATGTGAGAGTTTGCTCGTACAAAGAATCTTCCGGGGAGAAGATTCAAGGAAACTATAGCAAGGCGAAAGCGTTGAAAGTCAAAGTAGGAAAATTGGAAAGGCACACAAAAATTGTATATCCCCAGATATATAAGGGAGCGAAATTAACTAGCGCCAAAGTGGCGAATTCTAAGATTGCAGATGCATATGTATCCATAAGTGAAGATTTGTTTATTAAAGCATATAAAGTTGGAACCACAACAATACAGCTTACAGCAAAGGCAGTTCAATACAGGTAAATTTCTATGACGAAAAGAGAAAAACAATTGATAATTTATGTGTTTGGTTTTATTAAAAATATGAAAAATAAGGAGCTATATCCCCATTTAAAATAAAAAAATACAAAAGCAACAGTTTATATTCTTCATAATTTAGCCGATAAATACCAAAAAAAATAGTGGGAGAATGTAAGATGAGGAAATTAAAAAGAGCAATGGTGGCAGCAGTGGCAATAGCACTTATAGTTGTTAATGCAGATATGGAAAATGTACTGGCAGTAGGAACGGCGACAGATAATTTGCGTCACTGGACTACTATAAGTGAGCCGGAACAAAACAGGGCGGCAGGTGATGTAATTACACCAGAAGAGCCAACAGTAACTTCCACCATTGCTCCCTCAAAGGCCCCAACTAAGATACCTAAAATGATTCAAATCATTACTGCTAAAAACTTTACAAAAACCTATGGCAGCAAGGCCTTTAAAATAGGAGCAAAGACAAACGGCAACGGAAAGCTTACCTATAAATCAAACAATAAGAAGATAGTAACAGTATCTTCTAGTGGTATGGTTAGCATCAAAGGCTGTGGGAAAACAACAATTACCATTAAGGCTTCTAAGACAAGCAAATACGAGGCAGCACAAAAGAAGATAACTATTATCGTAAAGCCCCAAAAGCAGAAAATAGTTTCCTTAGACTCCATAGAAGTGCAAACCATTACTGTAAAATGGCAGAAGGATACGAAAGCAACCGGTTATATCATTCAATACTCAACAGATAAGAAATTTAAGAAAAATGTAGAAAAAATAACAATTTCAAATAATAAAACAACTTCAAAGAAAATAAGTAAACTGAAAGATAACGAAACATATTATGTAAGGGTCTGTTCTTATAAGGAATCTTCAAAAGAAAAGATTCAAGGAAGTTATAGTGTAGCAAAATCAGCAAAAGTAAAAAGTGACTTTCAGGTTGAAAATGGAGTATTGGTGGAGTATGTAGGAAACGGTGGAGACATAGTAATACCAGATGGAATAACAGCAATTAATGAATCAGTGTTTTGGGAAAATGAAAGTGTTATAACAAGCGTTAAAATCCCATCCAGTGTGAAAAGCATAGGCGATATGGCATTTTATGATTGCAATAGTCTGAAAAAGGTTGAAATTTCAGCAGGTCTGAAAAGTATAGGAGATAGTACATTTGAGGACTGTATCAGTTTAAGTAGTATTAAAATTCCTGACAGTGTGACAAGAATAGGAGAATTTGCATTTTCAGGCTGTAGCAGTTTAAGAAGTATGGAAATTCCATCGGGTGTAACAAGTATTGAATACTGTACATTTGCGTATTGTAGCAGTATGAGCAGTATTAAAATTCCAAAGGGTGTGAAAAGCATAGGGATGGAGGCATTTTCTGAATGCGAAAGCTTAGATAATGTCATAATCCCAAACAGTGTAACAAGTATAGGGGAATCCGCATTTAGTGGTTGTAGTAATTTAAAAACTATGGAACTTCCAATCAGTGTGACAGAAATAGGGAATGGTACATTTAGTGGATGTAGCAGTCTGAGCAACATTGTGATTCCATTTAGTGTAATAAATATAGGAGCATTTGCGTTTGATGGCTGCAGTAGCTTAGGGAGTATTAGAATTTCAGGTAATGTGAGCAATATAGGGTGGTATGCATTTCATAATTGTGATGTTATGTTATTTTGTGTAAGAGATTCTTATGCAGAGGCATACGCCAGGGAAAATAGTATTGCATACCAGTATTGGGATGGTATTTTGACACAAACTATCACCGCACAAAATGTTACGAAAACATATGGAAGCAAAGCATTTAGCTTAAAAGCAGAAACCAATGGAAATGGAAAACTTACTTATACAACAAGCAATAAGAAAGTAGTAACGGTATCCCACAGTGGAAAAGTGACAATCAAAGGTTATGGAAAGGCAACGATTACCATCAAGGCGGCTGCAACAGCAGGATACAAAGCAGCAACAAAGAAAGTTACAATTACAGTAAAACCGAAGAAAGCAGTTATAAGTTCTGTAAAATCGCTAAAAGAAAAATCCATAACTATAAAATGGAAAAAAGACACCAAAGCTTCTGGTTATATATTGCAGTACTCAACAGATAAGAGGTTCAAGAAGAACGTGAAAAAAGTTACCATTTCAAGCAATAAGACAATTTCTAAGGAAATAAGTAAGCTGAAGGCAGGTAAAACATATTATGTGAGAGTTTGTTCTTACATGAAATCTTCCGGGGAGAAGATTCAGGGAAGTTATAGCAAGGCGAAATCGGTGAAAGTTAAGTAGTGGTATATGCAGAGTAGAAACCAAAGTACGGAAAAAAATAAGAAGGAAATTGAAGAATTATCGAAATATCCTAATATAAAAATATACTTGGATGTAGCAGATAAAGTTGGAAATTTTGAATAAGTAAAATTAGATTTACATAATTGACGTATTACCTATACCTATGCTATAATACTTTAAATAGTGTGGCTATCACCATAGTCATAGAAAAACAGTCAGCCTAAGGTTGCCAGGACGTAAGGAGGGAATATGATGAAGCATATTAAGACATTAACTACACGTGATTTAAAGCAGTCTATGAAAAAAGGTGGATGTGGAGAATGCCAGACATCTTGTCAGTCAGCATGTAAGACATCTTGTACTGTAGGAAATCAGAGCTGTGAAAGCCAGAAATAAGAATTAGATAATTCATAAGCAGCGGCTTAGGTCGCTGCTTATTTGTGCGGAAGCAATGAGCCAAGCAGGCATGAAACATATGGTATGGGATAGTGTCTTGACTCTATCCCATACCATATGTTTCTATGCATATTTGGCGAATGCCGTATCAGTGTAGCTGTGCGGAAACAATGAGGAATTACCTAATCGAAAGGAGAAAATCGTGGTTCATCAGTATATCAATAATGGGTACCATATTATTTTAGATGTTAACAGTGGTTCCGTTCATGTAGTAGACGAAATGGTTTATGAATTGATTGCATGGACAAAGGAACACAAAGAAGGCTTGGGAAAACTGGATGCAGAAACTGTTTCCAAAGCCGTAAATGAGTTTCAGGGAAAATATGAAGAAACTTTAGTAAGAGAAGCTTTTGATGAAATCAATGAACTGATTGAGGCAGAACAGCTTTTCACAGAAGACATTTATGAGCCATATGTAAAGGACTTTAAAAAGAGAGAAACAGTAGTAAAAGCCCTCTGCTTACATATTGCCCATGATTGTAATTTGGCATGTCAGTACTGCTTTGCAGAAGAAGGGGAGTACCATGGAAGACGTGCTTTAATGTCTTATGAAGTAGGAAAAAAGGCATTGGATTTCTTAATTGCAAATTCAGGCAGCAGAAGAAATTTAGAAGTAGATTTCTTTGGCGGAGAGCCTTTAATGAATTTTGAAGTAGTAAAACAATTGGTTGCTTACGGAAGAGAGCAGGAAAAAATTTATAATAAAAACTTCCGTTTTACATTAACCACAAATGGTGTGCTTTTAAATGACGAAATTCTGGAATTCTTAAATAAAGAAATGGCAAATGTAGTATTAAGCATTGACGGAAGACAGAATGTCAATGACAAAATGCGTCCATTTAGAAATGGAAAAGGAAGCTATGATTTAATTGTTCCAAAATTTCAGAAAGTAGCAGAAAGCAGAAATCAGACCAATTATTATGTAAGAGGTACTTTTACAAGAAATAATCTGGATTTCAGTGAAGATGTATTGCATCTGGCAGACCTGGGATTTGAGCAGATTTCTGTAGAACCTGTAGTAGCTGCAGATACAGAAGAATATGCATTAAGGGAAGAAGATATTCCAGTAATTTGTGAACAGTATGATAAACTTGCAAAGGAAATGGTAAGAAGAGGAAAGGAAGGCAAATGCTTTAATTTCTTCCACTTTATGATTGATTTGCAGGGAGGGCCATGTGTTGCTAAGAGAATTTCCGGCTGTGGTTCCGGAACAGAATACTTGGCGGTAACTCCTTGGGGAGATTTATATCCATGTCATCAGTTTGTAGGAGAAGAGAAATTCTTACTTGGTAATGTGGATGATGGAATTACCAACCAGGAAATTGTGGAGACTTTCAAAGGTTGTAACGTTTATGCAAAAGATAAATGTAAAAACTGCTTTTCTAAGTTTTATTGCAGTGGCGGCTGTGCTGCAAACTCATATAATTTCCATGGAAATATAAATGACGTTTATGAAGTAGGATGTGAACTACAGAGAAAACGTGTAGAATGTGCCATTATGATAAAAGCCGCAATGGCAGAGGAAGAGATAAATTAGGAGGAAGTAAAATGCAGATGAAAAAAAGTAAAGGCATTGCAATTTTGCTGGTAATCGTTTTAGCGACCGGTTTTCTGGCATATTTGTCAGCCTTTGGAATTGGAAGTAATCAGACCGGTTCCGCAAAAGACATTAAGCTGGGACTTGACCTTGCAGGTGGTGTCAGCATCACTTATGAAACTACAGAACCAAATCCTAGCGCAGAAGATATGAGTGATACCGTATTTAAACTGCAAAAGCGTGTGGAAACCTATAGTACAGAAGCACAGGTTTATCAGGAAGGTACCAATAGAATCAACATTGAAATTCCTGGTGTAACAGATGCCAATGAAATATTAGAAGACTTAGGTAAACCAGGTTCTCTTACGATTGAATCAGCAGATGGAGAAGTAGTATTACAAGGAACAGATATTAAAGATGCTCAGCCTGCAACACAGCAGAACGAAATGGGAAATAATGAAACTGTTGTAGTTCTTACACTTACAGATGAAGCATCGGATAGTTTTGCAGAATATACAGCAAATCATATTGGAGATAATCTTCCAATTATTTATGATGGAACTGTTATTAGCAATCCAACAGTGCAGAGTGCTATTACTGGTGGAGAAGCTACTATTACAGGAATGGACAGTTATGAAGAAGCAGAAGAACTGGCTTCTATTATCCGTATTGGTGGTTTAAAACTGGAATTACAGGAATTACGTTCTAATGTAGTTGGTGCACAGCTTGGTGAAGAAGCAATTAAAACAAGTTTACTGGCAGCTGCTATTGGTTTTGTGATTATTTGTGTATTCATGTGTGTTGTATACAGAATCCCAGGATTTGCTTCTTGTATTGCATTAACATTGTATGTTGGAGTTATCTTAGGATTGTTAAATGCATTCCAGATTACTTTAACATTACCTGGTATTGCAGGTATTATCCTTTCTATTGGTATGGCGGTAGATGCCAATGTCATTATCTTCGCCCGTATCAGAGAAGAAATCACAGCAGGAAAGACAGTACGTTCTGCTATTAAAATTGGTTTTGAAAAAGCATTGTCTGCCATTGTAGATGGTAACGTTACTACTTTAATTGCAGCTTTTGTGCTTGCGGTTAAGGGAACAGGAACTGTAAAAGGATTTGCATATACATTGGCACTTGGTATTGTAGTATCTATGTTTACTGCACTATTTATTACAAAATATGTATTAAATGCTTTATATGCAATTGGACTTCAAAATGAAAAACTCTATGGAAGAGGAAAAGAACGTAAGACAATTAACTTCTTAGGAAAGAAAGTACTTTGGTTTGCAATTTCCGGAATTGTGATTATTGGTGGATTTGTTTTCCTTGGTGTGAATAAAGCAAATACAGGAAATGTATTGAACTACAGTCTTGAATTTATGGGTGGTACTTCAACAAACGTAACATTTAATGAAGATATGACTATTCAGGATATTGACAGCAAGGTAAAACCTGTAATTGAAGGAATTACTAATGATGCAGCAATTCAGACACAGAAAGTAACAGATACCAACCAGGTAATTATTAAAACAAGAACTTTAACATTAGATGAAAGAGAAGCATTAAATGTTGCGTTAGAAGAAAACTTTGGAGTAGATACTTCTTTAATTACAACAGAAACTATCAGTTCTACTATTAGTTCCGAAATGCAGAAAGATGCTATTGTTTCTGTTATCATAGCGGTTATTTGTATGTTGTTATATATCTGGTTCCGTTTTAAAGATATCAGATTTGCAAGTAGTGCAGTTCTTGCCTTAGTACATGACGTATTAATAATTTTAGCATTCTATGCAGTATCAAAGATTTCCGTAGGTGGAACATTTATTGCATGTATGTTAACGATTGTAGGTTACTCTATTAATGCAACAATTGTTATCTTTGACAGAATTCGTGAAAATATGGTAGAAATGAAGAAAGAAAGTCTGGATGAAATTGTTAACAGAAGTATTACACAGACACTTACCAGAAGTATTTATACTTCCCTTACTACTTTTGTAATGGTAGCAGCGTTGTTTGTGTTAGGAGTAAGTTCTATTCGTGAATTTGCAGCACCATTAATCGTAGGTGTGGTTTGTGGTGGTTATTCTTCTGTATGTATTACCGGTGCTTTATGGTGGGTAATGAAGAAGAAGATTGGTACAAAAACAAAGGCATAAAGTGATATAAAAGATATAAGGTAATTTTATGTAAAAATACCGTAGTTTCCGTTTTGTGGAAGCTACGGTATTTTGGTTTATCATAACATTCAGTTAAATCAATCAAACTATATGCAAAGCAATGAGTATTGACGTTACAGTTTACAGTTTACTGTGAACAGTAACGTATTGACTCCAGTACTCTGAAAATAATATGAAAAATTCCTTGATGAACAGGCATGTAGTGTGATAGACTAAAAGAGACTGAAAAGTCCAATTTCAATTGAAAAAAATAAGGAGGAGTAAAGGTATGTTTGATATACCAATGAACACAAAAGGGGCAATGAGTGCAGAAAGCCTGTTATCATTAAATAGTGGTGGTATGACAGCACAGCAAAGCCAGCCAATGGGTCAGCCACAGATGCAACAGAGCCAGCCAATGGGTCAGCCACAGATGCAACAGAGTCAGCCAATGAGTCAGCCACAGATGCAGCAAAGCCAGCCAATGGGTCAGCCACAGATGCAACAGAGCCAGCCAATGGGTCAGCCACAGATGCAACAGAGCCAGCCAATGGGTCAGCCACAGATGCAGCAGAGCCAGCCAATGGGTCAGCCGCAGATGCAGCAGAGTCAGCCGGCGGCACCAGCTCCAAGACAAAGACCTACGGGAAATGGTGTTCATCTTAAGAAAGGACAAAAGACATCTTTAACACAGATGAATCCAAACTTATCTGAAATTCAGGTATGCTTAGGTTGGGATATTTTAAATCAGGCTTGTGATTTGGATGCTTCTGTTTTTATGTTAGGGGCAGACAATAAAGTAGTAGGAGATGATTGGTTTGTATTCTACGGTCAGCCGGTCAGCCCGGATGGAAGTATTATCCATCAGGGAGACAGCAGAGATGGTGCAGGAGCCGGGGATGATGAAGTTATTACCATTAAATTAAACCAGGTAAATCCACAAGTGCAGAAAATTGCATTTGTAGTTACTATTAATGAAGCATTAGAAAATCATTTGAATTTCAGCATGGTGGCAAATGCCTATGTACGTGTTGTAGATAAATCCAATGGAAATGAACTTGTGAAATTTATGCTGACAGACTACTTCTCAAATGTTACTTCCATGGTAGTTGGAGAAGTATATAATAAGGGTGGACAATGGAGATTTAACCCAATTGGTGATGGATTTGCAGAAGATTTAGCTGGCCTTTGTGGTGTATATGGAGTAAACGTAGCAGATTAAATCATAAAATAAGAAACACAGAAATAAATTAATAGAAAAACAAAGGAGATTAAGTATGTTAAAGTTAGAAACAGTAAACGAATTAACACTTAAAGTTACATCTCAGGGTGGCGGAGATGTATTATTCACAAAAGCAGGATCATTTATTTGTGGGGAATGTTATGGTGGAAAGAATTACCAGTTTGAAAAAGTTCTTTTAGGACCACAGGGAAATCCGCTTCAGGCAGCATTAGGACAGCTTGGAAGACGTTTTACAGGAGAAAATCTTCCACTTATGAAAGTAACAAACAGAGGAGATAATATTACATATTATGCAAATGAAGCACAGCACGTAGTTGTATATAACTTACGTCAGGGCGAAACCATTTCTGTAGAATCAGAAAACATTCTTGCATTTACTTCTGATTGTAAATATAGTGTAAGATTTTTAGCACAGGGTGTTGTTTCACAGAAAGGTCTTGCTACATCTACACTTACAGGTGTAGGTCCAAACGCTCAGGTAGCTGTTTTAGTAGATGGTAACCCAATCGTATTAAGCAATATGCAGAATGGTTCCACTATCGAAGTTGACCCGGATGCAGTAGTATGCTGGATTGGTGCAGATCCTGGATTTAAGTTGGACTTATCTTGGAAGAACCTTATTGGTCAGGCTTCTGGTGAATCTTATATGTATGAATGGACAGGAAGCAAAACAGCAACAGTAATTATTCAGCCATTAGAAAGAGAATCAGGTGTTAATATCGGTATGGACGGTGGTTCTTCAGGACAGAGAGCACAGGCTCAGCAGAATCAGAGCTTAGGCGGAGCTGCACAGAGCGTACAGGGAACATTAGGACAGTTAGGCAATATGCTTGGCGGCGGAAATGGTAACAACCACGGTGGTGGTGGAATTGGCGGTTTATTCGGATTATAAAATCTAAAAAACCGTAAAAATAAATAACTATAAAAGAAAAATATTAGGAGGAAAATAAAATGGCAGTAAGTTTAAGTAAAGGTAATAAAGTAAGTTTAGCAAAAGTTGCAGAAGAAGCAGGAATCAGCGGAGGATTAACAAAAATTCTTGTTGGTCTTGGATGGGATGTAAACAGATATGATGGAGGAGCACAGTTTGACTTAGATGCAGCAGCTTTCATGCTTGCAGGAACAGGTAAAGTCAGAAGCAGTGATGATTTCATTTTCTACAACCAGAAAATTGGACCAGGTGTAGAACATTTAGGAGATAACAGAACTGGTGAAGGAGATGGCGATGACGAAGTAATCAAAATCGACTTAACAGCAATTCCAGCAGATATTGAAAAAATTAGCTTTACAGTTACTATTGACCAGGCAGAAGAAAGAAGACAGAACTTCGGCATGGTAGAAAATTCATACATTCGTGTTATGGATGAAGTATCTGGAACAGAATTAATCAAATATGATTTAGGTGAAGATTTCTCTATTGAAACAGCTGTTGTAGTTGCAGATTTATACAGACATAACGGAGAATGGAAATTCAATGCAATCGGAAGCGGATTTTCAGGCGGATTAGCAGCTCTTTGCCAGAACTATGGTGTAGATATTTAAGAATAGATAAAAAGTAGACATGAAAAGCTTTTTATTAGTATAAAATGAAGGCGTCCGGCATGGGCGTCTTTCTTTCGTTGAATGAAAAAGTAAGTAGTAGGATGAATCGGGTAAAAGCAGAAAAGGGAAAAGCAAATAGCTGGATGGCTTAAGTATAAGTGAGGAACCAGGATGAAAAAGAAATGGGTAGTATCTGCAAAACGAGCAGATTTTAAAGGAATCGGAGAAAAATATGGTATAGACCAGGTAGTGGCAAGAATTATAAGGAACCGGGATGTTATAGAAGAGGAAGAAATCAGACAGTATTTACAAGGCACAAGAAAGGATTTTTATTCTCCGTATCTATTGAAAGATATGGACAAAACAATAGAAATCATTTCAGAAAAAATAAAAGCAGAAAAACCTATTCGGGTTATCGGTGATTATGATATCGATGGAGTATGTGCCACCTATATTCTTTTAACGGGGCTAAAAAAATGTGGTGCCAAAGCAGATATGGAAATTCCGGACCGAATGAAAGATGGTTATGGGATTAATGAACAACTGGTGCAAGCAGCTTATGAAGATGGAATTGATACTATTATTACCTGTGATAATGGTATTGCTGCAGCAAAGGAATTGAGAAAAGCCAAAGAGCTAGGGATGACAGTAATTGTAACAGACCATCATGAAGTTCCTTATAAAGAAGAAAATGGGATAAGGGAATACATATTACCGGAAGTGGATGCAATCGTAAATCACAAACAGCCAGACTGTAAGTATCCTTTTAAGGAACTTTGTGGTGCAGCAGTTGCATTAAAAGTAATTAGTGCATTGTATGAAAAGTTTGAAATACTGGAAGAAGAATTAAATGAACTGATTGGTTTTGCTGGATTCGCTACTGTAGGAGATGTAATGGAACTGAAAGGCGAAAACAGAATTTTGGTAAAGGAGGGATTAAAAGAAATAGAAAGAACTACCAACATAGGGCTTCGAAGCCTTATTAAGGTTTGTGGACTGGAAGAATCAAGCATATCCTCTTATCATATTGGTTTTGTGTTAGGACCTTGTTTAAATGCCAGTGGACGTCTGGATACAGCTAAAAAAGCATTACATCTTTTAACTACCAAAGATTTGGCAGAGGCCGCTTTGCTTGCCAATGAACTAAAACTGTTGAATGAAAGCAGAAAAGAACTGACAGATGAAGGGGTGGAAAAAGCGATTCAGGCAGTGGAAACAGAAGGAATGGAAGAAGACAGGGTATTAGTAGTGTATCTGGCGGATTGCCATGAAAGTATTGCGGGAATTATTGCAGGGCGTATCCGAGAAAAGTATTATAAACCTGTGTTTATCTTAACGAAAGCCGAAGAGGGGGTAAAAGGCTCTGGTCGTTCCATTGAAGGATATTCCATGTATGAAGAAATGAATAAAGTAGCTCATTTGTTTACGAAATTTGGCGGTCATCCTTTAGCAGCCGGTTTATCATTGCCGGAAGAAAATGTGGAAATTTTCCGGAAAGAAATCAATCAGGTCTGTGAACTGGATGAAGAAACTTTAACAGAAAAGATTGTAATTGATGTGCCAATGCCTTTAAGTTATATTACAGAAAACATCATCCATCAGCTGAATGTGTTAGAACCTTTTGGGAAAGGTAATGAAAAGCCGGTATTTGCAGATAAAGATATTTCTATTATCAATGCATATAAAATAGGAAAACAAAAAAACATGTTAAGACTTACTCTGAAAAATCCTCAAGGAGCAGTTATAGAAGGAATGTTGTTTCGTGGCTGTGAGGAGTTTGAGTTATTTATTGCAAAAAAATTTGGGGAAGACCAGTTAGAAAAGATTTACCGTGGAGAGTCCAATCAGATACAGATTGCAATTACCTATTATCCTTCTGTCAATGAATTTAGAGGGAACAAGAAGTTGCAGGTGATTATAGCGGGATGGCAGTAAAAGGGGAGTAGAGAAGTTAAAACAATTGGAAAAATTAGAAAAATTGAAAAAATTAAAAAAAATTGAAAAAAAGTGTTGACATTTGTAATCATCCTGGTATATAATAAACAAGCAGTCGAGGGACAGCAACAAAGAAAAAGGCATGGGATCTTAGCTCAGCTGGGAGAGCATCTGCCTTACAAGCAGAGGGTCACAGGTTCGAGCCCTGTAGGTCCCATGTGTACCAAAATTGAATATGGCGAGATAGCTCAGTTGGCTAGAGCACACGGTTCATACCCGTGGTGTCGGGGGTTCAAATCCCTTTCTCGCTACTAGGTTGAAGGAAGGCGAAACTTTGAATGATTTTAGGTTTCGCCTTTTTCTTTTTTTAAATTTCTTGACATATATTACCCACAGTGATAAAATGAGCGCAGTGAGAAAATCGAGGAACAAAATGAGTACCTGTAGGAGTACAGCACAGAGAGCCGGGGATGGTGGAAACCTGGTATGAAGGAATACAGGGAATGGATTTGGGAGATGCAGGGTGAACAAGTATAAGTAGCCTGAGCCGTAATTCCTGCGTTAAAGGATAGGATATCGAGGAAACTCCGTATCTGAAAAGGGTCGAAAAAGGATGGCAGAAATATTCCGGACGGAGTATCTCTGTCTTTTTTTATTTGCATATTATGTAGTATAGCAGCATAAGGAGGCATCAAAATGGAAAATTATAGTATTTACTTACCTAGCTATTCCATAGGACCAAAGGTATATGAAACAATCGTTTCTATTTGCAAACCCTTCGGACATACCGCAGTGTGCATTGGTGGAAAGCATGCTTTGCAGGCGGCAGAAGAAAAAATAAGAAAGGCTGTGAAGGAAGAAGAATTTATGATTACCGGAAGTTTGTGGTATGGTGGGGAAGCAGCTTATGAAAATATAGAAAAATTAATGGAGCATGAAGAGGTAAAAAAGGCAGATATGATTTTTGCCATTGGTGGAGGAAAAGCATTAGATACAGGAAAGGCATTGGCAGCAAAATTAGAAAAGCCGGTTTTTACTTTTCCAACCATTGCATCCACCTGCGCAGCAACTACTTCCGTAGCTATCATGTACGAATTAAATGGAGCATTTAAAGAACCATTTTTCTTTGAAAAGCCGCCGGCACACGCTTTTATTGATACAGAAATTCTGGCTCATGCACCACAACGTTATGTGTGGGCAGGGATGGGAGATACTTATGCAAAATATTATGAAGCATCTGTATCTTCGCGAAATGATGTACTTCCTCACTATTTACAGCTGGGAGTAAATGTGAGTCAAATGTGTGTTGCCCCAGTGCTTACATATGGTGAAAAAGCTTTGAAAGATAATGAAAAAGGAAGGGTTTCCAAAGAACTAGAGCAAGTGGTGCTAGCAATTATTGTAAGTACAGGAATTGCCTCTAATCTGTTAACCAGAGAACATACCGTTCATTATAACAGCGGTCTTGCCCATGGAGTATTTTATTCTCTGACAGCATTTCCACAAATTGAAAAACATCACCTCCATGGAGAGGTAGTAGGATATGGGGTGCTGATTTTACTGTTATGCGATGGTCAGGAAGAGGAATTTAAGAAATTATATGAATTTCATAAAAAAACAGGACTTCCTACAAAATTATCACAAATTGAAATTACCAATGAGGAATTAGAGTCTATATTAGAAAATATTATAAAACGAAGCGATGTGGAGCATTATCCATATAAAGTAACTATAGAAATGTTAAAAGAAGCATTTGCAAAACTGGAAGCAATGGAATAAATTACTTCCTATTATATAAATTAGAAAGAGATAAAAGAGAGAGGAAAAAATTATGAAAATGAAAAGTTTAATGAAAAAGGCAGCAGCACTGGGGATGGCGGTAGTTATGATGACAGGTTTTACAGGCTGTGGTGGAGAGCAGAAAGATGATGTAATCAAAATTGGTGTGATTCAGATGATAGAAAACGGAGCATTTAATGATATGCGTCAGGGATTTATTGATGAACTGGAAGCAAAGGGCTATGGAGAAGAGAAAGTAGAAATTATCTACAAAAGTGCCCAGGGAGATGCCACAAACTTGAATACTATCTGTCAGGAAATGGTTAGAAATGAAGTAGATGTAGTAGCTACTATTGCAACACCTGCTACCCAGGCAATGGTAAATATGGAAAGTGATATTCCTGTATTTTATGTAGCAGTTTCAGCTCCAGTACAGGCAGGGGTAATTTCTGATATGGAAAAACCGGATAAAAATGCTACAGGTACATCAAATGCAATTCCGGTATCTGAAATTTTTGCTTTATCCGACCAGTTAACACCAGGATGTAAGACTTATGGTTTCTTATATAATACAGGTGAAGTAAATGCAGTAAATACTATTAATGATGCAAAAGCATATTGTGATGAAAAGGGTTTAGCTTATGTAGAAGCAGTGGTAACAAATTCTTCTGAAGTTCAGCAGGCAGCACAGACTTTGGCAGAACAGGTAGATGCAATTTTCGTACCAAATGATAGTATGATTCAGAGTGCAATGCCAAACGTGGCAGAAGTAGCAAGAGATGCTAAGATTCCTGTTTATGGAAGTTCCGCAGTTATGGTAACTTCCGGAGCTTTTGCAACCATTGCTGTAGATGATAAAGAAATCGGTGCAATGTCAGCAGATATGGCAATTGAATACTTAGAAGGAAAAGCTGTGGAAGAAATTCCTTCTGTAGTGGTTCCAGCAACTTCAACGGTAATTAACCAGCAGACAGTAGATGCATTAGGAATTACTTTAAGCGATGATGTAAAATCTTCTGCAACATTTGTTGAGGATGCGGAATAAAGCAGAGTAATAGTTCAGCCATAAATTGCACTAATATAGCATACTATGTTTAGAACTATTAGAAATCGGAAATAGAAAGAAAGGAATGAAAAGACATGGCATTAGTATTTGGTTCCCTTCAGTTAGGGCTTTTATATGGGCTTTTGGCAATGGGGATTTACATTACATTTCGAATTTTAAATATTCCTGACTTAACAGCAGAAGGCAGTTTTACCTTTGGGTTAGCTGTCTCTGCGGCTTTTACCGTGGCAGGTCATCCAATACTTGGAATTGTATTTGCTATTTTAGCAGGAGCTTTGGCAGGGGCAGTCACCGGATTTTTGCAGACAGGATGTAAAATTCACCCAATTCTGGCAGGGATTTTGACTATGAGTGGTTTATACACCGTAAATCTTTGCATTATGGGAAGCAGTTCCAACTTATCTTTGATTGCAAATGATACTTTATTTAAGTTAAGCTATGACTTATTTGGAGCAGATAAAGATGTGTGCAAATTAATTGTGTCTGCTATTGCAGTAATTTTGGTGGTAGCAGTTTTGGTTGTATTTTTCAAAACGCATATTGGACTTTGTATTCGTGCAACAGGAGACAACGAAGAAATGGTAAAGGCTTCTTCAATAGATATTAATGTTACCAAAATTCTTGCTTTGGCAATTAGTAACGGTAGTATTGCTTTATGCGGTGGATTAATTTCTCAATATCAGGGATTTGCAGATATTAATTCTGGTGTGGGAATTTTAGTTGTAGGTCTGGCTTCTGTTATTATTGGTGAATTATTTACCAGAAAAAGAAGTGTAACAGCAGGATTAATCAGTGCCATTATTGGTTCTGTAGCATATCGTTTTATTGTAGCTTTAGCAATGTCTAGTAGTTTCTTCCCAGCATATGCCTTGAAACTGGTATCGGCAGTGATTGTAGGAATTGCCCTTGCCATTCCGGCAATCAAAGGTTTTCAGGAAACAAGAAAGCTGAAAAAGGCCCAGAAGGCAAGTTATACAGAAACCGTTACAGCACAGCAGAAAGGAGACAGATAAAATGTTAGAAATTATTAATGCACAAAAAACATTTTTGAAAGGTACTCCCAATGAACATCAGGCATTAAAGAATTTGAGCCTTACCTTGGAAGATGGAGATTTTACCACCATTGTTGGTTCTAATGGAGCAGGTAAGTCTACTTTGTTTGGGGCTGTCTGTGGTAACTTTATGTTAGATGCTGGAGGCGTAATTTTAGATCGAAAAGACATTATCTTTATGCCGGAACATAAAAGAGCCAGAATGATTGGAAGAGTTTTTCAGGATCCTATGAAAGGAACGGCACCTCACATGACTATTGAGGAAAATCTGGCACTGGCTTATTCCAGAAATCGAAAAAATCCACTGGGATTTGCAATTCGAAAAAAGGATAGTGATATGTTTCGAGAATATTTAAGTCGCTTTTCTATGGGACTGGAAGATAGAATGGATGCAAAGGTAGGACTGCTTTCCGGTGGACAAAGGCAGGTAGTGACCCTTTTAATGTGTACCATGGTGGCACCGAAACTCTTGTTATTAGATGAGCATACCGCAGCCCTTGACCCGGCTACAGCAGAAAAGGTAATGAATATTACAAAAGAAATTGTAGCAGAGCAAAAACTGACTACCATGATGATTACCCATAATTTAAAGTCCGCATTAACTACAGGGAACCGTTTATTAATGTTGGATAGTGGGGAAATCATTTTGGATGTGAAGGGCGAAGAAAAGGATAAGCTTACCTTAGATGGTATTATGAAATTGTATTCTCAAAAGAAAAAGAAAGAACTGGATAATGACAGAATGTTGTTGAATTAGTTGTTATTGATAGAAAAGTAAAGTGAATGTTATCAAATTAAATATGTAGATTGTAGTAAAAGTACAGGGAGAAATGAAGAGTCATTTCTCCCTGTTTAAGTGTGCGCCTAGCGGCGCACGTTTCCAACACTATGGTGGACCCTAACGATTATCAGCTTTTCTTTTTATAGAAAAAGGCAGCTGTAATTATGCAAAAGACAAGTAAAGAAAGCAGAGGAATGGAAGCAAGGGAAAGAAACTGTTGAGGCTTTTTATGATTAAATACGAAAATGTAATAATTGCACAAAAGATAATGAAAAAAGAAAGGAAATATGGTAGAATGTACAAAAGTGAAATGGATTAGGAGGAACTGCTTATGGTAAATGGAAAAAGGAAGCGTTTTTGGACATGGGTGTGTGTAATGGCAGTTATGATATCTACTATTATGCCTGTGGACATTACTTATGCTACAGATGTGAAAAGCTGGGAAACCTTGGAAAATTCAGAACAGAATATAGTTAGTGAAGGAGAAAGTTCTGAACAATTGGAAAATCCGGAAAACCTGGAAGGTGAGCTGTTAGAAGATTGTGTTTTGGATGAAGAGGGGCTTACCGTATTTGATACCTGGGCAGAAAAAATGCCGATGGCAGTGTTGGCAGAAGAATATGCACCGGCAGAAAAACAGGTAGTCAATGAAATTGTTATATTTATCCGGTTCTCGGATGAAAGTGAAGATATTTATGAACAGCGTGGCGGATATGATTATATTATGAGTATGTTTGATGGAAGTGAACCTAGTCTGAAATCCTATGTAGATGAGTATTCCTGGGGACAGGTGAAAGCAAATACTTATGTATGGCCGCAAAATACAGATGGAACTCCAAAGTGTTATGTAGATGACCATCCCAAGTCGTACTATTTAAAACAATCAAGTAGTAATCCAAATGGTTATCCAACATCAGAAAAGAGTAGTAGAAGACAGACTTTATTGAAAAATGCAATTGCATCTATGGGAAGTGATTTTTTAGAGCAATTGGGAATAGAAAATGAACCATATAATTTAGTGTTTATGGTGCCGGATTGTGGAAGCTGGAACGACTTACTTTGGTCCCATAAATCTTACATTACTGTAAATGGAGTAAGAACTGTATATAATTTAAT
Organism: Lachnospiraceae bacterium; assembly: GCA_017399445.1. GTDB lineage: Bacteria > Bacillota > Clostridia > Lachnospirales > Lachnospiraceae > RUG11237. The sequence goes on along the minus strand of JAFQCM010000013.1, from coordinate 5,781 downwards.
TACATATGAAAGAGAAAAAAAAGATATTACAAAAACGGTCACCCATGAGTTTATGCATTCTTTGGGATATCCAGATTTGTATCGTTATAATGATAAGACTGCTTCTCCGGTTGAAATTTGGAGCGTTATGGCAAATACCACAGCAACTTCAGGACACCCACTGGTATATGAAAAAAATAAATATGGTAAGTGGCTTGGAGATAGTGATGCCATTAAGACCATAACAAAATCAGGACATTATGAACTGGGGCCTTCCACTGCTGAACCGGAAGAAAATACAATAGCTTACAAAATTCCTGTAGAAGGGATAACAGATCAGTATTTTTTGATAGAATACAGAGGAAGTAGTTCTTCTGGATATGATACTTCTTTAAAGAAGGAAGGATTGATATTTTATCGGGTGGATACAGATTTAAATGGAAATGGCTATGGCCCGCCAGATGAGGTTTATGTATTGCGAGGAAGCGACGGTCTGTATAAAGCTTACTATGATGGGACAGAAGGAAAGACAGAATTTTCAGCCTTCCAATTGTATAACGATACTACAGATTTAGGAATTTCGGTTTATAATATTAGGAAAGAAGATGGCAAGATGTCTTTTGATATTGAAGTGCCATATTTGGAACTTCAGGTATCAAAGACAGGTCCTATTACTGTAGAAGAGAGTCAGGAACTTACATTATCTACAGATTCCTATGGCGAAAGTGGAACTCATACCTTCCGTTTTGGTACTATTATAGATGGAAAGGAATATGAGTTATCAGGTGGTTATCAAAGTAAAAGCAGTATTACAGTGAATATGTTGGATATCCTAAAAGATAGAGTGCTGGGAACACACACATTGTTTGTAGATGTAAAGAATACATCTACAGGCAAAGTTAAAAGAGGTACCATATCAAATTATGTGATTAATGGTGTGCAGGTATCCAAAATAGCGACAAATCTTCCATCTCCACAAACTGCAGGAACTATGATTCAATTATCGGCAGTGGTAGAAAATGAAAAAACATCCGAAAGCAATACACATAAATTTGTAGTGGAAAAAGATGGCAAGGAAGAAGCACTTGTTATGGACAGTAATTATACAGCTAGCTGGATACCAGAAGAAGGTGGTATTTACACTATCAAATATATAGTTACTGATGGTTATGGGTTAACAGGTGCCAAAGAAATACAATATCCTGTTGGTGGAGATACTACAGCCTATGTATTATATAAAAAGAGTTCATGGAGTCAGGCGTATATACACTATAAAGTAGGTGATGGCACATGGACCACAGCTCCGGGAGTTAAGATGGCAGATAGTAGTGTGGAAGGCTATTCCTGGATATATTTGTTGGAAGTAGGAAGTAAAACTGCAACGGTATGTTTCAATAATGGAAATAATACATGGGATAATAACAGTGAAAAAAACTATACAGTAAAAGCAGGAGTAAACAGCATAGGTGGAACAAGTCTAAAGCTGACTTCGGTAGGAATCAGTGAAGACAGTATAGAAGGAAAGCAATGTAAATTTACAGCAGCAATAAAAGGTGGTATTGCACCGTATTCCTGTGATTATACTATAAAAAGAAAATCAGATGACAGTGTGGTGGAAGAAAAGACAGGGATAACATTAGAAAGCAAAAGTTATGAAATTTACACAGAAGTTGAGGAACTTGGTGAATATGTACTTTCTGTAAATGTAAAAGATGCTTATGGACAGACAACAACTAAAGAGATAGATTTTGCAGTAGAAGGGTTTACCATTACAGATATTCAAACAAGTGTAGATGCACCTCAATTAGCAGAAACACAAATTACATTATCTGCAAAACCAAAGAATGCATATACCAATGGAGAAAACATTCAAAGAGAATGGAAAATTAAAAATACAACTACAGGAACAGTAAAAGAACAGGTGGTTTTTGACAGCGATATTTTGAAATGGACACCGGAAGAAATCGGAGAATATGAAATTACAGTAAAAATTACCGATAACTCTGGGGAAACAGCAAGCTGTACAATATTCTATTCTATAGTTGATAAAATTGTAAACAGGGCAACTGTTTATTATGAAAACAGTTCCTGGAGTAGTGTAAATATACATTATCAGATTGATGCAGGAGAGTGGACAGATGTACCGGGTGTAGGAATGGAAGCAAATAGTGAGCAAAGTGGTTATAGCTGGAAGTATGTTTTGGAATTGGGAGAGGAAATTGGTGCAACGGTATGTTTTAATAATGGAAACAATTCCTGGGATAGTAAAAATGGTGCAAATTATACAGTAGGTGTAGGGACTTATGGTATCAGAGATGGTGTTATTGCAAAATTAACACCAATTGTTACAGCAACGCCCATTCCAACAGCAACGCCCATTCCAACAGCAACACCTGTACCAACAGTAACGATAACACCAGAACCAACGTTAACAGTAATGCCAGAGTTAACAATAACGATAACACCAGAATCAACAATTACACCACCCCCTAATGTGTCAGTGGAACCAACTTCAAGTGTAACAGTGATACCAAGTGCAACAGTGACGCCAAGTGTAACAGTGACGCCAAGTGTAACAGTGACACCAGGTGCAACGGTAACACCAAGTGTAACAGTGACACTAAGTGCAACAGTAATGCCCACAATAACAAAAGTGCCAACAACACCAAAACCTACGGCAACACTAAAACCAACAATAACAAAAGCACTAACAGAAATACCTCATATAACAGAGGGAACAAAAGTAACAGTGCATCCAACGGCAACAGAAATACCAATTGTTACAATACAACCAACAGCAACATCAACTATAACACCAATACCGAGTAAACAGCCTACGGTTATCCCAACAAAAGCTGGACAGATAACTTTAACACCAAAGCCAACAGTTCAGATAACGGTAACTGAAATACCGGAGCCGGAGGATAGAGTGCCAAAGATAGGAACGGTAGTAACAGATAACAAAACAAAAGCAGAGTACAAAGTGATTTCAGTAGGAAATGAAAAGGCAGTGGAATATGTGGGAACCAAAGCCAAGGCTTCCAGTATTATTATTCCAGATACCATCAGTGTTGATGGAGTGAGATATTATGTAAGAAGGATTGGTGACTATGGATTTAAGAATAACAAAAAGATAAGGACAATCACTATAGGAAAGAATGTAACTTCCATAGGAAAGTGTGCTTTCCAGGGATGTACTTCTTTAAAAAAGGTAAAAAAAGGAGTCAATGTACAGAAAATAGGAGATAAGGCATTTTATGGATGTAAAAAACTAACCAGTATTAATATGAGTTCTAAGATAACGACTATTGGTAAATATGCATTCTATAAATGTACTTCCTTAAAGAAGATAACACTTCCAGGCAAAGTAAAGAAAATTGGAACAAAAGCATTTTATGGATGTAAAAAACTAAAAACAATTACAATTAAAACAAAGAGACTTACTGCTAAAAATATAGGAAGCAAGGCATTTAAGGGAATTTATTCCAAAGCAACTATAAAAGTGCCAGGCAGTAAAATGAAAACATACAAGAAAATATTGAAAAGTAAGGGAGTTACTTCAAAAGCAAAAATTAAGAAATCGTAAACTGAAAAATGAAAGTGAAGCAGTTTTAAGACAAAAGTAAAGCCGTCCAAGGGTCAGTTTTTATGACTCTGGGCGGCTTATGTATTGTATATTAAACACGAATTAATTTATATACACCAGCTTTTTCTAGTGCAATTCCAAGGATATAGAAAACAATAATTCCCACAATATCTTCTCCAACAAGTCCCGGAATCTGTGCTGCACCAGCTGCAATACTTCCCTCCATAATAGCTCCTGAAAGAAAATAACCAAATACCATAACAATGGTTCCCACAAGAAGTGCAACAGCGGTTTTTACACTTAAAAGCTTGGCTTTTCCTTCTTTATCACATGCGATCCAGGATACCACACCACCCATAAGGGATTTCGTGATAAAAGTTGGAAGAATCCATGCATACCAGCCACCGAACATATCAGCTAGTGCTGAACCAATTCCAGCACAGAGAATTCCCCCTGGATTTCCCAAGAAAACAGAAGCAAGAAAGATGAAACCATTTCCTAAATGCGCATATCCTAAAGGAATAGGAATTTTAAAAAATAAAGTAGAAATACATACTAATGCCATAAATAAGGCAATAGAACAAATTTGATTGGTTGAAAATTTGGTTGATTTTTTATCCATAATGAAAACTCCTTCTAATTGTTGTTAATGGATAGTTTACTTAGTGAATGGCGATATGTAAAATGCCAGATATTAACAAAATGACCATACCAGTTGAAGGATTAGTGTAAGGAAGAAAAAGAACGGCTATTTCTTCGTTGATTTTTCTAATTTTGTTTCATATGCTAATGGAAAATGTGTAAAGCACAATGTGAACAGGTAAAGCTGTAAGGATAACCTTACAGCTTTAAAAATTCTGATTTTCTGTCTTTAAATACAGTATAATACCGAAATCCTGCATCCTTCAAAATCTCACAAGTTCTAGAAAATTCATATCCAAGATATTCCGTGGTATGAGCATCTGAACCCACAGTAATAATCTCGCCTCCTAGTTCTTTGTACCTTTTCAAAATATCCTCATGAGGATTAGGATGATCAAGCTTATACTTAAATCCTCCCGTATTCACTTCAATACCTTTCCCAATAAAAATTATTTTTTTCAAAATTTCATCAATAATATCCCCATATTCTCTAAAAGAATAATTTTCCTTTCTGGAAGGATAATACCTTACAATGTAATCAATATGTCCATATACGTCAAATCCTTGAAAAGCATCTATATTTTCCAAAATAGACTCAAAATACTCAAAATAACAGTCATTTTCAGTCCTATCCTGAAAGAATTTAGGGTAATAAGGATCTATCCCATGAACCAAATGAGAAGACCCAATCACAAAATCAAAAGGATATTCTTTAAGATATTTTTCGTGTCCTTCAGCTAAATGTGGCTGCAACCCCAACTCTACCCCAAACCTCAAATCAATTCTATCCTTATAAACTTCTCTGTAATGAAGAAACTCCTTCCAATAATCCTCCGTATTTAAAAGAAAATTCACATCACACTGAGGATCATAATCAAAATCCATATGCTCCGTGAAACATAAAATTCTCAATCCCAGTTCAATCCCTCTTTCAATCATTTCTACCATAGAAGCTTCCCCATCTCCCGAGTGTGTACTATGAAAATGAAAATCCGAATATATCATAAAACGCCTCCTTAACTAATATGAATTATCTTAATATCTGAATTTTTAATTCTTTTTCTACGCTACCATCTTTTAGTTGAAAGTTAGTTCACCGGAACGTTGTATTGCCTGCTAAAGAAGCATCGGCACCTGGCATGGGCGTCCGCGTAGCCACCACTTTCCGCATACAACCATTTTACCATACAAAACCACAAAAAACCTTGTACAAAATCACGAAATATTCCCACAAAACCTTCCAAGAAAGCATAAAAACCATAAAAGTACCATGTTAAAAAAAATAATTTGAAATATGACTTGAATTTTTGGAGCAAATTAGGTAAAATGTAAGAGGTTGATGAAATTTTAACAATCTATCAACGTATTTCACGGTAATTCACTGTCACAGAGGCAGGGAAGAATAAAATTTTTAAAAGCTTTAGGAGGAAATTAAAGATGGCAGTAAAAGTAGCGATCAATGGTTTTGGACGTATTGGACGTCTTGCATTCAGACAGATGTTCGGAGCAGAAGGATATGAAGTAGTTGCAATCAACGACTTAACAAGTCCTAAAATGTTAGCTCACTTATTAAA
>JAFQCM010000132.1 GCA_017399445.1 Lachnospiraceae bacterium | reverse complement strand
ACTTCCTTCATGTCACTCTGTAAAGTCTGAATGTCTCCCTTCACTTCCTTCATGTCACTCTGTAAAGTCTGAATGTCTCCCTTCACTTCCTTCATGTCACTCTGCAGAGTCTGAATGTCTCCCTTCACTTCCTTCATGTCACTCTGTAAAGTCTGAATGTCCCTACGCATTTCTTGAATTTCACCTTTTACTCCTCTGATCTCTGCGAGAATCAAACTTGTTTCTTCACTCAATTTTACCCCTCCTTCCTTACTTTTAACCCAAATATTTCTTTGTGATATTATACTAATATATTTTCTCTATACCGTCAATTCCCAAGTTTCACTTTTTTTCTTTCCTTATATTTATACAAAACCACTAATAATTCCGACATTTTTTGTTTATTTTCCCCAGAAAATACGAATAATTTATGTCCAACAAAGTGACGTGTGCCACAAAGCGCGCACAAAACATAGGTGGGAAATTCCACCTATGCTCTTATCTTTACAATCACTTTATTATTTTTATAAATTTTCTTTTACACAATTCAATGCTTCTGCTACTACATTATGCATATCAAAATATTTGTACATTCCCAAACGACCACCAAAAATAACATTGTCTTCCTTGTCTGCCAGTTCTTTATATTTTGCATATAATGCATTATTCTTATCATCATTCATTGGATAGTAAGGTTCGTCACCCTTCTTCCATGTAGCAGGATATTCTCTTGTAATTACTGTCTTTTCACTATTCTGTTCTGTCAGTTCAAAGTGTTTATGCTCAATAATTCTAGTATATGGAACTTCATACTCTGTATAATTTACTACCGCATTTCCCTGGAAGTTTTCTTCATCCAGAACTTCTGTTTCAAAACGAAGACTTCTGTATTCCAATTCTCCAAACTGATAATCGTAAAATTCATCTATCATACCGGTAAATACAATTTTTTCTGCCTGTGCAGTTAAGTTTTCTCTGTCTGCAAAGAAATCTGTATTTAATCTTACTTCAATTCCGTCTAACATTTTTTCGATAATCTGTGTATATCCCCCAACTGGGATTCCCTGATACTTATCATTAAAGTAATTATTATCATAAGTAAAACGAACTGGTAGTCTTTTGATAATAAATGCCGGAAGTTCTGTAGCACGCTTGCCCCACTGTTTTTCTGTATAACCCTCTACTAATTTTTCATAAATATCCTTACCCACTAAAGAGATCGCCTGTTCCTTCAAGTTCTTTGGATTTTCTACTTTTGCTTCTGCAATCTGTTTTGCAATATTTTCTTTTGCTTCCTTTGGCGTTTTAATATTCCACATTTTGCTGAATGTATTCATATTAAATGGAAGATTGTACAATTCATCCTTATATCTTGCCACCGGAGAATTGGTATAACGGTTAAACTCTGCAAACTGCTGCACATAATCCCATACCTCTTTATTACTGGTATGGAAAATATGCGCTCCATACTCATGCACCTGAATCCCTTCTACTTCCTTTGTATAAATATTTCCTGCAATATTAGGTCTTTTATCGATTACAAGACACTTTTTTCCTTTTTTGTTTGCTTCATATGCAAAAATCGCTCCAAATAATCCGGAACCTACTATTAAATAGTCGTACTTCTTATTCATTTTTCCCTATCCTTCTTTGTATATAAAATAACTAACCTTATTAAGGATATCCCATTTCTCCCTATTTGTAAAGTGCAAATATCCCGCTATTGTTCACAGTTAACAGTTTTCTTTGAACAGTAGCAATTCCAGCCCTATGCCTCAAAAGGGTATAGGACTGAAATTTTGTAAAATCCACTTGTTGCCCCATAGTTTGATAATGCCAAAACCACAATTATCAATCTTGCTAGTAAACGCTAACAATATCTCCCCGATTTTACACTTTTTTAAGAATATATGTGTTGCAAATATGTTACAATTCTGTTATCATATTGGAATAATGGGGTAACATATTCTGAATAAAGGGAATATACCCTCTTTTTTTTCGCAGTAAACACTGCTCTAACTCTAGAAAGGAGTATTCAATGGAAACAGTTAGATTTGACGAACTCAATTTAGAACCAAAGATTCTTCGTGGTGTAACAGAAATGGGCTTTGAGGAGGCAACCCCCATTCAGACAAAAGCCATTCCACTTATTATGAAAGGTGGGGATGTGCTGGGGCAGGCACAGACCGGTACCGGTAAAACAGCGGCATTTGGAATTCCGCTGCTACAGAAAATTGATATATCCAACAAACGTTTACAAGCAATTGTGCTTTGTCCTACCAGAGAACTGGCCATTCAAGTGGCAGATGAATTTAGAAACCTTTCTAAATTTATGCATGGGTTAAAAATTCTTCCAATCTATGGAGGTCAGGACATTGTAAAACAAATCCGTTCTTTAAAAAACGGAGTACAGGTAGTAATTGGAACTCCGGGACGTATTATGGACCATATGGAACGAAAAACTGTAAAATTTGATTCTGTTCATACTATTGTAATGGACGAAGCAGATGAAATGTTAAATATGGGCTTTCGTGAAGATATGGAAACCATTCTTTCCAAAGTACCGGAAGAACGACAAACCATTCTTTTCTCTGCTACCATGCCAAAACCAATTCTTGAAATCACCAAAAAGTTTCAGAAAAATGCTGAGATTGTAAAAGTGGTAAAAAAAGAACTTACAGTTCCGAACATTGACCAGTTTTATTATGAAGTACGTCCTAGAAAAAAGGAAGAAGTGCTTTGCCGTCTTTTAGATATTTATGACCCAAAGCTTTCTTTGGTTTTCTGTAATACAAAGCGACAGGTCGATGAACTGGTATCTGCCCTTCAAGGACGTGGGTATTTTGCTGAAGGGCTTCATGGTGATTTAAAGCAGTCCCAGCGTGACCGCGTAATGAACAGTTTCCGAAATGGAAGAACTGAAATTCTAGTGGCAACAGATGTGGCCGCCCGAGGAATTGATGTGGATGATGTAGAAGCAGTATTTAACTATGACCTTCCACAGGATGATGAATATTATGTACATCGAATCGGTCGTACCGGACGTGCTGGAAGATGTGGTGTGGCTTTTAACTTTATCTGGGGCAAAGAAGTATACAAATTAAAAGATATTCAAAGATATTGTAAAACCAAGATTAAAGCCCAGCCTATTCCATCTTTAAATGATGTAAATAATACCAAAACAGAAAAAATCTTAAAACGCTTAAAAGATGTAATTGCCAATGAAGATTTAACTTCTATGGTAGATATTATCGAAGAACATATTAATAATGAAGATTATAATAGTTTAGACCTTGCTGCTGCATTCTTGAAAATGGCTCTTGGAACTGACCAGACTGAAGCCCAAAACACCATTGATTTCGGAGATACTGGTGCGGAAGATGGTATGGTCCGTTTATTTATTAATATTGGTAAAAAGCAGAATGTTCGTCCTAGTGATATTTTGGGTGCCATTGCAGGCGAAAGTGGAATGCCTGGAAAACTGGTTGGTACCATAGATATTTTTGATAAATATACTTTTGTAGAAGTTCCAAAAGAATTTGCATCGGAAGTTTTAAATGCTATGGAACATGTAAAAATCAAAGGCAAACAAATTAATATTGAACCAGCTAATAGAAAATCGTAGTTTTTAGCTTATGGAAAAGCACTAATAAGGTATTTTTTACATAGAATGTAATAAATACGCTTAGAGGTGCTTTTTTTGAAAACTTTTCCAAAACCTTTATCTGCTATTGATGAAGCTTATTATTTAAAACAATACCAAGAAGGCAGCCTTGAAGCAAAAAATATACTAATTGAGCGAAACCTTCGTCTGGTAGCTCATATTGTGAAAAAGTATCCATTTTCCCTTGAGGAAACAGAGGATTTAATCTCTATTGGAACTATTGGATTAATCAAGGCAATCTCCACTTTTAATACTGAGAAAAACTGCCGTCTTGCCACTTATGCTGCCCGATGCATTGACAATGAGCTTTTAATGTTCTTCCGAAACCGAAAAAAGCATGCCAAAAATGTTTCCCTTTATGAACCTATTGGAACGGATAAAGAAGGAAATGAAATTAGTATTATGGAAGTTTTCATTTCTGATGAGGCTGATATTTTTGACCAAATCACTTTAAATGAAGATACCAAAAATCTCTATTCTTTGTTATCTAAGGTTTTAAGTGAACGGGAAAAATATGTTATTTGTATGCGTTATGGCTTGTACAACAAGCCCCCCCTTACCCAGCAGGAAATTGCAGATACCCTTGGTATTTCCCGCTCTTATGTATCACGTATTGAGAAAAATGCCTTAAAAAAATTGAAAAAAGCATTTTAAACGAAAAAATCTCACCAGACATATATTTTCAAAACACTGTCTGGTGAAATTTTTATATAACTGAAATCTTTTCAACCGCTACAACCCTATAGTTTCACATCTTTAATCGATATTACTTTCTGTATAACGTTTTTTACAGCAAATATTCTGCCATTACATAATTACTTACATCAATGCCTTTTTCAGAAAGTCTTACATAATCACCTGCTTCCTGAATTAATTCCTTTTCAAGTAATGTGTTATGCACTTTCCCATACACTTCATCATAAGTTTTTTGAAATCCTTGAAAAAAATCATCTTTACGAATCCCTTCCATTTTCCGAAGTCCAAGAAACATAAATTCTTCCATACATGCTTTTTTATCCAATATTTCCTTTTCCATTATCATACTATTCCTATCCACAGAAAAATCCTTTTCCATGTATTCCTTTAACTCTCTGATATTTCCATAACGTACATTTTCCATGAGGGAAGCTGCCCCCAGTCCCAAACCTAAATATTCTTTCCGTTCCCAATATTTTAAATTATGCCTGCACTGGTATCCAGGCTTTCCATAATTAGAAATTTCATAATGTACATATCCCTTTCCTTTTAAGGTTTCACTGATACACTGGTACATCTCTCGCTCCAGTTCTTCTCCCGGAAGGTCATCCGCCGCACTTTCCTTCCCTTCTTCTCTCCGTTTATCCTCTTGTCCATACTTTTCATAAAAGTAAGTTCCCTCTTCAATAATCAGACCATAAAAAGAAATATGTTCCGGTGAAAGTTCTACTGCTTTTTTCAGTTCTTTTTGAATATCCGAGACTTTCTGTCCAGGCAGGGCAGACATCAAATCCACATTAATATTAGAAAATCCTATTTTTCTTGCCATTTCATAATTTTCATAAAAATCCTTTGCACTATGAATTCGCCCTAATAGCTTTAAATAATTATCATCAAAAGACTGTACTCCAAAACTAATCCTGTTAATTCCGTTTTCTTTACACACTTTTAATTTTTCTTCTGTTACCGTTTTCGGGTTCATTTCCATGGTAATTTCTGCATTTTCATCTACATGAAAACATGTAAAAATCCCCTGCATAATCTTTTCTATCTGTTTTTCATTTAAAATAGAAGGCGTTCCACCGCCAAGAAAGACTGTGTCTACGACACAGTCTTTTTGTTGTGCAGAACGCACTTTCATTTCTATTAACAGTTGCTTCACATATTGCTCTTTTTCCTCTTCTTCTGCTGCAAAAGACAAAAAGTCACAATATTGGCACTTTCTTATGCAAAATGGAATATGAATATATAAACCAATGTTTCTATTTCTCATCTAATTTCAACACACTCATAAACGCTTCCTGTGGAATTTCTACATTGCCCACCTGACGCATTCTCTTCTTTCCTTCCTTCTGTTTTTCCAAAAGCTTTCTCTTACGGCTGATATCACCACCATAACATTTTGCAAGAACATCTTTACGCATAGCCTTTACAGTTTCTCTAGCAATTACCTTATTTCCAATGGCTGCCTGAATTGGAATTTCAAATAAATGTCTTGGTATTTCTTCTTTTAACTTTTCACACATTTTTCTTCCACGTTCATAAGCAGTACTTTCATGTACAATAAAGGAAAGAGCATCTACTGGTTCTTTATTAATAAGAATATCCAGTTTTACAAGAGTAGAAGGCTCGTACCCTTTCATTTCATAATCAAAAGAAGCATATCCTCGGGAACGGGATTTTAAGGCATCAAAGAAATCATAAATAATTTCATTTAATGGCAGGTCGTATTTAATAACCGCTCTGTTTTCCTCTATATATTCCATGCTGATATAAACACCACGGCGTTCCTGACATAAATCCATAATCTGACCAATAAACTCCTTGGTCACCATAATTTCTGCTGTTACCATTGGTTCTTCCATAAAATCAATTTCTGATGGGTCTGGTAAGTTGGATGGATTGGTCAGATCAATGACTTCTCCGTTTGTTTTATGGACTTTATAAATAACTCCCGGTGCAGTAGTTACCAGGTCTAAATTGTACTCTCTCTCTAATCGCTCTTGAATAATTTCCAGATGTAACAATCCAAGGAAACCACAACGGAAACCAAATCCTAAAGCAATAGAGGTTTCTGCTTCAAACTGAAGAGAGGCATCATTTAACTGAAGCTTTTCCAATGCATCTCTTAAATCCGGATACTTAGCTCCATCTGCAGGATACAGACCACAATAAACCATTGGATTTACTTTCTTATATCCTGGAAGTGGTTCTGCACAAGGATTATCATTGTCTGTTACCGTATCACCTACTCTGGTGTCTTTTACATTTTTCAGGCTGGCAGTAAAATACCCTACCATACCAGCACTTAATTCCTCACATGGAATAAACTGTCCTGCTCCAAAATATCCTACTTCTACCACTTCTGCTGTTGCATTGGTTGCCATCATGCGAATACTGTTGCCTCTTTTAATAGTTCCTTCTTTGATTCGACAGAATACAATTACTCCTTTATAAGCATCGTATAAAGAGTCAAAAATAAGTGCTTTTAATGGTGCATTGGGGTCTCCTGTTGGTGCTGGGATTTTCTTTACAATTTGTTCCAACACCTGTTCAATATTAATTCCTGCCTTGGCTGAAATCTGAGGTGCATCCTGAGCTTCAATTCCAATCACATCCTCAATTTCATCAATGACTCTTTGTGGCTCCGCACTTGGAAGGTCGATTTTATTAATTACAGGAAATACATCCAAATCATGGTCTAATGCTAAATACACATTTGCCAAAGTCTGGGCTTCAATTCCCTGAGCTGCATCTACTACTAAAATTGCTCCATCACAGGCTGCAAGGCTTCTGGAAACTTCATAATTAAAGTCTACATGCCCTGGTGTATCAATCAGATTAAAGATATACTCTTCTCCATCTTCTGCCTTGTATACAATACGGACAGTCTGAGCCTTAATGGTAATTCCTCTTTCTCTTTCTAGTTCCATGTTATCTAAAACCTGTGCCTGCATTTCCCTACTGGTAAGCAAACCGGTCTTTTCAATAATTCTGTCTGCTAATGTTGATTTTCCATGATCTATATGTGCCACAATACAAAAATTTCTGATTTTACTTTGATCTATATGTGCCATAATATCCTCCTGTATGTTCACTGTATCTAGCATTCTTCTCTAACGCCATTTTGTCTATAGTATAACACACCAAGGAAATTCTCACAACTATTTTCCCTGCAGCACCCACGACAAACGCATGAATGTTTATCCAGCCTCATTCTTGTAAATTCTATTTTTTAAAGAGATAGTATTTTTTTAAAATATTTAACTGGATTCATGCTTATGTTAAATCGTTTCCGAGGCATAGACATTTTCTTCCCATTAATTTCTAATAATTTCAATATACTTAAACACCATTTTCGTATTACATTTTGGTTTTGTGCCGCTATCTTATCCAGT
>JAFQCM010000131.1 GCA_017399445.1 Lachnospiraceae bacterium | reverse complement strand
TATGATAACCGGGCAATTATTTATCAGGTATATGATAAAAAAGATATCCCAGAAGATATGCAAAAACAAAGAGTACGATTATTTTCCATAATAGGCGGTACAGGTACTTTAATGCTAATTGGTGGAATCATAGGATTTATTTGTGGCTTATTGATGGGATAGATTCCTAGAAAATATATGAGAGTTGGAGGATAGTATGAAATTAGAAGTAAGAAATATCAGAAAGAGTTTTGGCGAAAAAGAAGTGCTTCATGGCATCAGTTTTGAAGTAGAAAGTGGAAACGCATTGGGACTTCTTGGGAGAAATGGTGCTGGAAAAACCACAACCATGAGAATTTTAATGGATGTATTTAAAAGTAACAATGGAGAAATTCTATTGGATGGAAAGCCTTTTGAACCGGCAAAACAAAAGATTGGTTACATGCCGGAAGAGAGAGGACTGTATCCAAAACGTATTGTACAGGAGCAAATGGTTTATCTGGCAAAGTTAAGAGGAATGAGTAAGGCAGAGGCAGTGAAAAGCAGTGAAAAATGGTTGAAAAAGTTGGAGATAGAAGAGTATGCCAATCGAAAACTGGAAACTCTTTCCAAAGGAAATCAGCAAAAAGTGCAGCTGGCGGCAACTTTAGTCAGTGAACCGGATATTATTATTTTAGATGAACCGTTTAGTGGTTTGGACCCAGTAAATTCTCAAATATTAAAAGATGTGGTAAATGAAATGATACAGGAAGGACGCCTGGTAATTTTCTCCAGCCATCAAATGAGTTATGTAGAAGAATTCTGTGAGAATATTGTGGTAATTAATCATGGAGACGTAGTGCTAAAAGGAGAATTAAAAAACATTAAAAAGGAATATGGAAAAAATAGAATGATTCTTGCCTGTGATGATTTCAGTAATGAGGAAACCAAAAAGCTGATAAGTAATAAATTTAGCAGTTTTGCGAAAGTAACAGGTGAAAATAAGGAAGACGTGATTTTGGAATTAGAACCGGGAAAAAGCAAGGCAGAATTTATGGAAGCTTTACTAAAGGAAAAAGTAAATGTTGCCAAATTTGGAAATTATGAACCATCATTAAATGAAATCTTTGTTATGAATGCGGGGGATGAAGCATGAAAAAAATATTATTAGTATTAGAATTTGAATTAAAAGAGTATTTGGAAAATAAGATGTTTGTAGGAACCACACTGGCAATTGCGTTGTTAGGAGCACTTCTTTTGTGTCTTCCAACTCTCTTTGATTTATCAGGAGTATTACCGGTTCCTTCTAAGGGAAATAACACCGTAGCAGAGGAAGAAACAGAAGAAACGGAAGAAGAACCGGAAATAATTTACTATGTAAAAGATGAGCAGGGGATTCTTACAGAAACAATGATTACAGAAGCCTTAGGAGAAGGCACCTGGAAATATATTACAGAAGAAAATATGGAAGAAGCTATAAAATCAGAAGAAATTGATGCAGGGTTTGTGATTCGTTCTTATGATGAAATGGATTATTATGTGCTGAATAAAGGCATGATGGATATGGAAAAGGAAATGTTGGAATCTGTATTGGTAACTGCCGGACAAATGAAATATTGTGAAGAACATAATCTTGATTTTGAAGAAATGAACAGCATTTACAATAAGGAAATTGTTGTAAATGAAGAGATTTTAGGAAAAGATACCGAAAGTAATTTCTGGTATTGCTATATATTTGAAATGCTCGTGTTTATGATGATTGTTTTATATGGCCAGATGATTGCAACCGCGGTTACTGCAGAAAAAAGCAATCGTTCTATGGAAGTGCTGATTACCTCAACTACACCTGCCAGCCTGTTGTTTGGTAAGGTAATTGCAGGTGCCATTGCCAGTGTAATGCAGGTAGGAGTTATTTTAATTAGTATTTTAGGTTCCTACCGTTTAAATCGCAAAGCATGGGGCGGAATACTGGATATGGTATTAGACATTCCAGGAGAAGTACTTCTTACCTTTGCATTTTTTGGATTAGGTGGATTTTTATTCTACGCATTTTTACATGGAGCAATGGGAGCATTGGTGTCAAAGACAGAGGATGTGAGCAAGGCAATCAGTGGTTTAATGATGGTAATTATGATAGTATACTTCCTCTCACTGGTACAGCTTAGCAATGTAGATGGAATTATTATCAAAGTGTTATCCTTCCTTCCATTTAGTTCTTATAGTGCCATGTTTGCAAGAATTGCAATGGGTAGTGTTTCTATGGTGGAAGTAGTAATCTCTGGTGTGATTTTAGTGGCATCTATTATTGGTGCAGGATGGTTAAGTGCAGTAATTTACAGAATGGGTACTTTAAGATATGGAAACCCAATTAAATTTACAAAAATATTAAAAGAAATGAAAAATGACAAGTAGAGAAAAGGGAATTGTTATGGAAAAGGAAAATAAGAAGGTTTTTAGTCGAATTGGAATTTCGTTGTTTATTATTACAATTGTAGTAAATTTGGTACAGAGTATCATAAGTGTGATAATTCACAAAGTAGCACCGGAATTTGAAGAAAGTTCATGGTATCTGTATTCTATGATAATTGTAAGTTTTTATCTGGTAGGAGCACCATTGTTTTATCTTTTAGTAAAAAAACTTCCAGTAGCAGAGAAAAAAGAAAAGAAGCCTTTGAAAATTTATCAGATTTTGTGTTTGCTAGTGATGTGTTTAGGTTCTATGTATGTGTTTAATATGATTGGTGTGATGATTAACTATATATGTGGAATGTTAATAGGAAAAACAGATTTAAATCCATTAAATACAGCTATCGGGGGATTGGATATACTGCCTACTGCTCTAATTGTGGGAATTGCTTCACCGATTGTAGAAGAACTGGTATTTCGAAAAGTTTTGTTAGACCGTCTTAGAAATTATGGAGATGTAATTGCGATTTTAGTCAGTGGTTTATGTTTTGGATTTTATCATGGAAATGTTGCACAGTTTTTATATGCATCTGTATTAGGATTTCTCTTTGCATATGTGGTTATCAGAACAGAAGATATTCGTTATAGCATTTTACTTCATATTTGCATTAATATGGTGGGTTCTGTTATCTTGCCACAGGTGGTAAATATGGGAATGATTGCAACTATGTGTGTTGGATTTGCAGTTATGGCGATTATTGGACTTACAATTGTATTCTTTATATTGGCAATTGTGATGAAAAAATTAAGATTTGAAAAGGGAAATATTTCCTTAGAAAAGCCTTTTAAAACAGTAGGGCTGAATGCAGGGATGATATTATATGTGGTAATTAGTCTTGTATTTTTTGTAGTTGTGTTGTTTTCAGCATAAACATAAAAAGAACGGATAAGTAAGATTGAAATAAAAAAGAAAGTGGGTAATTGAGATGGAACAAAGAAAGGTAAATGCAAAGGATATTTTTCTTTTGCTAGGATCAATTGGTGCAGCATTTGGAGTAAATTTTGGTATAGCACTTATTGGTGGAATGATAATTACAATTTATTTTGTGGCGGTGCATGGATATAATGTAGAGGAGGTTATGCAACTTGTTGTTTCTCCTGGTATTACAATGAAACTTAGCTGTGTAATGCATGCAAGCTTTATATTAATATTTGGAATTTGGTATAAGTTTGGATTTGTAAAGAAAAATAAAATTCCGGTGAAGCAGGTATTTGGTATCCGAAATGTGATATGTTTTGCAGCTTTGGGACTTGGATTTCAGATTTGCATTAGTTATGCACTGGAACTGGTAAATATTGTCTTTCCTGCTGTGATGGAAAGTTATATGAAATTAATGGAAACTATGAATATTGGAAATAGTTGGATGGCATTTGTTATGACTGTTTTTATGGCACCAATCGGAGAAGAATTGATATTCCGTGGAGTGATTATGGGATATGGAAAAAGAGTTATGCCGTTTCTCTGGGCAAACTTAATACAGGCAGTTTTGTTCGGGATATATCACATGAATCTGGTGCAGGGAGCATACGCCTTTGTACTGGGATTAGTGTTGGGATATTTGGCAAAGAAATGTGATTCTCTGTTAGCGTCTATAGCGGTACATTTTGTGATAAATGGTTCTGCTAATGTGCTTTCTTTCCTGACTTCTGGGGCAAGTGAAACAGCTTCAGTAGGAGCAGGTGATATGGCTGTGATAGTCATCATTAGTGTGATGTCTGCAATCATTTGTGCAGTTGCGTGCTATTTTGTTAAGGGAAGAGAAGTGGAAGGATAATGGCTTCAAAGTTGCTTTGATTTCTGCAGTGGTAATGGTTGGTGCGAAGTGGTATCAACAAGTAAAAAACAAAGATAATTAATAACATTAGATGAAAATTTGTTTCATGAAGAAAGTGAGTGAGTGAGATGGAATGGTTGGGGGTTTTAAGTTTTATAATTATCCTATGCTATTCAAGTTATCCAGGGAAAGTAGAGAAGCTGGGAAGGCAGATGAAAAAGATTCGGATAAAGGAAAAGGAGGGAAACAAGATGTCAAAGATTATTTCAGAGTTAATTGGTAAAAAGTGTGTAATTACAACCACAGATACTTTACAATTTGTAGGAGATACAAAAGTGAAATGTAATGTGCTGGATGTAGATGATGAATGGATAAAAATTTCTTATACAGAGAAAAAAGGAAATACAAAAATAAAAATTATGCGAATTGATGCCATTGATGGTGTGGAAGTAGATGTGGAAGCAGAAGAAAAATAGGCTAATAGTAATATAAAAATTAAATACAAATTTGGTAAGGATAAATTTGGAGGGGAATTGTTAGAAGAAAACATTATGGGGCTGGAAAAATTTTCAAAAATATTATTAATAATTAAATCCAATAAGACGATAAAATAAAAAGGTAAAAGTAAACATTAGGGCAAAGTAAGCGAAAGCTTATGACGCAAAGCTATAGGGACTGTAAAATGTCAGCCAGTTGTAAACGTAAATTATGGCATTTCAGCGTAAAATCTGAAGTGCCCTTTTTTTATGAAAGGGGGACTACCAATGAAAAGGGAAGTCAAAAAAGTACTAGCATGCTGCTTAATACTGGCAATGTTTCTTTGCAATCTTCCAGTCACAACCATTACCAGCCAGGCAGCAGCAAAAAAAACAACATCAATCACATTAAACGCAAAGAAAAAATCTTTGACAGTAGGGCAGACATACCAGCTGAAAGTAAAAAAGGTAAAACCGTCAAAGGCAAGTAAAAGCGTTCATGGAAGAGCAGTAACAATAAAGTAGCTAAGGTAAGTAGTAAGGGAAAAGTTACAGCAAAGAAAGCCGGAAAAGCTACTATCACTGCTATCAGTAAAACCAACAAGAAGGTAAAAGCTACCTGTAAAATTATTTGAGTTTTCGCAAATTGTAATTAAAAAATGAATATAACCGCCCAAAGTACCAATCTGCCCAATTTTTGAACGCTCAAGAAAGGCAGTTCTGTGAAATAGAGGCACTTTAATAAGCC
>JAFQCM010000130.1 GCA_017399445.1 Lachnospiraceae bacterium | reverse complement strand
TAACCCTTGTATTAGTACTTGTCGTGTTAATGCCATATGCAGCATTGATTCCTATGCCAGCAATTGCAGCAATTCTTTTCATGGTAGCTTATAATATGAGTGAATGGAGAGCATTTCTTGATTTGATTAAGACAGCACCAAAAAGCGATATTATTGTGTTAGTTACTACTTTTGTATTAACAGTTGTGTTCGATTTAGTAGTAGCAATTGAAATTGGTGTTGTATTAGCAGCTATTTTATTTATGAAGAGAATGAGTGATGTGGCAGATGTACATGGATGGAAATACATTGGAAGCAATGATGCTTTTGATGAAGATGTGGATCCTGACAGCATTAACTTAAGAAAGGTTCCAGAAAACACTCTTGTATATGAAATCTCTGGTCCAATGTTCTTTGCAGCTGCAGACAAGTTTTTACAGATTGGATTAGAACCAGGAAAGAGTGTAGTAATTCTTCGTATGAGAAGCGTTCCGGCTATGGACGTTACTGCATTAAACTCTCTTGAAAAATTTTATGATAAATGTAAAAAGAATAATATTACTTTGCTTCTTTCCCATGTAGAGGAACAACCATACAATATGATGAAGCATGCAGGCTTTGTAGGAAAGGTAGGAGAAAAGAATTTCTGCGCCCATATTGATGATGCATTAGCAAAGGCGGAAAGCTTGAAATAATAAGCGTTTAATGATATACTATGGACGGTGTACCCGAAAGTTTCTGGGGTGGCACCGTCTTTTTCATATGGTGATAAAGAATTGACTGAATATAGAAAAGTGAGGAAAAGTAAGTGGCAAAGTTAACTCCAATGATGCAACAATATGTAGATACTAAAGAGCAATATAAAGATTGTATTTTGTTTTACCGTTTAGGAGACTTCTATGAAATGTTTTTTGAAGATGCATTAACTGCTTCCAAAGAACTAGAAATTACATTGACAGGAAAAGATTGTGGTTTAGAAGAAAGGGCACCTATGTGTGGTGTGCCGTATCATTCTGTAGAAGGATATTTAAATAAACTGGTAGGAAAAGGATATAAAGTAGCCATCTGCGAACAGGTAGAGGATCCAAAAGTTGCCAAGGGACTAGTAAAAAGAGAGGTTGTTCGCATTATTACTCCGGGAACCAACTTAAATTCCGGGGCATTGGATGAGACAAGAAATAATTATCTTATGTCTGTTGTATGTATGGAATCCGGTTATGGAGTTTCTACTGCCGATATTAGTACAGGTGCCTATTTAGTAACTGAAGTAGATACCGAAAGAAAGTTGTTAGATGAGATTACTAAATTTGCTCCTTCGGAAATTATCTGTAATGACGCTTTTTTAGTCAGCGGAGTGGATATAGAAGATTTAAAAGGCCGTATGGGAATTTCAGTGTCTTCTTTAGATGCCTGGTGCTTTGATGATGCAATGTGTGTTTCTTTGTTAAAGGAGCATTTCCATGTTTCTAATTTAGAAGGTCTTGGAATCAGTGATTATGACAGTGGAGTGATTGCAGCAGGAGCACTATTAAAATATCTTTATGAAACACAAAAAAACAACTTAAATCATATGACCAGTATCAAACCTTATACGATAGGAAAATATATGATTTTAGACAGTTCCACCAGAAGGAACTTAGAGCTTACAGAAACCTTAAGAGAAAAACAAAAAAGAGGAAGTCTGTTATGGGTCTTAGATAAGACAAGAACTGCCATGGGAGCAAGACTTCTTAGGAATTATGTAGAGCAGCCATTAATTGAAAAAGAGGCTATTGATAACCGCTTGGATGCCATTGAAGAATTAAATAAAAATATGATTTCCAGAGAAGAAATTAGAGAATACTTAAACCCTATTTATGATTTGGAACGTTTGATTAGTAAAATTAGTTATAAGACAGCGAATCCTAGAGATTTATTAAGTTTTCGAAATTCTTTGGAAATGGTACCTGCCTTAAAACAGGTATTAAGAGAGTTTTCTACACCTCTTTTAAAAGAAATTTGTGAAAGTATTGACGAACTTTCTGATATTTATCAGTTATTGTCTGATGCAATTATAGAAGAACCACCAATTTCTGTAAGGGATGGAGGGATTATTAAAGAAGGATTTCATGAAGAAATTGACGAATTGCGAAATGCCAAAAGTGATGGAAAAAGCTGGCTGGCACGTTTAGAAGCAGAAGAACGGGAAAAAACTGGAATTAAGAACTTGAAAATCAAGTTCAATAAAGTATTTGGTTATTATTTAGAAGTAACTAATTCCTATAAAGAACTGGTGCCGGATTATTATACCAGAAAGCAGACTTTAAGTAACGCAGAACGTTATATTACACCGGAATTGAAGGAATTAGAGGACAAGATTCTGGGGGCAGAAGATAGATTATACACTTTAGAGTACAATGAGTTCTGTGTCATTCGTGATACCGTTGCAGCAGAAGTAGAACGTATTCAAAAGACAGCCAATGCCATTGCGCAAACGGACGTTTTTGCTTCTTTGGCAAAGGTAGCAGAGCAGAACAACTTTGTCAGACCTAAAATTAATACAAAAGGTACCATTGAAATTAAAGCAGGGCGCCATCCGGTAGTAGAAAAAATGATACAAAATGACATGTTTGTAGATAATGATACTTACCTGGATAATGGCAAAAACAGAATTTCCATTATTACAGGACCAAATATGGCGGGAAAATCTACTTATATGCGCCAGACAGCATTAATTGTATTAATGGCACAAATTGGTTCTTTTGTACCGGCTAGTGAGGCGAAAATCGGGATTGTAGACAGAATTTTTACCCGAGTAGGGGCTTCCGATGATTTGGCTTCCGGACAAAGTACTTTTATGGTAGAAATGACAGAAGTTGCTAATATTCTTCGAAATGCTACGTCTAAAAGTCTGCTGATTTTAGATGAAATCGGTCGTGGAACTTCTACCTTTGATGGACTTAGTATTGCCTGGGCAGTAGTGGAACATATCAGCAATACCAAACTATTGGGAGCAAAAACATTATTTGCAACCCATTATCATGAGTTAACAGAACTAGAAGGCAAAATTGATGGGGTAAATAATTACTGCATTGCAGTCAAGGAAAAAGAGGACCACATTGTATTTCTTCGAAAAATTATTAAAGGAGGAGCCGACAGAAGTTATGGTATTCAGGTGGCAAAATTAGCAGGAGTACCAGAGGGTGTAATTGAACGTGCCAAAGAAATTTCTGAGGAATTAAACGATGCTGATATTCTTGCAAATGCCAGAAAGTTAGCGGAAAACGGCACCAAGGCTTCTAGCACCCAAATGATAAAACAGGATATTGAGGCAGAGCAGATTTCTTTGTTCGATACGGTGAAGGATGCAGATATTTTAAAAGAGTTAGAAGCTATTGATATTGGAAATTTAACACCAGTAGATGCATTGAATGTATTATACCGTTTGCAGAACAAGATAAAGAACCGCTGGTAGAAATAATTACGGATAGGATGAGGAGGTAATTGAAAATGTCACAAACAGCAGAAATAATTAATGAAGAACTGATTCGTTCCCTGGCACCAAACCAAAATGCAATTACGAATGCCAGAAAGATTTCTAGTTCTGGTGGATTTATTACATTATACCAGACGGATGGAAAAGACTTAATTTTTGGAGAATGTAAGGGAAGCGGAAAATCCAACTATCAAACTTCTGTGGATTTTTCAGGAGATGCTCCAGTGTTCCGCTGTTCCTGTCCAAGCCGACAGTTTCCGTGTAAGCATGGAGTTGCCATTTTATATGAATGGGTAAATGGAAAAACCTTTGAGGTAGCAGAAGTGCCGGAAGATGTGGCAAAAAAGAGGGACAAGATTGAAAAGCGGAAAGTGAAGGAAGCTACCACCAGCCAGCCTTCCAAAACAAGTCTTGCTGCAGCCAAAAAGAAACTTCAAAAACAGTTAGAAGGTCTAGAACTGGCAGAAACCTTTGTCAGTGATTTATTAAACAGAGGGGTATCCTCTATTAACGGAAGTTCCTCTACTTCTTACAAAAACCTTGCAAAACAGTTAGGAGATTATTATCTTCCGGAATTGCAGGCAATTATGATGGAAATTATTACAGCCGCAGAGGATTTGTCAAAGCAACCGGATGATAATGAAATTAATCGTCTGGTGGCTTTATGTGTCAGACTATCATCCTCTGTAAAAAAATCCAGAGAATATATTCAGATAAAATTAGAATCTGATAATGTGGCATTGGAAGATACCATTCTTTATGAAGCTATGGGTGGAATCTGGAAGTTATCACAATTAAGAGAGATTGGACTTTATAAAGAAAATGCAAGACTGATTCAGCTGTCATTTCAGGTGATTCATGATGATATGCATCAGGCAAATATAGAAACCGGGTATTGGATTGATTTAGACAGCGGGGAAATATCAAGAACCGAAAATATACGTCCATATAAATCTGCAAAGTATATTAAAGCAGAAGATTCTTCCTTTGGAATTTACTATATTCCTGATTTATACCGTTATCCAGGCGGAATAAACCGTCGAATCCGTTGGGAAGGTATGGAGCAAAAAGAGTTAGAAGAAAAGCATTACAGTGAAATTTTAGCAAAAACAGAAGAATCTATTGGAGCAGCAGTAAAAAAAGCAAAAAATGAATTAAAAAATACTCTATCCAAAGAAGCTTGTGCCATGTTATTTCCTTTTGAACGGATTACTTTTGCAAAGGAAGATGGTCATGGTGTCTTAGAGTATCAGGGAGAGAGAATAGCTTTAAAAGAGACAGCACATTATCCGGAAACTTGTAAAGTGCTTTCTGTGGTACCTGAAGAATTATTAGAACGGGGAGCACTATTAGGGGAAGTATTTTATGATAACAGCAGAAGACAAATTTATGTATGCCCACTTTCTATTGTAACGGAAAGTGCCATTGTAGAATTGTGTTAGACAGGGGGGAAGAAAATGGATATTAATACTTTTTATGAATTAAGAACACGTCTTTACGCCACTGCGGCAGCAGGTTGTGGATTAATTGAAGAGGATTTCAGATTAAAAAGAGCTATAGAAGCATTTCAGCCTATGGCAGCGGCAAATAAGGTGTTTGGACGATTTTATCAGATGTGTATGAGTTTGTTTACTACAGAAAATGTGGCAGGCACTCTGGTGGATTGTATTGCATTGGCAGATGCATTAGCAGTGACACAGGGGAGCTTTCAGGATAACTCGGAGTGTGTGGAAGGATGCAAGGAGAAAAATGAAATAAAGTTGCAGCCTCAAAAGATGTTACATAGTACTTTACAGGATTTAATTGACCGGCTTACCGCAGACAAAAGAAAAGAATGTAAATATAATAAAAATGATACAGAACGAATCTTAGATCCAAGAATATTTCCGATTTTTATTGATAGTCTGATAAAGAAAGATAGAGCATTGGAAGAAATTGCAGAAGTGATTTTCCCTAAATTAGGGGATGGTGTTATTGATTTATTAAAAGAGAAAATAAATTATGAAGATACTTCTGCTAAGAACAAAACAGCTTATTATGTCAGATTAATCAGCAAATTTTATGGTGAAAAGGAAAATGACTGGTATGTAAGTCTTGTGGAAAATGAAGAAAATCCAAAAAGTATTCGCATAGAAGCAGTGGAAGCCCTGGGCTGTTCTATGGAAAATGCACAAAAATTAGCAGAACTTTATAAAACACAAAAAGCAGCAATTAAAAATCAGGTGCTTTGGGTTCTTGCAAAATTGAATCCTCCAGAAGCAGAAGATATCTGGAAAAAGCTTATCGAAAAATATAAAGAAAGTAATGATAAGTATATCTATGCTTCTAAAAGTGATATTTGTGCGGAGTTTGTACGGAAACGGTTTTTAGAAAAGATGGAAAGCTGGGAAGAAGCTTATCAGAAAGCAAAAAATGGAGAAAAACTTTCTCTTATACACCAATATACGAACAGAGAAGAAATTACATGTATGCTGGGAAGAAAATATCAGTTTTCTGATTGCTTTTGTATGATTGCAGACAAGCTGGAAATGATGCGTAATGTGAAAAAGAATCTTACAAAGGAAGAATATGTAGTTTGGAAAGCTGACATAAATCAAGTGCTGATTTTAAATTTAATGGAAAAAGAGCAGGAATATGAAACTTTGGTAAAAGAGGTTTATGAAGCGCACAAAGACTTTTATTTTCCGGCACGTTTTTTTCTGGCGTTAAAAGAACTAAAAGAGGAAGCGTTTGAAGTATTTCAAGAAGAAATACGTTTGTACCGATATGATACTTTGCAAGTGCTTGGAAATATACGATACAACAGAATACAGGAAAAATATCTTTTAGAATGGAATCATCCAGCTTGTTATGAAGGTTTTAATACATGGGATGAAAGCAGAATTTGTGCATTTGAATCTATTCCGGAAAGTTATTTTTCATATTTAACAGAAACAGATTATATAGAAAATCCTGCCAACAGAATGCCGAAGTTTCAGATACAATATACTTTAAATCGTACGTTATGGATACTGGATCCGGCTATGCTTGGACTAGAAGAAAATTCTAGGGAATATGAAAGATGTAAACAGACACTGATTTCTTTTGCTTTCCAAATAAATAAGGTTTATTCTATTGGTAATGAAAT
This sequence comes from Lachnospiraceae bacterium, assembly GCA_017399445.1. Lineage (GTDB taxonomy): Bacteria > Bacillota > Clostridia > Lachnospirales > Lachnospiraceae > RUG11237. The sequence goes on along the minus strand of JAFQCM010000130.1, from coordinate 2,295 downwards.
TGATAGAATCGAACGGTATTACATGAATGGTGATTCTTCTGAGTACAGAGGACTGGTAACTAATTATGTAATGGGAGTGGTTTCACAGGGCAGATTTTCTTCTTGGGAGTTGCGTTATTTGGACAGATTTCCTATGACTCAGGGAGAAAAACAAGCAGAGCTGATAGATTTAAAGAAGAAAGTTTCTCAGATGTCAGAAATAAAACAAGGACTTAGAGAAGATGTAATCAAAGTAATCGATATGAAATTACAAAGAATTCAAAATGATTAGCATAATGTAAAGAAAGGAAAGAAGAATTATGTCAAATGATATCCTTCGCCTGACAGCGGAAGAATTATATAAAGATGAATTAGAAACATTAATTAAAAATGAAACAGATCCAATTCCTACCGGATGGAAAATGTCACCTCGCTCTGTGTTAACTTACATTATGGGCGGGAAAAGTGGTAAAAAAATTATTACTCCAAAATATATGGGGGATAAACGTCTGGTGGAAATTTGTATTGCAACATTAGTAACGGACAGAGCACTTTTGCTTATAGGAGAACCGGGAACTGCAAAATCCTGGCTCTCCGAGCACTTAACTGCTGCCATTAATGGGAATTCTTCTAGAGTCATTCAGGGAACAGCAGGAACTACAGAAGAGCAGATTCGTTATTCCTGGAATTATGCCATGCTTCTTGCTAAAGGACCATCTAAGGAATCTTTGGTAAAAAGTCCTGTGTATACCGCCATGGAAGAAGGCTGTATTGCCCGTATTGAAGAAATTTCCAGATGTGCCAGTGAAGTGCAGGATGCATTGATTTCTATTTTATCTGAAAAGCGTATTTCTATTCCGGAACTTTCCGAGGAAGTGGCTGCCAAGAAAGGGTTTTCTGTGATTGCTACAGCTAATACCAGAGATAAAGGTGTCAATGAAATGTCCTCTGCTTTGAAACGTCGTTTTAATATCGTAGTACTACCGGCACCTTCTGATATTCAGACAGAAATTAATATTGTAACTAGTCGTGTGGCACAAATGGCAGACAGCTTTGAATTAAAGGCAGAACTTCCGGATGCAGATACCGTAGAAAAAGTAGTTACCATTTTCAGAGAATTAAGAGATGGTAAGACTTTAGATGGCAAAATTAAAGTAAATGCGCCATCTGGTGTACTTTCTGCGGCAGAAGCAATTTCCCTGCTGACAAACAGTATGGCACTGGCAGGAAGTTTTGGAAACGGAAAAGTTACCGATGAAGATCTTGCTTCTGCTTTGCAAGGAGCTATTGTCAAGGATGAAAGTAAAGATCAGGCAACTTGGACAGAGTATCTTGAAAATGTTATGCGAAAACGTGGAAATGGATATACTTCCCTTTACAGTGCATGCAAGGAGTTGAATCGATAGTGGCAAATTTTTTTGGAATCAGACATTTTTCTCCTGCCTGTAGTTATTATGTACAGGAATTTCTAGATAGAACAGCTCCAGAACTGGTGTTGATAGAAGGACCTTCCGACTTAAATGATTTGATTGCACCTCTTTGCAGTGAAGATGCAGTACCGCCAGTAGCGATTTTAGCTTACACAGATGAGGCTCCGGTTCAGACGGTGCTTTGGCCTTTTGCAGAATTTTCGCCGGAATATCAAGCAATGTTGTGGGCGAACCGGCATAATGTGCCTGTTCAGTTTTGTGATTTGCCAGCAAAAGTAAATCTGGCATTAAGAAAAGTCCAGGAAGAAAAAAAACAGCAGGAAGAAAGTCAGACAGAAAAACAAGAAGAAAGTGTTTATCAGCAATTGGAAAAGCACTTGGGAATTTCTGTGGACAGTTTTTGGGAATACAATTTCGAATATAATAATGATTATGAGGATTTTCAGAAGGCAGTGGTTCAGTATGGGGAACATTTGCGGGAATTTTCCAAGAAGAGCCAGTACAATGAAATCAGAGAAGCGTATATGCGAAAAGTAATTTCTGAGGCAGTAAAGGAAGGAATTGCAACAGAAAAAATAGCAGTTATTACCGGAGCTTTTCATACTGGAGGAATACAGGAAGATGGAAATTCAAAAGAAGCGGAGGAACTATTACAAAACCTGCCGGAAATTTCTTCCAAGGCAACTTTAATGCCATATTCCTATTATCGTCTTTCTTCCCGTTCTGGGTATGGAGCAGGAAGTAAGGCGCCAGGTTATTATGAGATTTTGTGGAAGAATCGTCTTGCAGGAAAGCAGGAAAATTCATCAGCAGAGTATCTTACATCTTTGGCGAAATTCCAGCGTGAAAAAGGCTATGGAACATCTTCAGCAGAAGTAATAGAAGC
>JAFQCM010000012.1 GCA_017399445.1 Lachnospiraceae bacterium | reverse complement strand
TGCTCCCAATTTCTTAGCATGTTCCTGAAATTTTTCTGCCATATCAAAACCATTTATTTCCGGAAGTCCGGGATAATTGTCTACTTCATAAGTATTCATTACCTGTCCTCCACTCATGTAATTCTTTTCTATGGTAATACAGGACAACTTTGCACGTTCTGCATAAATAGCTCCACAAAGTCCTGCTGGTCCGCTTCCTATTATTATTAAATCATATATCTTTTCCATAATTGCCTCCTATGTTTTTATTTTCAAAGTATACCACAGTTTTTTTATTTTTTAAATTATCCTTTCATTCTTCTTGCTTTTTTATGCATTGGTTTCTATACTATATGCAAGAATGTAACTGTTTAAGTGGATGTGTTTCCAAAATTATCCAGTATACAGTTTCAAAACAGTTACAACAGAATAATAAATTGTAATAGGAAGGTTACCTTTATGAAACGAAAAATTGTATGTATTACCGGTTCTTCACGGGGAATTGGAAAAGCAATCGCTCTTACTTTTGCCCAAAATGGTTATGATGTAGTAATAAACTGTAAAACAAATACAGTACTGATGAACGAATTAAAAGCAGAAATTGAGCAAAACTATCCTGTACGATGTTATGGAATTTGTGCCGATGTTTCTGATCCGTTGGCTGTAGCTGATATGTTTGCTAAAATTTCTTCAGAGTTTGGGGAAGTTGATGTTCTTATTAACAATGCCGGAATCGCTTACTTTGGCTTAATCAGCGATATGAGCCCTTCGGAATGGCAAACGTTAGTAAATACTAATTTAAGTTCTTCTTTTTACTGCTCCAAAGCAGTGATTCCCTACATGGTACAACAAAAAAATGGATGCATAATTAACATTTCTTCTATTTGGGGAAATTGTGGTGCTTCTTATGAAGCTGCCTACTCTGCTACCAAAGGGGGACTGAATACTTTTACGAAAGCACTAGCGAAAGAACTGGCACCTAGTAATGTCCCGGTAAACGCCATTTCCTGTGGTGTTATTGACACAGAAATGAATGCTCATTTATCAGAAGAAGATTTGCAGGCTCTTATTGATGAAATTCCTGCCTGTCGTATGGGGCGCCCTGAGGAAGTTGGTAACTTGGCACTTATGCTGGCAAATGCGCCGAAATATCTTACCGGACAAATCATTACCTTAGATGGAGGGTACTTATAAAAAATCTTCTTTCTGCCCCTGTTTTATGATATAATTTAGGTAATGAAAAGAGCGTTTTTCTCCGTTGAAATATCACATTTTTTGAAGGTACAGGTGATTTTTATGGAAAAGTTTTTTTACCTATTGTCAAACAGCAATCAGGTCCAGTTTCTGCTTATGGCAATTCCAAGATTATTAGTGGCTACTATTCTTTGTGGCATTATTGGAATGGAGCGGGAACATGTAAACAGGCCGGCAGGAGTTCGTACTCACGTGTTAGTTGGCGTTTCTGCTGCACTTATTATGATTACTTCGGAATATTTGTTTTCTTATTACGAGGAACTTACCAATATGGATCCCGCCAGAATGGGGGCACAGATTATCAGTGGTATTGGTTTTCTTGGTGCCGGCACTATTATTAAGGACGGACTGAATGTGCGAGGACTCACTACTGCTGCAAGTCTTTGGGCTGTAGCATGTATTGGAATTGCTTCTGGTGCTGGTTTTTATAGTGGAGCACTACTTGCAACCATTGCTATTTATCTGACTTTAGAAGTGTTAAAGAAGTATATGATGAAACGTTCTTATTACAAAATTATATTAATCCAGGTAGTGAACTTAGATGATGTACTGGAACAAGTACGCTATGAATTGGAAAAATCTCATATTTATATTAACCATATTGAGGTTTTCACTTCCAAAGAAAATGTATATAAGGAAATAAAACTTCATGTATCTGTTTCTTCTGGAAAAGCTATGTTAGACACTGCCATGCGGAATATCCGGGAAATGGATTCTGTATTGAGTATTGATGTGGAATAATCTTAACTGAACAGGAGGGTTACCTTATGAATATTCGTTTTTATAATGCACGAATTTTAACTATGGAAGAAAGTAGGGATATTTTCCAAGGAGAGCTTTGGGTTGATGGCAATACTATTTCTTATTGTGGAACCTTAGAAAATATTCCTGATGTTGAAAAAAACACACCTTTTGACCGAGAAATTGATTTACAGGGTAATCTAATTATACCAGGATTTAAAAATGCCCATACTCATTCTGCTATGACTTTTTTACGTTCTTATGCAGATGATATGCCATTGTCTGACTGGTTAAATAAGCAGATCTTTCCTATGGAAGCCAAGCTTACAGAAGATGATATCTACACGCTTTCTAAGTTGGGAATTATGGAATATCTTACTAGTGGAATTACTGCTAATTTCGATATGTATGTAAATTCGGATGCGATTGCTCATGCTTCTGTGGATACTGGATTTCGTACGGTAATTGTGTCTGGTCTAAACAATTTTGTTCATTCATTGGAAGGAATGGAGGATTGTTATAATAAGTATAATCATTTTCATCCACTTATCAGCTATCAGTTGGGATTTCACGCAGAATATACCACTAATGAATCTTTACTGAAGGGAGTGGCTGATTTAGCCCATAAATATCAGGCACCTGTATTTACCCATAATTCAGAAACTCTTTCTGAAGTCAATGATTGTAAATCTCGGACAGGTATGACACCGACTGCTTATCTTGACTCTCTTGGTGTATTCGATTATGGCGGAGGTGGTTATCATTGTGTTTATTTCCACGAAAATGATATTGGTATTTTTAAAGAAAAAGGAATGTCTGTGATTACTAATCCGGCTTCTAATTTAAAACTTGCCAGTGGGATTGCTCCTATCAAACGTTATTTAGATGAAGGAATAAACCTGGCTATTGGCACAGATGGTCCTGCAAGTAATAATTGTCTTGATATGTTCCGGGAAATGTTTCTGGTGACAGGGCTTGCTAAGGTGACAGAAAAAGATGCTTCTGCCGTTGATGCTATTGAAGTTTTAAAAGCTGCTACTTTAGGTGGGGCTAAAGCAATGGGGTTAAATAATTCTATGACTTTATCAAAAGGTAATTTTGCTGATTTGACGGTAATTAATTTGCATAAACCTAATATGCAGCCTTTGAATCATCTGGTAAAAAATATTGTTTATAGTGGAAGTAAGGATAATATTTATCTTACTATGGTAAATGGTAAAATTCTTTATGAGAATGGGGAATTTTTTATTGGGGAGGATGCAGAAGATATTTATGAAAAGTGTAACAAGATTATAAATAGAATGAAATAGAGAGTTTATATAAGGGGCCATGTATTCACAATACATCAGCCCCTTTTTTCAAGATTTTTAATCACTTATTTGTTGAAATAGTCCTTTCTGCTGTATGATTTGGGCCATGAAAGTTTATACAAATATGTTGAGAATTCCTATGACAAATCCTATCAACGCTCCCAAATTTACAACTACATCTAATTCTTTTTTCATTACAGAAAGTACCAGTTTTTCCAGTTGGACCACATCCATTTCCTCTACTTTCTTCTGTACCGTTCCTGCAATATCAAAATGATTCAAAATTGATTCTATATTTTCACAGATTAAAGCATCATATGCCTGATTCAAAGCCACTTTTATTTTTTCTATATCCACACCAATAACATTTAACGCTGCTTTTGTATTCGTAGAAAGTACTTCCTCCATTTGCTTTTCTACCACCGGTTGGAATATTTCTGTTCCATTGACTTCGATATATTTTTCCACTTCCCGTCCAATAGGCTCTGCCAGTGATGCAATTAAATCGTCATTTAACAACATTGCCATCATACCACCCTGGAACTTTTCCTTGATAGCTGCACTTCCGCCTTCTGCTATTAAATTACCCAAATTCAACTCTAAAATACCATTTTTTATTTTTACTGTAAGCAAATCTACAATATCTGCTTTTTTCTGTTCTACGGTCTCCTGGGCAGCAAACTTGGAAATCAATTCTTCTATGGTCGAATTTATTTCCTGCTCTATTTTATCAGAAATTCCATTAATTACAGAATGGCGTATACTTTCTTTCTGAAACAATTCCTGCACATCCTGTTTTGTAAAAAGATTCTGCCCTACTGCAATTCCCATCGTCTGAGCAAGCTTGTCTTTCCGTTTTGGTATCACTCCAGGTGTAAAAGGAAGGGTAAAGTTTCCAATCTTCACTGGTTTTAACGGCCGAAACAACATTTTAACTGCAATATAATTGGTGAAATATCCAATAATGGCACCAATCAAAGGTCCTGATATAAGTTCTAAATAATGCATTTTTCTATCCCCTTTGTATCTTATTGGTTCTGATTTGTACAACACTCAGGAGATAGTGTAACACATTCTTTTTACTTTTTTTCATGTGAAATGGAAATTTTATATTTTTTTAATACTCTTCTTCCTCTTCCCCTTCATGGATATCATCCTTTGGTTCTTTCAATCCTTCAATTTCAATTCCATGGCTCTGAGCATAGTCCCAAAGTGCGGCATGAATGGCTTCTTCTGCCAAAAGAGAACAATGTACCTTTACTGGTGGAAGTCCATCTAAAGCTTCCATAACTGCTTTATTTGTAACTTCCATAGCTTCATAAATAGTTTTTCCTGTTACTAATTCTGTTGCCATACTGCTGGTTGCTACCGCTGCTCCACAGCCAAAGGTCTTAAATTTGCAATCTTTAATAATCTTGGTATCTTCATCTATATCCAGATAGATACGCATAATATCTCCACATTTTGCGTTACCTACTGTTCCCACTCCACTGGCATTTTCTATTTCTCCTACATTTCTCGGATTGGTGAAATGGTCCATTACTTTTTCACTATACATTTTCCCTTTCTCCTTTCAAAAAATCTTCGTAAAGAGGTGACATTCCTCTTAATTTCTCAATAATTTCTTTTAAATTATCCACTACATAATCTAATTCTTCCTTTTTCGTTTCTTCTGAAAGAGTCAGTCTTAGGGAACCATGAGCAATTTCATGTGGCAATCCAATGGCAAGAAGCACATGAGAAGGATCTAAGGAACCTGAAGTACATGCGGAACCTGAAGAACCGCAAATCCCTGCCCGTTCTAACATTAATAATAAGGATTCTCCTTCTACAAAACGGAAACTGAAATTCACGTTATTTGGAAGACGTTTCTTTTCATCTCCATTCAATTTTAAATATGGAATTGTATCTTTAATTTTTTGAATCAGGTAATCTCTTAATTCTGTTTCATACTTGATTCTTTCTTCCATATTTTGACCAGCAAGTTCTGCTGCTTTTCCCATTCCTACAATTCCTGGAACATTAATGGTACCTGCACGTTTTCCACGTTCCTGGGCGCCTCCATGTACCAGTGGCTGGATTCTAATATTCTTTCTCAAATACATAAATCCTACTCCTTTTGGTCCATGGAATTTATGACCACTGGCACTTAATACATCTATATTCATAGTTTCTACATCAATTGGAACATGTCCAAATGCCTGTACTGCATCGGTGTGGAATACGATATTATGCTCCTTGGCAATTTTTCCAATTTCATTAATAGGCTGGATGGTTCCGATTTCATTATTTGCAAACATAATAGAAATCAAGATAGTATCCGGGCGAATGGCCGCTTTTAATTTTTCTATTTCCACCAGTCCGTTTTCATCTACATCTAAGTATGTGACTTCATATCCTTGCTTTTCTAAATATTCACATGTATGAAGGACTGCGTGATGTTCAATTCTGGAGGTAATAATGTGTTTTCCCTTTTCTTTTCGTAGGTCTGCAATTGCTTTGATTGCCCAGTTGTCGGATTCGCTTCCTCCTGCAGTAAAATAGATTTCTCCTGTTTTTGCATGGAGCAGATCTGCAATCTGGGTTCTGGCATCTTCTACTGCTTTGGCACTTTTTTGTGCAAAACTGTATACACTAGATGGGTTTGCATAATTTTCCAAAAAGTATGGTTTCATAGCTTCAAATACTTCTGGTTTCACTGATGTGGTGGCTGCGTTATCTAAATAAATCATTTATTTCAAGTCCTCCTTTACGTTTCATATATTTCCTATCGTTTTAGTATGGTTTTTCTATGGATAGTTTATTACTGTTTGGAGGGATTGTCAATAGTGTTTTTGATAAATCAATAAAAATATGTAACAGTTCAGCCATGCTATGTGATTTGTTCTGCTTTCACAATTTTATTTAGCAACGCTTTGCAGCCCTCTAAGATGTCTTCATAAGTTTTTCCAAACTCACCTGTATACCATGGGTCCGCGATGGACTGGCCCAGACGGTTGGTATGGTCTAGAAGCATGGTAATTTTGTTATCTTTGTCTTCGCCCACAATACGCTTTAAATTGCGCAGGTTGTTGGTGTCCATTACGATTAGGTAATCGTATTCTTTGTAGTCTTGTTTGGTTACCTGTACTGCATGTTTTCCTTCACAGGAGATGCCATGACGCGCTAACTCCGCTTTTGCCGGGGGATAGACCGGATTGCCGATGCCATTCCAGATTTCCTCGGTGCTGGTGGCAGCGGATTGGATATGGAAGTAGTGGGTTAGGTTGGATTGGGTTACTAAATCTTTCATTATAAATTCTGCCATGGGGGAACGGCAGATGTTGCCGTGGCAAATGAATAATACTTTTATCATAGTAATTGTTTGCTCCTTTTTGCCCGGAAACGCCCAGTTTTGCTAGGTATGCCGGGGTTATGGTTAAATTGTTGTTTGCCTATCAAGTAAGCAAATTATAGCATAATTTAGCAAGTTGTGACTACCTGTTAGTAGTAGAAATAGTAGTAAAAGGGGAAGTCCTACTACTAAGGTTTTTATTCTACAAGCAATCTACCCTCTAATCTTTTTGGTGCTTGCTGCGATATAATATCGTAATTTATCTCTGTTCCATGCTCTATTCGTTTAAACACTAAGTATTTACCGAGCATAACACACTCATCTGGTCTAATATTATCTATTTCCCATTTAATGATAATATTGGAATCATCGTATACTATATCATACTCTATATAACTTTTTAATTCTGACAAAATTTTCTCTTTATACAGCGATAGATTATTTTTATTAAAATTTATTCGTATATCAATATCAGAGAAATTGTAACCAATACCCTCCCAGCTAATCTTGTCATCTTCTTTTGGCATCCATACTTTTCTTGTTAAATCCTCATCTATTATAGACTTTGCAATTTCAAGATTAACACACACAGAATCTACAATCGAATCAATATCAACTAATTCAACTGAATTCTTAGGAATTTTTAAAGTAATCATTATTTTTTGATTTGCAATACTACCATTATTTTTTAATACGATTGGTAAAATACATATATCTTCAAACGCACTCGCATAATTTTCATATCCTACTCTTTCAGATATCTTAGGTATCAATTTCCATAATAGTTGTTCCTTATTTTTTTGTCGCGTTGTTCCTAATAATATGGCTTTTCCTTCCACAAGTTCTTTTTTTACTAATCCACCAAAATCCCAAAAATCATTTTCCAGTTCTATATTGAGCAACTCAGCAACAACATGTTCTATTCCTTCTTTAACGTCCGAATCCACTGTATATGGTATACATTCTGCTTTATTTAATTTCAGCGGATTTTCAATCGGCATATATGCTTTTCCTCCTATTTCAAACGGCTCATCCTCTTTATACACATCTATACCGAGCATTTGTTCAATATGTGCTTTTATATTATCATCACTTTTTTTGATTAAGTCTCTATAAGTTGATAAGGACCTAATACTAATAGGCGCAATTTTTTCACAAAAAATACCATTAAAATAAAAAAGAGCTTCAATGGAGGAAAAATAATTATCAGATTTCATCATGTTTCCACACGACAAATTCAGCCAATCAAAAAGTCTATTATCATACTCAGACTTACTGATACAACTCCCCGAAGTTGCTAACAACATATCTGCTCCTATTATTAATTTTGTTAACGAATCCAAAATCTCATATTTTACTTGATAACCTTTTTTACTAATATAACAATTTAAGGCATCTCTTACATTTGCCATTAATGTTTCCTGCGTAATCGGCAACACTGATATTTTTATAACATGATTACTCAAAACATTTACAAAATCCCCAAGACTACTTTGCATTTTATGTGTAGATATTTTCTTATAATATTGACCAATCGAATTTATGAATACATTAGCATCTTCCTGTGGTGTTCCCAGTAAATATAACTCATATACATCTGCATCCACGTCATCAATAATATTTTTTATCCACTGTGCAACATCTTTCTTTTCAAATAAATTAATAGACGATTTCACTTGAATTGCAGACACAATTTTTTCATCATTTAACAAAGCAATGTCCACTTTATCCATAGGGCTATTATATTCAACTGCAATGCTATTCCATCCATTTTCATTTAATGCCTTTATTATAGCAACTACACCTTGGTACAAATATCCTCTTAAACCTTCTTGGCCTCCCATAATATCACCTCGTACATCAAAAATTTCTAATAAGCTTATACACTTCATATTATATCGTCACCCTTATCATTTTTCCATAGAAAAAACGCCCCAGTATATCCGGAGCGTCTCTGCCGCGTAGCAATGCTACACTACTTTAAACATTTTCTGCGATACCGTTTTTGCATCGTTCTTCTTCTCTATCTCTGCTTGTGCTTTTCTGAATTCTTCCATCCGTTTCAGTTCTTCCTCAGCATCATCAAAACTGATATGCGTGTACACATTCATAGTAACACTGATGTCTGAATGCCCCATGAGGTATTGCAAGGTCTTTGGATTCATTCCCGATTTTGCCATATTACTACAATAAGTATGGCGGCACACATGAGGCGTAATATTTGGCATCTGCACTCTGTAAATATCGTTATATCTACCAACCATTCGATTGAATCTATGCTGCCAGTGCATTGCCACTAATGGATTGCCGTCATCATCGTAGAAAAGAAATCCTGTATAACCGTCAATTACCTTCTCTAACTTCGGCGGCTCCCTATCCTCAATGATGGCTTGAAACATCATTGCCACATCCTCGGTTATAGGAATTTTCCTCTTTCCCGCCTCCGTCTTGGTTTCTTCAATGATGTAACGCATATCACAAGTTCTCTGTAACTGATGGTCGATGTTTACTGTTCTGTTTTCAAGGTCGATATCCTTTAAGGTCAATCCGCAGAATTCCGAAATACGCATTCCTGTGTGAAAGAGAATATACACCACTTCATAATACTTACAGTAACAAACATCATCATGCACAAACTTCAGGAACTTTCGCATCTGCTCCCGGCTGATTGCCTCTCTGGTAACACTGTCATTTACCACCACTCCTGCAAGCTGGAATCCAAATGGGTTCTTTACCAAAATGTCATCATCTACCGCCATCTGAAAGGCAGGTCTAAGTACTCCCCTTATTGTGTGTATGGAACTGTAACTCTTGCCATCCTCTTGTTGCAACTTTATTAAAAATAATTTTGCATCGGAAGTTTTCACAGTTCTGATTTTCTTCTGTCCGAAAGGCTCCTTTGCTAAAATTCTCTGCACCGTCACATACCCCGTTCTGGTACTCTGTCTTACTCCTGTTTTTGTTTTAAGGTAGCGGTCTACCAATTCACAAACCGTCATTGTTCCATCAGCTACATTGAGCAGCCTATCCAAATCGGAATTGACCTGCTTTTCCAATTCCCTTAATGAAAGGCATGGCTTTTTGCCGGGCGGAAGTTTATCTGTAGGCTCCAATTTCCAACTGTACACAAAATGCGGTTTGCCATCGATGTGATATTTATATTGATACTTTCCATCTGCTCTTATGCTTTCGCCGGGGCGCAGCACCCTTCGTTTGGAATCCCGTCTAGTCTTCCCTCTTCCTGCTTCTGCCATTAGCAAGTTCCTCCTTTACCTTTGGATTTTTTAATAAATACTGCTCAAATGCCAAACGGATGATAAGTGTCCTTTTCTTATAAAAAGCCAAGTAATCACCACCATCCGTTTTCTCTAAAAACGTATAGAATTTTCTTCTGCTGAAATTCCAATAACGGATTGCTTCTTCCGGGTTTAAGATATCCTTTTCTCCCAAGTCTGGTCGTGCCATTTTTATAACTCCTTTCTCTGCCAAAAGCGCTGTGTTTACCGAGGTTTCCGGTCATTGTATATATCACTCTACTCCTCGGAAATAGCAACTACTATCGGCAGATAAACGGAATTATATTTCAGAGGAATTCAGGATAAACTCTTCAAATTTCGGTCTGACAATTAGAAATCTGTTTCCACAGAAAACTGCTATATTCCCAAGGTTGTCTTCTGCAATTCTTCTCATCTTCTTTGTGCCGATATTGAAGTAAGATGCTGCCTCCTTGATGGTAAGCATATACTTCTCACCCAAAGGTAATGCTTCGGCACTCTGATTTTGACTACTATCAACTAAATGCATTCTGCTCACCTCCATATCCGCCCGAGCCGGATATTTCCGACTCAGGCTCAAATTAGTTACTATGAAATCTGCAAGGTCTTGATAGCCTCTCTGCGGATAAGTCTTGCGTCAAGATATTCCACAGCTAAGTACCCGGTCAAGTCATTTAATGCAAACTTTTCTGCCAAGGTTCTGACCGCCAAAGGTCTGCGATTGATAATCCAGTAATAGCTGAAATCACCAAAGAGGATAGGCTTACTACCAGAAGTTGCACTCGGCATATATTCTAAGATGTACACAGGCTTACCAAATGGTATCTGTGTTATGATTCCAGATATAGTTGCCATCTGCATCCTTAAGTTTACGAAGAGCAAGTGCCGTTTCATCATTCATAACCCATACACCCTTCTTGCGATATTTCGGTTTCACAGACATATACAGACTAATCACATCATCAAATGTAATCTCTGCCGTTGTCACACCTACTTCTGCACCTTCCGTATCGTGTAACACACCTACAGGCTTGTCTGCCCCATCTCCGTTAAGGAACACATTCTCTTCCGCTCTGTTAAAGCATTTTGCAAGACGCTTTGGCAGATACTTATCCAGTTCAAACGCCCTGTCATGAGCATAATCATTAGGAAGAGTTACAATTCCCGCAATCTTATGTGGCTCGGATTTAAACTTGGTAAAGTCATCAGACATATCACTGACATTGATACTGCCACCCTCCGCTACACACTCTTTTCCAATTCCCTTAGGGAAAGACATGGCTTTTTACCGGGCGGAAGTTTATCCGTAGGCTCTAACTTCCAACTGTACACAAAGTGTGGTTTACCATCGATGTGATATTTGTACTGATACTTTCCATCTGCTCTTATGCTTTCGCCGGGTCGCAGTACCCTTCGTTTGGAATCCCGTCTAGTCTTCCCTCTTCCTGCTTCTGCCATTTGCAAGCTCCTCCTTTACCTTTGGATTTTTTAATAAATACTGCTCAAATGCCAAACGGATGATAAGTGTCCTTTTCTTATAGTAAGCAAGGTAATCACCACCATCCGTTTTCTCTAAAAAACTATAGAACTTCCTTCTACTGAAATTCCAATAACTGATTGCTTCTTCCGGGTTTAAAATATCCTTTTCTCCTAAGTCTGGTCTTGCCATTTTATAACTCCTTTCTCTGCCAAAAGTGTTGTATTTGCCGAGGTTTTCGGTCATTGTATATATCACTCTACTCCCCGGAAATAGCAACTACTATCGGCAGATAAACGGAATTATATTTCCGAGGAATTTAGGATAAACTCTTCAAATTTCGGTCTGACAATTAGAAATCTGTTACCGCAGAAAACTGCTATATTCCCAAGGTTGTCTTCTGCGATTCTTCTCATCTTCTTTGTGCCGATATTAAAGTAAGATGCTGCCTCCTTGATGGTAAGCATATACTTCTCACCCAAAGGTAATGCTTCGGCACTCTGATTTTGACTACTATCCACTAAATGCATTCTGCTCACCTCCATATCCGCCCGAGCCGGTTCTTTCCGACTCAGGCTTAAATTAATTACTGGTATTGTCAATATCTCTTTACACTTTTTTCTCAAGGATGTTTGAGCTATGCTACACCCTGTAAAGAGGCGTAGTATTGTTGCCTCTTGATCACGGGTGGTAAGCCACCATTAGCAGAGCAGATTCTCCGATTATTCCAATAACTAATAAAATATCTCCAGATAAGTGTTTTTACTTCTTCTACTCTCATTTTCGAAGTATCATAACGACCATATAATAATTCTTCTTTGAACCTTGCCCACATGCTCTCGCAACGTGCATTATCATGACATCTGCCACCAGCACTATTCATACTCTGTTGAATGCCATATTTTTTTATTGCTT
>JAFQCM010000129.1 GCA_017399445.1 Lachnospiraceae bacterium | reverse complement strand
ATAAAGATCCTGATATCGCTCTATCCTGTACTTTTCTTCTATTTCATCTATAGTTATCCGCTTCATCTACCTGCTCCTTATCAATTCCTCTATTCCCAACAATAACCTTATCTTTATTATACAGAAATTGCAAGCAAAAAAACACGGAAAGCTCTTAATTTTGAAACTTCCCGTGATTGTTATTTACTCCAGCTCAATTTTACCGGTTTGGTAACGGGTATGGTTTGATGATTTTGGTTTGATTTGTGGTGTGTTTTGGTGGTATTTTATCTGTGGTTTATGTGGTTTTTAAACGGGTGTACCCAAAATGTACCCAGATACTTTCTACTCCATTCTCTGTTCTAACTGTTCTCTTGCATTTGCAATTGCCAATGACAATTTCTTTTCCAACAGTTCCTTTGGAGGCATCTTCGTCAGATACTGCCCTACGTGAATACTACCATGGTCTAATTCCAGTAATTCTATTGTTTCCTGTGATTTTTCCGCACACAATATCAATGCAATAGGACTTTCTTCTCCCTCTGCTTTTTCATATTTTTCTAACCAACGCAAATACAATTCTGTTTGTCCTTTATCCTGTGGCTCAAATTCTCCGAGCTTTAATTCTATCAATACCAGCCGTCTCAATGTTCGATGATAGAACAACAAATCCATATAATAATCTTTGCCATCCAAAACAATATGCTTTTGTCGTGCTAAAAAAGCAAAATCAGACCCCATTTCCAAAATAAATTTTTCTAACTCTGCCAATATTGCATTTTCTAAATCTTTTTCACTATATGTGTCCTTAAGTCCTAGAAAATCCAACATGTAAGGATCACGATAGAACATATCTAAAGACATCTTTCTATCATCTCTTAGCTCTGCAATTTCATTTACTATCGTTTCGTCTGGCTTCTTTGATATTGCTGTACGCTCATATAACATAGATTTTTTACGCTCTCGCAATGTTCGTACTGACCAATTTTCATTCTTACACATGGCGGCATAAAAGTCTCTTTTTAATTCATCTTCAATAGGTAAGAGTTCCACAAAATGTGACCACGTTAATTGTTGCGACAGTGTCGCAACTTTTTGAAATTCGGGAAATTCTTCATAAAATTTTATCATTCTTGAAATTGATGTTTTATCAAAGCCACTTCCATATTCTCTTGCCAATCTCTTACTAATTTCAACAACTACTCTTTTACCATATTCTGGCTTATGTTCTCCTATGATTTCCTGAGATAATCGCTTCCCAATTCCCCAATAAAGAGATACCATTGCATCATTAACAACTTTTTTTACACCTATCTTCTTTTGTTGAATTAATGCATTTATTTCTTCATAAACACTGTCAATACTATTTTCTATGACAATTTTGTTATTCACGTTATGTTACCTACCTTTCAAAAGTTGCGACAACGTCGCAACAGTACATACCATTTTCATACTAAATTTTTTCGCGTCAATTCTATATCTTCTTATACCTTCCCCTACCTTTAAATTCTATTATCCCCTTATCTCTCAATATCTGTAACTGCTGACGAATCTTATCCCTAACATGACGATTCTCCGGATGCTTTATTTCCAACATTGGTACAAATTGATACATCTGCTCCAAAGTAAAATCTCTACTTTCTATTTTATTGATACAATTCAAAATATCTAATACCCATCCTCTTGCATCTAACTTATATTCACAAATGAAATTAGTTTTTTGAACCTTTGCAAGAATTGCCTCTACCGACTGCTCCATTTCATCTTTTACAATATATATCCGCCCTTCTTCTGGTATTTGCTTTAAAACAATATTGCAACCTACCCAGCCTGCACGCTTAGCATTTTCTGATAAAGGTTTTCTCTTTTCTACAATCTCTGTTGAAAAGAAATGCTTTGGAACCATAATAAAATTTTTCACTCGTAAATCCTTCTTATTGTAATGCATAAAAAAGAAATTGGGATTATTAATTGCTTCGATTCGTTCAATCATCGTCGCATATGCACCATCATTAACTTTATTACTTAAACTTCCCACACCCAAAAGGTGTATTGAACCTTGAAAACTCTATATTGTAGCCAATAAAAAAGGCATAAATCTTGACTTTTTGGTATAATTGAATCGCTAAAACAAATTACCTAAGGAGATTTATGCCATGT
>JAFQCM010000128.1 GCA_017399445.1 Lachnospiraceae bacterium | reverse complement strand
TCGATTACTTCCATCCATTGTAATAATTGTTCCATGTTCTCATCCACCTGTTTTTTCTTCCATTGTAACAGATAAAATGAATTTTGTTCACAATTTATTTACTCATGCGTTTGTCGTGGACTTTTCCTTATTTTGTAGTGCTTCCAAAACCACCATTTCTGGTTTCTTCCACATCATCATCATAAGTAATTCCATATTCTACAAAAATCCCCTGCATAAAGGCAACACCTTCATTTACATTTACAATTTTCCCTTCATTGCTTGCATTCGTTAATTTTACAAAAATATGACCTTCATTATCGGAATAAAAATAATCACTGTCAATAATACCCACTGTATTATTTAACTGTAATCGAAATTTAAATCCTAATCCACTTCTTGGATAACATTTTAGTACCCATCCTTCTTCCATTTCTACACGAATTCCTGTTGGAATGGTAATGGTTTTCCCTGGCTCTAATGAAAAGTGTTGTGGTGAGAAAAAGTCATATCCAGCCGAGCCTTTCGTAGCACGTTTTGGAAGTTGAATATGATCATACCGTTCCTTTACTACATGCTCTCTTTCATCACCAAACAAATTTTTCCAATCTTCTAAATATCTTTCATAACTTACTTTATGAAACTTTGCAACTCTTTTCATATGCTCCTCCTAAGTCCTAATAGTCTTCACAATGTAATACTATTTTATTCAGTCTTTTGGTTTCCGGTACATCAATGACACGCTGATTTGAACTCCCTTTCCATCTTAACTGATTGTCAGCTCTCTCTATTTCAAACTTTCCATCCACTACCACATCCAAATAGTTTGTAACCGGATAGTCTTTAATACTTTCCCATTCATATCCCGTATACAACCAAATAGTTTTTTCCGGAAACTTTTCTTTCACTTCTTTTGCAAACTCTGTTACATCATAGGTATTGGCAGTATGTAAAGGATCTCCACCGCTAAACGTAATTCCTGAAACATAAGGTTTCTCAAGTTCTGCAAAAATTTCCTGTTTTGCCTTAGCGTCAAATAAAATTCCACCTTCTGTATCCCAGGTAACGGGATTCTGACATTCCTTACAACAATGATTACATCCTGCAACCCAAAGGACAACTCGCAGTCCGTCACCGTTTAACATATCGTCCTTAGTAATATTATGATAACGCATAAAGTTCTTCCTTTCTTCACAATTATTCATTCTATCATCTCTCATCTTTTTCGTCAACTTAAGATTCCACTTACTCTTACCGCTTCTACTACCTTTTCCATTTCTTCTACCGGAAGTACCAATGCAAACCGTACATAACCCTCTCCCAGACTTCCAAAGCTGCTTCCCGGAGTACAGATAACTCCCGCTTTTTCTACCATGTCCATCACAAATTTTTCCGAACTATTGTAATGGTCTGGTATTTTTGCCCAAACAAACATAGACCCCTGGCTATTTTCCACGTCCCACCCGATTTTTCGAAAACCACCACACAAAGCATCTCTTCTTTTCTGATACTCCAAACATTGTGCTTCAATTATTGTATCATCTTCTTGTAAAGCTGCAATAGCTCCATACTGAACTGGCAAAAAGGTACCATAATCAATCTGGGAACGTATGATTTTAAAGGCTTTCACAATCTTTTCGTTACCAACTAAAAAAGAAATTCTTGCTCCTGTAAGATTATAGGATTTGGACAAAGAATAGAATTCTACTCCTACTTCTTTTGCACCTTCTATTGCCAAAAAGGAAATCCCTTTCTTTCCATCATAAACAATGTCTGAATATGCATTATCATGAACAATAATAATTTGATATTTTTTGGCAAAATCAATTAATTCTTTATAAAAAGAAACAGGTGCTGTTACGCACACAGGATTTGCAGGATACGATACTATCATGAATTTTGCTTTCTTTGCAATATCCTCATCAATTTCAGAAAGCTTAGGAAGGAAATTATTCTCTTTTGTTAAAGGATAAGTCACTACTTCAGCTCCCATAAGAGCAGGACCAATTCCAAAAATAGGATACCCTGGATTTGGCACTAAAACTATATCTCCCGGATTACAAAGTGCCAATGCAATGTGAGTAATTCCTTCCTGAGAACCATACACAGAAGTAATTTCCTCGGTAACAATTTTTGCACCATATCTTACATCATATCTCTTGGCAACTGCTTCTAAAAGTTCCGGAAGTTCTGTCAAAGCATATTTGTAATTTTCTTCTTTTTTTGCTGCCTCTATAATTGCTTCCATAGCTTCCTTCGAAGGCTTAAAATCAGGAGTTCCTACTGACAAATTATAGATTTTTTCTCCCTGTTTTTCCTTTTCTTTTTTTAGTCCATCCAGTTTTAAAAAAATTCCTTCTCCAAAGCTTTCTAATCTGTCTGAAAAATTAAAGTCCATATTGTTCCTCCCGTTTGTTTACAAACATAATCTTTTCTTCCTGCCAGTGCTCTTTTCTTTCCACACAAACAGATAAAATGTATTCCTGTTCTATTTCATACTGATAAAGTAGTACTTTTTCATCACTGCACCCAATGCGTCCATCCTCCTGCCAGCAAAATTTAATTTGTTTAAAGTCCATGCCTAAACCTTTTCCTGTATATTTTCCATAAGCTTCTTTTAATGTCCAGAACTTAATAAAGTCCTTGTCTTTTTGTTCGGACTTCTGTAAAATTTCCCATTCTTCATCACTTAAGATCTTGTTTGCTACTTTAGGATTATACTTTCGCATTTTTTCAATATCAATTCCTACTTCATTCTTAGTTAAAATGCATACTGCCATTTCACCACTATGGGATAAATTAAATTTAATTTCAGACAGTACTTCTTCATCATTTTCCCTTTTTTCCGCAAAATAAGGCTTACCATGTTGGAATCTCCTCATGGTAAGCTTATTTACTTTTTCCTTGTATTCTTGCTCTACGGCATATTGAAGTAGTTCATGTGCTGTTTTGTGTAGTTCTTTGTTTCTACTTACGCCTTTATCCTTTGAATCTTGTTGAATTTTCCGGATATAAATCATACAACTACCTGCCTATATTCTACTATCTTCCAGTAATAATCTTAGCTATTTGCTCATAAGATGCATCTGTAGGAATTTCAAAAGTTCCCACTCTAATCTTGTCAGCATAACCGTTACTTATCAAATATCTATCAAAATCCTCTGCATCTTGAATCAGACCCAACTTTTGTAATTCCTGTGCTACTTTATCAGACCACATTCCTGAAACTATAGTAATCTTTTTGGTTCCCACCTGACTTGGTGCTGTTGTTGTTGGTGCCACTGTTGCTGTTGGTGCCGCTGTTGCTGTTGGTGCCACTGTTGCTGTTGGTGCCGCTGTTGCTGTTGGTGCCGCTGTTGCTGTTGGTGTCGCTGTTACTGTTGGTGTCGCTGTTGCTGTTGGTACCGCTGTTGCTGTTGGTACCGCTGTTGCTGTAACACTTTCTGTTGCCTTCACTTCTTCTGTTGGTGTAGCACTTTCTGTTACTTTCACTTCCTCTGTTGGTGTGGCACTTTCTGTTACTTTCACTTCTTCTGTTGGTGTGGCACTTTCTGTCAGTTTAGCTTTTTCTGTTGGCGTGACACTTTCTGTTATCCCTGGTTCCTGGGTTACGGCCGCTGCCTTTCTTCCCTCCTCAAATATCTCATCTTTTCTTCCATTAAAAGAAATGGTAAGTATCAGTGTGGTAATTAGAATTCCACTTCCTAATCCTCGCAAAAAGTATTTTCGCTTCATTTTTTTATCCTTTCTGACTTTTATCTTTATTTAGCCATAAAACAATAGAAAGCACGCTTTGCGAACTTTCTATCGTTCCATTAATTCTATAATAAGACGGACTTCGCCTCTGCCTATACCGAGCATCTTGGCAATTTCCACTTCTGACAAACCTTCTTTATAAAGTTCTTTCACCTGCTCATTTTTATTCTCGTCAGATTCTTTCAAAAAATCAAAATGCTGATTTTTCGTATCTCTTTCCACCAATACAGAAGGTTCATAATCCTCCTCTTTTAAATCTGGTATAATAGAATGGAGTGTATCTATCAGTTTCTTTTCAAATTCTTCATCATCATCTAAAACTTCTTCTCCCGACGCAGAATTATCTGTTACGTTCTGACTATTTTCTTCATTTTCTATTCCGGAAGTTTCAAACATTTTCTGAATATCTTCTTCTGCCTCTGGTGCTTGCACTACAATTGGTTCCGGTATCACAATAGGTTCTTTCATAACTTCATCAATTTGTGCCTGAACACCTTCTATTGTATCAGAAGCACGATCTTCAAAGGCTTTCAATTCTTGATCAATCCTATCAAATTCCTGATCAACTTTATCTACCACTGCTACTGTTTTTTCAAAAAAAGCTTGTGATTCATTCTTCGCCTGATTAATTGCTTTTAAAGAATCTTTTAATTCCTGCTCTTTGTCAGTAAGCATACTGTAAAGAAACATTACTTCTGTATGGTTCTTCTTAATTTCTTCCAATACAGAATCAGAATATTCATTTACAGCCATTATTTTTTCATTGGATAGTTTTTCTAATTCTCGCTCAATCTTATATAATTCTCGTTCAATTTTATAAACTTCCTCTTCATCAATCTGCTGATTCATTATCGGCATTTCGCTCTGAATCATTTCTTTTATTCTTTCCTCACTAATAATTTCCTGTGTTTCTTCCTTCTTGTTCTTTTCAGGTAAAACAAAGCTTGCTGCATATGCACCCACGCCTAATAATACCAGACATACTTCTAATGCATTCATTCCTACTTCTCCTTAAATTCGAACATCAAAACTATTCTGACTTTTTACAATTGTCTTTTCAGTTCTTTCTTTTTTTTCACGCTTTTTTTGTTGTTCTCTCTCATATTCCCTTCCATTCCCCTTTTTCTTAGCATCATATTGCTCTTTTTTCTTCTCACTTTTTTGAGAATCAGTTACACTGTCCATTTGATGCTTAATTTCTTTATTAAAATGTTGGCCAAAATTCTGGTTATCCACAAGGGGCTTATTGTTTTCCTGGTGTTTCATCTGAGATGCTTCTTGGGAGCGTTGTACAATTCCACTCATATCTATTGGTCTTATAGGTGATGACATATGATACCTTCTTTCTTTGTAACTTTTTTTAATTACATTTACAGTGAATAACATTTAATTTCACCTTTTTCCCGCACAAATCTACAATATGTAAGATTTTCACGTACATATAAGGTGTCATCTGCAATCACAACTTTTACTCCTGGATACACAAAACCCTTAACTTTAATGCATGCAGTTGTTTCCCCTTGTAACATCCCTTCCATTTTCTCAATTTCTTTTATATACCAGGTAATCTTTTGTTCTGTTTCTTCCACCGTTTTTTGTAAATTCTGAATCTTCTCTGTTTGTTCTTTTGTAACATTCTCACCAAGTGCTACTTTCTTTGCAAAAGCATTTAACACTGGCTTACATGTATTTAACACTTTATCCGCCTTTTTAATCTTGGCGTGTAACTCTTGATGACGTTCTACCATCAATGGATCTGCTCCTACCTCTACCAACGTATCTGTTCCCATTGGCGACCCGATATTTTTGGCTGTAATTAACGTTGTAGAACGAACTACACCCCCAGTAATAAAACCTTTTTTACCACTGACCTCTATTTCGTTTTTTGCTGCAACATGGCTATGCAAAATCGATTCTGTATGAACAGATCCACCTACTGTTACTTTAGCATTTTCAATAAATTTCGCCACCAAATTTCCTTCACATTCTACTTTTGCTTTTCCCATACCTTGAATCCCCCGTTTTAGCAGAATATCACCCTCTGCTTTTAAATAGGAGCCTTCAATTACACCATTTACCTCAATATTCCCTTTCGCCACAATAGAATATCCGCTTCTTACATTTCCTTTCACAACTACAGAACCATCATAATTAATGTCTCCTGTAGATACATCTACATCTTCTACCTCATAAATATCTGATACAAACACTTTATCATCAATCAAAGATACATGTCCATTTATCTCAGATATCAGCTGAAGCCCATCTTCTGTCAATATTATGTTTCTTCCATGCTTTAACTTTTTTCGCTTTACTTCTCGAGGTTTTATTACCTCTCCACACACATTAATTCCCGGATGTCCAACTTTCTCTTTTGTTAAAGTAGCAAGTATCTCCCCCTTATTTACTCTTGCCATATTATTTAGATTATGGAAATCCACAGAACCATCTTCATTTACAGTAGGCCTCAGACTTAACTCTGTATTAAAATGATATTCAATAGAAGCATCTTTTCCTTGTACTGGCTCAATTCCCCTTGCTAAAACATAACTTTTACAATACTCATGAACTTTGAGCAGCTCATTCATTACCCTTTCATCTACCCCTGCTTTGATTCCTGCTAAAGAAAGGTCTGAAAGCATTCCTCTTTTGTCAATCATCTGACCATCTGTGGAAGGTGGATAGAATCTTACAGCGGCATTCATTTTGTCCTCTGAAATTTCTATTTTTACGCTTTCTGACTTTGGTATCATTTTATCAGAAGTAAGTAAAATGTCAATCGGCTGATTTGTTAATTTTATAATCGCAGCATTAATTTCTTTTACATCGAAAACATCACATTTTTCTTTTGAAAGATAGGATATCACTTCACTTATACTTATCTTTTCCCCATTTTCTACTGGAGGAATTAATCTTAAAAAGGTTCCATGTTCTTTTATTACTAATTGAAAATAACCATTCCTTTTCCCCATAACTTCACCTTTCTATCCTTGTCATTATCTATAAAAATTCCATTTCAAGGACTATACTTCACTTAAAATTCCCATATAACTCCCCATTTTTTGCTTCATTTTCTGCAATGCTCTTGTATGTAATTGTGATACTCTGGATTCTGAAACTTCCAAAATTTCACTAATTTCCTTCAAAGTAAGTTCTTCGTAATAGTATAATACTGTTACCTTTTTTTCTTTCTCTGTCAGTAATTCCAACGCCTCTGACAGCATCTTTTTCATTTCATTTTCTTCCAAAACTTTTTCCGGCTGTGCAAATTGCTTTCTGTCAGGAATTTCCATTCCATATCCATTTTCACTTTCTGTATCCATATATTCATTTAAGGACACTAGATTTGTTACCTTCATCTGTGACTGCCAACTTAAAAGTTCCTCTTCTGTAATTCCCAATTTTTTTGCTATTTCTTCTTCTGTTGCATTTCTGCCCTGCTCTGCCTCAATTTCTTTAATAGCATTATCAATCTTTTTTTGTTTCTGACGCAACGTTCTTGGAATCCAGTCCATTTTTCTAATATGATCTAAAATTGCCCCACGGATTCTAAGAGACGCATAGGTCTCAAATTTTACTAACTTCTCACTATCAAACTTATCTATGGCATCTATTAAACCAAAAATGCCATACCCTACTAAATCATCATATTCTACGGTATAACCTAGATACATACTAAGTCTTCCTGCCACAAGTTTTACTAATGGAGCATACTCTATTATGATTTTTTCCCTTATCTCTGCACTTTTAGTTTTAGCATATAAATTCCATAATTCTTTTCTTCCTGCTTCGTCCATACTAGCCTCCGCTCCTAAAATAAATCTGTTTCATTTTCCCCATTATCTCATAGAAATCTGTTTTACTTCTTTTTTCTTTCCCTTATTGTATTTTTCATCATATTCTTCTTCCCGACGAATTACTTCTTCAATATTTTCAAATACCTCCGACTCATCTCTAGAGGCCGCCGGAGCAATTGTCTTTGCTACAATCCGTTCCATGATATATCCAATAATCCAACACACCAACAAGCCCCAAAATACATTTTTTAAAAACAAGTTTGTTGGTGTTTTATTGGCAAAATTTATGATTGCAGCAATTGCACCACCACTTAATGCCACAATTGCTGATATATACCTTGTTTTCATAAAATCCTCCCAGTCATATTCTGACCCTTTTTTAAATATCGCCTATAAACACGATATGCTATAAGCAAAATGCTTATAGCTTAGTTCTCTTGAATTAGATCGTCTTTATAGGCTTTCCTACTGATTTTATCACAAATTCACCAGTTTCCGAATAAAATTCAACTGTACGTCCATAGTTTAACCCTGTATCCTCAGAAAGAATTCTTATATTCATTGACTTCAAGGTTTTTTTTGTGGCCTCTACATTTCTTTCTCCTATCCTTACCATATCAGAATGGTTTGCATTCTGAAAAGCAAACATTTGAGCACCACCTGCAATTTTAGCTACTAGTCTGGACTTGTTTGCTCCCGCTTTCGTCATTTGCTCTATCAATTCTGCAATACCGGTATCTGCAAATTTTGCTTTGTTTTCATTATTTCTGATTTGTGTACTATCTGGTAACATAATATGAGCAAGACCTGCAACTTTTGTCACCGGATCATATAATGCAATTCCTACACATGATCCCAATCCCAATGTTGTAATCGCCTTAGGATATGGACATACTTTTAAATCCGCCATTCCTACTTTTATCATCTCTGCCATTTACTTCACCTCTTATATACCTAAAGATGTTAAAATCACATCATACGACTGCATGTCAGGTATCAAAATAAAGTATCCATTAATAGCAATGTCATCCCCAAATTCTGTTTCAATCAATAATGCTCTGTCTCCCAGTTTTCCAAACTCTATGGCTGGTACGCTTAAAATA
Organism: Lachnospiraceae bacterium; assembly: GCA_017399445.1. Taxonomy (GTDB): domain Bacteria; phylum Bacillota; class Clostridia; order Lachnospirales; family Lachnospiraceae; genus RUG11237. Next base: position 24,019 of record JAFQCM010000128.1, on the reverse strand, counting down.
GCCCCTGCCATATCAACAGTAAGGTATGGGACGGAAGCATTAATATATAATCCTGTAAGACCTGCTAACGAGGAAAGATAAGCTCCAGTAATGATATTTCCAATTTCCTGCAGTGCCGAAAAATCCATTTCATTAAAAGGAGTCATATCAGCTGCATCCCTGCACATTAAATGGTTTACCAGAATATGCGCAGATTTTTCTTCCAGCATAAACATCATACTCCCTGTAATATCACCTTCCAAAAACAAATAAATTCCAACAACAATGTCTTCTTCGCCACAAACGGTTTCTGCCAGTTTATTAAATTCTAAAAGCTCTACCTTAGGAACACGCATGTCCAGCTTCATATTCAGAAGCTGGGCAAGCGCTGTAGTTGCATTTCCTGCACCTATATTTCCTATTTCTCGTAGCACATCGTAATATTTATTATCTATCTCATTTAGATTAACCTTTGACATTACGACACCACCTTATACATTTTCTTTTTCACCTATGATTGCATTTAAGTCTAATAAAGAAATTAATTCTCCCTGATGTTTACCAATTCCATTAATGAATCCGGCATTTTCATCTTTTGCATCATAAAATACCTTTTCTATTTCATCCTCTTCCAATGTTACTACTTCTTTTACTTCATCCACAATTACTCCAATAGCAGCCTGTGCTTCCATTTTTATAATAATGATTCTTGTAGCATTGGTAAATTGATCATCTGGCTGATTCATTTTAAGTCTCAAACTCATAACCGGAATAATTTCACCTCTTAAGTTAATTACACCTTTAAAATAATGCTGTACCTTTGGTACCCTTGTAATTTTTTGCATACGTACAATATTATCTACATACTTAATATCAATTCCATACTGTTCGCTGCCGATTTTTACTACTATATACTGTACTGCTTCAATTCCTACTCTGTTTTCTTCCACAACAAACACCCCCTAAATCAATACATTAGCATCCAAAATTAATGCCACTTCACCATCGCCAAGGATAGTTGCACCACTAATAATTTTTGTATTATTAATATATTTCCCAAGTGATTTAATAACTATTTCCTGCTGTCCAATTAAATTATCCACTACAAGTCCTGCCAGTTTATCACCTTTCTTAATAATAACCACAGTAAGATTTCCCGGTTCTTCTTCTCTTGGTCCAATATCCAATACTTGATCCAGCCGGATAATTGGAATTACCATACCACGAATGTGAATTACTTCTTTTGCCTGTACATACTTAATGTCTGATACAGCAACCTCTTCTATGGTCTGAATGTTTCCAAGAGAAATTGCATATTTTTCTCCACCAAGTTCTACCATTAATGCTTGAATAATTGCTAAGGTCAATGGAAGTCTTATAACAAATGTAGTACCTTCTCCTAACTTTGTCTTAACTTCTACATCACCACCAAGAGATTCAATTTTAGACTTAACTACGTCAAGTCCTACACCTCTACCTGATAAATCAGATACTTTCTTTGCCATAGAGAAACTTGGAAGGAATAATAAACCAATAATGTCTTTATCACTCATGGTTTCTGCTTGTTCTGCTGTAATAATTCCTCTTTCAATACCTTTATTCTTAACATTTTCTACATCGATACCGTTACCATCATCCCCAACTTCAATAATAACGTTGTTTCCCTCTTGATAAGCATTCAGGAAAATAGAACCTGTTTCCGGCTTTCCCCTTTGTACTCTCGCTTCATTAGATTCCAATCCATGGTCTGCCGAGTTTCTAAGCAAGTGCATCAATGGATCTCCAATTTCATCAATAACCGTTCTATCAAGTTCTGTATCTTCACCAGTCATGTAAAGTTCCATTTTCTTATCCAGCTTCTTTGAAATATCTCGAATCATCCTTGGGAAACGGCTCACTACACTTTCAATTGGTACCATTCGCACTTTCATAACAGATTCATGAAGATTGGTGGTAATTCTTTCCAGATATTCAATCTGTTCATGAAAACCTTGCATAGAAACATTCGCACTATCTGCTGAACTAAGAGAAACAAGGCTGTTCTTGGCAATAATCAACTCACTCACTTGATTCATAAGGGCATCTAATTTTTCGATGTCCACACGAACTGTTCTATTTACTACCGGCTTCGCTGCCTGCTTTGCTGGTGCCGTCTGTTTTGTTGGTGCTGCCTGTGGTGCAGCCTGTGCTGCCGCCTGAGTCTGCTGAGGTTCTTGAGGTTCTACTTTTTCTTCTACCTTTTCTTCTGGAGCTGTCTCCATCTTCTCAATCTTTTCTAATACAACCTCTTCAATTTCAGATACAGATTTTACTACCTTCTCCACCTTTCCTTCATCTGCTTCTGTAATCAGATATAGGCTAAAGTCAAATTCAAATCTTTCATCTTCAATATCCTGTACTTTTGGCTCTGACACAATAATTTCTCCAATTTCTTCTAAAGCCTTAAATACTAAAAAAGCCCTGGCTGCTTTTAAAATACAGGTTTCCTGAACATATACTGTCATTCCGAAAACTTTCATATTTTTCTTATAAGCTTCGTTTATTGCAGTAATTTCATGTTCTTCCAACTTCATACTCTTGTATTTTCTTGAAAACTTTCCATTTTCTGGAGTAGATTCTTTTTTCTTTTCCTCTGTTGGTGTAGATGTTGGTGCTGGAGCTGCTTTTGATGCTTCCCCTGTTCCACTAGCAAGAATTTCATTTAACTGCTTAATAATTGGTTCATGATCGTCTGTTCCTTCATCAGCAGTTTGCTGAATATTTTCCAAATATTCCTCCAAAGCATCCAGACTTTGAAATAATGTATCAATCAGATTAGCAGAAACTTTCATTTTTCCATTTCTAATTTCAGAAAAAACATTTTCTGTATCATGAGTAAGTCGCTGCATACGCTTATATCCCATGGTACCTGCCATTCCTTTTAAGGAATGAGCAGCTCTAAAGATTTCGTTAATAGTATCTGCATTGTCTGGTTCTTTTTCAAGAACTAAAAGCTGTTCATTCAAATTTTGTAAATGCTCTTTTGTTTCGTCGATAAAAATCTCCAAATATTGACTTGTATCCATTTTGTCATACCCCCAAATTCTTTAATATTGCTTCAGTAACACTAGTTAATGGTACTACTTCATCCACCAACCCGGTTTCTGCGATTGCCTTTGGCATTCCATAAACCACACTAGATTTTTCATCTTGTGCAATTACATAAGTTTTTTTCTTTTCATCTAAAAATTTTATACCTTTTGTACCATCTGCACCCATTCCTGTTAGTACCACGCAGATAATTTCTTCATAAGAACTATCTGCTAAAGACTCATACATATAATTGGCACAGGGTTTTACACCTTCTCGTGTGGGCTCATCTGTAAGAGCCACTTTATGCTGCCCACCTACATTTCTAATCTGCAAATGCTTTCCACCAGGTGCAATATATACACATCCCGGTTTTAAAACTTCTCCGTCTGCTGCTTCTACTACCTTTACTTTACTTACATCATTAAGTCTGTCTGCTAAAGATTTTGTAAAACCTGCCGGCATGTGCTGTACCACCAGCATAGGAACTGAAAGATTTGCCGGTAATAATGGTATTACACTTTGTAAAGACTTAGGTCCCCCGGTAGAACAAGCAAGTGCAATTACTTTTCCTTTCTTTACACTTGTTGGTGCGTTTCCTTTTCTCAATCTTACTTCTTCCTTTTCCTGTGTCGAATTTACCGGCTTTTCAGCAACTTCTTTTCTCTTTCCTACTTCAGGCTTATATTTTGGCAGACGTCTTGGAATTTTCACTCCTGCCGCAACATTAAGTGCTGTCAACAATGTTGTCTTAAAGTCATTTCCTTTTGCAGCGATAAAGTTTTCTGGTTTTGTAACAAAATCAATGGCACCTAATTCTAATGCCTTGATTGTTTCGGCTGCACCATCTTTTGTCAAGGTACTGTTCATGATGATATTGGCCTTGATTCTTAACTTTTGCAATTTTTCAAGTAATTCAAGCCCTGTCATTCGTGGCATATTAATATCCAAAACCACTGCATCATACTGGTGGTCAGTTAATAGCGTCAATGCCTCTACGCCATTTTTTGCAATATCCGCTACCACAAAATTTTCATCTGCATTGATTATATCACAAACTACCCTTCTCATAAGTGCAGAGTCATCTACAACTAAAATATTTTTCTTTACACCCATAATACTCAACTCTTTTCACTTTTTCTTTTTTTGCGTTCTTCTTCAAATATGTATCGGATTAAGGATTCTCTAATCTTATTTTCGATTTGTTCATACTCAACCCTCAATTCGTATTTTTTCTTTCTATTCTCCAGTATCTTTTTAGTAACAACATGTGCCAAAAGCTCATATTCCTGAATATATTCTTTTAATTCTACCTGGAATTTTAATATGACATATGCCCCTTCTTCTATTTCACTATCAGTAACTATCCTTGCCCCTCCTCCACTAATGTCAACAATAGTACCAAGTTCATAGGATGGCTTTGCATAATCATGTTTCAAAAGAATTCTTTTTAAATCCCCTATGGCTAATTCTTCATCATCTAAAACATGTATCTTTGATTCCAACAAACAATTCAGGCGGTAGAATTCTCTTCTTTGTACCTTTTTCAAAGCAGATATAATCTCTACCACTACAAGATATATATTATCTGTTTTGTAACGGTCTACTACTTTGGCACTACATTCATAAATGCCACCTTGGGTATAAAACTGAAGCCTGTACACAGTATCTATACTTAAGAGCAACAGTTTTCCCTTTTCCTGAGGCATGGTAATTTTTAACTGTTCCTCCCCAGAAATGTCATAAACCTGACTTTTATACACCTTTCTTTCTTCTGTCTCGTTTTCCGTAGCATCCTTTTTTATCAAATCGATTTTGTCGCCTACCTGAATAACCTTTGTTATCATACTTATCACTCTCACTTATCTGATTTCCTATGGAAATAGCTTGAAAATACTTCTGCAAGACTTTTCTTTTTTACGTTTTCCGATATACCGGTTAATTCTGCTGCCAGCTTCTCTAGTGCTTTTGTTGCCTTGGAGCTTGGGTAACTTATAGAGATAGGTTTTTGTTGCATAACAGCTTTTATAATTTGTTCATCTAATGGAACTGCTCCTAAAAATTCCAGTGTCATTCCTAAAAATCTTTCTGTTACCATATTCAATTTTGTAAATAAATTTCTTCCTTCTACCATACTAGAAACCTTATTGGCAATAATCTTGATTTTGGTATTTTCTTTTGAAAACCCTTTATAACTATTCAATGCCTTTAATAAAGAATAGGAATCTGTAAGAGAAGTTGGTTCAGGAGTAGTAACCAATAATACCTCGCTTCCTGATGCAACAAACTCCAACACACTGTCTGAAATCCCTGCACCGGTATCTATTATAATAATATCTGCAATTTCATCCAACTCCTCCACACTTCTTAACAAGTTTCCAAGCTGAACTTTGCTTAAATTGGCAAGTCCCTCTACGCCAGTCCCACCGGAGATAAACTTTACCCCAAAAGGACCTTCCGTAATAATTTCTTTTAGGCTTTTCTTTCCCTCTATGGTATCCTTAAGATTATATTTAGGAATCGTACCAAACATAACTTCTATATTAGCAAGTCCAAAATCTGCATCCAGTATAATTACGTTATTTCCCAGCTTTTTTAATTGTATACCAAGATTAATTGCTACATTTGACTTACCCACTCCGCCTTTACCACTAGTTACAGTAATAACCCTTGCGGTAGACTTCTGCTTTATATTATTCATTTTAATAATATTACGAAGCTGTTGTGCCTGGTCCATTAGTGACCTCCTAAAAGTTTTCTGACTATTTTTTGTGCATCTAACAGGCCGATATCATCCGGAACATTTTGTCCACAAGTAACATAGGACAAGTCTGCATTTGTGTACATTCGCAAATTTAATATATTACCAAGGGTTGTTGTTTCATCCAGCTTTGTAAATATTATTTTTACCTTCTGAAAGTCCTGATAAGAATCTACAATTTTCAATAGATCCTTATACTTAGTTGTAACACTGACCACCAAATACAGATTTTTCGTTTCCGCCTCTCCATCCACCGAATCAATAAAACGCTTTAAATCATTATGCTGTTCTTGATTGCTTGGTGAATGTCCTGCGGTATCTACCAGAATCATATCATAATCCTGAAATTCCTCTTTTGCTTCCTTCATTTCTTCCGGAGTATAAATTACCCGGAAAGGAACATCTAGTATTTCTGCATATGTATGCAATTGTTCTGTTGCTGCAATACGATATGTGTCTGTTGTTAATAACACTATATTTTTCTTTTCTTCCAATTTTAATTTGGAAGCAATTTTTGCAACTGTAGTTGTTTTTCCAACTCCTGTAGGACCTACAAAAAAGACAATGTTACTATTTCCCTTTGTTACCGGCACCGGCTCTCCAAATTTTAATATCATCTTTTGGTATATATTGGCAAGTAATGTATCTATGCTCACATTTTCTTTCCTTGCTACTGATATTTCATCAATAAGCTGATTTGCATATTTTTCATTTACTTCATTATCCAAAAGAGTATTATAAATAAGCTGCAAGAACTTCATGGTTTCATCATTTTCGTCCTCTTCTTCTACCTCTTCCATTTCCTTACCCATTTGCTTTTCCAAAAGATTTTGAAGATTATCCAGTTTTTCTTCTATTGCAGTTTCATTTTTTGAGATATTCCCATAATCAAAAGAATCATTCTTTTCTTCTAGTTCTTCCATAATTTGTGGTATTTCTTCCATTGTAAACTTAACAGGTTCATCTGCCACCAGATTAAGTGATTCTTTCTTTTTGGGAATAATTGGTTCATCGGATGCCTCTTCTATTGCGGCTGTAACTTCCACAAGAGTAGGTTTAAATAACTTCATAACTCCCTTATGCTTTGTCTTTTTTATATTCATTATTACGGCATCACTGCCCATCTCTTCTTTTACCTGGAGCATCGCTTCATTTTCTGATGCTGCCTGGAATTTTTTTATTACCATTTTAACCTGTCACCATCCCTACTGATTGTAATTCTACGTTTGATTCAATTTCATTGTAAGACACAACTACCAAATCACCAAAATAATCTTCTGTTAATTTTTTAAAGTACATTCTTACAATAGGTGAAGTAATTACAATAGGATTTTTTCCTAAATTTTCCAATTTTGTTACTTCCTCCTGGACTGAATTAATTATATTCTTTGTTTTCTCAGGTTCTAAGGTAAGGTATGCTCCCTGCTCTGTCTGTTTTACAGAATTCATGATTTCCTGTTCCACCCTTGGATCCAATGTTACTACACTGGTAGTTTCGTTAGGTGAAAAATATTTTGCTGAGATCGCTCTCTTTAAACTTTGTCTTGCATATTCTGTCAACACATCTGTATCTCTGGTTGCAGTTGCATGATCTGCCAAAGTTTCACATATTGTAAGCAAATCTCTGATTGAAATTCCTTATTTTAAGAGATTTTGCAATACCTTCTGTATTTCTCCAATACCAAGAAGTTTTGGAACCAATTCCTCCACAAGAGAAGGATGATTCTCTTTCAAATTGTCTATTAACTGTTGAACATCCTGTCTTGTTAAAAGCTCATCAATATGCTTTCTAATTACTTCTGTTAAATGAGTTGCAATAATTGATGGTGGATCTACTACCGTATAGCCAAGACTTTCTGCTCGTTCTCTTTGATTTTCAGTAATCCAGATAGCCGGTAAATGGAAGGAGGGTTCAAAAGTAGGAATACCTGTAATTTCCTCTTCCACATATCCGGGATTCATTGCCATATAATGGTCGAATAAAATTTCTCCCTCACTTAACTGAATTCCTTTTATCTTAATAATATACTGATTTGGATTCAACTGAATATTATCCCTTAAACGGATAATCGGAACTACTGTACCAAGTTCTAATGCAATTTGACGTCTAATCATAACCACACGGTCAAGTAAATCTCCACCCTGATTTACATCCGCAAGCGGAATAATACCATATCCAAATTCCAATTCGATTGGGTCTACTTGTAACAGTGATACCACATTTTCAGGACGTCGGATTTCTTCTGCATCAGAATCTGCTGTTTCCACCTCTCCTTCGATTTCTGCCACTGCCTTCTTGTTCTGAGTGCTATAACCAACAAATATCATTCCTGCCCCAAATCCAAGGAAAATAACAGTTGGTAATGGTGTTGCAATCCCTAGGAGACACATAGCCGCTCCTACCATATACATAACTTTTGGAGTACCGAAAAGCTGGTTCAGCATAGTATCTCCAATATCTCTCTCGTCAGAACCTTTTGTTACCAAGAGACCAGTAGATAAAGAAATCACAAGAGAAGGGATCTGGCTTACCAGACCATCTCCAATAGTAAGAATGGTGTATTTCTGTAAGGCATCCACTGGTTCCAACCCCATATAGATAATTCCCATAACAATACCACCAACAATATTAATAGCGGTGATAATAAGCCCCGCAATAGCATCTCCTTTTACGTACTTTACGGCACCATCCATGGAACCAAAAAAGCTGGACTCTTTCTGTATTTTCTCTCTTCTTCTTTTCGCTTCTTCATCACTGATTGCACCAGTATTTAAATCTGCATCAATTGCCATCTGTTTACCAGGCATAGCATCCAGAGTAAATCGTGCTGTTACCTCTGAAACACGTTCAGAACCTTTATTGATTACCATAAACTGAATTAAAATCAAAATAAAGAAAATGATAATACCAATAACAATATTGTCTCCACCAACAAATCGTCCGAAAGTTTCTACTACTACACCGGGATCGCCAGTAGATAGAATTAATTTTGTAGAAGAAACATTTAATGAAATTCTAAAAATTGTCGTAAAAAGCAATAGGGATGGGAAGAAAGACATATCCAAAACTTCTTTTACATACAGACACTGAAATAAAATCACCAATGCCATCCCTATATTAAATGCCAGTAAAAAATCTAATACTCCAGAAGGTACTGAAATAATAAAGAATATAATGGCTGCTAACAAATATAAACCCACACCAATATCAGCCTTTTTCATTTTCACCTTCCTATACCTCCATTTCCTCTCTTATACTTCAACAATTTATTTATTTTTAAGTCCATATACAAAAGCAAGCACTTCTGCCACTGCTTGATATAATTCCGGTGGAATTTCTTCACCTATTTCCACATTGTGGTAAAGCATTCTTGCCAGCGGCTTGTTTTCAACAATTTCCACTTTATTTTCTTTTGCAATTTCCTTTATTCTCTTAGCCAAAAAATCTTCTCCTTTTGCAACAACTACAGGTGCTTTTCCTGAGTCCGCATCATATTTTAATGCAACTGCAAAATGAGTAGGGTTTGTAATAACTACATCTGCTGTAGGTATGGACTGCATCATGCGTCTCTGTGATGCCTGTCGCATACGTTGTTTTTGTTGGGATTTTACTTTTGGATCACCTTCTGCATTTTTATATTCATCTTTCACTTCCTGCTTTGACATTTTCATATCTTTTTGGAATTTGAATTTTTGATAAATAAAATCAATTGCTGCAATAATCATATACCACATACTGACTTTAATACCCAAATCAATTACAACATCACCAATTGCTGCTAATGCTGTATTCAACGAGATATCATATAAAGAATAAATCAGTCTTAACTTATCCTTTACTGTTACAATTGCAAGGTAAGTTATAAATCCCACTTTCATGATAGCTTTCAAGAGCTCAAATATTGATTGGGGAGATACAATTCTTTTCATCCCCTTAATCGGATCCATTTTATTAAACTTAGGTTGTAATGGCTTCATGGTAACAAGCCATTTTACCTGACTTACGTCTGCAACAAAAGCAATCAGGCATCCTACAATAAAAAAAGGAGCCACAATCACTACCATATCCAGGGTACATTCCAATAATATTCCACAAAAAGCAGACGCATCATATGTACCTTCTGTTCCCACAAATTCTGGTATTTTTTCATATACAAGATGAAAATCTTCCATAAATTTTTCGCCCATGGTTCCTATGTAAAATTTTAAAACCAAAAAAAGCCCTAACAGGGACAATCCCATTCCTATTTCACGGCTCTTAGCAACCTGACCTTCCTTTCTTGCATCCTGCAATTTTTTTGGAGTAGCAGGTTCTGTTTTGTCATCACCACCAGCAAAAAACTGTAGGTTTAATTCAAGACATAATTTGTTATTTTTATTAAATTCCAACATATTTTCATCTTTAATACATGTTTTCAATAAATGTCACCAACATTTTCTTTGTTTCATTAAATATAAAATTTGATATGTCCGGCAAAAGATATACTGTTAAAAACATAACAATTAATCCTGTAAGAATCTTCAACTGCATACCTACTACAAACATATTCATCTGCGGTGCAACCTTTGCCAAAACTCCCAATACCACATTTAATATCATAAGTGCCATAAAAATAGGGAGACAGATTCTGAAGCCTATCACCACATAATCACTTAAGAACTCCAGCATTCCATGGTATAAACCATTTACATTAAAAACTGCCTTATTTACCGGTACCAATTCATAAGAATCAATCAACGCCTGTAAAATATAAGTATGCATCCCACTACACAAAAGACAAAGCATAATCAAATAATTATATAAATTACCTGAAACACTCACTTGGTCTTTAGTTACCGGGTCAAATATATTTACCATAGCAAAACCCATATCCATATCAATAATTCTTCCAGCAAACAATATAATATAATTACATATGCTAGCCGAAAAGCCGATGAGAAGTCCCACGATTGCCTCTTTAATTACTATTATTGCATAATCAATCACCGTTGCATATTCTAATGATTCTCTTGGTATCACAAACCATAGCATTACTGATACCGCCAAAGATAATCCTGATTTTACTTTTCTCGGAACCTGACTCATAGAAAAGTAAGGGGCAACAGCTATAAATGTTGATATCCTTACAAGAATCAGAATGAAATACTCTAAATCCTGTAATGTAAAATTAAAATTAATCATCTGTTTAACCTATATATACACTAAAATCTGACCAAAGTTCTACCATAAAACCAGACATATTATTTAACATCCATTCTCCTAACAGCATAAGCGCTAGAAATATAGCTAAAATCTTTGGTACAAATGTCAATGTCTGTTCCTGTATTGAAGTAGCGGTCTGAAAAACACTAATAATCAGACCCACCACCAAAGAAATAAGCAATACCGGAGCTGAGGTAAGAATAATATTCCAAAGTGTATCTTTTGCAATATCTACAACTACATCTACTGTCATTTTTCAAACTCCTTCTACTGCTAATAAAACGTTTTCACAAGACTACCAATTACCAAATTCCATCCATCGGCTAGTACAAATAATAATATTTTAAACGGCATGGAAATTGTGGTCGGTGGAAGCATCATCATACCCATAGACATAAGAACAGAAGCCACAACCATATCAATAATAATAAATGGTATGTAAATTAAAAATCCTATAATAAATGCTGTTCTAAGTTCGCTAATAATAAAGCTTGGTATCAGCACATATGTAGGAATGTCTTCTTCTGTTATTTCATTTGGTTCTTCAATCTTATCAATCTCTCCTGATATATCCATAAAAAGCTGTACATCTTTTCGTTTTGTCTGACCATACATAAACTCTCTCAGTGGCTTCATCCCAGCTTCAATAGCTTGCTCCTGAGTAATTTCACCATTATTAAACGGTTGTACTGCATCTACATTAATTTGATTAAATATAGGACTCATAATAAATATTGTAAGAAATACTGCCAATCCAATCAACACTTGATTCGGTGGTGCTGTCTGGGTATTTAATGCTGCCCTGGTGAAGTGCAATACAATAATAATCCTTGTAAAAGATGTGAGCATAATAAGCAGTGTTGGTGCAATTGCAATCAATGTAAGTACCAACAAAATCTGTATATTACTAGAAAACTCTCCATTTCCGTTATTGAACGAAACTGTCAATCCTGTACTTTGATTCGAATTGTTTTCACCAGTTGCTGTTCTGCTTTCTGTTGTAGTGGTATTTTCTGCTGTGTCACTTCTTGTTGCAGTGGTACTTTCAGTAGTTCCTGCAGAAGCAGCTTTTATTGATACCACATCCGCATTCCAGGCAACTCCTGCTATAATACATAGAAAAACCAGTAAACGGATTACTGACTTCTTTCTTAATAACTTCATTCTCATTTTCTCTACCCGCTTACTTCTTCTTATTTACTTCTTTCATGTTTTTTACCTTTTTCAATATTTCCTGAAATCCAACATTCATTTCTTCGGTATTTTTCATTAGTTCAAGCTGGTTTTCTTCTAGTTCTGTTAAAACAGTAACAGTATCTTTGCAAATAGCAATGGCTATATACTTTTCTCCCAGCTTAATAATCTGAATATATTTCGTGTTGCTCAGACGAAAGGTTTCAATCACATTTATATTCGAATTTTTATATTGGCTCTTTTGCAATTTTGCCATCCATCTGGTAGCATAAAAAGTAAGAGCCAATACAAAAACAAATATAATTAACAATGCGATTAACTGTGCAAAGCTACTCAATCTTGAGTAGCTTGTCATTAACACATTCATTTATCCAATAACCTTCTTTACCGCTTCTAACACTCGGTCTGCCTGGAACGGTTTAACAATAAAGTCTTTCGCTCCTGACTGAATAGATTCAATAACCATCGCCTGCTGCCCCATTGCGGAACACATAATAACCATGGCACCGGCATCTCCTTCTTTAATCTTTTTTAATGCCTGAATACCATCCATTTCCGGCATGGTAATATCCATTAAAACTAAATCTGGTTTCAACTCATTATACTTTTCAACCGCTTTTGCTCCATTTTCAGCTTCTCCTACAACATTGTAACCATTTTTGGATAGAATGTCTTTAATCATCATTCTCATAAATGCTGCATCATCACAAATTAAAATATTCTTAGCCATACGTTTTCACTCCTATTATTTTTTTCTATTATTGTATTCTAGTGAATGATTTCTGTAATTCTGATACCAAAGCTTTCCTCAATCACAACAACTTCGCCCTTTGCCACATACTTTCCATTTACAAGTACATCAATAGGTTCCCCTGCGATTTTGTTTAATTCGATAATGGTACCTGGTGCAAATTCCAGAATATCATGTATTGATTTTGATGTTCGTCCTAATTCAACAGTAACCTCTAATGGAACGTCCATAATCAAGTCAATATTTTCTTGTTGGTTCAGCATACCAATATTATTGGCAAATGGCTGGAATTGAGCCGGCTGTACATTAATATTCTGCATCGGCATTCCCATATTCGGCATGGCCATTCCCATGTTTGGCATTGGCATTCCCATATTTGGCATGGCCATTCCCATGTTTGGCATGGCCATTCCCATATTCATATCCATCCCCATGTTTTGCTGCATAGGCTGCTCCTGTGGCATAGGCTCTTTTTCCAAATTCAGCTGCGATTTTGGTTCTTCTGCCGGTGCACTTGCTGGTTCTGGTGAACCTAAGGAACCAGATATGAATTTTTCATACAAAGTTTTTGCAAAATCCATTGGATATAGCTGCATAATCATACTATCAACTAAATCTCCAATCTCCATTTTAAATGCTACTTTTGCAAATGTTCCACTCAAAAAACCAGCCATTCCTTCTTCGCTAAAATTGTCATTTAAATCAACCAGACTTGCAATTGGCGGACTGATATCAATCATCATACCCAACATATTAGACAATGATGTAGCTGAAGATCCCATCATTTGGTTCATGGCTTCACTAATGGCACTTAAATGTAATTCACCTAGTTCTCCATCAGTATTAGTACCATCTCCACCCATCATTAAGTCTGTAATTACCTTAACATCATGTTCTTTCAACACCAGGATATTTTTTCCATCCAAACCTTCTTTGTATGAAATTTGAATGAATACACAAGGTCTGTCGTACTCTTTTGCTACTTCTTCCCAGTTTGTACATGATACAGTAGGGGTTGTAATCGTAACTCTGTTATTTACCAGAGAATACAATGTAGTAGCTGCCGTACCCATACTAATATTGGCTATTTCTCCAACGGCATCTTTTTCTTCCTCTGTTAACAAATCATCTAATGACTCGTTATTTCCAGAGTCTGTGTTATCCGCACCACCATTAAGTAAGGCATTAATTTCTTCCTGCGATAACATTCCCTCCATAAACTCACTGCTCCTCTCTTATTACTGATGTAATTCTAACGGCATATTTATCCCCTGTAGAACCTGGCAATGCAGTAAATTTTCTAATATTACCTACATATATATTTAACTCGTCTTCTACCTTTGTGTCCAAACGAATCACATCACCAATTTGTATATTTGCAAAATCATTAACGGAAATTGTACTTTTTCCAAGCAAAGCTCTAATAGGAATATTGGCTTTTGAAATAAGCATTTCAATTGCTTCCTCATAAGTGCCATCTTCTTTATCCTGCATTGTTGAGAACCAGTACTTGGTATTTAATTTATCTATAACATCCTCTAAGCACACATATGGAAGACAAATATTCATAAGTCCATCCACATCACCTATGGTAATACTTAAAGTAACCAAAGCAATCATTTCACTTGGTGAAATAATTTGTGCAAACTGTGAATTGGTTTCAATCCTTTCCAGCCGAGGTGAAATTTCAACTACATTTTCCCATGGAACTCTTAACAATTCTACACAACTGTTAAATATACGCTCCATAATAGCCAACTCTATTTCAGAAAATTCTCTAGGCTTATCTAACGGTGCCCCTTGCCCCCCTAACATTCTGTCAATCATTGCAAAAGCAAGATTTGGAGCTAATTCTAATACAATATTTCCAGGTAATGGTGTAAAATTTGTAATACCAAGTACCACTGGATTTGATAATGCATTAGAAAATTCAGAATAAGTCAAGGCTTCTGAATTCATTACCTCTACCTGAACATTTTTTCTTAAATACACTGGAAGATTGGTGGCTAACAACCTTCCATAATGTTCAAAAATAATCTCAAGGGTTCTAAGGTGCTCTTTTGAAAACTTGGCAGGTCTCGCAAAATCATAATCTTTTACCTGCTTTTCCTTATTATCCTTCATCTCATCTACATCTAACTCGCCACTGCTCAGTGCTTTCATTAGATTATCTATTTCTTCCTGAGACAATATATCGCTCATGTATTCACCACCTCCGTGACTAGTCTTAAGCTTTTGCGAATTATTGGTAGATTACATCACTAAATGTTACATCAACAATAAAATCAGAGTCAAACATTTCCTGAAGATTCTTCACAATTTCTTCTCGTATTCCTGCTGCATCCACCTGATATTCTTCCACAGTATGACTTGATACAACATTATTAATTTCACCTTTTATAATACTTTCTTTTTCAGAAATTGTTTCTCCATATGTTTTATACCCTTCACTTTCTGTATTCATAGATATGCTTACTGAAGTTACGAGAACATGTGTTTTTCCATCTTCTCCTACTTTCAAGTTCATTGTCATGGTTGCACCTTCTGAAAGTTCATATACCGCTAACTTATCCATAGATACTTTCCCACTTTTTTCCTCATCTGCTGCAAGTTCAATATCCAGAATACTGCAAATCTGTGTTACCATTTTATTTGTCTTATTTGCTGCTGGAAGGACACCAAATATTATAACAATATTCAAAACCAGATTCACAAGCACTAATGCTAAAATTAAAATACTTAATAAATTTTTCTTCATAGGTCATTCTCCCCTTTATTCGTCAAGCACACTGCTATAAATTTTAATTTCTACTCGTCGATTTCTCATTCTTCCTTCCGCAGTTGTATTATCTGCAACAGGAATGTATTCCCCACGTCCTGAATGTTTCAAGGTAGCAGGATCTAATTCTGATACTTCTAATAAATAATTAAATACGGATAATGCTCTGAAACTAGACAATTCATTATTATTTTGAAACTTCGCTGTATGTATTGGAACATTATCTGTATGACCTTCAATTTCAATGGTATGGTCTTTGTATTTGGTTAAAATTAATGCTATTTTATCAAGTATCGGTTTTGCTTCTTCTTTTACTTCGGCACTACCGGAATCAAACAATAATGCACCATTTAAAGTTAAAGCTACATATTGTCCATTAAACTCCACATTCACTTCATCCGCAATATTATTAGCCTCTGTAAGTTCTTCTACCTGTTCTGCAATTTTCTCAGTTTCTGCAAGCTGTTCTTTTTTAACCTGTTCAATTGCTTCATCTTCTTCCTGTTCTTCTGCTTCATATCCCATGTTATTAACATACTCAGCTAATTCATTTAACTGACTCACCCCATTAGATACAAGCACACCATCGCCTATGGCAGACGCACCATTAGGCAATATACTCATACTACTTGCCAGTGAAGCTGCCAGCTGTTCAAACTTTTCCGCATCAATGGTTGACATAGAAAACAATAATACGAAGAAACACAACAAAAGATTCATCAAGTCACCAAAAGTTGCAATCCATGGTGCCAATCCTTTTGGCGGGTCTTCCTGCCTTTTTTTAGCCATTAGCCTCACCTCCACCTTCTTCTTCTTCGAAGGCTGCTCTTTGTGCAGGTGATAAGAATGACTTCAGTTTTTCACCAATTACTCGTGGATTTTCTCCTGCTTGAATAGATAAAAGTCCTTCAATAATAACTACTTTCACTCTATACTCTTCTTCATGATTTACTTTCAATTTATTAGATATAGGTGTTGCAAGCCAGTTTGCTAATACGGAACCATAGAAAGTTGTAATAAGAGCAACCGCCATAGCAGGTCCGATACTGGATGGGTCATCTAACTTTTTTAACATGTTAACCAACCCAATCAAGGTCCCAATCATACCCCAGGCAGGTCCCATGGAAGCAACATTATCCCAAAATGTCATGTTTTTCTTGTGTCTTGTTTCCATACAATCCAGTTCCGTTTCCAAAATTGCTCTTACTAACTCTGGATCCGTACCATCTACTACTAAAAGTACACCTTTTTTCAAAAATTCATCTTCCAGATTATTTGCTGCTTCTTCCAATGCCAACAAACCTTCCTTACGAGCAATGTTAGATAAATCCATTACATCTTTTATGGTTGCCGCTTCATCTAACTGTGGTGGTTTAAAAGTCATCTTGATACTTTTTAAACCATTTATATAATCCTTTAAACTACTACTGGCAAGCACCGCCATAAACGAACCACCAAATGTAATCAAGACCGAGTTTAAATCATAAAAGTTCCCCAGCGCTGCAACACCTTGATCTCCCGATATAATACCAAATATCATCAGCCCTATACCAGCAATGATACCTATCAATGTAGCTAAATCCATTACTCACCCACTCCTATCGCGTTCCTCAAATATTTTTATCTATATAATAGTAACAAATTACTGATTTTCCCACCTAATTGAAATATCCTTTTTATATAATATTACTAAATTTTTCACTTCTTGTCTACTTTCTTTTACAATTATTTTTTTTCCTGTCACAAAAGAGATTACTGTGTCTGGAGTTTCCTCTATGGTTTCAATCAATTCAGCATTTACTATAAGTCTTTTCCCATTAAGTTTTGTCACTTCTATCATATATGGATTCCTCTTATTTGGCAGACAACCTTATTAAGGATTAATGGTTGCCTGCCATTATTATTATTTACTTAATACTATCTCTTAAGATTGATTAATTCTTCTAATAAAGTATCTGATGTAGTAATAATTCTACTATTTGCCTGGAAACCTCTCTGTGTTGTTATCATTTCAGTAAATTCGGAAGATAAGTCAACATTTGACATTTCAAGTGTTCCATTTGTCATTTTTTCTCCCTGTCCGGAAATGTCACCAATGGTAGCTTCCCCAGAGTTTAAGGATTCTGAATATAAATTTTCTCCCTGTTTTTCCAAACCAGATGCGTTGGCAAATGTAGCTGTAGCAATCTGTCCAAGAACTCTTGAATTACCATTATCATAAGTTGCAGTAATGTAACCACTTCCATCTACAGAAAGAGAAATCATCTGTCCCACTTTTTTACCTGCTTTATTTCCATCAGCATCTCCGGCTTTTCCTTCGATAGTAGGAACATCACCGTTACTAATGTTGGTAGAACCTGAAAAATCAATAGTAACTGTTTTCATACTTGCTTTTACGTTATCCAGATTCATGTTTATTTCTGAATCTCTTCCACCAATGCTTGCTAATGCTCCATTAGATGTGTCATATTCTAAAGAATAGCCCCAAACATCATATGTTTTTTCAATGTTGTCACCATCATTATCACCAAGTGTAATGGTTGATGCATCTTCACCTGTAAGCTGGCAAAAATAAGCAATTGCTTCTTTCTTATCACTAAAGTTTTCTGTGGTACCATCCTTATTTGTTACAACATATGTAGTAGCCTCATTTACTGTATTTGCATTTGTAACACTAGTTGAAATACTAAATTTTTGTGAATCAAGTTTTGTATTACCAAAAACAATATCTTTAAAATCTGGATCTGTGGATGTATAGTTTTCTGCTGCTAAGAAATTTTTAGCACCTAATGAATTACCATCAGAATCCAAAATATCTTCCAGCTGAATTGTATACTTTCCTTCTATATTATTTCCGTTTACATCTGCAACTGGTTTAATTCTGTACTTACATGTATAAGAATATCCTAAATCATCATAAATGGAGATAGACACTACTTGTCCACCATTATTTAACTTAGCACCATTCTTATCCAAAATACCTGTAATTCTTGCAAATTCTGTTGCTTCTGGATCAGAAGTCAGATTTTCTGTTGACATAACCTTTAATGCTGTAAGTTCATCTGCAAGATTTCCATTTTTATCAGCAGCCCATCCCATTACATTATAACCAGTTGTTTTCATTGCTAAGTTACCTACACCATCTACATAGAAAGCACCTGCTCTTGTATACATATTTCCGCTTCCATTATTTACAACAAAGAAGCTTTCTCCTTCAATTCTTAAATCAAATGGGTCATTAGTTGTCTGTGCAGCTCCTTGAGTTGTGATACTTGTAGAAATCGCACCTGCTGTAACACCAAGACCAATTTGTTTTGCATTGACACCACCACGTCCTGTAATAGCATCTGCAGAAGTAGCTGCTGCTGTATTCTGATACATCAATTCCTGGAAACTCATAGTGCTTGCTTTATATGCTACAGTATTTACGTTTGCTATATTATTACCAATTACATCCATTCTTGTCTGGTGTGTTTTTAATCCTGACACTCCAGAATATAATGATCTCATCATAGTGATATACCCTCCTAATTCCTCATTGCGCCAACTATTTCTTCGGTCATTCGGAAATAGTAACCTCCTATTCGGTCCAGTTATATAATTACGGCGCCGTCAATATTTGTAAATATATTATCATTTGCTTCTTTTTGTTCCATTGCTGTGATTACTGTATTGTTTTTTACACTTACAATAAATGCCAGTTGGTCTATCAGCACCAAGGATTCATTAATTCCTTTTTCTGATGCTTTTTTTGTTCCCTTTTCCAAACGCTGCATTTGCTCCTGGGTCAAATCAATATTTCTGTCTGCCAGACGATTTGCTGCATGCTTCGAAAATTTCAACTCTGTTTCTGTCTTTATTTCCTGTTTGCTCTTCAGAATTTCTTCAAAAGAAACTTCTGTTTCCAGATTTCTTTCTATTGTTTTGCTTTTGCTTAAATACTGGCCTGTAACCTGTTCAATGGATGAAAACTGATTGTTTAGTTTCATTCTACATCTTCCTCTCCCTGGAACTTTAAGCTTCCTTGCAACTTGTTATGTCACTACTATATAGTGCCATCAGTAGAACCACTAGAACTATTACTGTCTTCTGTTGAGCCATTTCCTGCTGAAGAACTGCCTCCTGTAGTAGAATCACTTCCTGTAGTAGAACCACTAGAAGAACTTCCACCTGCAAGTGTTTCCTTATACGCTTCCCAATAATCCGCATCAATTACAGTATCCAAATCATCAATAGAATACTTATTACCTTTAATACAAAGATACGCCTTATTACTTTCTACTACTACATAATCCACAGTACCTGTTACATAAGTAAGTTCTCCTGTCACAGAAGATTTTGTTTTCATAATTACTGTTTCTCCTGTTAATGACGATGCTTGTGAAATCTGTAATGTATTAGACATATTCTGCATTTCTTCCAACTGTGAGAATGTTGCCAACTGTGAAATATACTCCGTATTCTCTGTTGGACTTAATGGATCCTGATATTTCATCTGGGTCACAAGTAACTGTAGAAAAGCATCTTTTCCAAGGGTGCCCCCTGCTTTTCCTGAGCCTGCTAAGTTACTACTAGAAGACGCTGTTTCCTGTATTTCTCCATCTACTACCGATACTGAAATTGCCATATCCTCATCTCCTTTATGCATCCATATCTACGCTGTTACCACTTTCGCGCATAATATGTGTTCTTAATATTTCTGCTTCATTCATTGTTTCTTCGTCAACTCCTGCTAACAGATTAATCCGTTTGTGCTGGTATGACCTTGCCTGTTTTTCTGCTTCCTGTTTCTGCTGTTCTGAGTGTTGTTCTAAATTTCTCTCAAAACTTCCCGTTTCTATAGCAACTTCCACAGCTTCCACTCTTACGCCCTGTTGAGCCATAGCTTCTCTTAATATGGATAATTGTCCCTCAACCATAGTCTTAACAGTTTCATTCTGTACAAAAAGCTGTGCTGTTACAGCCCCCTCTTTCGAAGAAACATGTAAATTAACTTTTCCCAAATTTTCAGGATTTAACTGCAATTCCATAGAAGTAACATCTGGACGTATCTGAACCTTTATTTGTTCTACAATTTGTTTCACAATTCCCTCAAAATCAGTTCTTTGTGTCTGTACAACGGTCTGCACTTCTTTGTCACCTGCTATGGCAGAATATGTAATAGTTGTCTGAACTGTTGCAGTTTCTTTATTTTCTTTTAACACATCCTGTTCTTTTGCTTCATTTTGTTCTGTTGTATCAGAAAAACTTTGCTCCTGATTTGTGTTCCTCATTTCTGTAAGAGTCTCTTCATTAACTGTTTCCACATTATCTGGCTGTGTTGTCTCATTTTCAGCTTTCAGTTCTTTTGGAACTTCTTCTGTAGTCTCTTTGATCTCAGTTACTGCTTTCCATGTTTCATCCTGAATTTCACCTTTTGGTGTATCAACATCTTTTTTTGTTGTATCCGAGATGATATCAGTTTCCTCATTATCTAATGATTGTACCACTGTTTCATCAGAGTTTTTCACTGATGTCAGATTTTTTGACAATATTGCTGTTTCTGATGTTGCTTTAACATCTGGTGCCGTTTCAGTTTCTGATAATTCCATATTTTCTGATGCCACTACATTTTCTGATGATGTTTCAGTTTCTGATAATACTACATTTTCTGATAATATCTCATTTTCTGATAATACTACATTTTCTTGTGTTGCTTCAGCCTTTGGTAACACTACATTTTCTGAAGCTGTTTCAACTTTTGATACCACTGTATCTTCTGGTGAAATAATAATTCCTTCCAATTTTTCAGTTTCCACCAGCATATCTTTCACCTGACTAATTACTTTTTCCAACTCTTCCGGAGCAACAGAAAATTTATCCGTCAACATACCGCTAAGTTCTTCCACACATGCAACTGTTTCTTTATACGCTGCATACATCTCACCATTAGTAATCATGGAAACCAAATTTTCTTCTCCACTGACATATACAGCCAATTCTTTCAGCTGATCCGTCTGAAGTAAATCAAAAATATTGATTGCAAGTACTTCCAAAGCTTCTTCTAATTCTTCTTCTGTGATATCAAAGCCATCCATTATCTTTTGTTTTAATTCATTCTTAATAGTATCTAAGGATTGTTTCAAATCTTCAGAAAACAGAATGATTTCCTCAGTTTTATTGCCTAATTTTCCATTATTCCCTGCAAGCATTTCTTCAATCATATGACCATTTTCCAGTTCTTCTGCTGAATTTTCCTGTTGCTGGGAAGTATTTTTTGTTTCAGAAGTTTCTTTTGTTTCAAGAGCTTCCTGTGTGACAATTTGTTGCTTTTCTAATGGTTCTTCAAAGCTTTGAGAATCATTTTTTTTCACTGCTGTTGTCTCTACTCCTTCACTACTTTGCTGTGACTGTTCTGCCAGATTAGAAACTGATGTTTTCATATATTGGCTAAAATCAACAGCTTTTTCATTAGAAGTTACATTGTTTGCAGCATCCTTAGTACTTTGTTGTACCTGAACACCTGTCATAAAAACCGATGCCAGCTTTGCCACATTACTTTCCATCCTTCTTCCTCCTTTCCATCATATATTATTTATAATAAAATTCTAAGGTTCCATGATTTTAGTAATTCTTGCTGCTATTTCAGGATCCATGGCTCCTAGAATTTTACCTCTTTGTGTTGCATCGATATTTTGCAATATCCTTGCTGCCAGTTCCAGGTCATCTGTCATTGCCTCAAATACACCTGCTGCCTGTGCAGGTTTCATTTCCCCATAGGCTTTTGCATACTCTTCTACCTGCTCATCATATGAAATCTGCTGTACTACTTGTTTATACAATTCTGCTGCCGCTTCCGGCTCGATTAATTCGTAATATTCTTTGTAATTCTCTATATCTGGTGCATTATCTGCAAAAATAACATCTTCATAAAATTTCGTTTTTGTTTTTTCAAATTGAACCTGATTTTCTTCAAACTTCTTTAAACGGTCAATCTCTGCACTTAATTCCTGAACCACTTCATCATCTGCTGAGTTTGCAGTTTTGCTTTCTTCCAACTCTGCCTCTAACCGTTTAATCTCTGCAACTGCTTCCGCTAATGTTGCATATCCATATCCACTTTCTTCTTTCTGTGTTTCTTCTACTTCTGGAAGTATCATATTAATTATCGGCACATCTTTCAAAACTGGATATAGTACAGTGGACCCAAAATTTCCCACATCCCATTTAATCAATATAGCAAACACTGCCAGCCATATAACGATAATTGCTATGGTTACAATCACAGTCGATATTCCACCACCGCTTCTTTCGTATAACTCGTCATCCATATTCATGGCAGTCTCTATCTCATTTTCTTTTCTCTTTCGTCCTTTTTTTTTCTTTTTTGTATCTTCTAATTCTGAACTCTCAAATTCTTCTGCCATTTTTATTCTCCTGCCACTTTGCCATAATTATAACTTACTAATTCATCAATTTCTTTACTTTCTTCTGCACTGACTTCTTTCACATATTCATCAAATGCATATTCTTTTAGTTTTTCATGAGTTTTTCTTTCTTGCATTACTTCTTGTAAATGTTCTCTTGCAGCTTCTAAATTCATTTCTGCTACATGGATTGCCACAATCTGATTTTTAATTGCTTCTTGTATCTGTTCCATCCCTTGCATGCAAAAATTCAACTCTCGTATATCTAAAACATCACTCAAAACTCTTCTGTAATTTTCTTCATAATCTGTTCTTTTAGCCCTTAACGCTCTTAACTTTTCTTCTTCTTCTTCTAGCTTTGCCCTGGCATTAGCATATGAAGTTTTCGCTTGATTTTCAAGTTTGAATTTAATATCCAGTATATTCTGCATTTTATAAACAAACTTCGTCATACCCTCTCACCTACTCCGCAAAAATAGCATTTAACTGCACCAATATTTCTTCAAAGTTATACTTTTCCTCCACATCTTGACACAAAAATTCATTTACTGCATCAATCTTGCTGATTGCATAATCAATATTTCTGTTTGAGCCCTGTTTATAAGCCCCAATATTAATCAAATCCTCTGCTTCGTTATATGTAGATAAGGTATTTTTTAATTTTCCTGCCAACTGCTTATGTTCCTTCTCTGCAATTTGACTCATAACACGGGAAATACTCTGTAATACATCTATCGCCGGATAATGATTTTTATGAGCAAGTTTTCTAGAAAGCATAATATGTCCATCCAAAATACTTCTTGCTGTATCCGTAATTGGTTCGTTAAAATCATCTCCATCTACCAAAACTGTATAAAGTCCGGTAATAGAACCTTTC
>JAFQCM010000127.1 GCA_017399445.1 Lachnospiraceae bacterium | reverse complement strand
TTTGATTGCTGTCTAATATCTTCGATTACTTCCATCCATTGTAATAATTGTTCCATGTTCTCATCCACCTGTTTTTTCTTCCATTGTAACAGATAAAATGAATTTTGTTCACAATTTATTTACTCATGCGTTTGTCGTGCTGCAGCACCATATCCAACATATGTGCCAATGGTTCCATGGCATTTTTTTCCTCCTGAACAGTATTATTCTGGGCACCACATTCAACCAGCAAAGTTTTTGGCATTAAATGAAGATTATATCGATACCCCTTTAAATAAATTTTCCTGGTAAGCCCCGGGTAATATTCTTCTGCCTTCAACTGCATCTGAAAAGCAAATGCCATATTATCTTCTCTATATGGATTTTCCAGATATCCAATATTCCCAAGCTTTGTAGTTCTGCTCATTCCATTAAAAAACATAAAACGTGCGGTAGGTTTTCCATTGATTTCTGTCACCAATCTGGTATTTTCATCCATAGCATCCCTATGCAAATCAATTACCACCTCAATGGAAGGATTTGCTTCTAAAATTGCTTTTATGTCCGGTTCTGCCAAAGAATAGGCTTCATTTCTATCTAATTTTCCGTCTATCAAGTCATAAGTTTTGGTATTATGTATTACATTGTAATGATACTGATTTGTCAATATTTCTGTTAAATAAGCTCCTACACCTACAATAGTAGTATTCACATCTCCTGGAACAGAATCTGCAAAGGCTTCCTGGGAATGGGTATGATAAATAAGTATCTGAGGACTTTGATTATTCCCCTTGATTTTCATATCTTTTCCCAATAGTCTTTGGGCACTTAACTCCCCTGCTTCCACATAAGTGGTACTATCAATAGTATAATATGTATTTTTCACATAGTCGTCATTTTTTAAAAGTTCCATATTAATTTCCTGAACTTTTTCCACCTTTGCCTGTTGTGTTTTTTCCTCTTTTTTCTCTTCTTTTTTCTTATCCTTCTTCTTTTTAGCCTCGTCCTCTTTCTTGGTAACCTTTTCCTCTTCCTCCATTTGTTGCACAATCACCACATTACCATTTTCATCCACGAAATTTTCATCATTAGCTTCCCCTTTTATAATTAAATCATAGGCTTCTTCATTTTCAATTGCTGTTTCATATTCTTCTGTTTCCGAAACAAAGGCAAGTAATGGATATTGTTTTAATACTGCCTGTTCCAATCCGGTATATTCTTCCACTTCCCCATCTTGAAAAGAAAACATAAGATTAGGTGACAACGTTTCCACCATTTCCGCTGTCACCTTGTTTTCCATATACCTTTTCAAGTCTTCTGCCTGAAAATCGTCCCTATTTTCAAAAGCTACCTGCACTACTTCTATAAAAAATATGATGCAAAGTATGATAATTACAATTTCCATGCACCCATGTTTCTTTCTTTTTAACATATACTTCCCCCTGGGTTAGAATTGAATAAAAGCTTTTCTTTATTCACTTTTCTATTATATGCATCTAGGAAGTCTGAAATACCATATTTAGTGCTTCTGATATGGTAAAGCTTAACCGCTTCATAGTTTCATCAATATCTTTGGGTGTTACAAACATAGTGTTTAACTGAGGTGATAACAGCTCCCGAAACAACTCCTGCTTTTCTGCTACATTGAAGGTATTTAATACATTTCCTATACTTTTTAAGCTTTCTGCTTCTTCCATTGCCTGCAGCATATTTTCCATGGCATCATTCACAATCACCGCTGCATCTACTACCGTAGGCACGCCTATGGAAATTACCGGAATTCCCATTATCTCACTATTAATGGCATTTCTATGATTGCCCACCCCGGAACCTGGGTTAATTCCTGTATCTGTAATCTGTATGGTTCGGTTTAATCTTTTGGTACTTCTTGCTGCCAGTGCATCTACCACAATTAGTAAATCCGGCTGTGTTTCCTCAATGACACCTTTTACAATTTCTGCGGACTCCATACCGGTTTGTGCCATTACTCCAGGAACAATACTACTAACAGAATTTACTTTTTCCTTACCCATGGCATATTTTCCATACTCCCTTACTACATGTCTGGTAATTAATAAGTTATTTACTACCAACGGTCCTAAAGAGTCTGGCGTCACTTCCCGGTTTCCCAGCCCTACAATTAACACTGAATGCTCCTTTGTAAAATCTACCAACAATTCTTTAATGTATCCGGATAGTACTTTTGATATTTCTCTGTGATAATCATCATCTGGGATTGCCATATTAGGTGCTTCTAAGGTAATATAAGTTCCCATAGGCTTTCCCATGGCTTTGGCACCATTTTTAGTTTCAATCACTACTCTTGTAATATTAATTTCGTTTTTCTCATCATAATCCTCATCAATTCGGACACCTCGTATTTCCACATTATCTTCTTCAAAACTTTCTTTGGCTTCTACTGCAAGATCCGTACGCACACGAAATTCACTCATTCCACTTCACACTCCATTTTCAGATTTAACACTATTTTTTGCAAAAAATACTAAAATATGTATTGACATGAGAAGATGTTTGTTCTATTATAATCTAGTGTGTTTACATTAACGTCCGTGTCCGTTTAATGCAAACCAAAACGTATTGAAACAATAAAATTAATTATTATCCCATGGAGGTGTACGGATTTGGCTAACATTAAATCAGCTAAGAAAAGAATTAAAGTTATCGCAACTAAAACAGAAAGAAATAAGGCAATCAAGTCTGAAGTTAAGACTTACATTAAAAAGGTAGAAGCTGCTGTAGCTGCTAAAGATGCTGCTGCTGCAAAAGAAGCTTTATTAATTGCAAGCAAGAAAATTGATATGGCTGCTTCTAAAGGTATCTACCACAAAAACAATGCTGCCAGAAAAGTTTCTCGTTTAGCAAAAGCTGTTAATTCTATTGCTTAATTAAGAATATATGTAAACAAAAAAGCAGTCAATCCCGTCAGTTGACTGCTTTCTTTTTATTCTTTTTTAATATTTTTAAAATATTCTAAGTCCTTTTGGGTAATGATTCTTAAACATTCCATTACTATACTTGGCAAATCCCATAGGAATTCCTTCTACGCATACAAGATACCAACCTTTTTCTTCGCCCTCTTTGTGAATGGTTTCTCCTTTTAAATAAGAAAGTACTTCCAGCTGTTCATAACTTAAATTTAGAACATGTTTGCATTCTTCCGGCTTTAATGCGTGGGACAACGCATGAGAAGGTTCAAAACGCTTCTTTTTAAAGCTACCCAAATGAAGTCCCGGACGAAGTACTTTTAGCTTGTCTAAATTAGGGGCTCCTGCTGGTAAAGCATATAGATTATCTCCAAACATAATAAATTCTTTGTCAAAAGAAATTTGCAGAGTATCTTTTGCAAACTCCTCATATTGTTTCAGTAAAGATTTCTCTATTTTCCTTCCCCACAGGATTTCTCTTGCCGTTCCAACTTCTCCTTCTTTTTCCAGTACCGCTGCAAAATGTCCCTCTCCCTTTTCTTTATGTGGCCATATTCTGTGCATACTGATTATCTGAAACTCCTCATTTTCCTTTACAAAGTTTTCTATGGTATCCTCATTTTCCTGTTTTGCAAAAGTACAGGTGGAATAAACAATTCTGCCTCCCGGCTTTAACATTTTCGCTGCACAAGTAAGAATTTCTGCCTGACGTTTTGCACAATTTTCTACATTCTCTTCACTCCACTCTGCTACTGCTATTGGTTCTTTTTTAAACATTCCCTCTCCAGAACATGGCGCATCAACAATAATTTTATCAAAATAGGATACAAAATGTTCACTTAACCGTTTTGGATTTTCATTCGTAACAATTCCATTTTTAATACCCATACGTTCTACATTTTGGGACAATATGGCGGCTCTTGCAGAATTGATTTCATTAGAAACCAGAATTCCTTCTCCCTGAAGCTTACAAGCAATTTGTGTGGTTTTTCCTCCTGGTGCTGCACATAAATCCAGTACCTTTTCTCCCGGCTTTATCTGTGCCAGTTCTGCAGTAATCATTGCACTAGGTTCCTGAATATAATAAAGTCCGGCTTCATGATAAGGACTTTTTCCCGGACGTTCCTCTTCCTTATAATAAAATCCTGTGTCACACCAGGAAACAGGTTCTAACTGAAAAGGAAGCTTTCTTAATGCTTCTTCTGCCTGCATTTTTAATGTATTAATTCTAAGACCATAGACTCTCTCTTTTTCATAGGAAGCAAGAAATTCTGCATACTCTTCTCCTAACATATTTTCCATTCTTTCTAAAAATTTTACTGGTAATTCCATATTCATTCCTCTCTTTACAGGGCTTTCTAAACAGGCAGAAAAATATCCGTTGAATCAGCTTCAACGGATATTTTGCCCTATTAAGTAAGCATTTTCTTTAATTCGTCCATAAATGTATTCACATCTTTAAATTCTCTATAAACAGAAGCAAAACGCACATAAGCAACGGCCTCTAAATCTTTTAATTTATCCATAACCAATTCGCCAATTACCTTGCTTTCAATCTCCCGTTCTTCCCGATTGAAAATAGTGGTTTCTACTTCATCTATTAACTCATTAATTTCATTCACAGATATTGGTCTTTTATGGCATGCCCTCATTACTCCCGCTTCTATCTTAGAACGGTCATACGGTTCTCTGTTATTATCTTTTTTAATTACTACCAAAGGAATAGTTTCTATCTTCTCATAAGTAGTAAAACGTTTCCCACATTCATCACACAATCTTCTGCGACGGATAGAACTATTATCTTCCGCTGGTCTTGAATCAATTACTCTTGTATTTTCATTATTACAAAATGGACACTTCATCTGTTCCTCCAAAGCTAACTGCCTTATTAACTCTACTTTTACGCTTACTATTATAGTTCAAAACCCTTGATACTGTCAACTAGACATTTCTCTAAGAGATTTCACACTTTCTTTCATAACCTCTATTACATAATCCAGTTCCTTTTTTGTGGTTTCTTCATTTAAAGTCAGCCTTAAAGAGGCATTCGCTTCTTTTTCATCCAAACCAATGGCTTTCAACACATGAGAAGGATCTGTATTTCCTGTAGTACAGGCCGAACCTGCCGAAGCACAAATCCCTTTCATGTCCAATAAAATCAACAACGACTCTCCTTCAATCCCTTCAAAACAAAAATTTGCATTGGAAGGTAAACGATATTTTGAATGTCCATTTAACCGTACATATGGTATTTCTCTTAAAATCCTGCTAATCAAATAATTCCGCTGGTAAGTTTCTTTTTGTATTCTGTAATTCATAGTACGAACTGCAATTTCTGCTGCTTTGGCAATCCCTGCAATGGCAGCGGTATTCTCCGTTCCTGCCCGCATACCACCTTCCTGGCCTCCACCATGAATACAAGGACTTATTTTTACACCTTTACGGATATACAAAAAGCCACTACCTCTTGGTCCATTGAATTTATGCCCACTGGCACTTAACAAATCTACTCCTAAATGATTGACGTCCATTGGCAGTTGTCCATACATCTGTACTGCATCTGTATGAAATAAAACCTTTTTACTTCTTGCAATCATAGCAGCTTCTCTAATAGGCTCTATAGTACCTATTTCATTATTCGCTGCCATAATAGAAACCAATATTGTATCCTCTCTGATTGCCTGTTCTAATTCATTCAAATTTATTCTTCCTTTTTCATCCACTCCCAGATAAGTAATTTCATATCCTTGTTCTTTTAGATATTCACAGGAATTTAAAATTGCATGGTGCTCAATTTCTGTAGTAATAATATGATGTCCTTTTTCTCTGTTGCCATGGGCGATGCCTTTTAAAGCCCAGTTATCTGACTCACTTCCTCCTGCAGTAAAATAAATTTCCTCCGGTTCCGCTCCTAAGGTGGAAGCAATGATTTTCCGGCTTTCCAACAGTACCTTTTGATTTTCTAATGCAATACCATACATACTGGATGGATTGGCATATTTTTCTTCCAGGAGAGGAAGCATAACCTCTACCACTTCTTTTCTTGGTCGTGTGGTTGCTGCATTATCCAGATAAATAATATTCTCCAATTTTTTCCCTCCTCTTTCAGCAACAACTAATTTTTCTTTCTGCTTTTCCTCTATTAAATTCATGTATATATTTGATTATTTCCCATATACTATATTAACTTTTGGATTTTAGGTTAGTAAAAATGATAATATCAGGCAAAAAAGCAGCTTTTATAAAAGGAACTTTTATTCTAACCATGACTGGATTTATCAGTAAAATTATTGGTTTCTTTTATAGAATATTCTTATCTAACAAAATTGGTGCAGAAGGAATGGGAATTTATCAGTTAATCTTTCCGGTTACTGCCATTTGTCACGCCATTACCACCTGTGGTATTACCACTGCAATTTCCAAACTTTGTGCTGAAAAAAACGCTGAAAATGATAACGATGGTGCGAAAATGGTGTTGTTTAGCGGATTGCTTCTTTCTGTTACTCTCTCTATTATAACGGGAGTCTGCCTGATTCTGGCAGCGGATTTTTTATCTTTACATATTTATAACGAAATCCGATGTGGGCTTTTATTTAAAATAATCGCACTTTCTCTTCCATTTTGTGCTATTCATTCTTGTATTTGCGGATATTATTATGGTGCGAAACAAACCATGATACCTGCCTCTTCTCAATTAGTAGAACAGCTGGTAAGAGTTTGTTCTGTCCTTATTATCTGTCATATTTTAGAAAATCAAAATAGCCCTATTGGGATTTACATTGCAGTAATTGGCATTGTGCTTGGAGAAGCCGTTTCCATGCTCTTTTGTCTTACTGTACTAACCTTCCATTCGTCAGATAAATTTTTTAAAACTACGGGAAAAATGTACTTTAAACCAATCATTACCCTAGGATTTCCTTTAAGTGTGAACCGACTTTCCCTTCATTTACTCCAAAGTGTAGAGGCCATCTTACTCCCTTTCACACTTGCAGCATTTGGCATGACCAATAAAGAAGCCTTAAGCGTTTATGGAACTTTAACAGGAATGGCTCTCCCCTTTATTCTTTTTCCTTCAGCCATTACCAATTCCATCGCTACTTTACTGCTTCCAACTATTGCAGAAGCTAAGGCTGCGGGCAATCAGAAACTCATTAATTCTGCCATATATAAATCCTTTCTTTTAAGTATTGGATTTGGTTTTTCCCTTACGGCAGTCTTTTTTATTTTAGGGAAGTATTTAGGAGAATTTTTCTTTCAAAGTACCCTTGCCGGTCACTTTATCAAAACACTGGCTTTTATATGTCCATTCCTCTGCCTTAGCATCACCTTTGAAAGTATTTTAAATGGACTTGGTAAAACGGTCACCTCTTTTCTTCATAATATTGCCGGGCTGATACTTCGTATCTGCTTTGTCATTTTTGCCATTCCTAACGTTGGTATTATGGGTTATCTATGGGGGATTTTAGCTTGCGAAATATTAATTAGCCTGCTCCATTGTCATTCTTTAAAAAAATCTTGATTTTTCTATTCCACATATAGTATTTCGTAAATAACCGGACTAATAAGGTACAATATTTCCATTGGAAGTTTTTTATACTTGCGTCTTAAGCTTGAACAAGGTATAGTATATGTATAAGCTTTTTAAGCAATTTACAAAGGAAGGAACTATACAACAATGAGGAATTTTTTTAAATGTACTATACCGTTTCTGCTTCTATTTCTTATTCTTTTCGCAGATCGGTCACTCACCACAAATGCAGCTTCTATTACACCATCACCAACTGCAACTGCAATCCCAATGCCAAAAGCAACCGTACAGGTGAATTATGATTTAAATTATAAAACTTCCAGTTCTTATGAGGATAAAATGGTTTTCCTCGGAAAGAAATATGGAAAACTGCCTACGCCAAAGCGAACAGGTTACACCTTTAAGGGCTGGTATACGGATCCAACAGCTGGAAAGAAGGTAAAATCTTCTACTAAAGTGACTATCACAGAAGACCATACACTTTATGCCCGCTGGAAGGTAAATACATATAAAGTAAAACTAAATGCCAGAGGTGGAAAAGTTTCCAAATCCAATTGCAAAGTAACTTATGGCTCAAAATATGGAACTCTTCCAACACCTACAAAAACAGGCTATACTTTTAAAGGGTGGTTTACCAAAAAGACTAAGGGTACACAGATTACTTCCAATAGCAAAGTTAAAATTACAAAAAACACTACCTTGTATGCTCAGTGGGATTACCAATATCCGAAAATCATATTACAGGATTATAACCTGCCAATTAACCAATATTATAGTTTTCCATATGTTCAGACACAAACCGCTTACCAGCGTGTTATGCTTGGAAATTCTTCTTATTCTTTGGCTCGTTCCGGGTGTCTGACCTGCAATATTGCATTGATTATGACCTATTATGGAAATGAAACTCTTCCAACACAGCTGGCACGAAATACCAGACTTTATACTTCTGGTGGAGCGTTAATCTGGGGAAGTCTGCCAAACAGATGGTCACAGGAGTATTGTACTACATATGTGGCTTTACCAAGACTGTATCAGCTTTTATCAGAAGGAAAAATGGCTTCTGTTTGTTTACAGAATTCTTATGGCGGAATGCATTGGGTTACTGTGTATGGATACTCTGGTGGAAAAGATATTTCTGCTGATAAATTTTTAATTTTTGATCCTGGAAAATATTCTAATAAGACTTTACAGGATGTGATTTCACAGAAAGGGAATGTGACTAGGATTATTTATATGAATAATTAAAATGAGTGGTTGCACGGACGCCGAGAAGGGGTACCATGCTGTCTTCTTAAGACGGCATGGTACCCCTTCTCCTTTACTCAGCCTGTTCAATTTCATTTTTAATTGCAGCATTTTTAATGTCTTCTTCCAGCCACTCTGGAATCTCCTTAATAAATACTGCATTCACCCATTCAACTCCACTCTTTCCATTTTCTATAGCAATTGTTACATTATATTGGTTTACCAGGTTTTCATCACCATCAAAATTGGTATAGTATCCAAACTCACCTATGCTAAGAACTTTTTCTAATTCTTCTATTTTATCAGAAGTATCATATGAAACTGACACTTCACTTGTAAGCTCTCCATACATATTGGCTTCTCCAAATTTTGTAATACTGATCTCTTTCATATCTTCTGGTTTCACTTCTTTGATTTTAATTCCTGCATCCTCCAATAATGCTAATGTTTTTGTAAAAGTAGGATACACATACACTTTACATATTTCCCAGTTCTCACCATAATCTGCTTCGTTTACACATGGCATAAAGCAAAATATTGGTGCATTTTCATTTAAATCTTTAAAGGAGGTTGCCAGGTACTCTTCCTTATATGTTTTGAATAAGTTAGCAATTTCTTCTTTGCTCATATTAATTTTTTTCTCTTCATAGTTAGACCAGTCTTCATAATATCGCAAGTAGTCAATTTCTTCTGCATCTAATTTAAAAATATAATTAGAACCTTCTTTAAACTGCTGGTTTTCCATTAACTGTGGTATGTATTTTCTTGTAGTGTCATAGCTTACCACATAGCTCCTATATACTTCCTTTCCATTTTTTAATGTGTACTTAAAGTTAACTCTAGTAGCACTTTCTTTCTGTTCATCATTAGAAATACATTCTTTTGCAAACTCCTGAATCAGCTCTTTATCTTCTATTTTCATATTTTCAAAAGCAAATTCATCTATATACATATATTGCTGCTCTTCTACGTCATAATAGGAATTGTTATATCCTCCATACACACTTCCCATTCCAACTGCTGCATAATCTAATTCTTCCCAATTAACCTGACTACTGTCATATAATTTACCGCCATAATAAAATCCTGCAAACACCAGAATTCCCAAACCTGCGGATATTCCCGTAGAAACCAGTCCTTTTCTGATAGCTTTTACATCCAACTCATATATAATCTGTATTAAAATATGTGATAATACAAGACTTACAAGGAAGCCAATCACCTTCCACAGATTTTCTGCTCCATACCCAAGAGTTCCAAAAATTAAAGTCCCAAGGCAAACAATCATTGTCATAATAAATACTTTAATCACGCCTTTGGATTTAGAAAATGCAATGGATTTTCCCGTACTTTCGGATTTTCTCTTTTTATATGCCATATAAGATAAGAAGCTCAATACTGCTGCTCCAATAATACAACCTAACATCCACATTACGATGTTCTTTGGCGAAAGGACACTATTCCCATAATAATACTTATCCGTTAAGTCTGATAATTTCAAATATGCACCTAATGGGGAGAAATAATAAAATAATTCTTCCACCTTTCCATATTCTGACATATAAGACTTAAAATACTCATTTGTCATAGAAAGTCCCAAAAAAGTCACTAAAACTCCATAACCACTAAAAGTTGCAATTCCACATACACCTGAAAAAATATTTCCTGTCATACATACTGCAAGAACCGCTGTAGAATAGCATAAAACATATCCTACCAGATGAATCATAAGTCCCAGAACTGCTTCCTTAATAATTGCCATCTGCCCCAGACCGGCAGCTGATATGATTACCATTGCTATCAATAAATATATTATATACGGAAGAACATATACGATAATTCCATTTAGGTATCTCATAAAAAAGCTTCTTTTTCTGTTAATTGGAAGACTATGATACAAATCAACCTGACTTTTTTGGTATAAATATCCAAACTGACTAATAGCCGCCAAAAAAGCCATACACACCACGAGAATTAAAGTCATCCCATTGGATGCACCAATTGAGTATGTAAGAGACTCTATGGCATCTTCTAGCTGAAACAATGGATCTTCCTCCAAAAACTTCACTATTTTTTGTGTTTCTATAGCAATAGCAATTGGAAAATTCAAAAATAATATAATATTGTTAAGCAAAACCAACCACATTCTGGTTTTCATGTCCTCTTTCATTAAACTAAAAAATGAGTTTTTTGATATCATAACCCACAACCTCCGTTTCACTAATAAATATTTCTTCCAACGATAATGGTAAGATTTCGCTAAAAACAGGATTTGCATTATGAATTTTAGCTATAATTTCGTCCTTATCTCCTCTTATGGTAAGTGTTACTAATGAACCTCTTCTTTCGTTTTTGATCACATCAAACCTAGTCACTGTTTCATATTCGGTAATAGAATCATTAAACACACACTGTACCTTAAAAATATTGCATTTCATTTCTTCTAAATCTTTGGATAAAAGCACCCCACCTTTATGTAATAGCCCTACGTGGTCACAAATATCCTCTAATTCTCTTAAATTATGGGAAGCAATGACTGGTGTCAAACCTCGTTCTTCCATTTCACTGGCAAAAATACTTTTAATTCCCTGACGCATCACGGGATCTAACCCGTCAAAAGTTTCATCACATAAAAGATATTTTGTACCAGAACAGATTCCTAATAATAAGGAAAGCTGCTTTTTCATTCCTTTCGAAAAGGTTGCAATCTTTCTGTCTTTATCCAATTCAAAACGTGCCAAAAAATCATAAAACTTCTTTCTGTCAAATTCAGGAAACACTGTTTTATAAAAACGTCCCATTTCATTTGGTGTGGAATTCATAAGAAAAAACTGTTCATCCGATATATAAAAGAATTTTCTTTTCGCCTCTTCTGATTCATATACCGGAATATCATCAATTAAAATTGTCCCTTTATCAGGCTTTATAATCCCTGCCACCATTCTCATAAAAGTACTTTTCCCAGCACCATTGGTTCCTATCAATCCAAATACATTACCTTCTTTAATGGTTATAGAAATATCATCAATTGCTTTCATATCATCAAAGCTTTTACTAATTTTTGTTGCTTCAATCATTTTTCTTCCTCCCCTCCATAGACCTGTTTCACACAGCCAATTACTTCTTCTTCTGTAATCTGAAAATTTTTTGCAAGCTCCGCTGCTTTTTCGATTTCCTCTAACACTTCTTTTTTCTTAAGTATCAGCAGTTCTTCATTAAAGCTTACAAAACTGCCTCGCCCTTTAATGGAATATATATATCCCTGCCGTTCTAATTCGGCATATGCTCTTTGGATTGTGTTAGGATTAATTGATAATTCCATGGCTAAATTTCTTACAGATGGTAACTGACTATCCGGTTTTAGGATTCCTTTTACAATTAAATCCTGGAACCGTTCTATGATCTGTTCATAAATTGGTCTTCTGTCCTTATAATCAATGATTATCATACTTCCTCCTTTCTACAGCTCATGTATTGATTGTAGTGTCTTAAGTGTATTAGCTGTACTATTATCATTAATACACATTGTACAGTTATGTAGGGAGATTGTCAAGAACTTTTTCGAAAGCCTATTCTATTCTTGTATCACATATCATGAGCGGAACGCCTGTATATGAGCAACGGAAAGCACGTTAGTGCCACTTTGCCAATGGCGTGGGCTGAACTGTTACCTATTCTTAATAAAAATTTAGTATTCCACATCCCCTAGTAAATCTCCTATTGCATTCTCCTCTTTTTCCATATATAATTTTATATGGTCTATGACGAATTATAAGATAATTTGTAACTAAATATTCAATAAAAAGGGGAGAATATTCATGTTAAAACCATCTTTTTTCAGAGAACGCGCAAGGCGTTCTCTATCAAACACCTGGAAAGGCAGTATGGGAACTGCATTTGTTTCATTTATTACTGGTGGACTTGGTAGTTTTTTACCATTTTCACTATGTGTTTTGTATCTTGGGCTTACTTTTTTACAACCATATTTGGTGAATTATTCCTTTTTCTACGAAAGCTGTGGACAGATACTTCCTATCTTAAGTATCTTGTTTCCTATTGCTCTTATTTATGGCATCCTGATGTTTCTGGTGGGTCCTGCCATAAAGCTTGGAACCTACACTTACTTTTGTGAACTTATGCTAGGCCATCATGTTTCTATTGGAACTTTATTTTCACAATTTTCTATTTATGGAAAAGCACTTGCCCTAAAACTAGTGATGTTAATCAAAATATTACTTTGGTCCTGTCTTTTCATTGTTCCGGGAATTATTGCTACTTACCGTTATCATATGGCACCATATATTTTAGCCGAAAGCAATAATACAGGTATTTTAGAAGCAATTAAGCTTTCTTCTCAAATGATGAAGCGGAAAAAGAACCACTTATTTTGTTTACAATTAAGCTTCATTGGCTGGTTCTTATTAGGAATCATTACTTGTGGGATTGCATTTCTCTGGGTAAGTCCTTACATTCAGTCTTCTTATGCTGCATTTTATATTGAGTTATCAGGTCAGAATAAACCTTTTGAAACTTATGCAAATTATAACAGCCCTGACTTTTTATAAGTCAGGGCTGTATTTTTATTCCTATTTTTAGGTAACATATCATGAGCGGAACGCCTGTATATGAGCAAAGGTAGTTGCGTAGCAACGGAAAGCACTTTAGTGGGACTTAGCCAATGGCGTGGGCTGAACTGTTACTATTTTTTCATTTTAGGTTTGAAAATCAAACTGGCAATATATCCGAAAATCAGTGCTGCTGATATTCCTACAGAACTAGAAGTAAAACCTCCCATAAAAATTCCAAGAAATCCATCACTGTCAACAGCTTCTTTAATTCCTCTCCACAATGTATTTCCAAATCCAAGTAATGGGACACTTGCTCCAGCTCCGGCATACTCCACTAATGGCTGATAAATATTTAACGCTCCCAGTACTACACCAGTGCACACTAAAAGTACCATAATTCTTCCAGGCATCAGCTTGGTTCTGTCCATTAAAATCTGAATCAGGGCACAAATCAAACCACCAACCCAGAATGCATTGATATAATCCACCATAATAATAACTCCCTTCTGCATCATGCAAAAACGATTTCTTACGGTTATTATTTCCTTTGAATTATATTTTATACTATTTAAGTAACTTTCATCTGCTTCCATTTTTCAGACTTAAAACGTATTACAAACAGAATCCCTCTAAAACATTCATCCATTGCCATAGCAATCCAGACACCTACCAGTCCCAAACCACATACACTTCCTAAGATATACGAAAATAGTGCTGCTACTACCCATTGGAAAAATATGCCACATACCACTGGATATTTTACATCTCCTACTGCAATTAAGGCTTTCACCATTACAATGTTCACAGAACGCCCAATTTCCAAAAAGATTTCCACCAACATTACCTGATGTGCCAATGCAAGCACTTTTTCATCACTGGTAAATAGCCGGAACAAAATATCTGAATTAAAATATACAATAATACTTAAGCCTACAGAAACCACCGTGGCAACCAGTTGCACGATCCATACCTTTTTGGCTATCAATTCTTTTCGGTCAGCTCCAACCAGATATCCAATCACTACCTGCAATGCCTGGGCAATGGCAACCGTATATATGTATGCTATGTTAGCAATCATGCTGGCATATACCTTGGTATTAATAACATAGGTTCCAAAGGTATTGATAACCCCAAGCACTACCATCTGGGAAATATTATAGGAAATTCCTTCTG
Organism: Lachnospiraceae bacterium; assembly: GCA_017399445.1. GTDB lineage: Bacteria > Bacillota > Clostridia > Lachnospirales > Lachnospiraceae > RUG11237. The sequence goes on along the minus strand of JAFQCM010000127.1, from coordinate 91,873 downwards.
CTCCTGAGGGAATAGCAACCTGCAAAATCTTTTTTATGGTATCTGTGGGTAAAGGTTTTAAATGCTGGAAGGAAACTTTAATATCCAGCTTACGCTTAAAGAAATAAATCATTATAAGCAATCCTGCACATTTACTAATATTTGTTGAAATTGCCACTCCGGCAATTCCAAGCTTCGGCATTCCAAACAAACCATAAATTAAAACAGCATTACCAATTACATTCATAATATTCATTACAAAGGAAATCACAGTAATTACTCCATTCATGGAATACGCTCTTAAAACAGCACCAAATGCCATATAAAGTGCCTGAACCGCAACACATACTCCAATAATTGCCATATACTTAGAAGCGTCCGGCAATACTTCTTCTGGTACATTCATCGCCCTAAAAATCGGTGTATGAAAAACTACCAGAATAAAACTTGCTATCAGTCCAAGAATTCCCATCATAAACAAAGAGGCGGTACAGGTTTCCGCCACCTTCTTTTTATTTCCGGCTCCTAAATACCGGGCCAGGACAATAGTGGTTCCTGACCCCATAACATTTAGGAAAATAATCAGAATATTCATAATCTGATTACCATTTCCAATGGCAGCAACTGCATTCTGGGAATAGCGACTAATCATAATCTGGTCAATATTCCCCACCAGCATTTGTAAAAACAATTCTATGAAAATTGGAATTGACATAATTGTCATCCGTTTCATATCATACTTAGTAACATCAATTCCTGTTTCTTTTTCACCTAATCCCATGCAAATCCTTTCTCAAAGAAAAGCATTATCTATTTATTTAAGATTACACTTTCCTTAATCTTTATCCTGTCATTGCTTACGGTAACATTTCCATCTTTATCTGCTTTCATGTCAATATAATTTTCTTTATCCTGATAATTTTTGCTGATACCATCATCTGTATAAAGAGTATACCCAGCCTCTTTCTTCACAAAACCGAATACCTTCAAAGTTGTATAATCTACTTCTTCTGTAGATTCTCCACCATAAGTCATTGGTACAATGTGATTTGGACGGATAAAGAATATCAATTCATTTAACTCTGCATCCACGTAATGATGTCCTTTTTTCAATACCTTGCAGTCATATTCTGTAAGACTTCTCATCTTCACAGCCATCATATCTTCCGGAAGGTAAACATATCTTCCCTTTGTGTTCTGTGTATAGATTGGTGCAATCATAATAGAATCTCCAATGATTAACTGGTCTTCTACTTCTTTTGCATGTACATCATTTTCATATACGAAAGCCAGTGGTTTTGCATACATTTCATCATTTAAAACAGATTTCATGTATTCACTGTAAATATAAGAAATCAATCCATAACGAATTCCTATTAGATTTTTAAAGTCTTCTATATTCTTAAACTGATATACTTCCTGTTTTCTAGTTCCTAATGCTGCATGGTTACGCATTAATGGTGTAAAGATTGCAAATTCAATCCAACGCATTACCAAATCTTCGGTAGCATGTGCACCAAAACCGCCTAAATCAGAACCTGTATATAGGAATCCACACATATTTAAAGATGGAAGCATCTTAACTGTTAATAATAAATGTGACCACCAGGACATATTATCACCTTGCCAAATACCACCGTTTCTATGACTTCCAATATAAGAAGCTCTAGAGAACATAAGAATCCTCTTATCTGGAACCATTTCCTCAAAAGCTTCCCCTGCTGCTCTTGTCATATTATATCCATATAAATTATGAAGTTTATCATGGCAGATCACACCTTCTTCTGTATTATGATAAAAACTTGCATAATCTTTTGGTGAGTTTGCCACACCAAGAACTTTATCTTTCATAGCAAAGAAAGTATAAATATCTATATTCTGACCCTTAAGGCTTTCCACATATTCAATGGCGTCATTGATACCGTCCTCAGAATAGAAAATAGCTGGTTCATTCATATCATTCCAGAAGCCTTCAATTCCTTTATCCAGTAAGAATTTATATTTCTTTCCAAACCAGTCCCTGGCATCTTTATTTAAGAAATCAGGAAAATGTACTTTTCCAGGCCATACTGCACCTACAAATGGTTTTCCGGTTTTATCATTACAGAAGTATCCCTTTTCCAAACCTTCTTCGTATACATCATAACCTTTTTCAATTTTTACACCTGCATCAATAATAGGCACCAGGCGGATATTTTCCTTTTTCATCTCTTCCACAAACTTGTCAAACTTTGGAAAAGCTTCTTCGTTTAAAGTGAAATCCTTATAAGAATCCATATAATCAATATCCATATAAACTGCATCCAATGGGATATTATTTTCTCTGTGGTTCTTCACTACTTCTCTGATTTCGTCTTCATTCATGTAACTCCAACGGCACTGCTGATATCCAAAAGCCCAACGTGGTGCAATATAACTTCTTCCAATGAGACCTCTGAATTCTTTTACAATATCAAGGATTTTCTTTCCTGTAATAATATAGCAGTCCACGTCTTTTGATGTTTCAACAGAAAGTACATCTATATCTGTACATCCAATATCAAAAATCACTTTTTCCGGAGTATCAAAGAAAACTAAAAATCTTTCTTTTCCATCTACTAAAATAAAGTTATGGGCACCGTACAAAGAATTTTTTTCTTCTGAATGTACCGGATCATCTGCACAGTCACTAATATATAAATGTCCTCTTTTGTTGATTCCCCTAATCTGTTCTCCTAGACCATATACCTTGTCTTCTTTTTCCATAGTATAGGTAAAGAGCAGTCCATCTTTATTATCACTATTCTGCTGCATGAAAAAAGGTATGTTTCCTTTTTGTGCTTTTATCTCTTTTACTACAGCTTCCGTAGGAAATACTTTTCCAAAACTAAATTTTTTAATCATTGTGTCCTCCTTCATTGTTATCCCTTTTTTTTTCATTCTAATAGTAGTATAATTGTTTTAGACAAAGTTTTCTTGCAAAATCTAGCTTATAACTAACACTATACTGCTCATTTTGCAAAAAATGTAACTATTTAGGAGGACTATATGGAATATATGGAATATTTACAGCTAAAAGAACTTGCAACCCATGGTGATTTTTTATCCCCTATTTCCTATTATGAACTAAATATAGAAAAAGGTAACTTTTATCTTCCCATGCACTGGCATGAAGAAATAGAAATCACTTTTATTGAATCAGGCAATGGAATTTATGATTTGGATTTAAATGAATTTCCGGTAAAAGATAAGGATATTTTAATTATACCACCTGGTATACTTCACGCCTCCCGTTTTGAAGGTCAGCAGAACCTTAAAAATCTTACTTACGTATTTCATCTTAACATGTTAAACAGCCTGTTGACTGATGCCTGTGCCATTAAATATTTTTCTCCTTTAATGCAAGGGGAAATTGCCTCTCCCATTGTAATTCATCCGGATACTCCAGGATATCACATGGTATTAGACTGCTTTTTTAAACTTCATCAGGTGTATAAGGAAAAAACAACCGGATATGAGCTTGCAGTAAAGTCCTATCTGCTACTTTTACTCTTCCAGTTGTTTCATCACAATATTTTTACCCCAAAAGGGGGCAAATCTAAGATTGATCACACTTCTGAACTGCTAAAAAATGTAATTAATTACATTCATACCAATTATGCGGAACACATTACTGTAGCTTCTCTTGCTTCTCTTTGTGATTTCAGCGAGTATCATTTTATGCGTTTTTTTAAGAAACATGTAGGTATGACTTGTATTGATTATATTAATAATTACCGGCTTGATATCGCATCTGCCATGTTAAAAGAAAGTGATTCCTCTGTAATGGAAATTGCTTTGGACACTGGGTTTAATAATATTTCTTACTTTAACAAAGTATTTAAATCCAAGTTTAATGTTACACCAAGTCAGTATCGAAAACTTTTAACCCAATTTGACTAGCCCTCCAATACCACCCCATGAGCAATGGAAGGCACGCTTAACCCTTCATTGTGTGATACCGGAGATAGTAAGGCTCCGGTAGGAACAAACAATACTTTTTTCCATTTCCCTTCTTTTATATTTTTTAAAATCAATGCAGACAATACAGTAGCGGAGCACCCACAGCCGCTTCCCCCTGCATTAGTTCCCTGGGTTTCTTTATCAAAAATCATCATTCCACAATCTAATAGCTTTTTGCTGATATCATATCCCTTATCTTTCATTAGTTCAATTAAAATTTCATATCCCACTTCTCCTAAATCGCCAGTGATAATTTGATCATATTCTTTTTCATCACATTCAAAATCCATAAAATGATTGTAAATAGTGTCACAAGCAGCTGGTGCCATACAGGCTCCCATATTCATAGAATCCTTAATGCCATAGTCTACAATTTTTCCCGTAGTAATTCCTTTCACTTTAGCAATACCTTTATCTTTTCCAATAACAAAAGCTCCACTTCCAGTTACTGTCCAGGTAGAAGATGGTGGTCTTTGATTTCCATAAGCCAACGGAAAACGAAACTGTTTTTCTGCACTGGCAAAATGGCTGGATGTAACTGCCATTACATAGTCCGCTGCTCCTGAGGCCACACTGAGCGAGGCTAAGGAAATGCTTTCTCCTGCAGTGGAACAGGCACCATATACTCCAAATAATGGAATCTGCATATCTGCCAGGCCAAAAGAACTTGCCATTTCCTGCCCCAACAAATCACCCGCAAATATATAACGAATCTGCCATTTTTCTATTTCAGATTTCCCTATGGCTAGGGTTAAAGCTTCTTTTTGCAGAGTCCCCTCTGCATCCTCCCATGATTCACAGCCAAACATGGGATCTTCTCCTACCATATCAAACAAGTTTCCAAGAGGTCCTTCCCCTTCCTTTTTTCCAACTACAGAAGCACTGGCCATAATATATGGTGGTGTATGAAAAGCAAGACTTTGCCTTCCCTTTTGTTCTATATTTTTTTCCATAAAAAAACCTCCAATACCATTCATCTTGATTATTGTTAGTATTAGAGGTTTTCCTGATTTTATTCTACATTTCATACAAACTTTTCCCAAAGTATCTTGTGATAATTTAACGTATGCCAAGGACAATTCGACGTTTTTACATATTTTCCATCATTATCTTCATGGAAAAAATTCCATTTTTACATATAATTTCAAATTTCCCTCCATATTTAGATACAATTTCTTTTATATTTCTTATTCCAAATCCATGATTTTCTTTGTCCTCTTTTGTGGTTTGCAGCTTACTTTCGCCCATTTTCAGATGCTCTTGACAGGTATTTGTACATTCGATGGTCAAAAACTGTTTTACATCTTTTATTTTAAAAACAATTTTCCTATTATCTTCCCTGCACTTTTCTGCTGCTTCAATAGCATTATCTAGTAAATTTGCTACCACAATATTCAAATCAATATCTTCTATATAAATTTCTCCACAAGCGATTTCCGGCTGAAATATAATTTTTTTTCTTTTACAGACTACATTTTTCACTGTGAGAATTGTAGTCAGAATCTCATTTTCTGTCATTACAATACTTTCTGCTTCTTCAATACAACCACAAATTTTCTCAATATATTCTATCGTTTTCTCCTTTTCTCCTGTCTGTACTCTCTCTAATATTATATATAAATGATTTTTCAAATCATGTCTTAAGGATGAAAGTTTTTGCAGCTGTTCTGCTGTTAACTTATCATATTTTCTTTGCTTTTCATAAAATTCATTCTTTGCTTTTTCTCCCATGTAATTTTGGGTCTGAAAAATATATTTTTTTAAAATTTCAAAAGACATCATATCCATAATAATAGCCAGAATAAAAATACCAATTGTAATATTCTTGATTTCTTCAATTATTTCCGTCGAAAAATCATAGGCATATGTTTGATATAAGAAACAAATAATTGTTACTAACAAAATCATTGCTACACTAAGATGGCATACGACTGAAACGCAAGCCTTAGAAAACTTATACACCACTTTCATTTTAACTAAAACCAAAAAGTAATATCTGATAAGTAGAGTAAGCAAAAAAAGCATACCGGCTGTTTCGGCATATGTATCAATTTTTACTCCACTTATCTTCATTATTTTGCAAATGATTACATTAAGGGCCACGGTAAAAATTGCTGTAAAGGAAACAGAACCCAAGTATATAAGTTCTTTTTTTATGATACTTCCTTTAAAAAATATAATAGGCATTAGAATTTCAAAAAATATTGTAAACCAGTTATGTTTAAAAAGCATAACTGCTATTATGGAAATCCCTACATATAACATATAAAAAAACTTAATTTTTTGAGACTGTAATCTCACTTCAAAAAAAATAGTACACCATACATAATATATGATCCAATTCAAAGCAGTGATCATAACTGTACACATCATTTGCATAATTTTCTTTCCCCTTCGAAATTACGTCCATTTATCCCCTTCATACGTCGAAATATCCCTTTTTCATTGCATTTTTTCTTAATACATGCTATTTTTTTGTTGTAACCCGTTCTTATTTTTTTACAAGGAGATTGATATGAATGTTATTAAAGAACAATTTACTACCTTAACATTTAATACTTTTTTCTGTCCTTTTCCTACTAATATTATGAACTCTATCATTCGTAGGATTGACAATTATGGTAATTAGTTTAAAAGAATTTGTCATTTTTTACAAACATTAACTTATAGTGATTAATTTTACTCTAAATTTAAGTTATCATTTAGCAAAATGACTTTCAATCTTTAGGAGGATATATGGGGTACTCTATTGCGATTTGTGAAGATGAACTTCTATTTTGTCAAAAAATTTGTGATTACCTGGATGCATTCAAATATGAAACAGGATGTGATTTTACAATCACTATCTTCCATACAGGACTTGATTTATTGGAAGAAATCAAAAATCATCATTTCTTTCATATCATTATTTTAGATGTGGATTTAGGAATTGTTAACGGAACAACTGTACTAGGAACGGACATTGCAAAGGTTATCAGAAAATTAGATCCTCAAGCTGTACTTTTATTTTCCACCTGTTATCCCAACTTCGCTTATTCTGCTTTTGAGGTTGATGCATTGGGATATCTTCTAAAGCCCTATAATTATAGTGACTTAAAGTTGAAAATGAATCGTGCTATCATTACAGTAGACTATCTAGTTGATAAAATAAATGCAATAGAAAAATATCTTACTGTATGTATCTATGGAGAAAATTTTTATATCAGGTTTGATTCTATCATTTATATGGAAAAACACCGGAATCAAACTATCATACATACATTTGACAAATCCTATACCATCTATGAATCCTTTAAAGATTTAAAAAAGCAGTTGGATATGCAGAAATTTGTACAAGTTCACCAAGGTTATATTGTAAACTATTCTCATATTACATTTGTAAGAAATTATAAAGTAACCTTGGATGAAGCCATTACACTACCTGTTTCCCGCAGCTATTACCCTAAGTTAAACCAGCGTTTTCGAACAGACTGTTTTAATGAAATTTAACCTCACATCTAAAAAGCAATGGCTTTGTATGTCTGTCAAAACCATTGCTTTTTTCTACACTTTCCTTAAAACACCCCTAAAACTTTTCCAATCCAGTATATCAATCCTACTACCCAACTGGTAACAATTCCATATAAAATCACCGGTCCTGCAATGGTGAAAATCTTACATCCAATTCCAAACACCTGACCTTCTGTTTTATATTCTACTGCCGGTGCTGCTACAGAATTGGCAAAACCCGTAATTGGTACTAATGCCCCTGCCCCTCCAAAATCTACAATTTTTGAAAACAAATTAAATCCTGTCAGTATTACACTTAACAAAACTAACAACATAGAACACCAGCTTCCTGCCATATTCTTATCCATCCCTCTAGCAAGACAGAAATTTAATATTCCCTGTCCAATCACACAAATAATGCCACCAGTAAGAAATGCTTTTGCCATGTTACAAATCAAATTTGTTTTTGGTGTTACTTCCTCTACATATTCACTATATTTTTGTTTCTGCATTTCATTCATAGCTACAGCCTCCTAAAAATTATTAAAAAAATAAATAATATCACCAATACCTTTTCCAATGGCAAGACATAAAATTCCAATTCCCAAGCCTCTTCTAAAATTAATTCTTCGGGCAAAAATAGGAATTCCATTTAATGCTTCTGCAATAGCAAGTGCCAGACATCCCACAAAGATTCCTGAAAACAAACCAAATAAAATCATAAAAATATTACCAAACGGTAACGTAATCTGATACATACTAACAATATTTCCAAAAATGGTTCCAAGACTTACTGCTGTTTCATATATCATTACATGAGAACCAGTATGAGTTTTCCCTGCAAATCTTGGAATTAGCCCAACCGTAAACAATGCTGTAAACAAACCACCTGATACTATAATGCCACTACTTATACCAATCAGTGTGATTATCACATACCTAATCAACGTCAATTAATTCACCCTTTCTATTTGCTGTTTCCACCAGTGCATCATTTACTTCGCTTTCATAGATACGCATTTGGACTTCAATCGGGGTTGGATCTTTTGTAATTCTCCGCCCTCCAATGTGATTATAAAAGATAATAATTCCCACTGTGAGACCAATAGAGTAAGTAAACTCCAATATCCCCGGTTCCTGGGGTATTACACCAAACACATAGTTATACAAATTTCCAAACACTCCTTGAACAGAAACATCTTCATTAAAGGTCATAATAGCAAACCCTGATCCAAAAAATGCAATCAATGACACAAATACAATTTTTACAATATCCCAGATTTTATGCTGCTTTTTATCCCCCACATATTCCACAATACATTCCATCTCACCAATACTTTTGATCTCTGCCTCTGGAAATTCTTTAATAATCACATCTATCACTTTAATCACAGATATAATCTCTCTTTTTGACTTTTTTACATCTAACTGAAACAGTTTCAATGTTTTTATTTTTGCTGCCAAAGCAGCATCATTACAACTAACAGCTGCTACACTGCTCACAGATACATCATAAGTGATTGCTTTTACATCTCTTTCTAATTTCAGATATACAGTTTCTTTTTTCATTTCATCACCTTTGCAACTTATTTTTTACTGATTGTTCCTTATTATTCCTTATAGAAAAAAAAATATACAAAACCAGTATGTTACTTTCCAGTTTTGTATATTTTTCATTACATTTTTTGTTCCCAAACCTGAAGAATTTCTTCACAGATTTCCGAATCAATTTCTTCTACTGCATCTTTTAATTGTTGATACATCTGCTGTTGTTCTTCTGTATACTGGTATTCCTCCATTTTGGTCATTACTGCTTCCATTTTGTCTAAATCCAAAGCATCTAATGCTTCTCTTAACATCTGGAATAATGATTTTAATATGTCAGAGGAGATTATTTTCTTCTCTCCCTCCCCTTTCTTCTCTTGTTCAAAATAAGGAGCCAGTATCTTTTGATATTTTCTGTACTGTTCTAACAATTCCGGTGTACATTGGTGAATCAAACTGCTGTTTTTTTCATTTCCGGCTTTTTCCATAAGTTCTGCCTTCTTTGATAATTCCAATGCTCCAATCTGTCTGGAAGCACTTTTCAAAGCATGTACTTCAATGGTATAATCTTTCCATTCCTCAGCTTCTTCATATCTTTCAATAAGCTCTATTTTCTTTTGAATGACCCGGTAATAATCTTTTAATATAGTCCAGAATAATTTTTCTTCCCCCAAAAGGCTTAATGCATACTCTGTATCCAATCCTTCTATTTGAATTCTTTCCTTTGTACTTTCTTCCTGTACTTGTACCAACCTCTGACCTTTTCTTATTTTTTCCTTTGGCAGCCACCGTCTTATTTTTGACATAATAATCCTAACCTCTATTGGCTTTGCCACAAAGTCATTCATCCCTTCGCTAAGAAACATTTCCCTGGTTCCCGCTACTGCATTGGCAGTCAGGGCAATAATTGGTACATCATTGTAATTCTCATAAAAACGCCTGATAATATGTGTAGTTTCCACACCATCTACTTCCGGCATCATATGATCCATAAAGACGATATCATATTTCTTAGCAGATACTTTTTCAATTGCCTCTTTTCCACTAGCTGCTGTATCAATTTTCATTTGTAGTGGTCTTAATAATCCTTCTGCTACTCTTAAATTAATTGCATTATCATCTACAATTAAAATTTCTGCTTCTGGTGCAATAAATTCCATATCTTCTTCTTCATTTTCCACTTCCATTCCATAAATATCTTCCCGGTTGAATATTTTTTCCAATTCTAATGAATATAATGGTTTCTTTATAACAATAAGATTTTTTAGCTGGAATGTTTCTGTTGCATTAAAATCCACCAATAATACTCCCGTAATTTCCGGATTTTCTTCTAACATTTTCAAAATCTTTTCGGAACACAATTTATGTTCTATAAATAAGTATTTCACCTGATTTTCTTCTGTTGTAAAAAGATTCTCTTCTGAAAGGGCTTCCTCATATTTTATTCCAAGTCGTTTCAAGTCTGTTTCCAATTGCTTCTTTACGTAAAAATTGTCAATAAAAGATACCACTTTCAATTGTTCTTCATCTGCAAACACTACATCTGCTTTCTCTGTAATTACCTTTTGAGGAAGAACGCAGGTAAAAATACTTCCTTGTCCGTATTCGCTTTCTACGGTAATATCTCCATCCATTAAAGTTAATAACTGCTTTGAAATGGAAAGTCCCAGTCCGGTTCCCTCGATATTACGATTTCGCTTACTATCTACCTGCTGGAAAGCTTGGAATAACTTGTTTAAATCCTGAGGCTTAATTCCAATTCCAGTATCTTCTATAGAAATCTGCATCTGTATTTCCTCTATTGAAGTCCGAGTATAACCAATGGACAATTTTACCATACCTTGTTTCGTAAACTTCACTGCGTTATTGGCAAGATTAATAATAATCTGCTTAAGACGTATACTGTCTCCTAACAGTTCATAAGGAATATCCGGTGCAACATCAATAATAAATTCCAAATTTTTATTCCCTATTCGTGTGATAATTATATTTACAATATCCCGGATAATGGAAATCGGCTGGTACTTTTCTACTGCAATATCCATTTTTCCCGATTCAATTTTAGAAAAGTCTAAAATATCATTAATAATGGAAAGTAATGTTTTTCCAGAAGATTTAATCTGCTCTATGTTCTCCTTTTGCTCTTTGGACAATTCCCCTCTTAATGCAATTTCTGCCATACCAATAATGGCATTCATAGGAGTTCTAATTTCATGACTCATATTTGCCAGGAAATTGGATTTTGCCACATTTGCTACCTCTGCCTCATTTTTCAACTCCAACACCTGTTCCATTTGTTCTTTTATTTTTTGGTTAGTTTCAACCAACTCATTTTTTACTTCTACTCCTCTTATAGCATCGGAAATCTGCCGGAATACATAGGTGAAATTTTCTAAATCTCTTTCTGTCAAAATGGTTCTGTCCTTCGATGATGTCCAATTGTTTCTTATTTTTATGTAAACAATAAATACACTGTTCAATCGTTCATTTTCGAAAATTGGAACTGCTACAAAAGAAAATATCTTCTCCTTTTCAAAACAAGATAACACTTTATTATATTTCTCATGGTTCATTCCATCTTTTGACACTACAAATCCTGTATTTTCTTTCTTAAAATATTCTGTTATAAAATCTACAGTTTCTTTTGAAAGTTCATAGTTTAAATCACTATACACCACTTCATTTTCATCTGTTCCACATCGAATTAGAAATACTTTATCAATGGAAAAGGTATTTTTAAATGCTGGAATCATGCCGGCTACTTCTTCCTTGGCAGTTTTGGTCATATTATTTGTAAACTTCTGCAATATGTTAAAAAAGCGAATTGTTTTTACCATTTCTTTCTTTTCTTTTTCATCCGCCTTCTTCTTTATAAGCTCCGAAATGTCTTTCAATGAAATTTCCTGTAATACCATATCATGGAATTCTATATTTTCTCTTTCATTCTTTTCTCCCAAGAATTCACTGATTTTCTGTAACCGGTAGTGATACTGATTTTTTTCACAGTAAGTTCTAAATTCCAACAGTGCGTTTTCTGCATCTGCTTCCTTTCCCATTTCCTTTAAAAACTGGTAATTATCAAATGCAAATTCCGGATAATTAAAAAACATACCACCTGTAGATCGTTTCATGAAGAATTTTGCTTTCTGAAAACACTTCTCTGCCTCCTCATAACTTTCATCGCGTTTTTTCATTAAGCCACATACAAAATATACCAAAAACATACTATCATCTGCATAGTGTTCTTTCTCTTCTTCTTTTTTTCCTAAAACATGTGACAAAAACTGCTTTGCTTTATTCAGATATAAACGTGCATTATACATGTTCCCCTGTCTGAAACTTGCCAAAGCAATTAAACCAAACAACTTAGAAATATTACAGGTTTTCATGGTACTCTGCTTTAATAATCTAAGAATATTATCTGCCTCTAACATATAGCTTACTGCATTCTTATAATTTCCTGCCAACATAGCATTAATCCCAAGATTATAAAGAGTTTCTACAATTTCATCGGGCATTTGATTTTTATAGTACAACAGCAACGCTTTGTTATAATAATCGTTGGCTTTCTCATAGCGTTCCAAACCGCAATTACTATATCCTAATCCATTATAAATTCCAGCTTCTTCTATTTCGTTTTTGCTCTGTTTCACTACTTGCAGAATTTTTTGGTAAAAATAGATACACACATCAAAATATCCATGAATGGAAGCAATCATAACATTCTTTCGATATGCTTCTACCAAAAACTGCTCATTTTGCAATTCCTGTCCCAAAGCAATTCCCTTATTATAATCTGTTAATCGTTCCTCTATCCCTTCAATTGTCATAAAATTATGATAATCTCCATTATAGCTGAAAGCATAAATATTTGCTAAATGATTTAAATACCCATACTCATAACATTTCTGCACCAGCCTTTCAGGTGCCCCCATACCAGATTCCCAGCCCCAAAGATTATTCCACCCGGAATACTCCGCCATATTTTCCAATATGTCTGCCATAAATAGTAGTCTTTCATTGGGCTTCTCTTCTGCAATCTTTTTGCATACCGATACTCCTGCTTGCATTTGTGCCTGGTCGCCATTATGTAAATACACTCTGGTTTTTAAGAACTCAACTTCAAATTTTGCCTCCTGTTGATTTTCCATATCGGTTGGCTCTAACTTTTCCATTCTGTTACAAATATACAAAGCATTTGCAAATTCTTCCCCCACCATATTGACCCAGAAATAAACTTTTAACAACTCCAGTTCCTGCTTGGGTTCTAAAAGCATTCTGTCTTTTTCAATCTGTTCAAAAGTTATATTTAAATAATATGCTGCCTGCTCACATTCCAAAGTATGATACATATTTTTAAGAGTTTTAATATGTTCTGAAATACCTTTTTCTTCTTTTTGGCTTTCTTTCCACACAACACTATCTAACTCTTCTTCATAACTCCAATTATATACCATATCTGCTTCTTCACATATATGAAAGAAATGTTTTAACTGTTTTTCAGCAAAAGGTAATGCTTTTCCCTCTTCATTTAAAATTGCAATCACTTTTATGTGATTATAATCTGAATTACTGGCAATTTGTTCTAATATCCGAAGGGCTGAGGTCCCCGCAAGATTGATCTCATCCAGAACAAGAAAAAAAGGCGTTTCCTTTGCCATTTCTGAAAGCATATTTAAAAGAGCTTTTTGAAATTTTCCTTTTTCATATAAATATTCTCTAATAAGTAGTTCTTCCCGCCTTTCACAAGTTCCCGTAAGAAAATATTCCAAAAAAATCTTCCTATGCATTGGATAAACTTCTGCTTTTTTCAAAAAGTCCTCAACTGAAAACTCTTCACGTTCTGCCAGTTTTTCTTCCAAAAACTTTTTTACAAGATCCAAAAATGGTTCATATGGATTCCGCATATTTGAAAACTTAAAAGAATGAAACATTCCTGTTCCCTCTATATCTTTTTCAGTAACAAAAAATGTATTGTAATGTTTCACCATCAGAAAATTCTTCTCATAATCATATTCTAAAGGTTTCAAAACCATATTGATGCATTCCTGAAAATAATACCTTGCTTTTTCCCGCATAAGTTTGCCCCCATTTCATTATTATTTTCGTGATTATTTCCTTTATAAGAATAGCATATTTCGTTTATATTATCAAGTTTGCATCATTTATCTTCCGTTTTTTGTATTTTTTGCACAAAACAAAAAATATACAAATCTTAGAAAATTTCTCAGATTTGTATATTTTCACCTTTTATTTCTTTCGATATTTTGTTTTATATCCGGTTTGCTTTTTTCTAACACTATATCCAAAGTTTCCAAGAAGTTTTCCCAATCCATAATACTCTCCATGAGAATATACAATTGGTTTTGCTTTTGACAGTTCGAATTTATTCTTCTCATTCATATAAGTTTCCTCTACATGAACTGCTACTACTTCTGCCAAAAACATATGATGGGAACCAAGCTCTAACACTTCTTTCACTTTACATTCAATATTAACCGGACTTTCTTTAATCATGGGTGCTACTACTTGACTTCCCTGCTCAGGTGTCAAATGCATTTCCTTAAACTTGTCTACTTCTCTTCCGGAACGCACACCGCAATAATCGGTTGCATAAGCCAGCTTTTCAGTAGTAAGATTCACTACAAATTCTTTTGTTTCCTTTATCATAGCATAAGAATACCGCTCCGGTCTCACAGAAATAGAAAGCATTGGAGGATTGGTACATACTGTTCCGGTCCATGCTACAGTAATAATATTACTGTTTCCTTCTTTATCTGCAACGCTTACCATCACTGCCGGCAGAGGATAAAGCATGTTTCCCGGTTTCCATTCCTGCTTTGCCATTTACTTTCCTCCAATTACATTTACTGAAGTACTCCCATAAAGGAAGGAATTAACTGTTTCTTTCTGGAAACTACACCTTCTAACTTATAGTAATCTCCTTCTTGGCAGGATACCTGATATGCTTTTTCTACTAATTCTCCTGCCTTTTCTCCTGTAAAAATAAGATTTGTAGATTCATCTAAAATGCTAGTAAGCATAAAGAAGATCATATCTACACCCTGTTCTTCACGTGCTGTTGTCATATATGGTTTTAATCTGTCTGCAATTTCAAATAATTCTTCTGTTGCCATAGAACTAATCTGTCCTACTCCAAAAGTTACACCATTTACTTCAAACTTTTTGAAATCCTGGAAGAAGATTTCTTCTGGTGTTTTGTCTGCCAGATTGCTTCCTGCTTTGAACATCTCCATTGCATAAGCTTCAATATCACTGATTCCAGCAATTTCTGAAAGTTTCATTGCTGTTTCTTTATCTACTGGTGTACAAGTAGGAGAACGGAACATTAAAGTATCGGAAATAATAGCAGAACATAATAAACCTGCAATTTCCTTTGTTACTTCCTGGGCATTTTCCTTGTACATCTGGTAAACAATAGTTGCAGTACATCCTACTGGCTGATTTCTGAAATAAATTGGAACCGGAGTTTCAATATTTCCGATTTTATGATGATCAATTACTTCCATGATTTCTGCTTTTTCCAAACCATCCACCGCCTGGGAAGTTTCATTATGATCAACTAAAATAACTTTTTCTGCTTCTGCTACTTCAGCTAAAAAAGCTGGTGCTTCCACTCCAAAATAATCTAATACAAACTGAGTTTCTTCATTCACATTTCCTGCTCTTTTTGCTATGTAAGCATCTCCATCAATTCTTCTCTTTAATTCTGCATAGGAAATAGCTGAACAGATAGAATCTGTATCTGGATTTTTATGTCCAACTACATAAATTTTTTGGTTCTCTGACATGATATTCCTTCTTTCTTTTGGTATTGATTTTTATCACAATATATAATTTTACATATTTTTATGCATTCGTCAACAAAAGATTCTTTCCAATTTCCTTGATTTTAACGTAAAAATACAATCCTTTTCCTTCTTATTTCTCTTCTTTTGTGTATTTTGTTTGTTTTTTCTCTGCTCGACACAGTTCTTTTGTATATATTTCACAATAAATTCACAGCTTGTTCATATTTTATTCATACACTCTTGCTATACTGAATTCAACTTAGAAATGAGTTATACGAAGTGTTTTCATTACACACATAGATAAATTTTTTCATAATAGCCCCGTTCATCGAAAGATGACGGGGCACTCCTCATTCTATAGGGAAATTTCTTAAACTTTCTTTTATTTATTCTATTGTATAAATTATTCCGTTTTTCACTCCCACCTTTTCTCCTGATAATGTGTAGTTAGCACCATTTTTACTGTCCCAGGAACCATATCCATTATTAAAACATACCACTACACTGTCAGTATCTTCTAAATTAATAGTATACATCCAAGTATAACCACTTACATCACTGCTTTCCATTTTTACTCCTGGTACCGCAGTCCATACATCGTTTACCTTATAATGAAGATATGTCTGGCTCCAGTTACTATTGCTGTAGTATACTGTCATAGTATTTTCGCCGGTTATTTCACTTATTTTTTTCACAACACCATTACTAATACCATAATCTCCTGTTCCTACACTATAGTTTTTGCTGTTATTGCTGTCCCAGGAACCATTTCCATTATTAAAGCATACTGTGGCACTGGTTTCTTCTCCTAAATTAATAGTAAATTTCCATGAATATCTGGAATCTGCTTCCGCCTTTTCCATAGCAACTCCTGGTACAGTAGTCCATACACCATTTACTCTATAATGAATATTGGCTTTTGACCAGTTACTATTGCTATAATATACAGTAACTTTGTTTTCTGCCGGTGTTGGAATTACTGTAGGTTTCGCGGTTGGTGATGGTGTGGCTGTTATTGTTGGCTCTACTATTGGTGATGGTGTAGCTGTTATTGTTGGTGCTACTGTTGCTGTTATTGTTGGCTCTGCTGATATTGTTGGTGTTACCGTTGCTGTTGGTTCGGCTGTTGGAGTTACTGCTTTGGTTGGTACTATCGTCGGAGTCACCTCTAATGACTGTAATTTATACACTGTTCCAACACTTACACCATAACATCCTGCTGGAATGATATAATTAGCACCATTTTTACTGTCCCAGGAACCATTTCCATTATTAAAACACACTGTGGCTGAATCAGCTGTTCCTAAATTAATGGTACATTTATACGTATAACCTGCATATTCATTTGTTGCCTGCATTTTCATACCTGGTACGGTTGTCCATACATTATTCACTTTATAATGGACATATGCATTAGTCCAGCCGCTATTATAGTATAATGTAATCTTATTGGACGATGGGTCTATTGTTGGTGTTGGAGTAGCTTCTCCTTCTATGTACTCATACCAGGAACCGTAACATTTTGTTGCTGTTCCATTTGGCTTGTAACAATTCTTAGTATCGGTTGGAATAACTAAATCATTGGTCTGAATTCTCCAGGAAGTTGTTCCATCTGTGTTTTTGAAAATAATGTTTTCATAAGGACCAGTGATTTCAAATTTATAAATCTGCTTTTGAGCATCTATTAAAGTTCCTGGTACTACGGTTTTTGTATTATCATTCCAAACATAAGCATATACTTCTGACCATTTTGCTGCAGAATTATCAAAATAAACTACAGCTTCTTTACTTAACTGTGAAAAATAGGTATTCAGAAACTCCACACGTTCTTTTACAAAACTATCCACATAGTTTACATTTTCTTCAAAAGTTTTTCCAGTATATGTACTTCCCCAGTAAGTAGTTCCTAAAAATTTAAATCTATGAAAATTCATATTTGCAGAAGTTTCAACCAATGAAGCATATTCTTTAAGAGAAACCACATTTTCAGTTGAAGCTGTCACTGCTCCGATACTTACCTGTAATAATGGATAAAAATCTTCTTTCCATACTCTTTCTACTTCTGCCATGAAGTCCTTGTGAGTACATAAAGCTGCTAATAAACATTTCTGTGTTGCATTATTGTAAATTGTTTTATTTTGAACATATAAGTAATCTGTATCTAGTAATTCTTTCTTATTATATCCACCAATTCCCCAGTCATAGTCCCAAACCGGACCAAAACGAATTACATCATCGGTATCTTTATAACAATAAAAACTAGTTGCATTGGCATCATTTTCCATAGTTAATTCTTCAATAATATACATCTGAGCCGCTGAAGTAATATCCATATATTCTGTGTAATACTTTCCAGCTGCATTATATCCATCTGTTGAATAAACTGCATCTTCCATCTGCTGGAAATAATCTCTAATATACTTTACCTGTTCTTTTGAAGCAAATTCTGGAGTTTTTACTACCACTTGTTGTCTTCGATTGCTGACAAACCCACTGACTTCATCCGGATATCGTTCATCTAATTCAAATTCTAATAAATATCCTCCAGTAATATCTTCCGGATTATTTGGAATATTATAATATTTATAGGTTCCGGCACTAGCACCAGAAGTGGAACCACCTCTGGAATAACTGTCTAAGTCTTCACTATTTACATCTTCTGTTTCACCTTCTAAATCGTAAATATCAACACGTTTAGAATCTACTTCTACCTTGGAAGTAACCAGATAATTTCCTATATATCTTCCATTCTGATATACATCTGCATATTCTGACTCTGGTGTATAAGCCATTCCGGCATCTTCTGCCAAATCAAATATAAACTTATTACGAATCAATGACTGATCAAAATCATTGGCAAGTAAACACCATTTCTTAGATTTTTCCATACCAAATAATTTCACCTTGGAAGATAGCTTAATATTATATGGATATTTATAAAACAGTTCCTGGGCTGCCTTCCAGGAAGAATTTCCTCTGCCCTTAATCTGTTCTAATCCAACCTGCTCTGCTTTACCTTTTTCATCTACATATACCATATCACCAGAATCTTTGTTGGATTTGCTGGCATGGACACTGTCTAAACTTCCACTTTCTGTGGTAAGAAATATCGTATTAATATTTTCTGATTTCATTACTGTTAATTGATAAGTAGTACTTCCTGCAGTTAATGTAAAATTTCCTCCTCCTGCAAAAATATTGGTAGTTTCTCCATTTTCTACTTTTGTACCATTTACATATAATGTCTGTTCAAAAGAATTCCATACTGTCAGATTTTCTAAATTTGTACTGGATGGTAAATATAAGTAATAACGTCCTTCCTTCGACTCATAATGCCATTTAATGGCATCGAGACTTTCATTGTCACTATAACTGCTTCCATCCACCCAAAGTGTATTTTTAGAATTGGTAACCACTTCAGGAATCACAACTTCCTGCACCGGAATGTCTGGTGTAGTAATCCCAGTAGCATTTGCCATAACACAATCAGACAAACCGCTGATGGCACATACACAAATCATAAACCATGCAAGAATTCTGTTTTTCAAAGTTTTCTTGTTCATACTTACTCTCCTATTTTCTTTCTTTTTCTTTTCATTTTTATTACATTTTTATTAATTTCTCAACTCCTCATTTAATATACTATTTCTTCTTCCTTATGTCAACTACTTTTTAGTACTTCTTTCCCATTTTTCAATCACAAAAAGGAACCGCCCTATGCGATTCCCTTTTCTTCCATACTTAAATATATTCTGTTCTATTGCAAATTTTAAGATTCTCTAATATCTTTTTAATATCCCCTGTACTGTTTTTATTGCAAATCAAAGTAGCATCTTCTGTATCTACAATCACTAAATTTTCCAAACCTACCGTTGCAATCAGTTTTTCCTGTCCCTCAATAATACAATTTTTTGTATCAATGGTAATCACATTACCAGTAACAGTATTTCCAAATTCATTTGTCTGTTTAATACGTTCTACAGCATTCCAAGAACCTACATCGTCCCAGCCAAAAGCACCGGGAATAATATATATGTTTTCTGCCTTTTCCATAATGCCATAATCTACAGAAACAGATTCTAAATTGGCAAACTCTTTTTCCAACACTTCTTCCTGTACTTTTGTGCCAATAGATTCTTTAATGGAATTCAAACCTTTCATGGTATCTGGCATAAATTTTTCCATGTTTGCTAAAATAGAAGAAACTTTCCACACAAACATACCACTATTCCATAAATATTCTCCCGAATTTAAATATTCTTTAGCAATCTCATAGTTTGGTTTTTCCACAAACCGGTCTACCGCATAACCATTTCCGCTGGTTTCTTCCTCATCAAACTTAATATATCCATATCCTGTTTCCGGATAAGTAGGCGTAATTCCAAGAGTTACCAGATTGGTATCCTTTTCTGCAATTTTAATGGCATCCTTTAAAGTCCTTACAAACATTTTATTGTGCTTAATTAAATGGTCGGAAGGCAATACCATCATAATGGCATCTTCATATTTTTTTGCAATATGAACTGCACCTAAACCAATACAAGGAGCGGTATTTCGTCCTACTGGTTCACAAAGAATATTTTCTTCCGGAATATCAGGTAATTGTTCCATTACTAGTTTCTTGTAGCTTTTATTAGTAGCAATATACACATCTTCTATATCAACTAAACTCTGTATTCTTTCCACTGTGAGCTGAATCATACTTTTTCCATCATCAGTTAAACACAAAAACTGCTTTGGCAAATTCTTTCTGCTTCTTGGCCAGAAACGTTCTCCCCTGCCTCCAGCCATAATCAGTGCTGTATTTTTCATAACTTCACCCTTCCTATCGTTCTGCCCGGACTTCACTGTTTAAGAAATCTTCATAGGCAAGTCTAATTCCCTCTTTTAACTCTGTATGGTACTTCCATCCTAAACTTTCTAATTTGCTTACATCCAACAATTTTCTTGGTGTTCCATCTGGTTTTGTGGTATCAAAAGTTAATGTTCCCTCAAATCCTACAATTTCCTTTACGGTTTCTGCCAGTTCTTTAATGGTTACTTCTTTTCCGGTTCCTAAATTTACAGTTTCATCCCCTGAATAATTATTCATTAGATAAACGCATGCTTCCGCCAAATCATCCACATATAAGAACTCTCTTAATGGAGTACCTGTTCCCCAAATAACAACTTCTGCTAAGCCGTTTTCCTTCGCTTCATGGAAACGGCGGATTAATGCTGGCAGAACATGCGAATGTTCCGGATGATAATTATCATTTGGTCCATAAAGATTGGTTGGCATTACACTAATATAATCAGTTCCATACTGCTTGTTTAAATATTCGCAATATTTTAATCCGGAAATCTTTGCCAGGGCATAGGCTTCATTGGTCTGCTCTAAAGCACTGGTAAGCAGACAGCTTTCCGGCATTGGCTGTGGGGCCATTCTTGGATAAATACAGGAACTTCCAAGAAACATCAGTTTCTTTACCTTATTTTCATAAGCACCTTTAATTACATTCATTTCCAGAATCATATTGTCATACATAAAATCTGCCGGATGCTTGCTGTTTGCCATGATTCCCCCAACTTTTGCTGCTGCCAGAAATACATATTCTGGTTTTTCTTCTTCAAAAAACTTCTCAACTTCTGACTGTCTTCTTAAATCCAGCTCTTTGGAAGTTCTTGTTACAATATTGGTATACCCTTGTTTTTCTAATTCTCTTACAATAGCAGAACCCACCATTCCCCGATGGCCTGCTACGTAAATTTTTCCATTCTTATCCATGCTGCCCTCTCCTATGCATTCTTCTCTCTAAATTCCTTAGCACCAATTCCTGCAATAGCTTTCATATCACTGTCTACCATCATGGCTACCAGTTCTTTAAAGCTTACTTTTCGCTTCCAGCCAAGTTCTGTTTCTGCTTTTGTAGCATCTCCCCAGAGAAGTTCTACTTCTGCAGGTCTGAAGTATCTTGGATTGACAGCAACTAATACTTTTCCAGTCTTCTTATCAATTCCTTTTTCTTCTACTCCTTCTCCCTGCCATTCAATTTCCACACCAACTTCTGCAAAACTTAATTCAACGAATTCTCGTACAGTATGAGTTTCATTGGTAGCAAGCACATAGTCTCCTGGCTTATCCTGCTGTAAAATTCTCCACATTCCTTCTACATAATCTCCAGCAAATCCCCAGTCTCTTTTTGCATTCATATTTCCAAGATACAAGGTTTCCTGATTTCCTGCCATAATATCTGCTACTGCTCTTGTAATCTTACGGGTTACGAAAGTTTCCCCTCTTCTTGGAGATTCATGATTAAATAAAATACCATTACATGCAAACATGTCATAGGATTCTCTGTAGTTTACTGTAATCCAATAGGAATACAATTTTGCTGCTCCATATGGACTCTTTGGATAAAATGGTGTTTTTTCACTCTGTGGTGCTGTTCCAGGAAGACCTCCAAACAATTCAGAAGTAGATGCCTGGTAAAATTTACATTTTAATCCACTTTGATGAATGGCGTCTAACAATCGAATCGTACCAACTCCAGTTGCTTCTGCTGTATATTCCGGCACCTCAAAAGATACTGCCACATGAGACTGAGCTGCCAGATTATATACTTCATCTGGTTTAATTTTATTAATTAAAGAAAGCAGGTTACAAGAATCGGTCAAATCTCCATGATGGAGGAAAAATCTCTTATCTTTTAAATCTTTATTATTGTATAAATGGTCAATTCTGTCAGTGCAGATAGTGCTGTGACGTCTGATAATACCATGTACTTCATATCCTTTTTCCAATAACAATTCTGCTAAATAAGAACCGTCCTGACCTGTGATACCTGTAATCAAAGCTACTTTACTCATTTGTTATACCTCTTTCCTCTTTTTTTATAAATAGTATTTTCTTGTATTTCTTTTGCTAGTATAATATACTATATTCATCAAGTAAATGCCTTGAATTGACTTTTTATAGTAAAATATTGCTACCAGCAATTTTTTACTACAAAAAGCAATTATTTACAGTGAAAATACTATGAATTATTTAGGAGGTTTTACCATGCAGAATTTTTCTTTTTCCAATACCAGCAAAGTAACTGAATCCAATCGAATAATCAATACTCCTAGTGATTTTGCCAAGACTAACCTTTTATACCTTCAGGAGGCCGGCTATTTAAAAAGTTTAAAAAGTCATATTTCGAAACGTGAAAACTTAAATTCCTATCTTTTTCTGATTGTTTTATCTGGCAAAGGAAAATTCACTTATCAAAATCAGGAATATTTTCTTTTTCCTAAAAACTGTCTTTTAATTGACTGTAATCATCCTTACTCCCATCAAAGCAGTGAGGAGGAACCCTGGGAACTAATGTGGATTCATTTTAATGGGAATATGGTATCTCCTTATCTTACCTATTACAATGTACTGGTTCCTACCCTTTTATTTCATGTAGAAAATTACACTGATTTCACCACAATGATTGAACAGTGTATGCAATTATCTTCTAAAAAAGATTTATCTTCGGAGTTTTTGATACATAAAACCATTACAGATTTACTAACTTTGTGTATTAGTAGAAATCAAAAGGAAAACTTAGATACCTCTTCTGGAAAATTAAAAGAAATTAAAGAATATATTGACCTGAATTTTATGGAAGACCTTTCTCTTAGTTCTATTGCTGATCACTTTTTTATCAGCAAATATCATTTAGCACGAGAGTTTAAAGAGGTTTATGGTATGACTATAGGAAATCATATTACAGCATGCAGGATTACTTATGCTAAAACTTTGCTACGGTTTTCGGATTTGAAAATTGAGGAGATTGCAAGAAAATGTGGAATACCGGATACCAATTATTTTACGAAAGTTTTTAAAAAATTAGAAGGAACTACGCCGAAGGTTTATAGAAAGCAGTGGTAAGGTTAGGTTAAGTTATTGGCTAATGGGACGCCCAGGACAAGGAGGCAGGTTGCCTAAGCTGGCGAGACAACGTTCCGGTGAACTAACTGTTAACGACCACTAAGACTCTCGGGTGAAACCTCGAGCCTAAATGGTGGTAAACAGTGGATTTCACCTCCACTAAAATCGTCTCTGAATTGCCAGCTTAGGCAACCTGCCTCCCTGTCCTGGGCTGTGTATTGGTCAACGTTAGGAAATGAATTCCGTGTTACCTATAAACAGCCGAGAACCGGCGGCCGTAGGGCGACCTACTTAGATTATACCAACGGATACTTATCAGTTAATGATTTCACAAGTGCCTTAGCTTCTTCTGCCTTAGACCCGTCCTTAATCATCATTGCAATCGCTTCCGCTACCACATCCATATCCTCTTCCTTAAATCCTCTAGATGTAACAGCTGGTGTTCCAAGACGGATACCGCTGGTTACGAATGGAGATTTTGGATCGTTTGGAATGGTATTTTTATTACATGTAATATTAACAGCATCTAATAATTTTTCAATTTCTTTTCCTGTTAAATCATATGTAGTTAAATCTACCAACATTAAATGATTGTCTGTTCCATCAGATACAATCTTAATGTCTCTCTTCTGTAATCCTTTGCAAAGAGCCTGTGCATTTAATGCTACCTGTTTCTGATATTCTTTAAATTCAGGTTTTAAAGCTTCTTCAAAACATACTGCTTTTGCCGCAATTACATGCATTAAAGGTCCACCCTGAATTCCTGGGAATACTGCCTTATTGAAGTTGAATTTTTCTGCTGCTTCTTTATTTGCAAGAATCAAGCCTCCTCTTGGTCCTCTTAATGTTTTATGAGTAGTTGTTGTTACTACATCTGCATATGGAATTGGGGATGGATGTACTCCCGCTGCTACAAGTCCGGCAATATGAGCCATATCTACCATTAAATATGCTCCAACTTCATCTGCTACCTCTCTGAATTTTTTGAAATCAATCGTTCTTGCATAAGCACTGGCACCTGCTACAATCAGCTTTGGCTTTGCTTCTAATGCAATTTCTCTTAATTTATCATAATCAATAAATCCTTCATCATTTACCCCATAAGGAACAATGTTGAAATATTTTCCTGAAATATTTACAGGGCTCCCATGTGTTAAATGTCCGCCGTGGTCAAGGTTCATACCCATAACAGTATCTCCTGGTTCTAACATAGCAAAAAATACTGCAAGATTTGCCTGTGCTCCTGAATGTGGCTGTACATTGGCATAATCACATCCAAATAATTCACAAGCACGTTTGATAGCTAGATTTTCTACAACGTCTACACAATCACATCCGCCATAATAACGTTTTCCAGGATATCCTTCTGCATATTTGTTTGTTAATGGGCTTCCCATTGCTGCCATAACTGCTTTACTTACCCAGTTTTCAGATGCAATTAACTCAATGTGGCTGTTTTGTCTTACCACTTCATCTTCAATTGCCTGTGCCACTTCAGGGTCTACTGCTTTTACTTCATCTAATGAATACATATCTTTTCCTCCATCATTTTAATTATTTTGTACATATTCCTCCAGATATTCTTCCAGAGTAATATCATTTTCCATAATATAGGTAGCTGCTTCTACTCCAACATAACGAAAATGCCAGGATTCCGCTTTTCTGTTGGTAATATCTTCTTTCCCTTCCATATATCTTACAATGAATCCGTATTCTTTGCAATGCTCTTTTAACCAAATTGCTTCTTTTGTGTTTGCATGAGCTGCATCCAGACTTTGATGGGAAACACTTACAATATCCACTGCAAGTCCAGTCTGATGCTCACTGTGGTTCACCGGAGCCACTCCCAAATATGTCAGTTCTAAAGCTTCTTTCTCATCATAACCTTTTGCTTTATACTTTGCCACATCTTTTTTAACCAATTGTTCCTGCTTCTGGGCTGTACGATAACCTGAACAAATTTTTGCGTTCATTCCCGCTGTTTTTGCAGCTTTTAACATATCTTTCAGGCTTTCTTCAATTCTTACATCTATCTGCTTGCCTTCTACCGACACCAGTTCCACTTCATACTCCTCTGGCACCGCATAATCATCATTAATTAAAATCAGATACCAAGGCAACAGGTCATTGTCTATTACAATTTCCTCTTGGATTTTAGAAGTAGTATGTACACTCTCATTCTTTACTATATTTGCCTCTTCTTCTATTACTGTTATTTGATTCTCACTAGCATTTACTTTTTTCGGTACCTTCATTTTTCCTGCAAGTCCCGTAGCACATAAGGCAGATACGCATACCAATACTACCGGTATCACGGTTGCCCTGTTCAATGGTTTGAATTGTTGTTTTACATTATCACTGTCATACTCAATGTTTCTGACACTGGTAATATATTCCTTATACCATTCCTCGCCTTCACTCATTTTTTCCCCTCCTGCTGTTTCTGTTGTCTTTTTCTTTCCAAAAGCCAGTAAAGCTTTTTTTAGATTCTCAACAAAAATAATAATTACTAATAATGTTATTATAATATACTTACTTTTCGGATGTTTTTTTCCATAAGAAATTATCTTTTCTCTTATCTTCATTTCTCTTCTTCACCATTTGTAATAAAAAAATTATTTGCTTCAAACTTGTTTCAATATTATAACATAATTATTAACAAATTGCTATACGAAATGTAATATTTTTTTCAATTTTTTTCTTTGTTATTGATTTAACAATTCTCCTATGCTAAGGTTACATAAGATAGAATTTTTACAAAGGAGTTGTTTTATGTCTTATTTTATATATGGCCTAATATTTTTTTTACTTTATCTTAGTTTAATTGCCCCTCGCTTTCCTAAACGAAAAGCTACCAAAGAATACATGGGGAAGTGTTACGCTCACAGAGGGCTTTTTTCCGACACTAATCTGATACCGGAAAATTCTCTCCCTGCCTTTCTCCAGGCAGTAAAAAACGGATATGGTATTGAACTGGATGTACAGTTAACAAAAGATAAACAAGTAGTAGTCTTCCATGATAATACCTTAAGCCGTATGTGCGGAATTGATGTGCAGGTTCGTGATAAAACTTATCGGGAACTTTGTGAACTCACCCTGCTTTCCACTGATTATAAAATCCCTTTACTTTCTGAAGTTTTAAAACTTGTAGATGGAAAGGTTCCACTTTTAATTGAAATCAAACTTCCTGTTTTCAGTACCCTGACCTGTGGCCTTGTAAATGAGCTTTTGTGCAATTATAAAGGAAAGTATTGTATCGAATCTTTCAATACTCTGGCACTGTTATGGTATCGTTTGAAACGCCCCGATGTTGTCCGTGGGCAGCTTTCTGCCAATCTTACCAGACCGGTAGCTGATGGTGGTTTCTTTTTGTGTTTTCTGGTAAAATATCTGCTGACTAATATTTTAGCAAGACCTGATTTTATTTCTTTTTGTTACAAAGATACCCTAAATTTAAGCTACCTGCTAAATAAATATTTATTTCGGGCTGCTACCTTTGCCTGGACCATTGATTCTCCAAAGGCTTATGCTGATTCTTATCGAAAGTTTGACTCCTTTATCTTCGAAGGATTTCAAGCTTAAAACAAGAGAATTTTTCAAAAACTTTAGAATTAGTTAAAATTCTCTTAAGTTGAATTTGACTTATTGTTATTCTTAAGACACTGTGCTATAATCCATTAGGATAAGATGGAATAAAAAATCCATTTACTGAAACATTTAGGAGGACTTTTCATGAAAAATTTATTTCAAAAATATAAACATGTACTTTGGTTTTCTTACGGAATTTTGTATATTGCATGGTTTACGTATCTTGAAAATCATATAACAACCAACTTTCATGTAATACATATGAATATTGATGATAAGATACCTTTTATCTCCGTTTTTATTATTCCTTACATGTTGTGGTTTTTATATGTTGCATTTACGCTTGTTTATCAGTGCTTTACCAATGTACCTGATTTCAAACGAAATTGCATTTTCCTTTTTACCGGGATGACAATATTCTTAATTGTATCCACCATTTATCCTAATGGACATCATTTAAGACCTGAAGTTTATCCTGATAATTCAATTTTTACACAGATAACTATGTGGTTACAGTCTACTGACACACCTACTAATTTATTTCCAAGCATACATGTATATAACTCCATTGGAACTCATATTGCAATAATACATTCTTCTACTTTAAAGAAAAATAAATTTATTTGTACCAGTTCCTTTATTCTTATGGTTTTGATTTGTATGGCAACTGTATTTTTAAAACAACATTCTATGTTTGATGTAATCACCGGGATTTTAATGGCATCTGTTATGTATCCCTTAGTTTATAAACGTGAAGTGGTTTCTCTCTTAAATTCACAACACAAAAAAGTTCCAAAAGCGGACTAAAAAAGCTGGCACAACTTGCCAGCTTTTTACGTTTCTTCAATTAAATCCAAAAAATTTCTGTACAATTTTATATCCGACTACAGATACCTGTCTTCCACCTTTTCCAGGAAGATTCATATACCTTCCAAGAATACCACTTCTGATTTTCCAATACAATCTTCTGTCATGCTTTTTTAGATATGCCCAAAGTTCCTGCTTCTTTTCAAAATTTTCATCTGTACCAGACTTAATTAGCATAATAGAAGATACTGTCATAATAATATCTAAATAACTAATCATATAATTTCGAAGTTTACGATTGGTTAGTTTTGATAAGTCCATATAATCAATCATAAGTTTATTTACTTTAACCTGTTGGTCAATTCGGCGAATCATTACTTCTTCATTCACCGACTGGTCCTCTCTTCCAATATAATACCGGTAAAAATTAACATTCAAATAGTACATGTTTTTTACATATGGTAAGGGGTTAAATACAAAAATATTATCTACATAAAAGGTGTGTTTTGGAAGTTCTAAATTACATTCTCTCAAAATCTGGGTTCGATAAATTACAGAATGCATCAGCATATATTGTCCTTTATGAAAATGTTTCACATCATTCCAGGTAAAAATTCGATTTTCCGGAAGTGCCGTAGTGTATTTCATAACCTTTTTTCGCTTCACACCTTGTTTGTCATATACAAAGTTGCTGATTAACATATCCAGTGTAGTACCAGCACGTGTAGTTTCTTCTATCACTTCCAAAATTTTCTTATATGCACTTTCTGTAACACAATCATCACTATCTACAACCTTAAAAAACAAGCCGGTAGCATTTCGAATTCCAGTATTTACCGCTTCTCCATGTCCACCATTCTCCTGATGAATCACTTTGACAATATCAGGATATTTTTTAGCATATTCTTCTGCTATTTCAGGTGTTTTATCCATAGAACCATCATTTACAATAATAATTTCTACTTCTTTTCCTCCCACAAGAAGTGAATCCACACATTTTCTCATATAGTTTTCCGAATTGTAACATGGTACCGCTATTGACAATAGCTTCACTCTAAGACCTCCTCTTAACTTTTCTGATATTCGTTTGTAATTTCCAAAAGATTTTGTGATGTTTTTAATGTAACTGTATGATGTTCTCCATACTTTTGCAGACATATGTCATATGTTTTCATCATATTCTGGTAGGCCGCCTGAATATTACCTAAATAAAACTGACACATTGCTAATTCCCGTCTGTAATTTAAGGTATCTGCATCGGTGGGTCCATAAGCACTTTCTGACATACGAAAAGCTTCCATTAATTTATCATAGGCTTTTCTATAATCACCCATTTTCCATTGACACCTTCCTAAAAGAGCTGTAGCTTTTATAGTTTTTTTATCTTCTTTTCCTAATTTTTTCATATAATAACGTTTTAACTCTGATGCCAGTTTCATAGCATCCTCACATTCTCCTGCTGCCAAAGATGCATATGCAAGCATATCATAGGCTTCCATTTGTTCAGGTGAATTTTTTGGGTATATATCTCTGGTGATTTTTACAATTTTCTTTGCAATGGGAAGTGCTTCTCCTTGATTATAGGCCCCATTATAAGAAGCTACTACAATTCTATAAATATTTAACTTTTCTTCCTCTGTTTTAAACACAATATCTCCATTTTTCAGGATCTCCTCCCTGGCTTTTGCAAGTCTTACAAAGTCAGCCTCTGCTAAGGCGTGAATAATTTCCTGGGTATAATATAATAAATCTTCTTTCGCTTTTAATCTGTTATGTTCCATTTTTTACCTCAATTAAGCACTGTATTTTACAATCAGCATTTCCACGCCAATTTTATCATTTAAACGTCCACTTTTTACTGCTTCTTCTGTATCTGCACAATCAAGTAATGCATTCATTAACTGTTTCTTTTCAAAATGGCCTGCCTGAGACAAATATTTTCCTACCAAAAATGGAGCAAGGGAAGTCTTTCTGGCAATTTCTCCATTGTCCCGTCCCAGTCGTTTTAATTCCTTTACCTGTAATAAAAGATTAAACTGTCTTACAATTAAAAACAGAATTCTCATAGGGGGCTCTTTTAATGCCAATAAATCATAATAAAGCTCCAAAGCCTTTTCTTTTTTCTTTTCTGCAATGGCACTAATCATATCAAAGATTTTATTAGTAATGGTAACTGTACATACTTCTTCCACCTCTTTTGGGGTAATGGAATCCTGGTTCATACAGTAACACACCAGCTTTTCCAGTTCCTTTTCAATATTCTCCATATCATCTCCGGTTTTAGTAAAAAACAGTTCCAAAGCAGCCCTGGTAATATTTTTATTTTCCACCTTTAGTTTTCCCAACACCCAATTTGTCAAAACTTTATTATCCTGCCTTGACATTTCCACTATTCTGCCTTTGTCTTTTACTGTTTTATACAGTTTATTCCGCTTATCTACTTCCTCTTCCACAAACACAAAATATGTAGTTTCCGGAAGTTCTTTTATATAATCCCCAAGTTCATTGGCAGATTTAAAAAAACCAGAATTTTCAATAATAATTAGTCTCCGGTCTGCAAAGAAGGGCATAGTTTCACTTACATCAATTACTTCGGAAATAGAAATCCCCTTTCCAGCATAATAATTGTAATTCATGGTATCTTCTTTTTCAACCAAAGCATTTCTTAATTTTTCCTTATACATTCTCTTAAGATAAGCTTCTTCTCCATATAAAAGATAAATCTGTTTAAACCTTCTGTTTTTAATGTCTTCATTAATACTTTTCATGTTCTTACCTCGTCACTTACACTTCTCATATATTACCATATGTAAGCCATCTGTTTCAACCGTTATTGCCCCGTCATTCATTGTAACATAAATTTGTGAATTTAAATTATTAATTCTTTCTAAAAGTGCTTTATGAGGATGTCCATAGGAGTTGTCTTTTCCACAGGAAATCAATGTAACCTCTGGTGTGATTTGATTCAAAGTTTCCTGACACATGGTGTACTCCGAACCATGATGCGCTGCTTTTAAAACAGTAATATCCTCTAAAAGACCGGAACTTTTCAATTCTGCTTCTCCCTTTCCCTCTATATCTCCAGTAAACAGCATAGAAAATTCTTTGTATTTTAAATTAAACACCATAGAAGTTTCATTCTTTTCACTATAATTTCCCAGTTGTAATGGCTGTAGTATCTGAAATCCCAAATTTCCACTTTGCAGTATCATGTTTCTTGCTACATATACAATTGGTATTCCACTCTGAGAAATCAGCGTTTCCATCTCCTGATAAGCTTCATCTTTTCCTGAAATATCTGGAAGATACACCGTATCAATCTGAAATTCCCCTTTTTGTTCATATTCTAACAATTCTTTAATTCCTGATATGTGATCACTATCCATATGACTAATAAAAATGCCTTGTATCTTTCTGATTCCTTCAGATTTCAAGAAAGGAACTATCCTGTATTTTCCTACCTGCTTCACATCACTGCTTCCACCATCTACCAAATAAACTTCTTTTTGTTCATATTCCAGTACCATACAGTCTCCCTGTCCCACATCCAGCATAGTAATTCTTAATGGCTCACTTTTATGCACTTTCAGAAAGATGCATGCCAGAAAAATACCCAGAAAACATATCTTATTAATATTATCTTCCATCCCTTTTACCCCATAAGCATGCTTTTCTTCTGCAAGTATTTTCTGTTTTTTCTGATTCATTCTTTCGATGCTCCCTATTGCAACTATCAAAATCCCATAATAAATAATAATCCCTCCCAAGGAAGGCTGTCCCCAACGCAATACACCATTAGGAAGCTTTAAAGTAAGAGTTGCCGCTTTTTCATAGAAAAATAGCAAAAGAATTGCTGCCCCTCCTAGAAACCTTCCTATTGGAATGCTAAGAAAAGATAACAATAGTGAGAATATTCCTGAAAACACCACAAGGCTCATAAGGGGAACCAAAATCAGATTTAACAAGAGACTATATACAGGAATTTCATAATAATAATATAAAATAAGGGGTAGTGTGGTAAACTGAATTCCTAAATTTGAAAAAAATGCTTTTGCTATAGAATTTTCTCCTGCAAATGCCCCAACTAATTTAGGAGCTACCACACAAATTCCCAAAACTGCTCCAAAAGAAAGCTGGAATCCTGCCTGATACAAATAATATGGAGATTCTAACAAAATTAATATTGCTGCCAGAGAAAGGGATGACAATATATCATAAGTTCTTCCCAAATACCATGCTCCCATCATGATCATTGCCATAATCACTGCCCGGAGGGTGGATACACTGCTTCCGCTCAACACTGTGTAAAAGATCAGAAAAATGCTAGACGTGATACCACTCACAGCAAAACTTCCGCTTATCTTTCGTATTATCTTATATAATGCAAGCCCAATACAACTTATATGTAATCCAGATATACTGATAAGATGAAATATCCCTGCTCTTTGGTACAATTCTTTCGTTTCTTCTGCAATATCATTTTTTATTCCCAAAAGAATTGCTCCCAGTAATGTTGCTGTATTTTCCTCAAACATTTGATATAGTCTTTCATACAAGCTTACTCTGAACCGAAAAATTCTCTCTTGTATAGCCAGTCTCTTTGTTTTTAACACTTGAATTTCATTCCCCTGCATTGTATATTGAATTCCTTTTGCCTTATAATACAACGCTGAATTAAACATCCCTTTATTAGTACTTATCTGTAATCTTCTTATTTTTCCATATATCTTGATTTTATCGCCGATTTGACATGAATTACTATTTTGAAAATATACAAGTATTTTATATTCCTGATTGTTAGAACCTACTACCTTTGCATGCTGCAAGGTTATGGCAAAATTTTCACCTTTTAATTCTTTGTTTATTACTTCACCGTACACCCATACACGTTTTCCATCTTCTAATGCTGTTTCAGCAGATGTAAGAAAGGTTCCCTTCCTTATATCTGCTGATGTACAAATCAGAATAAGAACTATGTATAATAGTGCCAGTGTACACATTGGTCTTTTCCCCAATTTCACACCTCTCTCTATTTTCCTATTCTTTTAAGTATTCTAAGTTACGTTCAAACAAAGTATTTAAATTTACTTTTTCTTTAAACATTCGATTCGACTCTCCATCAATAGATATCTGCACCTTTGTTACTGTAGGTATTTCTGTTAATGAGTTTACCAATGAATAAACAATAATTTCTTCATCTACACTAACAGACTTATCAAGAAAATTCTCATCAAAATTTACGTAACAAACTCCACCTTCTACATATAAATTTAAAAGCTTGGTATTTACCGGAAAGGAAGCCTTTGCAAGACTAGCATTTTCTTGTCCAGTAATTCCTTTTAAAAGCTGTTCCACAATTAACTTCTCTCTTGAAATATTTGTATCATATAACAGTTCTCTTTCTACTAACACTAATCCGTCTCCGGCTGCATTACTATAATACAACTTTAATTTTATTTCTTCATAGGAATGAATTTCAGAGTCCTTATTATCTATAAAATCGTCTTCTGTCATGAGCCCCACAGTACGACCAGCTTTGTCCATTAAAGGCTGGTTATTTACCAAAAATTCAATTCCTTTCAATTCTTCCAATTGCATAATGGTTTTCACAATAGCGCTGCGGCACAAAGTTTCTGTAATGGAATCCATATTATAATAAGAATCCCCAAAATACAAACTTAATTGTTTCCCATTTAAACTACAATTCTGTAACTCTATTCCTTCCGGAATCGCAGATTTACATTGTTGAGACTGTGGTGTTTGGGATAATATATTGTATAACTCTTTCACCTTAGCTTCTGTTCCCTGTTCTTTTGGAACATACTCGTCTTCTGTCAGTGTCATGGTTTCATTACTAACATAAAAGATTTTAAAAGTTCCATCCTCTGTTTCTCCCATTACTTCATTAGACTCATTGGAGGAACACCCACTTATCATACAAAGCAAGACACAAAGGACTAAAAGCTTCAAATATTTTTTCATCTTTGCACCGCCTTTTATTCAATATAACTTAATGGAACCCTAACCGTAAATGTGGTTCCTTCTCCCACTTTACTAGTTACTTTCACGGTTCCATGATGCATTAATATAGCATTTTTTGTAATTGCTAGTCCCAGACCGGTACCACCAATCTCTCTGGAATGTGATTTATCTACCCTGTAAAATCTTTCAAAAATCTCTCCTATGGAATCCTCAGGTATTCCGATTCCCGAATCAGATACTACAATATACATATCTTTATGGTCTGCATTTAAAGACACATGTACCCAACCATTTTCAATATTATATTTTATGGCATTCTCTACCAGATTAGAAACTGCAAGAGTAAATTTGACTTCATCCACATCCGCAACTACCTCTCTAAAACTTTCAAATACCAGTTCAATATTTCTCTTTCTTGCAATTGGACGGAGCCTCTTTAAGATCGTTTCAATCAAATCATTAATAGACATAGCTTGTACCTGTGGCTTTGCTTCTGTCTTATCCATTTTCACTAATGATAATAAGTCATTAATAATCTTATTTTCTCTGTCAATTTCTTCTGACATGTCAGTCATAAATTCCTTATAAAGCTCCGCTGGTGCATCTCCCATTGCCATAAGTGAATCCGCCAGGACTTTCATGGATGTTAACGGTGTTTTCAATTCGTGGCTCACATTAGAAACAAATTCCTGCCTCGCTTTATCTACATTCTTCATTTTTGTTAACAGGCTTGCAAAGGATTCTGCAATCAAATGCGTTTCTGTAAATTCTGTCATAGTTTTGGAAATAGCTTCTTCATCTACTTCTTCTCCCCACTCTGCAATGGAATCTGTCATCTTTTTAAACGGATGCGTAATACTTCGAGAAAAAGCTACTGCAATAATTAGCACTATTACCATCACTACAATCTGCATCAAATCCAATTTCTTAGTAACTTCTGAAATTACCATTTTAATAGAATTTGTAGAAACACTTACCAATATTACCCCAATAATTTCCTGTTTGCTTTCTCCTCTGTTATTAATAACAGGTACAGTAAATTCAATATATCGGCCATTGTCATCATACTTTTTGGAAGTACTTCCCTGAAAACATTTAATCACTTCTGATGAAATTATAGTTTTTCCTGTATCTAAAGAATATGTATCTTTAATAATCCTAAGAGTATTATCCACAATTCTAACACGTCCATCATAAATATTTGCCAGTTGTGTAATCTCTGCATTTACTTTTTCTGATGACGTATCAAACATATAATTAGAACTAATTAACTGATTAGAAATACTGTTACACTGCAATTGAACTTCAATACTTTTGTTATTCATTGCCCATTCTTCATAAAAATGCGATGCACCATATTTTATGAGTGAAATAGGAATAATTCCTACTATTAAAACCACTAAAAGAATTCTAAGGCGCAGACTATGACACAATTCGTCTAGTACTTTCATTTTTTATCCACTCCTTCCGTGTATTGTTCCTCACTATACTTGGAAGTAATATCCTACACCCCATTTTGTATGAACGTATTTTGGTTCACTCGGATTCTTTTCAATTTTTTCTCTAAGTCTTCTAATATGAACATCAACTGTTCTTACATCTCCAGGATAATCTTCTCCCCAGATTAAATTTAAGAGTTTTTCTCTACTGTAAACCTTATTTGGATTTAAAACAAGAAGCTCTAATACATCAAATTCTTTTGCAGTCAAATTAATTTCTTC
The DNA here is from genome assembly GCA_017399445.1 of Lachnospiraceae bacterium. Lineage (GTDB taxonomy): Bacteria > Bacillota > Clostridia > Lachnospirales > Lachnospiraceae > RUG11237. The sequence goes on along the minus strand of JAFQCM010000127.1, from coordinate 56,069 downwards.
TTCCGAAATATAAAGTCTCCGTCCTTCACAGTCAAGACTCATATCACCTGCTTCAATAACATCCTGCTTTTGTGAATTATCTTCTTTTGTTACACCACGTCTTAAAATCGCTTTAATTCTTGCTTTTACTTCCAAAATATTAAATGGTTTTGTAATATAGTCATCTGCTCCATATTCCAGCCCCAGAATTTTATCCATATCATCGCCTTTCGCAGTAAGCATTACAATTGGCACATTAGAGAATTCTCTTATCTGCTGACATACTTCAAACCCTGTAAATTTTGGAAGCATTACATCCAGTAAAATAATGTCGTACTCATTGGATTTTGCATATTCGATAGCTTCTTCTCCATCATACGCACAGTCTACTTCCATGCCATCCTGCTCTAAACTAAAACGAATTCCTTTTACGATTAATTTCTCATCATCCACAACTAAAACTTTTTTTCCCATTTTTTCACCTGATCCTCACTAGTTCTTTTATTTTTTCAAATACGCCACTTTTAATTCCAGGAATGCTAGTCAATTCCTCTACTTCTTTAAACTCACCATGCTCTTCACGATATTGGATAACAGACTCTGCTTTTGACTCACCAATCCCTGGCAAAGTCATTAGCTCTTCTTTTGAAGCAGTATTAATATTCACCCTTGTATCCTCTACTGACTCAATTTCAGGCACTTCTCTTCCCTGTTCTATTTCAGATACCGTTGACACATAGAAACGTTCTCCATCTGTTAATACTGCGGCTTGATTCATAGAATCTTTCGCAGCATCTTCCAACATTCCGCCTGCCATCTGTATTCCCTCATACACTCTTGCACCTTGTTCTAATTCATATACTCCAGGATTTACAACAGCTCCACATATGTGAACATATATTTTTTCCTTCGCCTGTTCTTCTGGTAGTTTAGATATATTTGTCTCTAAAACATCTTCATTCAATATAACAAGTTGCTCTTCCTCTTTTTCACTATTGGTGATATAACAAAAGCTTCCACACAGGAAGAAGAAAATGCTTATGGCTATCACCTTACTTTTTTTACTTTTCATGATATCCTCCTTATGAGGACACCTGATTCGCATATGGATATTTTTATTTTATCTAAATTTTCACATTTTTACAACAAAAAAATTAAATTTTTTTCGTATTTTTTTCTGTAAAATTAAAAAAAGCAGAATTTCCTTTTTCAAGATTCTTTTCAACTTAAATTTCAGGAAAGTATCTGCTTTCTTTTTTCATACTGTCACCTATTAAATTTTAATTATTTAGCTGGTCTTTTACCTGTTCAGAAACTGTTTGAATTTGTGGTTCAATCTCTTCTCCCGTCCAAATGTTGAAAAATGCAATTTCTAAATTCACCCAGAAATTACTTGCATTTAAAAGTTTTGGAAGAGATACTGAATTTTCATACTGGCTATAAATTTCATTACGGTAAGAATTTTCTCCGGTAACCACCTCTCTCTTTGCCGCATATTTTCCAGTTGTTTCATAAAGTTTATCTGCATAGCCAAAAGCAAGGTAATCTGCAAATTTATCTGCTTCATGTTCATGTCTTGTATAGCCATTTACCACTGCCACCGTAGTAACGGATAATGCCTTGGAAGTTAAAGTATCTGACACATTTGGAAGTGCTGCAACGCCATAATTAATTTCTTTTCCGCTTTCTGCTGCAATATCACCTATTCTCTTTACTGCATCTGTCTTTCCAATCGTATACACCGTTTTTCCCTGAGCAAACTCATTCAATACAGTCTCGTAGTTAATGGTTTTGATATCAATAGCAAAAAATTGTGCCAATTCTTGAAATACTGTTAAGCATTCTTTTACATTATCATTATCAATATCCACCACACCTGCATTGTCTCCATCAGAACCACCAAGTGTCAAGTAATCTCCCACAAAAAAATAAGTATAAAAAATATCTGACACATCAAACCGGAAGATATTTTCTACGCCTTCTGCACCTTCAAAAATATCAGAAAATTCTTTTAATTCTTCTATGGTTTTTGGAACTACGGAAACCATTTCTGTCTGAGCCTGTTCCGGAATTTCCTCTCCAGAATCTTCTGCCTCAATGGTTTTCTCTACTTGAACATAATCTTTATTATATAAAAGAAAACTTGTTTCAAAGCTAATCGGGTAAGCTATCTGTTCTCCATTGTACCTGACTGCGTGTAAGGCAGTATCACAATAATTCTCACTGCTATAGTGTTTTTTATGTTTTTCTACCTTCTTAGTGAGCCCTGCCAATTCCACTTTTTCTAGCTGGTCATTGGTTACTAGATATACATCTGGTCCCTGAAACTCTTCTCCCACACTATTGTCATTAATCATTTCAATATAATCAATTTCTGAAATCAGTTTTGTATTTACCTTTATATTGTTCTTTTTTTCAAAGCTTTTTGCAGCCTCATCGATATATGTCTGCATTTTCTCATCTGCATACCACACATTTAACTCCACGGCTTCGCCATTAGTCCGGCTTACTGCATCTTCATTTTTCATGGAATCCTCCATGGCATACCATAACATAAATGCAAGAAGAATTATCACTGCAAACATGGAAATTCTTTTTCTTACTTTTTTCATAATCACTCCATTATTTTACAAACAATTTTGCAACTTTTCTATCATTTCATCCACATGTTCTTTTGTAATCACCAAAGGCGGAACCATACGGACTACATTACTTCCTGCAGTAATTACAATTAATCCGTTATCTAATGCTTTATTTACAATATCACCAGGTTTTACACCATCTTTTACTACCAGTCCCTGCATCAGACCTTTTCCTCGTCTCATAGAAAGACATTCTGATTTTTCCACCAGTTCATCCAGTTTTTTCTCTAAATATTCACTAATTTCTTTTACATGGTGAAGAATCTTTCTTTCTTCAAAAATATCCAATACCTTGTCTACCGCTGCACAGGCAAATGGATTTCCACCGTAAGTAGTTCCATGATCTCCGGCTACCAAAGAAGCTTTCGCTGTTTTTTCATTTAATACAAAAGCTCCTACTGGTACACCGCAGCCTAATGCTTTGGCACAGGTCATAACATCTGGTTCTACCCCATATTCCTGCCATGCAAACTGGTATCCGGTTCTTCCCATACCACACTGGATTTCATCTAAAATCAAAAGAATGTCATTTTCTTCACAAAGTGCTTTTACACCCTTTAAGAATTCTGGTTCTACCGGGTAAAGACCACCTTCTCCCTGTACTGTTTCCATAATGATAGCACAGGTTTTTTCATTGATTTGTGCCTTTACACTTTCTAAATCATTAAAATCAGCAAACTTAATTCCACCAATTAATGGTTTAAATGGTTCCTGATATTTTGTATTTCCGGTTACAGAAAGAGCTCCTAAACTTCTTCCGTGGAACGAGTGATTCATGGCAATAATTTCATGGTCTGTTTTTCCATCTTTATTGTAGGCATACTTTCTAGCCACCTTAATAGCACCTTCAATTGCTTCTGTTCCACTATTGGTAAAAAATACTTTACTTAATCCTGAAGCCTCTGCCAGCTTTTTAGAGGCCTTTGCGGCAGGCACATTATAAAATAAGTTAGATGTATGAATTAACTTATCAATCTGTCCTTTTAATGCATCATTGTATTCCTTATCATTATATCCTAAGGCAAACACTGCAATTCCTGCGGCAAAATCCAAATATTCTTTGCCGTTTACGTCATATAAATAAACTCCATTACCCTTTTCTAATACAATTTGAAAACGGTTATAGGTATGTAAAATATATTCTTCACACTGGTCAATATACTGCTTACTTTCCATCGTAAAATTTCATCTCCTTATCACCTAATATGGCTGTTCCAATTCCTTTATTTGTAAATATTTCAAGTAATAAGCAATGTGGAATTCTTCCATCTAAAATATGCACTCTGGAAACTCCTTCTTTAATAGCATCCATGCAGTTATTTAATTTCGGAAGCATACCTCCACCAACAGTTCCATCCTCAATCAAGGCTTCTGCTTCTGAAATGGTAAGTTCTGAAATTAAGGAACTCTTATCAGAAGGATCTTTCATAACACCTTCTACATCTGTTAAAAATGCAAGTTTTTCTGCCTTCATGGCTTCTGCAATAGCACAAGCAGCATCATCTGCATTAATGTTATAAGTATCAAAGTTATCATCCATACCAATTGGCGCAATCACAGGCAGAAAATCTTTCTCCAATAAATCCCATAAAATTTCTGCATTTACTTCTTTGATATTTCCAACAAATCCAATATCTTCACCATTGGAATACTTTTTATCTACTTTTAATAAACCGCCATCTTTTCCGCTGATACCAATAGCCCGAACTCCAAGCTGTTCAATCATCTGTACCAGACTTTTATTCACTCTGCCTAATACCATCTCTGCAATTTCCATAGTTTCTTCGTCAGTAACACGAAGTCCATTAATAAATTTTGCTTCTTTTCCGGACTTTGCCACCCATTTACTGATTTCTTTACCACCACCATGAACAATGATCGGTTTGAAGCCAACCAATTTTAATAAGGTTACATCTTTAATTACATTCTTTTTTAATTCATCATCTACCATAGCACTGCCGCCATATTTCACCACAATTACCTTGCGGTTAAATCTCTGGATGTATGGTAAGGCTTCAATCAGAACCTCAGCTTTTTTTAAATAATCGTTGATTTCACTCATTTTTATCCTTCTTTCTTAAGAACGGTAATCCGCATTAATTTTTACATAATCATAAGTAAGGTCACAACCCCATGCAGTAGCTGTGGCGTCTCCCATCTTCACATCTGCAATAGCAGTTACTTTATCTTCTGACAATATCTTGGTTGCTTCTTCTTCGCTATAATCCAGTGCCACACCATTTTCGATAATCTGAAGTTTTCCTGCTGCACTTTCAAAAAACAAGTCTACTTTTTCCGGATCAAATTCCGCTCCGGAATATCCCATAGCACAAAGAATTCGTCCCCAATTGGCATCGTGACCATAAATAGCCGCTTTGGTAAGACTAGAGGTTACTACGGATTTACTCAGCATCACTGCCTGTTCTTTGCTTTCTGCACCAATTACTTTTACTTCAAATAATGCAGTAGCACCTTCTCCATCTCCTGCAATCAATTTTGCAAGTTCTTCATTTACATAATGCAGGGCTTCTTTGAATTTTTTATAATTTTCATCTTTCTTGTTAATTTCTGCATTTCCTGCCATACCATTAGCAAATAGTAATACTGTATCATTTGTAGAAGTGTCACCATCCACAGATACCATATTGTAGGTATCCTGTACGTCTTCCTTCAAAGCTTCTGTTAACAATTCTTTGGAAATTGCTGCATCTGTCATAACGAACCCTAACATGGTACACATATTTGGATGAATCATACCAGAACCTTTACACATACCACCAACGGTTACGGTAACCCCATCCACCTCAAAGGTAACTGCCACTTCTTTTGGCATGGTATCTGTAGTCATAATGGCTTCTGCTGCTTCATGACCTGCTTCGTAAGTATCTGAAAGCTTTGGTGCCAGCATTTTTACACCACCTACAATTTTGTCCATCGGAAGCTGTTTTCCAATAACACCAGTAGATGCTACACATACACTTTTATATGGAATATTTAAAATTTCAGAAGCAGCCTTTGCAGTGTCTACACAGTACTCATATCCTTCTGTTCCAGTACAGGCATTTGCAATTCCTGCATTAATTACTACTGCTTGTGCAAATTCCGAATCTTCTACTACTGCTTTATCCCATTTTACCGGTGCTGCTTTTACTACGTTGGTTGTAAATGTTCCAGCTGCTTTACATGGCACTTCACTGTAAATCATTGCCATATCTTTTCTATCTTGATACTTAATTCCTGCCATTGCACTTGCTGCTTTAAATCCTTTTGGTGATGTTACACCGCCTTTGATTACGTTCATTTTCATGTCCTCCTTACGGGTTAAACACCGTTATATTTTCTGTATTTATAGTAAGATCATAGTAATTTAAATCTTCCCTAAATTCCCATCCTAACTTTTTCCAAAATTTATTTCCAATTTCATTTTTAGTAAATGCAATAATGGAAACCTTATTGATCTCTTCTTTTTTCAGTGCTTCCATGCAAAATTCAACCATTGATTTCCCAATTCCATGGTTACGATACTCTGGATTCACACATACATGATATAGACAGCCACGTCTGCCATCATGACCACATAAAATGCATCCTACAACTTTTCCATTGTCTTCTGCCACTACACTTGTGGTTGGATTTCTTTTTAAAAATTTGTCCACTCCTGTTTTGGAGTCATCAATACTTCGAATCCCAAATCCACTAATTCCCATCCATAAGGTATGTACCTGCTCATAATCTTCCATGGTCATTGTTCTAATCTTCATATGCTAAACCTTGCTTTCTCCTATGCTTTTACAGATTCAATCCTTTGCTTTCTTCACATCCAAGCATTAAATTCAAACACTGGATTGCCGCACCGGAAGCTCCCTTACCCAGATTGTCAAACTGTGAAGAAACTACAATACGTTCTTCATTTCCTGTTACATAAATCTTCAATCCATCCCAGCCAGACAAACCATTTCCTGCAATAAATCCGCTAGCTGCCACCTCATCATCTGCTTTGCTTACTTTGATAAATGGTTTTCCCTGATAAAACTCTCTAAAATATTCCAATAAAGACTCTGGTGTCATTTTCTTGGACAGCATATCTGCATACAACTGTACAGACACCACCATACCACTGTAATAATCATCAATAATTGGAGAAAATAATGGTTTTCTTTCCAAACCGGTAATCTTTTGCATTTCTTTTAAATGTTTATGCTGCTGTGTCAATGCATACTCTCTTCCGGAAGACAATTCCTTGTCTCTACCTTCCCCTTCATAAACTGCAATAGTTTTCTTTCCTGCTCCACTGTAACCGGACAAAGCAAAACTACTTACCGGATAATTTGCTGGCATAATTTCTCCTTGAACTAATGGATACACCAATGAAATAAATCCAGATGCGTAACATCCCGGTACTGCAATTCTCTTCCCTTTTATAATAGCCTCTTTATGATTTTCTGATAATTCTGGAAATCCATAAGCCCATCCCTCTTCTGTTCTGTGGGCTGTAGAAGTATCAATAATCTTTACATTTTCATTTTCCACAAGGCTTACTGACTCTCTTGCTGCAGCATCTGGAAGACATAAAAAGGTAATGTCAGATGCATTAATTAATCTTTTTCTTTCATTGACATCTTTTCTCAACTCAGAAGATATTGTTAATAATTCAATATCATCTCTGCCCTGAAACCGTTCATGTATTCTTAAACCAGTTGTTCCTTCCGATCCATCAATAAAAATTTTCGTTTTCATCTTTCATTCTCCTTACTCTTTTTATTCATCCAAGTTTACCTAAGCTTTTATGATACCATAATGTGGCAGTAATATCAATAAGTTATGCATTAGTTTCTTGATTGTTGCATAATTATACATCTTTTATGCATAATATGCAAGTAGTTTTGTATAAATTACAAATTATGTATGTTGGCTCCTGTCCTTGGCTAGATATTGGTGGACGGTCAGCTACTAAATATTGGTACAATATCATGTATTATTCAAGAATATATTTGATGCTTTCTAATGTTTATTTTTTATATATCCAGAACGTATGTACTAAGACATATATACTTAAATATATTCCATATATCCCAAACCACCCCCGTCTACGACTCTCTACCGTTTTTGCTCTGTGTTGGAGGTAGGAAGGACGGAGGAGCACCACTGCTTTCTTGAAAGACATAAAGAGGCGCTTTTAACGGAGACGAAATCCACTGTTTACGGAGACTTAGACTCGAGGCCTCACCCGAGAGTCTTAGTCGTAGTTAACAGTTAGTTTGTCGTAGTGTTGCCTCGTCTTTCAAGAAAACAGTGGTGCCCCTCCAGTCCTCCCTACCTCCAACACCTTCCCCTTCAATTTTCTACTTGCATATTCATACAGAATGCTGTATATTAACTTTAGTTGTTGAAACACAATATAAAATTCAAAATATTATCGGAGGTAATAATAATGAAAGAAAAAGTTGTACTTGCATATTCAGGTGGTCTTGATACAACTGCAATTATCCCATGGTTAAAAGAACATTTTGATTATGACGTTATCTGCTGCTGTATTAACTGTGGTCAGGGTGAAGAATTAGACGGACTGGAAGAAAGAGCAAAATTATCCGGTGCTTCCAAATTGTACATAGAAGATGTTGTGGATGAATTTTGTGATGATTTCATCGTTCCATGTGTACAGGCTGGTGCTGTATATGAAAACAAATATTTGCTTGGTACTTCTATGGCTCGTCCAGCTATTGCCAAAAAATTAGTAGAAGTTGCAAGAAAAGAAAATGCGGTTGCTATCTGTCATGGTGCTACTGGTAAGGGAAATGATCAGATTCGTTTCGAGCTTGGAATCAAAGCATTAGCTCCAGACATTAAAATCATTGCTCCATGGAGAATGACAGATATCTGGACAATGCAGTCTAGAGAAGATGAAATCGAATACTGTAAACAGCATGGTATTGACCTTCCATTCTCTGCGGATTCTAGTTACAGCCGTGACCGTAACCTTTGGCACATCAGCCACGAAGGTTTGGAATTAGAAGATCCTGCAAATGAACCAAACTATGATCATTTATTAGTTCTTGGTGTTTCTCCTGAAAAAGCTCCAGAAGAAGGAGAATATGTAACCATGACTTTTGAAAAGGGTGTTCCTACTTCTGTAAATGGAAAGAACATGAAAGTTTCTGAAATCATCACTGAATTAAATGCTTTAGGCGGAAAACATGGTATTGGTATTGTAGATATCGTAGAAAATCGTGTGGTAGGTATGAAATCCCGTGGTGTATATGAAACTCCAGGTGGAACAATTCTTATGGAAGCACATAACCAGTTAGAAGAATTAGTATTAGACCGTGCTACTATGGAAGTTAAGAAGGATATGGGAAATAAATTTGCTCAGATCGTATATGAAGGAAAATGGTTTACTCCACTTCGTGAAGCAGTACAGGCTTTTGTAGAATCTACTCAGCAATATGTTACTGGTGAAGTGAAATTCAAACTTTACAAAGGAAACATTATCAAAGCTGGAACCACTTCTCCATATTCTTTATACAGCGAATCTTTAGCAAGCTTTACCACTGGTGAATTATATGATCACCACGATGCTGACGGTTTCATCACTTTATTTGGACTTCCATTAAAGGTGCGCGCAATGAAACTTGCAGAAATTGAAAAGAACAATAAATAGAACCACTTTAACAGGAAGAAACTGACATATTGCCAATTTCTTCCTGTTCCTTTTTATAAAATAGTCACAATTTTCCTATAATTGACATTTCTTATTTGACGTGACTTTTTCTAGTGTGTATAATGTGAGTAACCGTTGTAATAATAAATAGAAGGATTTTAGTGGAGAATAGTCAGATGACAACATTGGATATTATTCTAAAACATATCAAAAATAAGCATGTTTATATTCAAACTCATAATTTCCCAGACCCAGATGCCATTGCATCTGCTTTTGGTTTGCAGCAATTGCTAGCTTCTAAGGGAATTACCTCTTCTATTTGTCATTATGGTCAGATTGATAGTTATAGCACTAACAAAATGATTGAATGTTTGGGAATTGAAATTACTAATGTTGATATTAATTCTTACTCTACTTCTGCAGATGAAATTATTTTAGTGGATTCCCAAAAGGGGAATTCTAATATAAAAGATTTGCCTGGAGATGAAATTATTTGTCTTGACCATCATCCGGCTTTTGGAAATACCAATTATCGCTTTTCAGATATTCGACCGGAATTAGGAGCCTGCGCTTCCATGATTGCAGAATATTTTATAGAAAATCAAATTACCATAGATAAAAATACTGCAACTGCTTTATTATATGGAATTAAAATTGACACTGCAAATCTGACCCGTGGTGTTTCTGAATTGGACTTAAAAATGTTCTATACCCTTTATGGATTAAGTGATGTGAAATTATTAGAATGTTTAGACCATGCTACCATAAAATTAAGCGATTTGAAATCCTATGCTAACGCCATTAATACTATTAAGGTATTTGGAGATATTAGTTTTGCTAATGCTGGTGCCGGCTGTCCGGAACCATTGATTGCAAGTATTTCTGATTTCATGCTAGATTTGGCAGAAGTTAATTTTTCTGTAATTTATTCCTATAAAGATGAGGGTGTAAAATTATCTGTTCGAAGTTCCAAAGATTTATATGACTCTGGTCAGATTACGAAAGCAGCTTTAGAGGGCTTTGGACGTGGTGGTGGTCATCCCGCTATGGCAGGGGGATTTATTCCTTATACACGAGATGATAACATGGATTCTATGATTCCTTTTATCTTGGAAATGCGCTTTTTAAAAGCAATTTCAGACCATAGTCCATCATAAACTATACTCAAAAACTTTGAATTAAAGTTTTAAAAAACCAGAAGGAATTTATAGATATCTTGGTCCTTCTGGCTTTTTTATAATTTTATTTAACTTACTTTTACATTTCTACTCTTCTTCTGTTGAAATTCCTGTTACATAATCATCAAAAGCACTCATATCTGCAGTAACTTCTACTGGCTTATTAATATATGAATGATATGCAGAATATCCAATTGCACCTACTACAGCCACTCCTGCCAAACATCCGGCTAACTTGCATAAAAACTTAACTCTTTTTTCTTTTTTTAAAGTTTTCTTACGATTTGCTTTCTCTTTTTTATAACGTTCTACTTTTTCCTGACTCATTTCGTTCCCTCACTTCATTTCTTCCATTCCGGTATTTGTATAACTTATGTTACAAGTTTATCCTATCCTTATTAAAACATCTTTTACTATAATAACAGCATCCGGCTCCCATTGCAAGAGATAGTCATATTATTTTCACAAACATATTTATACTGCAATAATAATCCCACCATCATTAGCATACATACTGCTGACTCCTTTGGCGTTTAATATAATAATCTCCTTTACCTTAATTCGTTTTTCCAACTCTTCTTTTATCATTTCTGCTCTTTCCGGACAATTACAGTTAGTAATTCCAATAATCTGTTCTTCTGGGTTCTGTAGATTTTTTTCTACATAATCAAGCATCTTCATTAGAGCTTTATTAATACCTCGTGCTTGGTCTAGCTGAATAATATTACCTTCTCCATCTTCTCCCATAACTGGCTTAATTTTTAAAGCTCCTGCTACTAATGCTTTTACTCTGCTTAATCTTCCATTTTTACGAAGAGTTTCTAAATTTTCCAACACAAAATAAGTACGCATTCCACTAATAAAATTTTCTGTAGTTTCTATTACTTCCTTAAATGCCATACCCTTTTCTTCACATTCCTGAATTTTAAGTGCAATTAACGTCTGGCCGATAGATGCTGATTTAGAATTAAAAACATAAATATTTTTATCTTCATGGTCTTCCATGTACAAATTACGTCCTAAAACCGCACTATTATAAGAACCACTTAAATTTCCGGAAAGTGTTACAATATATACATGTTCAACGTCCCCTTCACAAGCTTTTCTGTATTGCTCCGGTGAAGGGCAGGCTGATTTTGGGCAATTGGGACTTTTTGCCACCATTTTCAAAAATTCTGTCTGATTGAATGTTTCATTATCTACAATATCTACATCATCCACCTGCAAAGTTAGTGGAATATTTTCAAACTTTCCACTTTCTTTCATTGAAGCAGTTAATTCTCCACAACTGTCAACAATTATTTTATAACTCATAGGAACCTCCTTAAATGCTAATGTAGTTTTTATTACTACTTATTGTAGCATAATTGTATTTATTTGAAAAGAGTTGTGTTCCAACTTATGGTATCATTTACATCAAGATTAAATTGCAAAATATTCTTTTACCAGTTTTACTAAAGAAAGCTGGTCTTCGCTTCCCATTAATTCTCTGGCAGAATGCATTGCCACCAAAGGTACTCCCACGTCTACTGTCATAACCGGAAGCATGGCAGAAGCAATAGAACCAAGGGTGCTTCCCGAAGTCCCATCTGAACGGTTGGTAAACTGTGCATGCTTAATTTTGTATTTTTCACATATTTGAGTCACCACTGCAATTCCCTCACTATCAGTTGCATAAGACTGGGAAGCCGCCTGTTTGATACTTACTCCTCCATTTAACGCCCCTTTATTTACCGGGTCATGCTTTTTATTCTGGTTTGGATGGTATCCATGCCCTACATCCACCGCCAACAACATGCTACTATCCATGGCACTTTTATATTCCAGTTCGCTATAACCAAGTGATAAATATATTTTTTCCATTATATGATTCAACAGCATAGAGCCTGCACCCTGTTTCGTTTTACTTCCAATTTCTTCATGATCAAAAAAGGCACCTACATTAATTCCCTGTTTTCTCTCTCCCATAAGTAAGGCTGTTTGAACTGCATGTACTGAGGTCATATTATCTAATCTTGGTGCAGAAATAAACTCATCTTCCATTCCCACATAAGAAGGCTGTTCTGCCACATATAAATTCAAATCAAAGTTAATAATTTCTTCTTTTTCCACACCTAGTTCTTTTGCCAGATATTTTAAGAAAAATTCTTTTTTCTCTTTTTCTTCTTCAAACATTCCTACTACCGGAAGAGTATCTGTCTGTTTGTTTAGTTCCACACCTTTATTAATATCCCGATTCATATGAATGGCAAGATTTGGTATAGTAGCAATCTGCTTTTTCAGGTCTACCAGTTTCATATTCGGACGAAATACATCATTACTTTTTAATGCTACCCTTCCTGCCACAGAAAGCGGTCTGTCCATCCACGTATTAAGAATCAACCCACCATAACTTTCCACATTCAATTTCTCATATTTTTCTTCTGTCATTTCCGGATTGATTTTAATACGGAAACATGGAAAATCTGTATGGGAAGCAGCTATTCGAAATCCTTGTTCAGCTTCAAATTCCTTTCCTATTGTAAAAGCAATTAATGTAGTTCCATGATGAATAATATAGTATTTTCCACCTTTTTTTAATTTCCATTTATCTTTAATCCTAAGTTCTTCATATCCTTCTTCCTTTAACTGCTCTGTCACATAGTCTACAGCATGAAAGGGAGAAACCCCATGACTTACAAGTTCCATTAATTCTTTGTTACATTTTTCTTTTTTCATTTATATCACTCCTATCCTGTTTCTATTTTCCTATACTTTCCTATATTTTTCAATTATTTCTTCTATTTTATTCTTCACCTTTTGTAAATTCAAACAAATCTCCTGGCTGGCAATCCAAAGCTTCACAAATTGCATTCATTGTTTCAAAACGGATTCCTTTCATTTTACCGGTTTTTAAATTTGACAGATTTACGTTTGACATATTTATTTTCTGTGCCAGTTCATTTAGTGATATTTTTCTATCCGCCATAATACGGTCTAATCTTACTATAATAGCCATATCTGTTTCTCCTTTATTTTATGCAATTTGATTCATTTCTTCCTGCAAAGTACAACCATACCGAAATATTTCTGAAAGAATGCCAAACACAACGCCAATGGAACATATATAAAAATTAATAGAATTGCTTCGAAAACATACATACTGAAACATAACAACGTAGCTAATTCCCTCCACTACTGTTGGTACCAGTGCCAGCATGATACTTAAAACGGCTGCCCATCTTAATGATACTACACTCTTTTTTCCAAAAGGAGAATCTCCAGCTTTTATCCTCCATAGCATCTGATAAATCACAAAGAAAATACATTCTATTATCAGACAGTTCAACATACCCTTTATTTCCTCCATAATAACATTGACTTTTACATTGGTATTTCCCTCACTATCCAGTCTTCCATATAGATTATAATCCACCGAATAGTATTGTTCTCCTGCGATAAAAAGATAATAATTCCGAGTACCATTTGTGGTATCTGTATCTGCTAACTTAACTTGAAAATCAGAATCTGCTCTTCCTGCATACTCAATTATATTACCAACTCTTACAAGAACAATTAACCCCAAAAAAATACATATCACCTTCAGTATAATGGTATCCGTTTTAATTCCCTTCTGCACCTTTTCTAATTCACCCTTCATATTCATTTTCTCCTATCCTTTTTCTTTTATGAGCTTCATTATATTCCACTTTACCTCTTTCATCAACACTTTTTTAAACTTTTACTTTAATTTTTTATATTTTTGTATTAATTTTATTAATCATTATTTTAATTCTTCTAATTAGTTTGAGTTTCTGACTCCAATAAGATATAATAAATGTTATAACATTTCAATTGGGAGGACTTTATGATTTCATTTAAGATAGAACATACCAAAGATTTTATGAACAAACTTTTACTTCAGGAGGCTTTTGATGGTTTTCTTGTGAAAGAGGCAACCATCTCTACCTTTCAAACGTTACACATTGATGGTAGCCGAAACAAAAGTTTTTATACTACAGAAGAATTAGAGGAACTGGGAACTGATATGGACTTTGTAAAATGGAGTGAAATCAAAGCTCTTTGTTTTCAGTCTATCAAAGGGAAAAAAACACCTTTATCCTTTAAATTTGTATTTAAGCTTTCTGAAAAAAATACTGAAAAATTTCTGTTACAAACAGGACTTAGTTTTAAAACCTCTGATGTTTCCGGATTATTTTTAAATATTACTTTTGAAAATGGCATTATCCATTGTGTTAGTGGAACTGCTCTTAAAATTTTCACCATGGAAAAAGCTCTGGATACAGAATGGGACTCTATGGTAGAACGTTTCCTAAAACAAATCCAGGTGGAGTACGAAAGACTTTAATCTTTCACATTCCACCTGGATTTTCTTACTTTTCGCTTTCTCCTATTACTTCTTTCTGAGCATCTATGCTATTTTCATTAGGATAAACCAGCCTCTCATCTGTGTTAAATAAGGAGCCAATCACTCTAAAAAATTTTACCGTAGCTTTTCCTCGGTCATTTATTATATAACCTTCTTCTGTTTCACCTACATTTCCTGAAACAATCTGTTCTTTAAAACGTTTATCAAAAGCCTCAAACTCCTGAACATATTTCTCATTAAAAATGTCTTCCATCTCTTCTACTGTATAAACCTTAGGATTTTCTGCCATATAACTTAAAGTAAATACAGAAACAGAACGCTCTACTGTAACAGGAATCAGTGTAAACAGCACCATATTAACACAACAAAATCCAAGAAACATTAAGATAACATCCTTAAAGTCAAATAGCTCCTGCCATTTCTTTTTGCACAAAAACATAGCTGTTGCTGCCAGCACCCCTGACATAAGAATAAAAACAATCCCCCGGTACATAAGTACTTCTAATCCTTTTAAAATAGGTGTATGAAATAAACCTACAAATATCACAGAACATACAAGATAAATCACTGCATATATACCCATTATTTTACCAATTTTTTTTAACATATGTATTTTCCTCTCTAATTCCAAAAACAAATTAATTCTTCCAGTATGGATAATACCTCTGGACGATACCGATTGATTTCTCCATCCGGCAGCCACAATACCTGACTATACCCAAAAATCATCGTAACAACCGCAGCCAGCAAAAAGAATAACAAGACTTTATTCTTCAATATAGGTACTCTCTCTGAATAACAATAAGTTTCCATAAGACACCAGGATGATAACATTAATGCTAACGGCATTACATCTGTAACATATCTAATTACAATACCTCCCACACAAAAATCCAGCCAGGAAACAAATACCATAAATACCATCATCAGAAAATAGGTATAATTTCGTATTCTCTCGTTGTTATATTGATACTTTTCTGTTTTATTTTTCCGAAAAATGTATAATAAAAATGGTCCTATTAAAATTCCAAGGCACAAGAGCGGATAATACATTAAACCTACAGAACTTTCTGTACACATATATTTTCCATAATTTGCTGCATTAATGATAGTAAAATCAAAATATGGAAATACATCTGTGATAGTAACCGGCTGGAGGAAAAAGTGTATCATGGCAGGAATAAATAACTTCCAGGTCACTTTATTTGCATGAATATCACTTAAGGTTAACTGATAGGTAGAACCAAATTCAAAAGGTGAATCAAATCTTGCATAGTTATACACCATAATTGCTATCAATCCTAAAATGATAGGAGTTAAAAAACTCACCACAGACCAAATACGTCTTTTTACACTTAATTCTTTATTAACTAAAACTTTAATAAACAACGGTGCTAAAATCAATGCACTAAATGCTTTGGTTGCTCTTGACTCAAAACACAAAATAAAGGATAATCCACAAATAGCGAATAAAATATATTGTTTATATTTCCCCTTTTCATCACAGGCACGAATTCCTGTCCATAAACACAAGAATAAAAAACAAGTACTTGCAATTGGTGGAACCACATAAAAACAGGAATAATTCACAAGGTATGCCAGCCCTGAAACAAATACAGAGGAAGCAAGTATGCCGCATAACAACAAGAAATTTATCTTTTTTGCAAATTTTTCTGCAAATGCAATTATGGTCTCATACATAAAAATAACCGCAAGAATTCCAAAGAATATACTTGCCATATTTATTGTTGGCACATATCCACCAGAAATAAAATAAAATGGGAAGAAAAATAATAATACCGGGGTAGCACCAAAATAAGAATAATATTCCCCCTCATAATAAGCTCTGTCCCAATAATAACCAGGTGCATTGCTATCTCTTATCGATCTGTCATATGGATTTTCCAAATTACCCAGCTCCTGCGGCGGAACTGCTTTAAGAGACAATCTTCCTTCCATGAAAGAATCAAACATCTGCTGATATGGGTCACTATAGGTCAAATCAACCTCATCATATTTTTCTGCTTTTTGTTCCGGATTATAAAAGCTACATAACATAACCACAGTTGCTAACAGCAATAAACAAATCACGCCTTGCTGCTTCTTAGAATTCCGGTTATATTCACATTCATATAATCGAAAACTTAGAATTGCACAAATTAACACAGTCACTGCAAATAATACGAAAAATCTAAGCTCGGAAAACTGAAATGGTAATGAAGTTGTAAAACCATAGTAATCAATGCAAATTTCACTGTCTACACCAGAAAATGAAACTTTTACATTCTTCAATTCTCCATAACTTAAAAAAGAAGTATCAAACTTTCCATAATCACAAGAAGTATACTTTTTGGCTACTGTTATGTATTGTTGTGAAAAATTGTCATCTGTAATTTCAGTGGTACACAAGATTCTTCGATCCTCCCCTGAAAAAAACAATTCCATAGCATTAATGTCTTCACTTTCAACACCAAAAATAACATTTCCATCTCCACGAATATAAATTCCCTCTTCAGAAATTTCCACATTTTCCGGCGTCTCCGTCTGAATTGTAATAATATCTTCATCCACTTCCACATTATTCATAGTAAAGCTTTTTAAGTTAAATAAAAAAATTTCTGCCAGTAATACAACGAAAAAACAAATAACTACTCTTCTCAGAAATATTTTTCCATTTTCACTCACAGGTAATTTTGCTAATATTGATTTCATAATTTATTGCCTCTCTCGTTTCTTATCATCCTAATTTATTGTTTTTAAATCATACTTAATGTTTTTAACAAATAAACCCAAATTGTTAATGTCACTGCCGAAAACAAAGTAGTTACCACCACTGCACTGGCAGTTAATACACCATCATTTTTCATATTTTTTGCCATAATATAACAACTTGGTGTGGTGGGTGCTGCTAACATCACAAGAATTGCTATTATCTTTTCATTTTGAAATCCTAATTGGATAGCAACCGGCAGAAAAACTGCTGTCTGTACAACCAGCTTTATCATCGCTACTGCAATAGTTGGCTTTATTTTTGCTAATGCTTTTCTTCCCTCAAAACCTGCTCCAATCGTAATCAATGCTAATGGAGACGCCATACTTGCCATATTCTGAACCGTTTTATTAATTATGGTCGGAAAAGTAATTCCTGCTAAAGAAACAAAAAGTCCAAGCAAAATACCAATAATAATAGGATTGGTGACAATGCCAACCAAAGCTTTTTTGATCTTCTCTTTCCCTTGTCCGCTGTCTTCTGCCTCCATAGTCAATACAATAACAGAATAAATATTATAGAGAGGAACGGAACCAATAATCATAAGAGGAGCCATACCAGAAGTTCCATAAATATTTTGAATAAAAGCAATTCCCATTACTGCTGCACTACTTCGAAAAGATGCCTGTACAAAGGCTCCTACAATCGATTTATCCTGAATCACTAATTTTGCACCGCCCCATATGGCGAAAAAACACACAGTAGTTGCAATTGCACAAAATAATACAAATACTATATCGAAATCTTCTTTAATATTTGCCCCTGAAATATCTTTAAAAACCAAAAGAGGAAGAGTTACCTTAAAATTAAATTTATTGGCAACAGATACAAATTCATCATTTAGCATACCAATCTGTTTTAACATATATCCTATCACAATGACTAAAAATATTGGTATAGTGGCATTCAAACTATAAATAAAATTTTCCACTCTTTAACATCTCTTTTCATATTTTACAAATTCAAATTCTAAATCAAAATAAGTCTGTTCCTCACTACAAGCTGTCACTTCCCAGCCTTCTATCTCATCCAGATTTGGAAAATAAGTATCTGCCTCATAAGCATGGTCAATCTTTGTTACATGAGCAGTATCACAATAAGGAAGCATTTCTTTGTAGACGCTTTCTCCACCAATAATATATACATCTTCTGATTTATACTGCTGTACTTCTTCTAATAATTCTTCAATAGAATGGACTACTACTGCATCCTTTACCTTATAATTTGGATCTGTAGACAGAATAATGTTGGTTCTGTTTTTTAACGGAAGACCTCCCGGAAAAGTTTCTAAGGTTTTTCTCCCTAGAACCACTATCTTTCCTGTAGTTTCCTCTCTAAAAAATTTCTGGTCACTTGGAATTCTTACAAGTAACTTATTATTTAAGCCAATTGCCCAATTTTTATCTACTGCTACGATTAAATTCATAATTTCCTCCTATATTGCCACTGGAATATCTTTTACCTGGGGACCTGTTACATAATTTTCTACAATGACATCATTTCTTGTAAAGTCATAAAAATCTTTAATTTCCGGATTTAAACTTACTTTTGGTGCCAGATAAGTTTCTCTGGTAATCAGTTCTTTCACAATAGGAATATGCCTATCATAAATATGAGCATCTGCAATTACATGCACTAGCTCTCCTGCTTCCATATCACATACCTGAGCAAACATCATTAAAAGTATAGCATACTGACATACATTCCAATTATTGGCTGTTAATATGTCTTGAGAACGCTGATTTAAAATAGCATTTAATGTAAGCTTATCCTGACCCTTTTTCTGTGTCACATTAAATGTCATACTATAAGCACAAGGATATAAATTCATTTCATGTAAATCCTGATGTACATAAAGATTTGTCATAATTCTCCGACTGTAGGGATTATTCTTCAAATCATACAAAACTCTGTCTACCTGATCCATCATCCCTTCTTTATATTGGTGTTTTACTCCTAGCTGATATCCATAAGCTTTTCCTATAGAACCATTTTCATCTGCCCAACTATCCCAGATATGGCTGTGCAAATCATTAATATTATTGGATTTCTGCTGCCATATCCAAAGAAGTTCATCAGTAGCACTTTTAATGGCCGTTTTTCGAAGAGTAATGGCTGGAAACTCTTTTGACAAATCATAACGATTTACTACACCAAACTGTTTTATAGTATAAGCATAGCTGCCATCTTCCCACTTTGGGCGTACCTTCTCTCCTTCTGTACTATATCCGTTTTTAATAATATCCTGACACATATTGATAAATATATTATCTGCTAAACTCATCATGCCCTCCTATTTTTCAAACAAAATGACTTCATTTTCTACCACACCAAAATATACATCTTCCAGCTTTTCTAAAGCCGCTTTTCCATTGGTTCCTTCAATCAGTTCTGCTTCAACAAGGCCAAACTGAGATACTGGTACTAATGCTGTAATTTTTACACTTTCCCCATAATCGGATTCCAAAATTTTAATTCCTCTTTGCCCCAGTATATACTGGATTTTTCCTACTCCATTATAATCTGTACCGATTACTAGTTTTGTGGCCAGCTGTTTTTCTACAATTACACTTGCTCCTATGCCTTCCTGAACCGCCTTTGTGTACGCCCGAACTAATCCGCCGGTACCAAGAAGAGTTCCACCAAAATATCTGGTAACTACCACCACTACATTTCGAATTTCCATCCCTCTTAACACTTCTAACATAGGTTTTCCTGCTGTTCCATTGGGTTCTCCATCATCACTGCATCGTTCCATTTCTCCCTTAGAACCAATGATATAAGCAGAACAGTTATGTCTTGCATCCCAATATTTCTTTTTCATTTTTTCTATAAAGGCAATAGCTTCCTCTTCACTTTCTACTGCCTCTACGGTGGCAATAAAGCGTGATTTTTTTTCTACAATTTCACCTTGACCACCTAAATATACACTTTTATAATTTTCTATCATATTTGTCACCTAATATTTTTTTGTTTCACAATATTTTAGTATACCTTAAACCCCAGAAATTGACAAGTAATGGATATAAATTTCCACCTAAAAAGGCACGATACTCTTTTGTATCGTGCCTTAATGATTATCTGTTTATTATTCTCCAACCGGAAGTCCGGTAGACTGGTCAATTACAGCACTATCCGTTCCCATATCTTCTGATGCCTGAACATTTTCTGCTGGCGGAGTAGTTGGCTGTACTATCTCTGTCTGTTGGGGTTGCTGTTGTGGCTGTTGCTGTGGTTGAGCTTGTGGAACCTGAGTCTGATTTGTTGGCGGCCACACAATCTGGTTTGGTGCTGTAGTAACCGTTCCACTATTTACAGAACCTGTTCCACCATGAAGTGGACATCCTGCGGAAATCATAGCTGCAGAAATTTCATACGGAGAATCTGCAGTACTTCCCATATATTTACTTCCATTCGATCTTGTCACATAGCTGCTGTCTGGTCTCACTATAAATACCTGACCTGACTGCTGTACAAACGGACAATTTTCTCC
Source organism: Lachnospiraceae bacterium (assembly GCA_017399445.1). Lineage (GTDB taxonomy): Bacteria > Bacillota > Clostridia > Lachnospirales > Lachnospiraceae > RUG11237. Next base: position 34,980 of record JAFQCM010000127.1, on the reverse strand, counting down.
TGCAATAGCTCCTGACATAGTGCAAATATTTGCACGTACATGGGTATCGCAGTATTCCTTTGGAACCGTTCCTTCTGCAAAAATTTCTGTAGTTACCATACTGCCTCTTGGGTCACAGTCACACAAACCGGAACGGGCAAGTTTTCCCGACTTTTTACATACGGAAGCAGTAACAATACCATCTGGTTTTTCAAATTCTATTTCTTCCAGATTTTCATGAACTCTGGTCATAACATTTTTCCAGATCTTTTTATGAAAGTTCTTTTCATCTCCTTCCAAAGAAAGGTTGTTGTCATATCCTGCCCATACAGTTGCTGTATAGTATGGTGTATATCCTGCAAACCACACGTCCTTATTACTGGATGTAGTACCTGTTTTTCCTGCTACATTCTGTCCGCTAAGTGCACAGGCCCCACCAGTACCTTTTGTGACTACATCTTCCATAGCATCTGTCAATAAATATGCTGTAGTATCTTTAATTACCTGAGTAGTCTGCGGTATATTTTCTAATAATACTTTTCCATCTTTATCTAGGATTTTTGTATAATATATTGGTTTAATATAAGTTCCACCATTGGCAATGGCCGCATACGCTGCATTTAATTCAATATTTTTTATACCATCTGTGATTCCACCTAACGACAACGCTTGAATCACATCAGATTCTACAGAACCATTGGCATTTTCACGTCTTTCTACTAATGTTGTAAAACCAAAGTTCTTTAAATAATTAAATCCCAGCTGTGGTGTAATATCTGTAATGGTTTTTACTGCTACAATATTTAAAGACTGTTCAATACCATATCTTATGGTACAAAGTCCTTTGTATCCTGAGCTGTACCAGTTACTTACCTTACGTCCATTAGAATAATAATATTCTGTATCATCCTGAACAGAGGCTAAAGTCATTCCTGCACTATCCAATGCTGGTGCGTAAGCTGCAACTACTTTAAAAGTAGAACCTGGCTGACGTACTGTATTAGTTGCCCTGTTTAAAGTAAGACTGGCTTCTTTTATTCCACGTCCACCCACAATTGCTTTTACATAACCTGTTTTCTGATCCATAATAGTAAAAGAACACTGTGGCTGAGGTGTTATGGTGATTTTTTCACCAATTATAGTATCTCCTGCTCCAACTTTTGCTGCTTTATACTTTTCTACATATGATCTCGCTGTTTCTTCATCACTAAATACCAAGTCAAAATCACTGTCTTCCGTTTCTTTAAAGTAGCTTTCTAACATCTGTATGCTATGATTTACAATTTCACCGCTAACAGTTTCTACCGATAATTCATACGAAAGCGATACTTTGGTTCCTGCTGGATAATTGTCAGTATTTGAAAATTCCTCATCACAAATTTGCTGTATCCGAGCATCCTGTGCAGCATAAATCTTAAGCCCACCACTATACAATGCATAATATGCTTGTGTGGAAGTATATCCTAACTGTTCCTGCAAATCCTTCATAACTTCTTCTGTAAGCTCGTCTACATAATAACTATAAATATGGGTTTCTTCTGTGTCTGAGTTTACAATCTGAATTCTGTCGTAAACAGTATCTGCCATAGCAGTATCATATTCTTCCTGAGTAATATATTCCTGTTCCAACATATTACCCAATACTTTTTCTCTTCTTTCCGCATTGTATTCCGGATGTGAAATCGGATTGTATTTAGAAGGATTTTGGGTAATGGCTGCAATAACTGCACATTCTGAAATGGTTAGTTCAGAAACATCTTTATTAAAATATCGTTTTGATGCCGCCTGAACTCCCAATGTATTTTGTCCTAAATTAATGGTGTTTAAATAATTTTCCAATACTTCTTCCTTGCTCATGATCTTACTTAATTCAATTGCAAGATATTGTTCCTGAAATTTTCTTTTAAATTTTTCAATGGTAGATTCCCCATTTACCCATTCTGTAAATACATTATTTTTGATTAACTGCTGTGTAATAGTACTTGCACCTTCAGAAAAGCTTCCACTTGTAATCCCTTTTACACCGGCTCTTATGATTCCCTTTATATCAATTCCATTATGTTCATAAAAACGTTCATCTTCTATTGCCACAAAAGCATTTTGAAGATTTTTCGGCATCTTATCAATTGATACAGGAATTCTGTTTGAATTTTGCGCCACAAGTTTCGCAAGTTCATTTCCTTCCTGATCGTATACAAAGGTAGAATACCCTGTTGGCACTACATTGATTTCTGAAATATCAGGTGCACTGTCGATTATTCCTTTTACAACTCCAAAAGCAGCAAAACCGGCAAATATGATTATAGCCAATAAACATATTATGGTTGCTTTAAAAAATGTAATCAGAAATTTTTTTCTGACTCTTGCATTTTTCGATGCTAATGCCTTTTGCTTTTTGGAAGTCTTATTTTTACCGTAATTCATTGACTTGCCTACCACTCAAAATATGACTAAATATACTCACAAGTTCCTGTACACTCCATAGTCGTAATTTCCCGACTAAGTCATCGGTACATTCTTACGTTTATCTGATTATGCTACTTCGTAAGTTGTTGTATCTCTTAAATTAAAGCTTGCGTTTTATTAAAGTAATCCGTACGAATATTTTCTATTCTATGATAAAGTTTCTGTACCTTCCGCTTCTGTTTTTGTATATTTTTTTGAGTGGACTCTCCTTTCTTTAAATTTTCATATTTACGGGAGAAACATCTCTGTTCTCTTCGCAACTGTTTTTCTAATTTTTTTATTTTTGCTGTTTTATTAATATTTTTATATGTTTTACCATCACTTCTTCTAATAATTGGTTCCAGTTTTTAAGTCATCTTTTTGTTTCTGGTAGATACACGGGCATAAATAACAACCTGCCTTTTATCCTATTTTGTGTTTATTCCCTTAAGAAGATACTGGTCATAAATATAATAACATCTATCCGTTGGAGTTTGGTCCGTTTTCAAAATCCCTCCTTATTTTGGTAAACACCAAAAATCATTATAACAAAGTTGCTAACTTAAATAAAGCAAAATCATCAATTTTTTAAAGAACTTTAAGAAAATTTGTTACTGTTCAAGTATCCACTGTCTGTCAAACGCTCTAATACAGAATAAGAAGTAGGCTCATATGGATAATGATATTCGTCTTCCTTATCAGCATCTCTGCCCCCTGTATGTATCTTTAACCTTTTATCCCAACACATTGTATCCACCTTCTATTCTCACCAATACCCCTTACCTTTATTCAAGTATTTGGAATAACCTTCCTTTACTCATATACAGACGTTCCGCTCATAGAACATGCAAATGCATTTGCAATACAAATAAGAAGAAAAATTTCCATAATTTCCTCCATATATCTTTTTCTATATCATATTTATTCTTTCCTAATATCTGCACAAAAAAACGTAATAGCTTACTATAATCTTTTAAGACTTATAGTAAACTATTACGGTAGTTTGTAGAAACTTTTATCCAATTATGAAATTATATAAGTTCATGATATTTCGCTTGTAGCATTGTAACACAACACTTTTTCTGTTCATGTGCCAGTTTATTCTTCTTTACGTGTGTCATTAAAGTATTCTACTTTCATTTCTTCATTTACCCTATCAAGGAACAAATAGGCTCCGCTTTCCACTGGAAGTTCTTTTTTCTCTAATCTCCGCCTTGTATCCTTTCCGAGTAACGCATAAATACAAGCCAGTGTAGGTGCACCTAATATCATTCCGGCTACACCAAATAATCCACCACCAATTAATATGGCAATTAATATCCACATACTAGAAATCTTTAAGCGGTCTCCTAAAATTAATGGACCAATCACATTACCATCTAACTGCTGCAAAATCAGAATAAATACAGCAAATATCAATCCCTGCTTTGGTTCTGTCATAAGTAAAATTAATATACTTGGAATAGCACCAATAAATGGTCCAAAATAAGGAATTACATTTGTTATCCCAACAATAATACTAATGAGGACTGCATATTCAAATCCTGCAACTAACATAAATATATAACACAAAATACCAATAATGAATGAATCTATGATTTTTCCATTAATAAAGCCACCAAATACCATATTCACATACCTTACACCTTTAATCAGCATATTGGCATGCTTTCTCTTAAGATAGGAATATGTTAACTTTTTACCATAAGAAATCAAATTTTCTTTTTCGAACAATACATAAATCGAAATAATAATGGCTAATACTACATTAAAGGTAGTTTTTATTCCTCCAATAATTCCTGTTGTAATTCCCTTTAAAATCTTATCTATATTAGGAAGTACTACAGTATTTACATATTCCATCCCTTGTACATATGCAGTATCTAATAAACCTAAAATATATTTGCTCAGTTCATTATCATTCTCAATAAAAGAATTTGCTAACTTCTCAAGTTCCCCGTAATAAGCAGGTACCTCTTCTACAATCTTTGCAACAGAAACATATATTTGTGGTATCACTAAACAAAATCCGCCAATTAGGAGTAGCATAAAAAGTGCCATTGTGGTAATCACTCCTAAAGAACGGGACAACTTCTTTTGCTTACGTTCTTTATCTTTCTTCTTAAAAATATGTTTTGCCAATGGCGTAAAAATATACTTCTCTGTGCATTTCATTACCGGATTTAACAAATAAGCTAATATAAATCCGGCAATAATCGGAAGCATTGTATTGCTTATTGTAGTTCTGATTTCATCATACTTTGACCCTTGTTCTAAAAGATTATTAAAAACAAGGGCCACTAGTATGATAATTAATGCTAACCCGGCAATCACTATATATTTTTTGTCTACTTTCCATCTCCTCATTAGTATGAAACACTCCTTCTATTTTTCAATCATTGCAATCTTTAGCATATCATTAGATATGTTAAGCGCATGATCACCAATTCGTTCAAAATCTGTAAGTAACTCAGAGAATAGGATACTACCTTCATCTGTACAAGAACCGCCTTGAATTCTTTCATACATATTTTCTCTATATTGTATGGTCATATCATCAATTTTCTGTTCCATACATGCTACTTTTTCATGCCACTCAATTACATCCTCAGGTTTTTCTAATAATAATTCAAATAATGAACTGCATACTTTTTTCATTTCTGTTAATTCATCATTTGCCTGTTTGGAAAAGGTAATTTTTCTTTCTCCTATCATATTAGAATATCCTGCAATATTCATAGCATGATCACTAATTCTTTCTATATTACTTGTAATAGAAAATAATGAATTAAAAATCTGACTACCGGAATTTGTACTTTCATAAGAAATAGCATTTGTGATATAAGTAGAGATTTCTTTGTTTAAAAAGTCTACATACTCTTCTCTCTTTTCAATAGCCGGATATTTTTCTGCTCCTTTATTAGCAAACACGTCAAATGCCTCAAATACATTACTTTTTGCCATTTCCATCATTCGCATTAATTCTTTTTTAATTCCCTCCATACAAATAACAGAAGCACCTAGTTTATCTGCATGAATATGCTTGATATCCAATAAATACTGCACTTTTAAACCTGCCTCCTCTGTTTCACCCTTATCTCTAAGTATTACAGTAGCAATCTTTGTCAACCATGTACCAACCGGAAGCAGCAACAAGGTTGTAACAATATTAAACATAGTATGCAAGTTAGCTATTTGTGCCGGAGCATTATCCGGAGTCCATCCCTGCACCAGAGAAATAAGCGGTGTTACCAAACAAAGGATGGTAAATACAATGGTACCAAACACATTAAACATAATATGAATTACTGTAGCTCTTTTTGCATTTCTACTTGTTCCAATAGAAGCCAGTAAAGCAGTAATACAAGTACCAATATTTTGTCCAAACAACACAAATGCAGCACTATTTAATCCTATGACTCCACTTCCTGCTAATGCCTGTAAAATACCTACCGATGCCGAAGATGACTGAATTAATGCGGTAAAGACCGTACCAGCTAAAATTCCAAGTATTGGATTTTCAAATTTTGTGAGTAATCCTACAAATTCTTCTGAATCAGCAAGTGGTTTCATTGCGGAACCCATCATATCCATTCCAATAAATAATACCCCTAAACCTGCTAAGATTTCTCCTATATGATGTACTTTTTCATTTTTCACAAATACAATTGCAGCAACGCCCAAAAAGGCAATCAATGGTGCAATTTCTCCCACATCCAAAGCGATTAACTGACCTGTTATGGTGGTTCCAATGTTGGCCCCCATAATAATCCATACTGCCTGACTTAATGTCATCATCCCAGAATTTACAAATCCCACTACCATTACTGTTGTTGCTGAAGATGACTGAATCACTGCAGTAATTAATGCCCCTACTAAAACACCAATAAATCTGTTGGCAGTAAGTTTCTCAAGGATAACTTTCATTTTATTCCCTGCCGCTGCTTCTAAACCTGTACTCATCATTTGCATTCCATAAAGAAACAATGCTAAACCTCCGAGTAATCCCATCAAATATGTAAATGACATAATATTAAATCCTTTCTGCTTTTATCTTATTTGCATTTCCTATTACGCTATTTCTAATATGCATATAAAATTTTATACACTCTAATAAACCTATGTATTCATAGGCTCAAAATGGGAACATATTTAGACTCGTTTTTTTCCATCAGATTTATGAATATAATTTAAGACAAATTCTTCCTGATATTGATTCAGAAAACATGTCGTTTCAAACCTAGTAAAACTTCTTCCTTCAGATAAGCAAAAACTATTTGAACACAGAAAATCAAGGGGATTTCTACTGTCTCTTTTGTGAGTAATGTAACGACTTACAAACTGTTTTATCCCTATACTATTACGAATCCCCATCATTTCTGTTGTGCAGTGCTCTGCTTCCATTATAACGGCATCATATGACATAATATAGGAATTGGTTGTCTCATTTGATGCACATACCACTGAAAAATCTGTTTTCACATTCTCAAAATACATTCCTGATAAGAACACGAATATCATTAACATAAAACATACAAGTTTCTTTTTCCTAATGTGCATCAAAGCTTCCTCCTTCCTGCATTTCAATACCAATAATTATCCTCCGCAAATCTTTTCACACTTTTTACAAGGTAAAAATACACAATAATTCTATCAAATGAATTTAGATATTTCAATAAAATTTTTAGGAACTTTTTCTGCCACCGTATATTACAAACTCTTTTTTAATCGAATTGGAATGCAAAAAAGCTCCTGCTCCATAACTGACTACCCAGTTATTTTGCAAAAGCTCTTTTCTCCTACTTCCAATAAATAAACGTATAACTCTCCAATATCTGAACGTATTTTGCCAGACGCTCATATAAAGGTTCTGCTTCTTCTCCAAAGTGTTCTTTCACTAAAACCCCTAACGCAATCATATCCCTTTCTCCATCCATAAGAGGCCATACAAAACTTCCTATTTCATCTAAATGAATATGACTGACTTTTGGTCTTCCAAAAAATTTCTGTGCGATCCAATGGAAAAAGCCTGTGTTTGTAATCTCTAGTGTAACAATTCCTCTTTTATCTACAGACCACGGGATTTCTTCCTTCCTCATAGGACAACGTTCTAAATAATTTTCTGATTTTGCATTTTTCTGTTTCATAATTTTATTTTCTCTTTTTCCATATAGAAAATTTCAACAAGGACAAAATTATTAGTGCATACACTATAAGACTGCCCACACTACTTACCAATTCAGGAACATTCATGTATTTTGATAAATCAATTAGCTGATCCAATCCAAATATAGCAAGAACTGCAAGAATAATTCCCACTAATCCTTCTCCTGCAATCATACCGGAACAATACAAAATACCATCATTGATAATTTGCTTTTTCTCTTCTTCTTTTCCTTTCATCTTGTCAAAGGCAAGGCGTATCAACCCACCTGCCATAATACAGGCATTTAACTGAACTGGTAAATAAACACCAATGGCAAAAGGAAGAACCGGAATCCCCAGTATTTCAACTACAATGGCTACAGACACACCAATAAATACCAATGCCCATGGAAGATTGCTTTCCATCACCCCTTCAATAATCATTTTCATTAAGGTGGCCTGTGGCGCTGCCAACTGCTCTGAACCAAATCCCCATGCCTTGTCCAACAAATATAGTGTAACACCAATGGCAAGAGATGCTGCTACAACACCTATCAGCTCACCAATCTGCTGCTTTTTAGGTGTTGCACCTAAAAGATATCCAGTCTTTAAATCTTGTGAAGTATCACCAGCAATTGCTGCCACAATACAAATAATAGAGCCAATTGCAATTGCTCCCTGCATACCATGTATGCCACCATCACCTGTAACTTTTAAAATAACTGTAGCAATTAAAAGGGTTGCAATGGCCATACCTGATACTGGATTATTACTGCTACCTACAAGCCCCACCATACGAGAAGATACTGTAGCAAAGAAGAAACCAAACACCACAACTATAACTGCACCTAAAAGGCTGACCGGGATAGTCGGAACTAACCAAATGAAAACAGTAATTGCTACAATCCCTACAATTACCACACCAATCCCTAAATCTCTTGATGTACGTGTCGCTTCCTCTCTAGAAGTCCCTTTCATACTCTTTAGTGCATCCCGAAATGTACGTACAATAAGAGGAAATGATTTTATGAGACTAATAATACCACCAGCTGCTAATGCCCCTGCACCAATGTAACGAATGTAGGAACTCCAGATTGCAGAAGCCCCACCACTTGCAAACATTTCACCAATTGGCTCTGTTCCCGGATATAGTACAAGCTGTTCCCCAAATAATACAATCATTGGAATCAAAACTAACCAGCTCAGAACACCACCTGCAAACATATAGGAAGAAATCCTTGGACCGCAAATATACCCTACACTCATTACTGCCGGATATATCTGTGTGCCTATTTCACCATGATAACCTTTTATTTTAAGTGAAACCTCACTGGGAACCACCTTTAATCCATCAATAATAAATTTGAATAAAGCTGAAAAACCCATTCCTGCAAATACCGTTGTTGCATTTGCTCCCCCCTCTTCTCCTGCTAAAAGAACCTCTGCACATGCACTACCTTCCGGATATGGTAAAACTCCATGTTCTTTTACAATCAAAGCATTCCTTAATGGAACCATAAAAATCACACCTAAAAGGCCACCTAACAATGCAATTAATGTAATCTCAAAAAGACTTGGTTTATCCATTCTTCCTTCCGCGGCCCATAAAAACAATGCAGGAAGTGTAAAAATAGCACCTGCTGCCACAGATTCCCCTGCGGACCCTACTGTCTGCACCATATTACTTTCTAAAATAGAATTTTTACGCATAACTACCCGGATGACACCCATGGCAATTACAGCAGCAGGAATAGATGCAGAAACAGTCATCCCAACTCTAAGTCCTAAGTACGCATTGGCTGCCCCAAATACTACGGCAAGAAGAATCCCCATAAGAATAGAGGTTAATGTAAATTCAGGAGTAATCTTCTCTGCCGGGATATAAGGTTTAAACTCTTTTTTCTCGTTCATATACTTCTCCTTCATTTTTTTATTTCCTGTCCCTCACATTTTATCGAAAGTATTCTCTGTATGCAAGTATCAAAAGCCCAATACCAGATATTACCAGTATTTTTTCATTCTCCTAATTTTAATCCAAAAAATACAGCCCAAAAATCTGTAAAATTTCCAGGCTGTATTTCTGAATTATTTAAAAAAGTTATAAATTCCAATTACAAATACTACAAATATAATTACTGGCAATACATATGTCATATATCCTCTTAACATATTGCTGACTTTTAACCCTTTTCCTGTATTTGCTTCTTTTCTAAAGTTTTCCCATCCCCAACCCTTTTTGCTTACACAAAACAGAACAAAGGCAAGGGAACCCAACGGAAGAATCAGATTGCTGACAATAAAATCTTCTAAATCCATAATATTACTTCCTTCACCAAATGGCTGTATTCCACTAAGTACATTAAAACCTAACACACATGGTACCGAAAGAATTGGCATTAAAATGCCATTAATCATGCAGGCTTTCTTTCTGCTCCAATCAAAAAGATCCATGGAACAAGCGATAATTCCTTCAAATACTGCAAGAACGGTGGATAATGCTGCAAAAGACAAAAATACAAAGAATAAACTGCCCCACAATCTTCCCATAGGTATATGATTAAAAATATTTGGCAATGTAATAAAAATCAAACTAGGACCACTATCCACCTCTACACCATAGGCAAAACATGCAGGGAAAATAATCAATCCTGAACAGATTGCCACAAAAGTATCAAGTAATGCCACATTTAATGCCTCTCCTGCCAAAGCTCTCTCTTTTCCAATATAGCTTCCAAAAATTGCCATAGCCCCCATTCCAAGACTTAAGGTAAAAAAGGCCTGATTCATGGCTCCCACTACTACATTTCCTATACCAATCTCCTTCATTCTTCCAAAATCAGGAAGCAGATAAAAAGCAAGTCCTTTTTCCCCGCCTTCCATAAAGAAGCTATTAATTGCAAGAATTACCATAATCGCCAGTAATGCCAGCATCATAACCTTTGTAATCTTTTCCAGTCCGTTTTGAAGACCGAAAGAATTAACCGCAAAACCTATTACAACAACAATTAACATGTAAATCATTACTGTTTTTGCATCCAGCATAAAGTTATCAAAATACCCTGCAATTCCTTTCGCATTCAATCCCTGGAATTTTCCAGTAGCTGTTGCCACAAAATAATGAAGCATCCATCCTGCCACGCTTGTGTAAAACATCATAAGAATATAATTCCCTATTACTGCCACGTAACCATGGATATGCCATTTACTTCCCTTTGGTTCTAGTTGCTGATACAATTTCGCCGGACTTTTTTGACTGGATCGCCCTAATGAAAATTCCACTGTCAAAACTGGTACCCCAAGGATAATCAAGAAAAATAAGTAAATTAATACAAAAATTCCTCCACCATACTCTCCCACCATATAAGGAAACTTCCACACATTACCTATACCGATGGCACATCCCGCACTTAATAGAATAAAGCCAAGCCGGCTTCCTAATCGTTCTCTTTCCATTTTTCCTCCTAACCTTTCTTTTATATTTGCATACTTTTCACCCAAATACCTTTTTTGCGATAAAGACACAATATGTGTAGAATATCATATAACTTGATGGAACAAAAGCCTAAACTTCCTGTTTCTTCAATTTTCTACATTTTCACTAATATTTCGCCCTCAAAATTATGCTATAAAGACGAAAACATCCTTGTCTCTGCCTGACTTCAAAATTTTTATTACATATAGTTAAATTTTCTTGCACTATTCACTTATTTTTACATATCCTAATAGTAAAAATGAAATCAGGTATTTTTATGATAGATAGTATCTTTGTTTCAAATGCTACAATTGAAAATATCTCTTCAACTCGCAATACATGGCTTGTAACTATTTCCTACAGTAGCTGTCCTAATTGCAGAAATCAGAATCAGCAGGTTGTGTTAGTGGTGGACAGAAATACTCTTATTCAGAATGAACGTGGTGCAATTATTTCCCCAAGAGAATTAACAACTGGTATGATAGTGAATGCTTCTTTTTCTTCTGCCATGACCATAAGTATTCCCCCTCAGACTACTGCATTTATGATACAAATAATCTAATTACTTCATTTCATATACAAATAGTTTAATCATTTTATTTCTTGACGATATATAATTCTTGTTGTAACATACCTATAAGAAATGGGTTTTCACCGTACAGTAAAGTTGCATTAACGGGTTGCCCGTTTCTTTTTTATCGTTATAGTTTTTTTAATTTCACCATAAGGAGATTTTTATGCCAAACATTATAGAAATTACTGATTTTCAAGCACCTGAATTAGATATATATGCCCGTCTTACAGAAGGACAACTGCTCAATCGCCATGAACCGGAAAAAGGACTTTTCATTGCAGAAAGCCCGAAAGTTATAGAACGTGCTCTTGATGCAGGATATGTACCTGTTTCCTGTCTGGTGGAACGAAAACATGTGGATGGCCAGGCCAAAGACATTATTGCCCGTTGCGGTGAAATACCGATTTTTACCGCTGAATTTGAAGTATTAGCACAATTAACCGGGTTTAAACTGACTCGTGGAATGTTATGTGCCATGAATCGCCCTAGGTTACCTACTGTAGAAGAAGTTTGTACCAATGCACGACGCATTGCTGTATTGGAAAATGTTGTAAATCCTACCAATGTAGGTGCCATTTTCCGTTCCGCTGCTGCATTAAATATGGATGCTGTATTGCTTACTCCTGCCTGCAGCAATCCCCTTTACCGACGTGCAATACGAGTAAGTATGGGAACCGTTTTTCAGATTCCATGGACTTTTTTAGGAAGAGAAGCTTCCGAAGATACTGAACCGAATATTGAGTATCTGCACACCTTAGGATTTAAAACCGCTGCTATGGCATTAAGCCATAAGGCAGTTTCTATTGATAATCCAGAACTTATGGCAGAAGAAAAGTTAGCTATTGTTTTGGGAACCGAGGGGGATGGACTGGCATCTGATACAATTTCTAATTGCGATTATACGGTATGTATTCCTATGTCTCATGGGGTAGATTCCTTAAATGTTGCAGCAGCCAGTGCGGTAGCTTTTTGGCAGCTTGGTAACAAACCTTCTTCTAATCCCTAATTGCTTTATAGTTTATCCCTTTTTAAAGCAGGTAATGCAAAGACTTCGAATCTTTTGTATTACCTGCTTTTTTATTTCTATCGGATATAATATGTTATTATCCTGAATCAATAAATCAGTTTCTTTTCGTTTTTCTATGTATCTTATTTCGATGCACCAATACAATAAATATTTACACGCCACCGGTCATGATAACATGTATAATGATAAGAAGGAATAAAAAAACGATAGAAACTATCGGTGCAATTACACAAAAAACAATGCGCGGAACTTGTTTGTTCTTGATTGAAAATATAAATGAAATTAGCCATAAAACCAAATGAACAGGCATAAAAAGATATAAAATTAACGTACATGCTGACAATACAATAGGCTTATCAATCAGAGCAATAGAATTGCCCGATAGGAATGCAAGTAATACTACCAGTCCGAATAACCCCCATCTTATAATACAATCACTTTTATAGACTATAAATATCTTCATTTATTCACCTTCCTATTTTACTCACAGTAAACTTCAAAGCTTCTGTTGCTCTATAATTTCACCATAATCATTAATATAAATGTAACTTCCTAATGTTCTATCAAACTGCAATTCTCCCATTACAATTAACTACCCGATGGCAGGGAATTTTTTTCGGGTCAGGATTATTGTAAAGAACATTTCCTAACACCCTAGCTAAATTCTTGTTTCCTAAATACCCTGCTATTTGTCCATATGTAGCAACTTTTCCTTTGGAATAGTTTTTACAACTTCATATACTTTTTCTTTCATAGCAAACACCATTCTCTTCAAACGCCCTTTTGGAATTATATTTATATTTTACAGCAATACCCGAAGTCTGATTCGACATTCCCTTATCTTCTCGTATGCTGATGGAAATTCCTACCACCTCACATTCCGGATGTTCTCTCAATAGTTCTGTAATAATATAACTGTTAATCGTTATACCTTTAGGACATTTTTCCTTTAATTCTTTAATATCGTGAGTTATCCAATCTATTTCTGAAGTATATTCATTCCAATATTTCCTGTGAATTGCAAAATAATCATCCCATGTAAATGCTCTTGCATTCTTTTGCCACTTCTGATTAATCCATTTAATATATAATTTTGTCCCTTTACCTAACTTTGCTCTTTTCTCCAAAAAGTTTCGTTCAACAGAAAGCATTGATTTATATACAAGCGGCTGTTTATTCATACTAGTTACAATATCATTTATCAAAATCAAAACAGACTGCCCATCGCCAACCAAATGATGTGCATGAATAAGCAATATCAATTGCTCATTTTCTTTTGTTAAAAATGTTCTCACAAGTTCTCCTTTGTTCAAAGCAAATGGTCGTTTCTCACTTTGATGAAGCAATTCCTTCCATGAACAATTATCTATAATAAATCCACAACCACTACTCCCCATTTTTTCATAATAGGCATCTCCATTCTCTTCCACACAATTTTTGACATGGTAGTTTCATTTGCTTCATACGCTTTATACACAGCTTGTTCAATTTCTTCGCTTTGTAAGTTTCCGGACAATTTTACAATCATGCTAATATAAACATTCGGTTCAAACAAGTTTGCTCGTTCTGACCTAATATATTTTTTCACGCTAATTCTCCTTTAAATATTTACCTATTCCTGCCATCCATATTTTCATAACTAGGCGTTGCGGTAATAACTTTACATTTACATGCTGACATTTTACATACATGGAGCAAACCGACATATCCTTTCCTTTTTTCGCATCTTTAATCGCCTGCTTAACAACTCTATCCGGTGTAACCAACCCTGGAAATCTTACTTTTTTCCCATTTATCTCTTTTTGTAAGAGTTCCGTATCTATCCATCCCGGACAAACTGCCGTACTTTTAATTCCAGTTTCTTCCAATTCTACATTGAGAGCTCTGGAATAACTTCTCTCAAACACTTTGGACGCAGCATACAAATTAATATACGGATTAGGCTGAAATGCAGAAGCAGATGAAATATTCAATATCTTGCTTCCTTTTCCCATATACGGAATACAAATTTGAGCAAGCATAACAGGGGCCTTGCAATTTACATTGATCATCTTGTCAATTTCCTCTATATGGAAATCTTTATACTTTCCCATTTTTGCTAAACCTGCATTATTGATTAAATACACCACCTGAGGCTTATTCTTGTCAAGCATGTTCTTTATCTGTCTAATTCCTTGCAGCTCAGACAAATCAATCGACATTGGGATTACCCTTTCTCCATATTCTTTCCTGAGTTCTGATAGTTTCTGCTCGTTTCTAGCAACTGCCCATACCTCATCAATTTCTTCTTTTAATATTTGTTTTAAAAATTCTCTTCCCAGTCCACCTGTTGCTCCAGTTAAAATTGCTATCTTTTTCATCATTCTATTATCCCTTCAAAACAGTTCTCTCTAAATCATCCACCGAAATCATTTCATATTCCGATGTAAAAAGCCGCTTCAACGAATACAAATAAACTACTCCCCAATAGTAATCTACAAGCTTCATACTCGAACCATCAACCATACTTTTTTCTTTCTGCCCCTGCTCTATGATTTTAAAAGTATAATTGTAAAGCTTCGTTTGATAAGTTGTCTCTTCTGATGAATACGCCTCATTCTTTTCCAATAGCATTTGCGTATTTAATGCTATCATAGCTGCAAAGGTTTCATCTTTCTCAAGACGATTAAGCACCATCTCGGATAACATACGTAGTTTTTTCTTTGCAGAAACGGGCATGTTCACCAATAGTTTCATCTTTTTTAACATCTCATTACTATTTGCAATCTTTAATATCTCTTGAAATAATTCCTCTTTCGATTCAAAGTAGACATAGATTGTTCCCTGTCCAATTCCGATATTCTTAGACAAATCGCTAATTTTAGTTCCAGCAAATCCATTCCTGGCAAAATATAACAATGATTTTTGCAAAATAGTATTTCTCATCTCTTCACGAATTTCTTTACATCTTTCTTTTGATTTTGGCATAATCCACCTCGCTTCATTTATGAATGAATATTTGTTCATTCATAAGATAGCACATTTTTTTTGAGATGTAAAGTAGATTCACTTTAAAAAAACAAAAATGCCCGAGCAACTGCTTGGACATTTTCTTTCCCTTAATTTTTCTCTTATGAAGATTCCATGTTATAAATCGCATTGATCAGAGCAACTTTGTCCGCTTCCTTTAACCATTCATATACTTTCTTTAATTCCACTAGTTTGATTAAAAAGGTCTCTTACAGTAATTTTATCATAATCTGTGTTGAATTTCCTGGTCCCACCAACCGGACTCAATACTCCAACATATTTTCTAAAAATATCCCATACCCTTTGGTAGCATCCTGCACAAACACATGGGTCACCGCCCCCACAATCTTTCCTTCCTGTATGATAGGACTCCCACTCATCCCTTGTACAATTCCACCAGTAAGACTTAATAATCTTTCATCTGTTACTTTCAACACAATCCCTTTATTTACAGCTGAATTGTTCAACCTAACCTCCAAAATCTCCACTTCATAATCCTCAGTAGTCCCATTAATGGTACATCGAATATGGGCTTTTCCTTTTTTTATTTCCTGCTTTAAACCAATGGGAAGGTAATCTCCCTGTATTTCATTCATCAATATCTCATTTGCCTGTCCAAATATACCACATTCTGTATTTTTCTCTATGATTCCCCGCTCTGCATCTTCGTTATAATAAATCACTCCCTCTAATGCTCCTGGTGAACCTGCACTTCCTTTCATAACAGACTTTACCTGGGTTTTGTACAAAGTTCCGTCCTCTAGCTCCATCAGTTCCCCGGTATCCACATCATTAATTCCATGTCCCAGAGCTCCAAAACCTCCATTTTCATCCAAATATGTGACTGTTCCAATCCCCTGGGTATTATCTCTTACCCAGATACCCATTTTTTGTTCGCTTCCTGATGTTTTGATGCATTTTACTTTCACTGCAATATGTTCTCCATCTCTTCGAAGGGTTAATACTGCTTCCCCATCTGTCTGATTCACTTTTTCTACCAGTTCTTTCTTATTGTAAATTGTTTCCCCATTAACTTTTTCAATGTAATCCCCGGATTTCACCAGATTATAGGCTGGCTCATAGCTCATACCATCCATTCCCTTTACCTCTCCGGTTCCAATTACCATTACACCTGCGGTTTTCATATAAATTCCTATAGGAGTTCCCACCGGCATCAGTTTTGTTTCCTCAATTACATTAATATTTACATCTTTTAGATGTAAAACTCCCAACAAACTACAGCTCATCTGATAGTTTCCGGAATCTCCTGTTACTACTTTACAAGAATCTGACAAATTAATATGAACAGTTTCTTTTAGCTGTTCTTCTCTACCACCGGCAGCCATAACTGCCGGAACTTCAATTTCTCCCTTTACCGAAAAAGGAAGATTTAAGTTAAGCTCCTGTTCTGAACCTGCTACCAGATTTATTTCATCGGGAATTGCGTTGTAAATACACCTATAACCATAAAAACAGGTAAACGCAACGCTGCAAATTAACAGTTTCCATAAAAATTTACGATACGCCTCCATAAAAATTCCTCCTTCACATACTATATTACTTTTCTTAGTATATGAAGGAGGCTTTATTTAACACCCGTTATATTTTGTACTATTTGCCAATTCTTTCATTTCTCTTGCACTTTCCAAAGTGGTTTCTGTAATAGAAACACCACCAAGCATACGTGCCAATTCTGATACTTCTTCTTCTTTTTTCAGTTCCCTAACCTTTGTAATTGTTCTGTTTTCTTCTACTTCCTTTTCAATTACATAATGCTTATCTGCCATAGCTGCAATCTGCGGAAGATGAGTAATACAAATTAATTGATGATTTTTAGAAATTAATTCCATTTTTTCAGAAACCTTTTGAGCGGTTCTTCCACTAATTCCCGTATCAATTTCATCAAAAATCAAAGTATCTATATTATCATTATCTGCCAACACAGTTTTCACTGCCAGCATAATTCTAGATAATTCACCACCGGAAGCTGTGGTCTGTAATGGTCTTAACGGTTCATTTAAATTGGTAGCAATCATAAACTGGACTTCATCCGTTCCATTTGCAGAATAATGAGAAAGTTCATTGAATTCCATGGTAAATTCTGTATTTAAAAAATTTAAGTCTTCTAAATGTTTTCTCACCTTTTTACAAAGAACTTCGGCGGACTTTTTACGAATTTCACTAATTTTCACAGAAAGCTCTTTTACCTGCTTTTCCTCTGTTTCCAAATTTTGATTTAATTCATTCACATACATGTGGTAATCGCCGTACTTTTCCAGTTCTTTCTGCTTTTCTGCTTTATATGCCAGTATATCTTCTATTGTTTTTCCATATTTAGATTTTAACTTATTTAGCAAGTCTAAACGCTCTTCTGTTTTTGAAAACTCTTCTTCGCTAAATTCCAATGTTTCCATATATTGTGCTAAATCTCTGTTAAAATCATTTAACAATGCATCAATTTCTGCCAACTGGTTCCGTTTATCATTTAATTCTTCATCCATGCCAGAAACGCCATCCATCAGCTTTAATGCATAGCCAATCTGTTCTCCTGCTGACTGATTTTCACTGTATCCACTGATTTGATATACTCTGTCTACAGTTTCTGTAATTTTTCTGGCATTATTCATTTTGCGATATAACTTTTCCAGGCCTTCATCTTCACCTATCACAAGATTTGCCTCTTCAATTTCATTTACTTCAAATTCCATAAAAGAAATTTCTCTTAACCGTTTTTCTTCATCTGATAAAGCTTCTTCTAGTTCTTTTTTTAGTTTGGTATATTTTCCAAAACTCTCGAAAAGCTTTTCTTTTTCTTCTTTTAATTCCTTGTGAGCATATTCATCTAACAATTCTAAATGTTTATGCTTATTTAATAAAATCTGTTGCTGATGCTGACCATAAATATCAATCAGACTTTCGGAAACTTTTTGCAGCTGTTTTACTGTTACACTTTCCCCATTAATCTTATTCATCCATCTTCCATTGGCAAATTTTCGGGACAAAATCACTTGTCCTTCTTCTGGGAAGATTTCCATTTCTTCTAGAAGTTTTGTTTGATGTTTGTTTTCAATTTGAAACACTGCCTCCACAAAAACTTCTTTTGTTTCATCTTTTAATGCTGATTTTTCCAGTTTTCCCCCAAAAGCTAGCTGAAGAGACCCCAAAAGCATGGACTTACCTGCCCCGGTTTCTCCGGTTAAGATGTTAAGTCCATCTCCAAAAGTCACCTCTGCCTGGTCAATTAGGGCCAAATTTTTCACATTAAGATTTAGTAACATATAGACCTCCTTGCAATCTTTCTCTCAGGTTTATTGCAGTACAGGTTAATTCATCACAATCTTGCGGACTTTTTCCATGACTGTTTTTGTTTCTTCTACGCTGCGAATGGCACACATAATGGTATCGTCTCCTGCAATACATCCTACTACTTCATGCCATTTTAAAGCATCTAAGGATGCCGCCACTGCCATTGCCATCCCTGATACCGTTTTTATTACTAAAATATTTTGTGCCATATCCATGGAAACAAAGCCATCTTTTAACACTCTCATATATTTATCGCCCATTCCTTCACTATTTTGAAGAAGAGCATATTTTTGTTTTTTCCCTTCTGTGGCTACCTTGGTAAGTTTCAATTCCCGGATATCCCTAGAAACCGTAGCCTGAGTTACATTAAATCCTGCATGATTTAGCTTTTCTGCCAGTTCCTCCTGGGTTTCAATATCAAATTTCCCTATTAATTCTACTATCTTTGCGTGTCTGTCGCTTTTCACTCTTTCACCTCTTTATTTTTATCTGGCAGTTATATTTATTCTCCAAGCTTCCTTCGAAGTACTTCTAAAAAATTCAAATCGCTTAGTTTTATTATTTTTACAGAAGTTTCTGCCTTGCAGATATGAACTTTCTCATTTAAATTTAAAGAAAATGCACTGTCACCATCAAAGAACACATCTGCTTTTTCATTATCACAGTCTCTTCCTGGTCCAATTTCCACCATTACATGATCTGTTCCATCCAACACAATACTTCTGGTATTTAAAGTATGAGGGCAGATTGGTGTAATCACAATGGAAGATGCAGACGGTTTTACAATAGGCCCCCCTGCTGAAAGGTTATACCCTGTGGATCCGGTAGGAGTTGCCACAATAATGCCATCTGCTTTATAAGAATGAAGATACTTTCCATTTACATAAATCTTATAATTTACAATACGAAGAGGCCCAGATCTGGTAATTACCACATCATTCAATGCCAGACTTTCTAGTGCTGATTTAGAATGAGGTGGTGTAGTACCTTTTAACATCATTCGTTCCTCTATGGTATATTCATCTTGTATTAACTTATCCAAAGCACATGCTAAATGAGCTGTTTCCACTTCTGCTAAATACCCTAAAGTTCCTAAATTCACTCCAAGCATTGGAATTTTGGTAGGAAGTACTTCATGGGCTGCCCTGATTAATGTACCATCGCCACCTAGTACCAAAACACACTCTGTATCCTTTGGTATATCTTCTCCTCGAATAATTTCTGAAGTTTCTGTTTTTACAGATTTTCCTCTTTGCATTAGGTAGGTTTCTATTTCTTCTGTTACCCGAAAATTTTTATCTTTCTGCGCATTTGCTATAATATAGAACTTATCCATCTGTTTTCTCCATTTATAACCTGCTACACAGCATAGTTATTCTTTTACTTATCAAGTTCTTGATGTGCTGCATCTACTACCACTGCCACATTTCCCATATCATATTCCGCCGGTGTTTCTTTACGAATATGAAGAAGATATTCAATATTTCCCTCCGGACCTTTTACAGGGGAATAGTCCAAATTCAGCACATTAAATCCATTAGCAAGTACAAACTGTATCACCATTTCAATTACTTCTCTATGTACGGATTTCTCTCTGACTACGCCCTTTTTCCCTACTTTTTCTTTACCTGCTTCAAACTGAGGTTTAATAAGGCAAACCATTTCGCCCCCTTCCCGGAGCATATTATATGCCGGAATCAGCACTTTGGTAAGGGAAATAAAAGATACATCTACAGAAGCAAAATCCAATAATTCTCCAATGTCTTCTGTGGTTACATATCGGATATTTGTTTTTTCCATGCAGACAACCCGTTCATCCTGACGAAGTTTCCATGCAAGCTGACCATGTCCTACATCCACTGCAAACACTTTTACTGCTCCATTTTGCAGCATACAGTCTGTAAAACCACCAGTAGAAGCTCCAATGTCCATACAAACCTTATTTTCTACTGTTACATCAAAATTGTTCATGGCTTTTTCCAGTTTCAATCCACCACGACTTACATATTTCAAAGTATTTCCTTTAATTTCAATCTCCACATGGTTCTTTTCTACATCAAAAGTTGTTCCTGCCTTGTCCTCTCTTTGTCCATTTACAAATACATTTCCAGACATAATAATGGCTTTTGCCTTTTCTCTGGACTCTACAAGATTTCTTTTTACCAGTAATACATCTAATCTTTCTTTCATACTCAATTTCCTATCTTACATTGGTTACAGTCCTACATAGGCTGAAACAATCCGGTTTACAATGGATTCCTTATCCATACCAACTTCTTTTTTCAAAATGTCTACATTTCCATGTTCTACATACTCATCTGGAATAGCAATAATTTCCACTTTCACATCCAGATTCTTTTCTGACACAAAATTTGCTACATGTTCTCCAAGACCACCACTTTTTACTCCTTCTTCTAAAGTTACAATTACTTTGTGATCTTCTGCCAGTTCCCTAATCCGTTCTTCATCAAAAGGCTTTGCAAAACGTGCATTAATCAGACTACAGTTATATCCAATATTCTTTAACTCATCTCTTACTTCTTTTGCAATTTTTACCATACTTCCAAAAGCAAATAAGGCAATCTCATCTTCGTCGTATAAAGTTTCACTTTTTCCCAATACCACCGGTGTACGATATTCTTTAAACTCATCATACGCCTCACCTCTTGGATAACGAATAGCAATAGGTGACTGAAATGCCACTGCAAATTTCATCATATCTGACAGTTCCCATTTATTTTTTGGTGCCATAATATGCATATTTGGTATTCCGGAAAGGAAAGAAATATCAAAAATCCCCTGATGGGTTTCTCCATCACTTCCAACCAATCCTGCTCTGTCTATGGCAAAAACCACAGGAAGATTCTGTATACACACATCATGGATAATCTGGTCATAGGCTCTTTGCAAAAAGGAAGAATAAATTGCCACTATCGGTCGCATACCTCCCGCTGCCAATCCTGCAGCAAAAGTAACTGCATGTTCTTCTGCAATTCCTACATCAAAAAAACGTTCTTTATACATATTACGAAAACGTTTTAATCCGGTTCCATCAGGCATAGCCGCTGTAATAGCTACGATTCTTTCATTTCTGGCACCTAATTTTACCATTACTGTAGAAAATACATTAGTGTAACTTGGTTTCTTTTTTCTTGCCAATGGAAGTCCAGTTTCTATATCAAAAGGCTCTGTTCCATGAAATCTGGAAGGATGTCGTTCTGCTGGTGCATACCCCTGTCCTTTATTTGTCATTACATGAACCAAAACTGGTCCTTTTACTTTCTTGGCTTCTTTTAATGCTTTTACTAATTTTTCCATATTATGACCTTCTACTGGTCCTAAATACTTAATTCCCATATCTTCAAAAAACATTCCTGGAATAAAAAGCTGTTTAATACCACTTTTAATTTTGATAAGATTTTTCATTACCTTATCCCCATAAACCGGATTTTTTCCAATGGTATTCGTGATGCTTTCTTTGATTCCATTATAGGACTCTGCTGTTCTTAAATTTCCAAGATAGGAAGACATTCCACCTACATTTTCAGAAATTGACATATTATTGTCATTTAAAATTATGATAAAATTGCTCTTTAAATGTGAGGCATTATTTAATGCTTCATATGCCATTCCACCAGTTAATGCTCCGTCTCCAATGACTGCTACTACTGTGTAATTCTCTTTTGCAATCTCTCTTGCCTGAACATAACCTAAGGCAGCTGAAATAGAAGTGGAACTATGCCCTGTATCAAAGCAGTCACAGTTGCTTTCCTTTCTTTTTGGGAATCCACTCATACCACCATATTTACGCAGAACATCAAATCCTTCCTGACGTCCTGTTAAAATTTTATGGGTATAAGCCTGATGACCTACATCCCATACAATTTTATCTTCCGGCAAATTTAGTACTAAGTGCAGTGCCATAGTTAGTTCCACTACACCCAGGTTAGACGCCAAGTGTCCCCCCGTAGTACTTATTTTATCAATAAGGAACTCTCTAATTTCTTCTGCTAATCCCTTTAATTCTTCCTTATCCAGTTTTTTTATATCATTTGGCTGATTAATTTTATCTAAGAGCATTATATATCTCCTTACTTTTCTCTGTGAATCAGGTATTTTACCAATTCGATAAGAAATTCATTCTCTCCCTGGAAAGATTTGATAGTTTCTATGGCAGCCTTTGAAATTTTTGCAACATGTGTTTTCGCTGTTTCTAAACCTTCAAAGGTTACATATGTAGTTTTGTTATTCTTCTCATCACTAAATACCGGTTTCCCAAGGATTTCTGTTGTGCTTGTAACATCCAGAATATCATCTTGAATCTGAAAAGCAAGACCAATATCTGCTGCGGCTTTTTCTACTTTAGCAACTTCTTCCTCTGTGGCTCCGGCAAGAATTGCCCCAATCATCATGGATGCTTCTATTAATGCACCGGTTTTCAATTTATAAATAAAATCTAAACGTTCTCTGTCAAGACTTTCTCCTACTGCACATACATCTACTACCTGACCACCAATCATTCCATAAATTCCGGCTTTTTTTGCAAGAATCATAAGAGCTTTTGGAATTCCATCATTGTTTTCTATTTCAAAGGCCTGTAAAGCTGTTTCAAAGGCATAATTTAACAGCGCATCTCCTGCTAAAATCCCCATAGCATGACCGTATACAATATGTGTTGTTTTTCTTCCTCTTCTGTATTCATCATTGTCCATAGCCGGCAAATCATCATGTACTAAAGAATACGTATGAATCATTTCCATGGCTGCCATAAAGGGCTCAATTACTTTTCCTTTCCCCCCAAACAATCGATAGGTTTCCATCATAAGCATAGGGCGGATTCGTTTCCCCCCTGCCAAAACACTGTAATTCATTGCTTCCATTACAATCTTTTGAAAGCCCTCTTCTTTTGGAAGGTATTGATTTAGTATGTTTTCAATTGTCTGGATTTTTGCTTCCATTGACTCCTTAAAATTCACTTAAATTTCCCTCCTCATTCATAAGCATGACTTTTTTTTCTACTTTCTCCAGCTTATCATTACATGATTTTAAAAGTTTCATTCCTTCAGTATACGTCTTAAAAGCTTCTTCCAGGGTAATATCCCTGCTCTCTAATTTATTTACTTTTTCCTCTAACTCTTCAAATATACTTTCAATTGTTTTTTCTTTTCCTGCCATATCCTATCACTCTTATTTATTTTCGATTGATTTTTTCAGTTTCTTCTACCTTTGCATGGATGGTTCCGTCCATTACACTAATGGTAATCATATCCTGTTTTTCTACATCTGCAATACTTTTTACTGTTTTTCCTTCTTTTGCCACAAAAGCATACCCTTGATTTAATTTTCCGGCAGGTGACAATCCATGAAGTTTTTCAATATATAACTGAAGTCTATGCCTGTAATGCTCTATAGACAACTTCATAGCATCTTCCATCCGTCGTTCTAAATTTAACAACATCATTTGTTTCTCTTTCACTTTATTTTCAGGACTTAGCAGCCGAAGCCGCACTTGATAATTTTCATACTGCTGTTTTTTATAAGTTATCTGAGCATTTAATCCATCTCTTAACCTTTCCTGATAGACCTCTATCTTTTTCAGAAAATCTCTCACTTCAAATACTGCCAGTTCTGCAGCCGCTGAAGGTGTTGGTGCCCGCAAATCTGCCACATAATCGGCAATGGTAATATCTGTTTCATGACCTACTGCTGAAATAACTGGTGTACTACATTCAAAGATTGCCCGGGCAACACATTCCTCATTAAATGCCCATAAATCTTCAATGGAGCCGCCTCCCCTTCCTACAATAATTACATCTACTCCATATTCATCCAACATTTGAATTCCTTTGACAATGCTTTCTTTTGCTCCCACACCTTGAACCTGTGCCGGATAAAGAATCAGATTTACAAAAGGATTTCTTCTTTGAGCAATTTGAATAATATCTCTGACTGCTGCTCCTGTAGATGCTGTAACTATACCGATTGTTTTATTATATTCAGAAATAGGCTGTTTATACTCATCTGCAAACATGCCCATTTCTGCCAGTTCTCTTTTTAAAGCTTCAAATTTTAAATAAAGCTCTCCTGCTCCATCTAAGGTAATTTCACTGGCATACATCTGGTACTTCCCATCACGTTCAAAAATCTCGATACTACCACCTGCAATTACCTTTTGCCCTTCTGCCAGACGAAATTTCAGTCCCTTCCGCTTTCCTGCGAACATAACACAAGAAAGGGTACCGCTTTCGTCTTTTAAGGTAAAATAAATATGCCCAGAAGTATGGTATTTACAATTAGAAACTTCCCCTTTTACATAAACTCTTTGCAGAAAAAAGTCCTGTGCAAACATATTTTTTATGTATGAATTTACCTGTGCAACCGTATAGGTGTTCGCCATGTTATTCCTCCACTGAGTCTGTTTTATACCATCTTAGCTAAAATACCGTTAATAAATGCCGGTGCTTCATCTCCACCAAATTTCTTTGCCAGTTCTACTGCTTCGTTAATAGCAACTCCGGTAGGTACATCTTCATCATAACGAATTTCATAAAGAGCCAGACGGATAATGGTCAGTTCCACTTTTCCCAATCTGGAAATCTGCCATCCATTAGACACTTCTTCAATTTCTTTGTCAATGTCTTCTAATTTTTCTACAATAGCTTTATATTTATCTTCAATGTATTTCTGATTTTTCTCAGAAATTGTCTTAGCTCCCTCTTCCTGGATATCCTCAAAATACAGACCTACTTGTTCTTTCATGTCTTCCTCTGAATTAAATTCCACACGAAATAACAACTTAAATATATTTTCTCTTAATTCACTTCTTTTCATAACTGCCTCCTGTTTCTCAAGCCATCTTGATTTTTAACTTATGAAAGGGATTAACCCTGTTCTGAGCCAACCCCTCCTAATTGTATTTTATGAATGGATTACTTTCCACTTTCCATGTCTACGCCTGCAATTCTAATATTTACTTCTATAACCTCAAGACCTGTCATATTCTCAATTGCTGTTTTTACTCTGTCCTGCACTTTTACACTGGTAGCTGGTATACTATAGCCATAAGAAAGATTTAACGCTAAGGCAACATTTACTTTTCCTTCTATTACATTTACTTTAACACCTTTGGAAAGATTTTTCATTCCAAGCTTACTTACCAGTTCATTTGTAACATTTCCTGCCATAGAAGCAACTCCATCTACCTCTGTAGCCGCAAGCCCTGCAATGATTGCCACCACTTCATCTGCAATCTGTACTGCCCCAAGTTTTCCATCTTCATGAATTGTATACACGTTTC
This sequence comes from Lachnospiraceae bacterium, assembly GCA_017399445.1. Classification (GTDB taxonomy): domain Bacteria; phylum Bacillota; class Clostridia; order Lachnospirales; family Lachnospiraceae; genus RUG11237. The sequence goes on along the minus strand of JAFQCM010000127.1, from coordinate 8,726 downwards.
TATCCTCTGTCATAATGCTACCTCCATTTATTTGGTTCTTCACTTACTTGTTCCTAATCCTCATTAGTTCAAGTATATCAGAAAACAGTTTTTTTGCCAATATTTTTATACTTCCCAAAAAATACTAATACACATCATATCATCATCTAGAGAATACTGAATTTCTGTTTGATTTCGAATAATATAAAAAACCTTTGAATCTTCTATTAAGTATTTTACAAACTCTTTATATAGCAAACCATTATCACATTTTATATGGGCCACTCCAAGATTTGCCTTTTCTGCTTCCATAAACTGTAATTTTAACTGTCTTTTATCCAATTCTGTATAATAGTATCCTTCTTTTATAAAATAATTATACTCTTTATTATGACATTCAGGTAAAGGGATTTCTGTTTCTATTGTATGATTTCGATACATTTCTTCGTCTGTAATTCCAAAATATTTGTAAGACATATCCCATTTTACCTTTTCCTTCTCTGTTGCCTGATAGTTTGGCTCTCCCCAGGTTACATCAAACTGATAATAGTTTCCACCAATAGATACCATATTCCATGCATGAGGCTGTGTACTTACTCCATTGGAGGCAGTTCCGGTTACAAGGATACTCTGAATGCCCGAATGCTTTAAAAGGTATTGAAAAGCTTCTGCATAGCCCTGACACACTGATTTTCCATTCAAAAATACACTTAAAATATTCTGACTCTCACTGGAATCTTCTTCATATTCTGTATTTAAAATCACCAGTTCGTATGCCTTTTTTACCTTATCATACTCTTCTTTATACTGAGCAATTTCTTCCAGCCACGCTTTAGTTACCTGCTTTAACGCAATCTGATAATTTTCCTTCTGTCCTGCATTCATGGTATAAATTCCGGAATACTTTACTCCTACCGTTTCTCCATCCATTTCATATGGAGCCACTTGATATCCCTTTACCCAGAATAATTCCGGATTATCAGCACATACATACTCATGAATCTTAATTACCTGATCTACATCGGAAGAAGAAATCACCACATCTTCAGATAAATTATTGATAGCATTTAAAATTTCCACATATATATTCTTTTCTTCTTCATTTAACAGTTGATAGCCATAACCTGCTGTATAAGAAATGTTTTCTAGTTCTTCGTAATTGATTTCATTTTCAGACAAACTTTTTCCCTGTTCTTCAGCATTTCCTGATGGCACCACTACTTCCGAAATCACCTTACTCCCACCAAGGTACTCGGAACCATTAATTTCCTGTTTTGCCAGGTCAATTAAATCGTCATATCTCCCTGTTGCAGCCATAATAACCACTATAATTATCAGGACTGTCATTATACCCACTTTTCTTTTCATATGTTAATTCCGTCCAAATTCTGATAATATTAAACCTTCATTTCTATCTAATGTCATTCCAATGCTCCAGCTATTCACAAACAGTAACAATGGTCTGCCTTTTAAGTCTGTTATCTTTTTCATATCAGAGGTTCCTGTAATTTTATTTAAATCTATCTCTTCATTTTCAATCCATCTGATATGTTCATATGGAAGATTTTCCATACGAATTTCCACATTATATTCATTTTCCAGTCGATATTTCAAAACATCAAACTGCAACACACCAACTACTCCTACAATGATTTCTTCCATACCGGTATTATGTTCCTGGAAAATCTGAATGGCACCTTCCTGGGCAATCTGGTTGATTCCTTTTACAAACTGCTTACGTTTCATGGTATCTACCTGACGCACTCTTGCAAAATGTTCTGGTGCAAAGGTTGGAATTCCTTCATATTCAAACTTTTTCCCTGGCATACAAATAGTATCTCCAATGGAAAAGATTCCTGGATCAAATACACCAATAATATCCCCTGCATAAGCTTCATCAATTACTTTTCTTTCCTGTGCCATCAGCTGCTGTGGCTGGGAAAGACGCAATTTTCTTCCGCCCTGTACATGGTATACTTCTTTCTCTGCATCAAATTTACCAGAGCAGATTCTCATAAAAGCAATTCTGTCTCTATGGGCTTTGTTCATATTTGCCTGGATTTTAAATACAAATGCAGAAAAATCTTCTGTCATAGGGTCCACCGGTTCTCCATTAGCAATACGAGGCAATGGTGCATAAGTCATTTTTAAGAAATGTTTCAAAAAGGTTTCTACACCAAAGTTAGTAAGCGCGGAACCGAAAAATACTGGTGAAAGTTCTCCTTTGGAAACCAGTTCCTGGTCAAACTCTGCACTTGCACCATCTAACAATTCAATTTCTTCTCTTAAAGTAGCAGCTGCTTCTTCCCCAATATATCCTTCCAGTTCATCGCCTTCTAAAGATACTGCTACTTCTTCCCCTTCTTTAGTACCCTTTTCTGTATCAGAGAAAAGTAATACTTTCTTTTCATTTCTGTCGTATACCCCTTTAAAGCCTTTTCCTGAACCAATTGGCCAGTTTACAGGACAAGTAGCAATGCCTAATTCTTTTTCGATTTCATCTAATAAATCAAAGGTATCATTAGCATCCCTGTCCATTTTATTAATAAAAGTAAAAATCGGAATGTGACGCATTACACATACCTTAAATAATTTTCTGGTCTGGGCTTCTACCCCTTTGGAAGCATCAATTACCATTACGGCAGAATCTGCTGCCATTAAGGTTCGGTAAGTATCTTCAGAGAAGTCCTGATGCCCTGGTGTATCCAGAATGTTGATACAACAGCCATCATATTCAAACTGAAGTACCGAGGAGGTAACGGAAATACCTCTTTCTTTTTCAATTTCCATCCAGTCAGATACTGCATGTCTTGCAGTTGCCTTTCCCTTTACGGAACCAGCCAGATTAATTGCTCCACCATACAGCAGAAATTTTTCTGTTAATGTAGTTTTTCCCGCATCTGGGTGAGAAATAATTGCAAAGGTTCTTCTACGAGCTATTTCTTTACTATAATCTGCCACTTTACCCTCCTCGCCTTCTTACAAAGGCTTTCTATGTTTATTGTTTCTTATCGTTTCATATTCTTTCCTATTTTTGGCATAGTCTGCCAAACCAATAACTTATTGTACAATAGAGGATTTGGTGTTGTCAAGGAGCGGAAGCATAATTATAACCCAGCCATGGCAATCTAACCATAACTGGGTTTCTTTTCTAATTTCCTATGATAACTTGACATTGGCATGTACCGACGTAATGACGTAGCCACATTACTAATGGGAATCGTTCGAAAAATTACCTTTCCACTTTTAAATTTACACCCCTAGTTTATAATATGAGCCTTTGCTTTGCAAGAATATCTTTCCTTCTTTAATGCGTATGTATTGGAGTAATCACAATATTTTCTGCGGAAGCTCCGGTTTTTCTTTTTACAATGTCCTCAATCTGAGCTCTTCCTGCATCATCCACCTCTGCCATATTCACTACCACATCTACACTACCGTCTGTAATACTTACTACAGCATCAGTATATCCTTTTGCTTCTAACAGCATTTCAGCCGCTGCTTCCTTTTCTGCAATATCTGTCAGTGAAATCATATTATCAATGGCAGCCTGCTTTTGATTGTCTGTAATATTAGAATTGTTAATTACTTCTAATAAAGCTTCTTTATTTTTAGAACGAACCTGCTCTCTGGTAAGTCTTGCTTCTGAAACTACATCAGAAACACTGGCTGCACTTCCATTGGTAAGCACTGCTTCTCCTGGTATTTCCTCCTCTCCTGTTGTATTACTTGTTAAATCAAAATCATAACTTTCAATATCCTCTGTAGTACTGGCTTCTGCTGAGTTCTCCTCTGCTTCTTCACTGGAATCCCCCACTACCACTGCATCCCCCGTTTCTTCACTCTCACTTTCTGCATAAATGTCTTCCATTGAAATGTCACTGGCAATATCACTGCTGTCTGCACTTTCCATGTTGTCATCTACTACACCTTCTGTCATTGCAGTTTCCTGCCCGATTTCCGTTCCTGCAAAATCAAGATATCCTGCAATAGCAATCATAAGTGCCAAAGTAGTAATTACAATTTGATTTTTCTTAAATTTCCCTTTCATTGTTATTCCCCTTTCCTTTTTATAAAAGCATTATTCATTTACTGACTTCATTACTTTAATTTTATGTGCATCGATAGAAAATAATGCTAAAATTGCATCTGAAATATTTTTTTCCACAGAAGGGTTATCTCCCCCTTCTGCAATTACTAATACCCCTTCAATTTCCGGCTCCATTTCTTTAATTACATAAGGTTCGTTACTGCCGCTTTCATTACTGTAAAAAACCGTTTCCTCCTTTTTGCTACTGTCTGTAGTTTTTCTGGTTCCTCCCTGGGAATCCGCTTCTTCTGTACTATTTCCACTGCTTTCTAAATCCTTTTCTACCACCTTTTCTCCACTGGATTTTAAGGTAATCATTACACTGACTTCCCCTACACCTTCTACCTTTCCCAGGATTTTTTCCAGGCGCTGCTCCATTTTTTCTACAGAATCTGTTCCCTGTTCAGTGGAAGTACTTTCTACTATCACATCCTCTTCCTTTTTTCCCTCTTTCTTATCCACAGGAATGGTAATTACCATAAGCAATACCCCCACAAGAATAAGAATAAAAAGATTATCTTTCTTTTTTAGTTTTTCTAAAGATGCTCCTATCTCTTTCCAATCTTTCATACACTCACCATCACTTTTTTAGGTAAATATTAACCTGTTCTCCCGTCACACCATACATGTCATAAAACCAGTCTTTTAACTTTAATTCCACTACACTGCTGACAGTCTTATTTTCTGAAAAAGCGATTTCTCCCACTTGAATTTGGTTATCTTGATTAGAATTGTCTTTTTCATAAGAAACTGTCATATGCATTTGCTTTATTACTCCATATTCTTCTCCTTCTCCAAAGGCAATTTCCAAATCACTTAAAAACAAATCATATTCTTCTAGTTTACTCCTCACCTGCTCTTCCACTTTTTCCTGATAAGTATTCAACATAATTTTCTTACTTTCTTCTGTATAAATTTCTTCTGATATTCTGGCACTTTCTATCTCCCAGTCATATCTTTCCTTTTTTAAAGACAAATCCATATCTCCATTCCATATTTTTGCTATGGGTGTCATAATGATAATTATCATTAAAAGTCCGGTAAACAGTTTAATATATGGTTTATATGAGGAATTTGCACTTAATTTGTAAATCAATGTTACTACAATCATGTAAACTGTAATATCCTCTATCCATCCATAAAACTCTGCAAACATAGTCCCTCCTTTATTTACTAAGTCCTACAATAGCAATGGAAAGCATAAACATAGCTGCAATCATGGCACAGGATTTTAACACTAGTGCTCCTCCATCTGCTGCTGCTGCCATGCACCCAGTAAACCTTTTATCCGTCACTGGCTGTACCACAGCTGCCATTACTTTATAGCTTATAGTAAATACTGCAATCTTAATTAATGGGGGAATACATATAATCAGGATAATAATAATGGCTGCGGTTCCTATTCCGTTCTTTACCAGTACTGCTGAACCAAATAACATTTCCGTTACGGCTCCGGCAGCTCCTCCAATTCCCGGAATTGCAGATAATGCCTTACTTACTGAAGTATTTTTCAAAGAATCAATTGCTGGTGCCAACAAAGACTGAATCACCTGAAATCCTACTAACATTGCCATAGAGGTTTTTAACATCCATTTTACTCCACTTTCAAAAAGCCCCGCCATACGAGATAAAATATCTTCCTCCGATATATAATTGATAATTTTTACAATCACAAATGCCTGTGTCATTGGAATAATTAAAACATTGATTACATTACCGATTAATGAAATCAAAATCAAAGTACATTGGTAAAAACCGGCTCCTGTACAAGGCCCCGTAGCCAGAGATACACTTAAACTATAGGCAGGCACCAATACTTCTATGAAAGAAACAAGGTCTTTTGAAGCATCCAGTGCACATTCCATAATTTCCCGAAAAGCACCAAATACCACCACACACATCATAAGATACAGCATATAAAACCAGGTATCCGCAATTTGCTTGTCCTTTAACACTTCCGTAAATACAGAAAAGACAGAGGCACTAACCGCCAAAATCAAAAGATATGTCATATCTTTCTTATTAAAAGAAATTTCTTCTATAATAAATTCTTTGATACTCCCTTCATATTGTTCACTAAAACCAAAATCCCCCTGAATCAGTCCTTGCATAATATCCTGAAATCCCAGTTCACTGTGATTCAAAATATCATCTAATACGTTATCTATTTCCTCAAAAGAAATATTAGACATAATACTGTCCATTCCTGTATTGTTATCTATCTCCTCATATACAGCTGACTCCCAAATTTCTTCCCCAGTATTCATACTAGTTTGTATACTTACTGGAACTGCAGATACAAGTACAAGCTGTAAACACAAGGTAATTACTGCAATCATATTACCTCCTATCCAAGCATTTCCTGAATCAGCTTTAATAAGGCACTAAAAATCGGCATGCTCACTGCCAGTACGGATATTTTTCCAAAAATTTCAATTTGTGATGCAATTGCCTGATACCCTCCATCTTTACATATATTAGATGTGAATTCTGCTATATAAGTAATTCCAATCATTTTCACAAGAACGGACAAGTATTCTTTTTCTAAAGGCAAAATTGTCTGCAAATATTCGAATATTTCAAATATTTGCAGCAATTTACTCACAATGTAAAACATAATCACGCAACAAGCTGTCATGGATATCATCACTGCATATTCTGATTTCAACCCTTTACAATAAACTGCCAGCACTGTTGCTCCAATCCCAATCAAAGCTATTTTCAATATTTCCATAGCACACCTCTGTTAAATCAAAAAAAGTTTCTGAATGGTTTCAAACAATTCATAAATATATGGAACAATCCAGAAAAGTACCAGAATCAACCCTGCAAGACTTGCTAAAAATGCCTGCTCATCCCTGCCACTGTGCTTTAATACCTGACTTAATATTGATACTAAAATTCCCACAGCAGCAATTTTAAATATTATTGTTACACTCATATTTCCTCCTGTTTATGCCATTAACAGTACTATGAAAATTCCTCCCATAATTCCCATTACTTTAAAAATTTTCTGCCTTTCTTTGATGCCCTGTGTACTTTCCCTAATTCTCATATCCAGTTTTTCGCTATAAAGAGTAAGGCTGGATATCTGCATTCCTGCATCCAAATATCCCATACAAGAGCCTAATTCCCGAAATGCCTGCTTGTCTTCTTTGTCAATTACCAGGCCTCCTAATTCGGAATCACAGCATTCCCACCAGACTGTTTCAATGGTTTTTCCAAAACCCTGGTTTAATTCTTGTCCTGTTTTTCGAAAAAATTTTCCAAAAGGCTCTTTTACATGCTCTGACAGGCTTAGAAACGCCTCTGCCGCTGGTGCTTTATTATATGTAATTTCTCCTTTTAGCATAATAAGAATCCGCTGTATCTCATACAGTGTATTTAGCTTTTGTGATGTTTCCATACTAAATATCATTCCCAAAAGAGAAGATGCCAGAATAATCATAATTCCACCAATTATTTTCACCATACGTTCTAAGAAATCTTTTTCAAATCCTCATCATAGATTCCCTTTACCTCCCCCATTTTTCCAGGCTTTAGTACAATATATCTTTGAAACATATTATTTGCCTTAATATTTTCAAAAATTGTCTTTTCGTAAATTTCATAAGGAGATGCTCCATGTATAGTGGCAATTATATTGCATCCGGAAAGGCAGGCATTTTTCAAAGCTTCCATATCCAATGCGGAACCAATCTCATCTACTGCCACCACTCTAGGTGCCATACTGCGAATTAACATCAAAATTCCTTCTGCCTTAGGCATTCTATCTAAAATATCCGTACGAATCCCCAAATCATTCTGAGGAATACCACGAAAGGCTGCCCCAATCTCCCCTCGTTCATCTACCACCCCGACTCTTACCCCAGGTACCGTCTCAAACCCATTAGAAATCATACGAATACAATCTCGAAGCAACGTGGTTTTCCCGGAACATGGTGGTGATATAATTAAGGTATTATAAATTTTCTGCTTATTGGCAATACTTTTCATTACTTTTTGGGCACAGCCTTTTACTTCTGATGCAATTCGGATATTTAAACCGGAAATATATTTTAAATTCCTTACTTTTTCCTTTTCCACCACAGCCTGTCCTGCCAGCCCTACCCTGTGCCCTCCCTCTATGGTAATAAAACCTTGTCTGATTTCCTCTTCGTAGGCATATACAGAATGTCTGCATACAAATTCAAAGGTTTCCTTTAACATGGTTTCACTGATAATAAATCCTTCTCTATATTCTTCGGAAATTTTTCCCGATAATGTGGGAAAGATTTCTTTTCCTTGTACTTTTAAGATTAATGGTTGTCCTGTATTCATTCGTATTTCCTGAATGTCTTCTTCTTTTACTCCTGCTGTTCTAATAAGTTCACATATCTCCTTAGGAAGAAATGTGGAAAATTGCTTTTGAATTCTCATGTTCTCACCTCTTACCTCAATATATGAAAAGGAATTCTAAAGTATTACACTTTTCTTTAAAATGAGATTAGGGGAATGGCTATGGAGGGCTAACGACTAGAAGAGAAGCCTTCGAAACAGGCGAGACAACGTCTCTGAAATGCCTGTTTCGAAGGCTTCTCTTCCAATTTTATTAAATATATTCTGGTTTAAATCGTTTCCTCCCAATAAAATAAAGTATTGTAGACGCAACTGCCAT
>JAFQCM010000126.1 GCA_017399445.1 Lachnospiraceae bacterium | reverse complement strand
TAACTTCTTTATTAAAAGAACAGGTAATGGAAAGAGGAGTTGTCCCTTTTTATTCGACGGTAGAAAGCCATATAAAATCTCAAAAGGTAGCATTTCAAGCTGGATTTGAGCCAGTAATGTATGAACTGTTTTCAGCAGCGAAGTAATAAGATATGATGTAAAGAAATACGTAACTATTCAGTACAGGTCGAAGCACTTGCTGCTGAGACCGTAAGAACATGATTCAGGAGTGAGCAAATCCCATCAGCAAAACTGATTTACAATGGATTTGCGAATCGTAATTATGAAGGTACTGAATAATTACAGAAATACTTGGAGGGAATATTTTTCTTTCAAGTATTTTTTTGAATAAATAAATGAACCGTTATAGGATTTATTACAATATATCTTATGAAAGGGTTCATCAAAGAGGAAACTCACGATAACTCTTAGACGTCTAAGATATTACAAAGGAGTTACAGCATGACAAGGACAGAACTGGAGCAATGCATTGATCTTTATGGAAAAGATATTTTCAGCTTTTGCAGGTATGCAACAGGAAGCCTTCAAGAGGGAGAGGAATTATATCAGGATACTTTTTTGAAGGCAGTGGAGCTTATGAAAAAGATGGATATGTCACAGAATCCAAAAAGTTTTTTATTATCTATTGCTGTGAAATTATGGAAGAATAAACAAAGAAAATATGCATGGAGACAGCGGATAGCCGGGATGGAAAGTCTGGAAGAAAAGGGTGAATATCAAAATATTCCAAGTAATCTGGCTAATGTAATGCCGGAAGATAGCTTACTTCAAAAGGAACAAAAGCAGATAGTGTATCAATGTATTAGAGAACTTTCACAGAAGTACCAGCTACTTCTATATTTATATTATGCTTCTGATCTTTCTGTAAATGAGATTGCTGTGTTACTAAAGCTGCCGGAGGGAACTGTAAAAAGTAGGTTGCATAAGGCGCGTAAATTATTAAAAGAACAATTGGAGGATGCAGGATATGATAAATGAAGAAAAATTGAATATGATTTTAAAAGATGCCCTTTCACCTGTGGCTCCGGATGAAAGAATGAATCAGAGATTAAAACATGAGTTGGAGGGCAAAAACATGAAGAAATTCAGTATGAAAAAGGTGGTAATATGTGTAGCAGCATGTTGCTTTTTATTGGGAACAGTAAGTATCGCATCGTCGGGGATTATTAGCTATACAACCTCGCATTCTTTGGCATTCGGGGAAAGAAATTTTTCTAAGCTTAAGAAAATGGAGACGAAAGCAGGATTTTCGGTTAAAGCATTAGAACTGTTTCAAAATGGGTATCAATTTTCGGATATGACAATTGATTATAATGTGGATCATGATGAGAATGGAAATGTTATAAGGGAATATAAGGGAATAGATTTTTCATATAAGAAACAGGGTGAAGATATGCTTTACATTAATACTCAGTTAGCAGAAACAGCACAAGATGAAAGTGAAAGAGAGCCGGATGTGGTACAAGTAATTGAAGACATAGAAGTGAAATATAATTTGGATACCTATAAATGGGTTCCTGCTGATTATGAATTGACGGAAGAGGATAAAAGAAATATGGAAAAGGACAATTATTTCATTTCAGTGGGAGCCTCAGAAGTATCAGAAAATCTGGTATCAGGTGTAAGTTGGGTACAGGATGGAATCTATTATCATATTGGTAATGTATATGGAAAAACAGAACCTGAAGTTCTGTTTCAAATGGCGGAAGAGCTGATTATGTTAAAGTAAATTGTATAGTATATTAAAAGACGCAGGTGGTAGAGCCTGCGTTTTTCAATGACTTAAAGCATTTTCCAAATTTTCCTTGGAGGTAATTCGTTCAATAATATTTATTGACATAGAAATAAAACAAACATATAATTAAGACAGTTTTAAAAAGTGGCAAAATAATAATATATCATCAATGAAAGGAAATTTCGGAATGAATAATAAGTTATTTGATTCTAAGCGTATTGCAGAAGGTTATAAAGAACGCCCCTTTTTGCATAAATATGTAATAGATGCATTACAAAGAGATATGAATGGGAAGCATTTTCATAACGGTTTAGATGTTGGCTGTGG
>JAFQCM010000011.1 GCA_017399445.1 Lachnospiraceae bacterium | reverse complement strand
TATATGTAATACAGTTTTTTGTGTTTAGTTTAGATTATACAAGGACAGAGTATGTACAATTTGAAGATGATGAATATTACTATTATGTAAAAGCTGTGCCTAAGATGAGTGTAAGTGCATCTTCAAAAAAAGTACAGCGAATTAATCCGCAAAAAAGATAAAAATATGAAGTGGGATTGAAATAAAAAATATTTGTGTAAGGAAGTGAAACTGTGGAGTTTTTAACTACATTTTATGAAAATAATTTATACTGGCTTTCCATACCCAATATAACAGTTATAGATATTGTGGAAATTGCAATTATAGCATTTTTTGTATATCAGATTCTTTTGTGGATTAAAAACTCGAAAGCATGGTTTTTGTTAAAGGGAATTATTGTAATTCTTATTTTTGTGGTGATTGCTGTTATATTTGAAATGAATACTATTTTGTGGATATTTAAAAGCATTGTGGGAATAGGTGTTACAGCAGTTGTAATTGTGTTCCAACCAGAATTGCGAAGAGCTTTGGAACAGTTGGGGAGAAAAAAGTTTCTTTCCCATATCTTTGCATTTGACAGTGCTAAAAATTCAACAGAGCGATTTTCAGACAAAACAGTAAATGAAATCGTAAAAGCTTCTTTCGATATGGCAAAGGTAAAAACCGGAGCATTAATTGTAATTGAAAGAGAACTTTCTCTGGCTGAATATGAAAGAACTGGAATTGAGCTAGACGCCTTGATTACTAGTCAGCTATTGATTAATATTTTTGAACATAATACTCCTCTTCACGATGGGGCGGTAATTGTAAGAGAGAACAGAATTGTGTCAGCTACCTGTTATCTCCCATTATCAGATAATATGGAATTAAATAAGGCATTAGGTACAAGACATAGAGCAGGTTTAGGAATTAGTGAGGCGACAGATTCTTTCACTATTATTGTTTCAGAAGAAACGGGAAGAGTATCGGTTGCAAGTATGGGAAAACTTTATGTGGGCTTAGAACCAGATAGGCTGAAGGAAATGCTTCAGGGGGCACAAGATAAAGTAATTGAGGAGAAGAAGTTCAAATTGTGGAAGGGACGGCTGAAAAACCATGAAAAACTGGATAACAAATAATACAGGGTTAAAAGTCGTATCTATAGTATTTGCACTTATGTTATGGCTGATTGTAGTAAGCATTGATAATCCTGTTACAGTAAAAGAATTCACAAATGTTCAGGTAGAACTTACTAATGAAGATGCGATTACAGATAAGGAAAAAGTATGCTCTGTTATGGACAATAGTAATATTATTACAATTAAAGTGCGGGGACCAAGAAGCGTGCTGGAATCCTTAAGTGCTTCGGATTTTAAAGCTACCGCAGATTTAAGAGAATTAACAGAGTTTGAATTTGTGCCTATAGAAATTCAGCCTTTAAGGTATAAAGATAAACTTGCCAGTGTAGAAAGCAAAACAAAAAATGTAAAGGTTAGCATTGAGGAACTGGCTGTAAAACAGTTTGCGATCAGAACTAGCGTTTCTGGAACACCAGCAGATGGTTATGCAGTGGGAAAAAGAACATTATCACAAAATATTGTAAAGATATACGGTCCGGCTTCTATTATGTCCACTATTAACAGAGTAGTGGCAGAAGTGAATGTTTCTGATATGTCATCTGATATTAATACACCGGTAAGTCTTACCATATATGATGGGAATGATAAGGCGATTGATACTTCCAGACTGAAGTTAAGTGTGGATAGTGTGAATGTAAATGTGGAACTGCTTCAAACAAAAGAGGTACCAATTAAGGCAGGTACTATAGGAACACCGGCAGAAGGATACCGAGTGTTAGGTAATGTGGTATGTGCACCAGAAACAGTAGTAATTGCTGCAAGAGATGATGTATTGGCAAAAGTTAATGAAATAAAAATACCGAATGAAGCAATTAATGTAACCGGATTAAGTAAAAGTTTTGAAAAAATCCTTGAATTGAATCAGTATGTAGATGAAGATGTATATATTGTAAGTGATACAGAATTTCTAGCTACTATTACCATTGAAAAAATGGAAAAAAGGGAAATGTATTATCCGGTAAATTCGTTAACGATTGAAAATCTGAAAGAAAATTACAAGAGTGTATATACAAATTTTGACCCATTAAAGCTGGAAATATGGGGAAGTACAGAGAAACTTCAGGAACTGGAAGTGGCAAGTATTTCAGCTTCCATAGATTTAAGTTCTATTGATAATACGGGAAATTATACCGTTCCGGTAAAGATTACACTGCCAGATGGGTATAATATATTTGATGAATATACAGTTGCTGTATATGTGTACGAAGGGAATTTAGAGTATACAGAAATGACATCTCAAAATCAGAGTCAGAGCAGCAACCAGGAGAAAACAACAGTAAATAGTGATAACGATACAGGCGAATCAGAAGAAGAATAAGGCCTACGGAGGGAAATAATGGGAAGATTGTTTGGAACAGATGGTGTAAGAGGTGTAGCTAATGAGGAATTAACACCTAAGCTTGCAATGGAATTAGGTCAGGCAGGAGCTTATGTACTTACAAAGGAAAATGCACATAAACCAACGATTATTGTGGGCTGTGATACAAGAATTTCTGGAGGAATGTTAGCCAATGCCTTAATGGCAGGAATTTGTTCTGTAGGAGCCAATGCAGTTTATGTGGGTGTAGTACCAACACCAGCGATTGCATATCTCACAAGAGCTTATGGAGTAGATGCCGGAGTTGTGATTTCCGCATCACATAATCCGGTAGAATTTAATGGAATTAAGTTCTTTAATAGCGAAGGATACAAATTATCTGATGAATTAGAAGACGAAATAGAAACTTTGATTCAGAATGGTATGCAAGGAGTTCCTTTCCCAGTGGGAAAAGATATTGGAAAAGTAAAGTACAGAATGGATGCAGGGGAAGATTATATTACATTTGCAAAAAATGCTGTTAATGTAAAATTAAATGGAATACGAATGGTTGTAGATTGTGCAGAAGGTGCTTCTTACTACACTGCAATTGAAACATTAAGAGATTTAGGCGCAGAAGTAGTGCCAATTCACACAAATCCGGATGGAACTAATATTAATGATAAATGTGGTTCTACCCATATGGAAGAATTAATGAGAAGAGTAGTAGAAGAAAAGGCAGCAGTAGGTCTTGCTTTTGATGGAGATGCTGACAGACTTTTGGCGGTAGACGAATTTGGAAATATGGTAGATGGAGATCAATTAATGGCTATTTGTGGTAATTTTATGAAAGGTCAGGGTAAGTTGAAAAAAGATACCATAGTAGCTACTGTAATGAGTAATCTTGGGTTCTACATTATGGGAGAAGAAAAGGGACTGAATATAGAAAAGACAAAAGTTGGAGACCGTTATGTATTAGAACATATGAAAAAAATTGGTGCTAATTTAGGTGGAGAACAGTCAGGACATATTATTTTTCTGGATGAGAATACTACAGGTGATGGATTGTTAAGTGCTCTTCATTTATTGGAAGTTATGGTAAAAACAGGAAAGCCATTATCAGAACTGGCCAAGGTGATGGAAGTCCTTCCGCAGGCATTAGTAAATGCAAAGGTACCAAATGATAAGAAAGAAAGCTATATGGAATATCCGGAAATAGCATCTGCCATTGCAGAATTGGAAAAGAAATTTGACGGAAAAGGCAGAGTGTTAATCAGACCATCCGGTACAGAACCTTTAGTAAGAGTTATGATCGAGGGAAAAGAGCAAAAGGTAATTGAAGAGGAAGCAAGAAGATTAGCGAATCTGATTATGGATACAATTGCTTAAAGTACATAAGAATGGAGGTAGCACCATATGGTAAGTCAGAAAGTAACAATAAAGAATCCAACAGGACTACATTTACGTCCTGCAGGTGTTTTGTGTAAGGAAGCAATGAAGTACAAGTCAACTACAACATTTACATTTAGAGAAACTACTGCAAATGCAAAAAGTGTTTTAAGTGTACTGGGAGCGTGCGTGAAAAGTGGCGATGAAATTGAGCTTATTTGTCAAGGTGAAGACGAAGAAGAGGCTTTGAAAGGACTTGTGCAGGCAGTAGAAAGTGGACTTGGAGAGAACTAGTATAGTATTTTGAGAATGCTATACTGGTAAGGCAGGAGAAACAGCCACGCATAGCGTGGCTGTTTGCTGTTTATGACATATTAACAGTAGAAAGGAAATAATGTTTTGAAAAAATTATGGGAGACTTTAAAGAAACATAAAAAAGAAACTGTGATCGGATACATTGTGCTATGTCTTATTTATATGATTGTCCAGCTGGTAAGACCAAGAAATGAGCGGTATATGGGATTGTATTCAGTAAAAGGGATTATTATGCATACAGTTATTTTCTTATGTGCAGGGATAGCCATGTATTCTGTGTTTTTTGCAGAAGAAAAGCAGGAAAAGAAAGAAAATAAAAGTCGAAAAAAGATAACAGAAATAATAAGAGGTTTCTGGGGAAAGTACCATAATGTAATAGGAATTTTTCTTGTAGTTCTTGCTATGGTTTATGGAACTTTATATGTGTACAGAACAGATATCAGAGTAGCAATGAATTCTACCAGGGATGGTATAATTACTTCGGTAGGAACAGGTAAAATTGAAATTACAGAGGATATAGTAGAAGTTTCGCAGGAATTTACTGTTGCAGAAGAGGAATTCATAGGAATCTCTCCAGCTTTTTATATGGAAAACCCAGCTAATGACCGGACAGGTAAAATTGAAGCAGTTCTATTAAGAAATGCTCAAGAGGAAATTGTAAAAACTTCTATTGATGTTTCCGAAGTCAATAATGGATTCAGTTGGAAAATCATGTTTCCAAAAAAGGAACTTCAGGCAGACAAACAGCATTATACATTACGTCTTAGTTTTCCAGAGGATATTTCCCAATACAAAATTTCACTGGCAGTTACCAATGAGGAAGGTAGTGCAAAAGCTATAGTCAATGAAAAAGAAGGAAAATATACACTTGCTATGAAATCACAGTTGGAGTTAAATCATTTTCTTCGGCCATATTTTCTTGTTATTTGTGGTATTTTAACATTGTTTGCAGTTTTTTTGTATTATCTTTTGTTTATAAAAAAAGTAGGACTGGAATGGTGTACCTTTTTTAGTATTTTAGTAATAGGAAGTATATATGGATTTTTAATTACACCATATATGGTGCCTGATGAAGAAACTCATCTTGATATGGCTTATCGATACGCAGATATTTTAATGAATACGGGAAATACTGATGATTTCCATTGTTTGAAAAGAGTAGATGATGCTCAGAAATTATTTATTTCCGATCCTAGTTTTGAAAATTATCGTTATGTGTATGAAAATATTGGGAAAACGGTAGAGAATGAAGAAATTATAGAGGCAGAAGCTACTGGTAACTCTGGAGCATATTTGTTTATGCATTTTCCTGGGGCTTTGGGAATTATTCTGGCAAGAATATTTCATTTAGGATATGTACAAATGTTGTTTTTGGGCAGATTTATGGGACTTTTGGTATTTGCACTGGCAGTCTTTTTGGGAATGCGGAAGATTCCTTTTGGAAAGGCTACACTGTTTGTTTTATCTATGCTTCCAATAACATTGCAGCAGGCAAATTCCTTTTCCTATGACTCAATACTATTTTCCGTAGCTTTACTGTATATGTGTTATATTTTTTCCATGGCATATTCTCAGGAAAAATTAAAAGCATTAGATATTGCTGTTTGTTGTATTTTAGGAATTGCCATTATTTATTGTAAGAGTGGAGCATACACACCCATCGTATTTTTATTTCTGTTGATACCAATAAAGAAATTTGTTTCTAAAAAAGCAGGGTATATCTGCATGGGGAGTTTAAGTGTTGTATTCTTATTGGGATTTCTGGTAAAGAATATAAAAGTAGTGAACACAGCTACGGTGAATACAGCAGTAGAAACTACAAATAAAGTAATGGGAATTCAGGAAGCAATTACCATACCAAATTACAGTTTGGGCTATATTTTGCAAAATCCGATGGTTTTATTTGATGTTTTAAATAATACATTTGCAGACAAGACAGAGTTTTATTTACAGTCTATGTTAGGACAGCATTTGGGATGGATTCAAATAGAATTATCTAATGTACTTGTAATGGCGTTTGTGGTTATTTTGTTACTTTCTGCTTTCCGTGCAAGGGGAGAAAAACAGTTTATTACTACAGAAAATAAGTGGATGATATTTTTGTTGTGTGCTGCTAGTGTCATGCTAGTGTTGATGGGAATGTTAGTATCATGGACACCAATTACTTATGTATCTGTAGAAGGGATTCAGGGAAGATACTTTTTCCCATTATTGTTACCATTGTTGATGATACTTAGAAATTCCAAGATTATTTTTGATAAAAATGAAGATAGAGCAATTATGTTTTCTGGCTGTATGACTACCATAGCAGCAGCTTTATGCTTTATTCATGTAGTTTTATAAAAGTAGGAGAGTAAAATGAATGATAAAAAACGATTGATGATTAATCTTACAGCCCAGATTATGGCATTTGCTGTGAATATGGGAGTCAGCTTTATTGTGACTCCTATTATTGATCAGATTAGTACAGAATTAAGTGGATTCGTGGGACTTGCTAATAATTTTATTACCTGTGCCCAAATAGTAGTTTCCGCTTTAAATACTATGGCAAGTAGATTTATCACCATTCATATTCATAAAAAAGATGAAGAAAATGCTAATGAATATTTTTCTTCTGTGTTTTTTGGGAATCTTTTGATGGCACTGGTGTTTTTGATTCCTATGCTTACATTGATTATTTTTGTAGATAAAATCTTTCCTGTTCCTGCTGGATATGCAGGAGATGTAAGATTATTATGGATTTTTCTGTTTGTAAATTTTTTTGTGAGCATTATTGGTTCTGTATTTGGGGTGGCAACTTATTGTAGAGACAGACTGGACTTAAATTCGGTTAGAACCATTCAGGCAGAAATTTTAAGGGTTGTTTTTTTGGTGGTTGCGTTCCATTTCTTTCCTAAATATATCTGGTATATTGGAGTGGCATCTTTGCTTCATACTAGTTATTTAACTTTATCCAATATACAGTTTACAAAAAGATTATTGCCAGAAATTCATATAAAAAAGTCCTATTTTAATTGGAAAAAAGTATGGGAGTTAATTTCTCTGGGACTTTGGAACTCTCTTACAAGATTAAGCCAGGTATTGTTAGACGAACTGGATATAGTGATTACCAGTCTTTTTATCGGAAGCACTGCAATGTCTGCTTTGAGTAATGCAAAAACAGTTCCCATTGCCATTTCAGGTCTCATGGGAACTGTGGTGGGAGTATTTTCCCCACAGATTACAATTGCTTATGCAAAAGGGGATAAGAGGGAATTAATTGATATTATCAAAAGTTCAAATAGAATTATGATTTTCATAATGAGTATTCCAATTGCTTTTGTAACAGCTTATGGGGATATTTTTTATTCCTTATGGCTTCCGTTAAGAGATCCTCATGAAATGCATAGACTTTCTCTTTTGGGAATGGGAGTTTTGTATGTAAGTATGAGTATTCAGGTGCTGTACCATGTATTTATTATTACAAAGAAAGTAAAGATAAATTCCATTGTAATGATTATTTCCGGAGTATTATCAACTTCTTTGGTGTTTATTTTACTGAAAACTACAAATCTTGGACTATATGCAATTGCAGGGACAAGTACGGTAATAGGACTTTTGCGTAATTTAGTCTTTACTCCAATTTATGCAAGTAAGTGTCTGGAAGTAAAATGGAGTACCTTTTACGCAGACATTATTACGGGATGGATTTCGATTGCAAGTATTAGTGTAGTAGCACTAGTTTCCAGATATTTGGTGAATATTGACAGCTACTTTTCTCTGATTGCAGTAGGAATTGTAGTAGGAATGATTGCTTTGTGCCTGAATTTCTTTATTATTTTAAAGAAAGCGGACAGAGAAATGGTAATCAATAAACTGTTAAGACGCGGGTAGAATTATGAGTAGTATAGTAGAAAAGATAAAAGAAAATGAAAAATTATATAAGTTTTTAGTGGGTATTGCCAGAAAGTATGAACATTTCAAAAATGATGTGTTTGCTAAGGCTGTCTGGGCAGTGTGTGTTCAATTTCCCATTAAAAAGAAGAAGGTGTATCTGACTAATTTTAATGGAAGAGGATTTGCTGATAATCAAAAGTATATTGCAAAAGAATTATTGAGCAGAAATAGTGGTTATCAGTTAGTATGGCTGTTGCAGAATCCAAAGGAACAAAAGCTGCCAAAAGAAATAAAGCCGGTAAAAACAGGAACAATAAAGGAAATTTACCATATGGCAACCGCACAGTTTTGGATTAATAATGTAAGATTTAATCAGTATTTTCGAAAAAGAGAAGGTCAGTATTATATTCAGACATGGCACGCAGGATTAGGATTTAAGCGGATTGAAAAAGATGTGGAAGATACTTTAAGCAAAGAATATATTGAAATGGCAAAAACAGACTCCAAGGCAATTGATTTGATTGTTTCTAATGGTCAGTTTATGACAAGTCATTTCAAACGGATTTTCTGGTATGATGGTGAATTCTTAGAAAAAGGACATCCAAGAAATGATATTTTTTATACAGCCGGGGAAGAAGAAAAAAGAAAGATTTATCAGGCATTGGGAATTCCGGCACATAAAAAGACTATACTTTATGCACCTACTTTCCGGGCAGATTATGGTTTGTCAGCTTATAATATGGATTATGACAGAGTGTTAAAAGTGCTTTCAAAGAAATTTGGAGGAGAATGGGTATTATTAGTAAGACTTCATCCAAATTTATTTGATAAGTTTGATGCTTTGAATTTAAAAGGGGAAAATATCATTAATGCTTCTTCTTATAGTGATATGCAAGAATTATTGTTTGCCTCAGATGTAATGATTACAGACTTTACTTCTGCAATGTTTGAATTTGCAATTATGGACAAACCTTGCTTTTTGTATGCCTCTGATTTAGAAGAATATATGAAGGAAAGAGGACTGATTACTTTAGATGAAGTACCATTTCCAAAGACCCATACCAATGATGGGTTGGAAAAAATTATTATGGACTATGAAAAGAATTCTTATTTAGAGAAAGTACATGATTTTATGGCAGATAAATGCTGCGACAAAGGGATTGGAGCTAAATCAGTAGTAGACTGGATGGAGGAAAGATAAATGAACTGGGAACTGGCAAAAAGGGCAGTGATTTCACTTCCAAAAGTAATGTTTTATAAAATAAGATATGGAACGCGACTTTCGATCAGTCTGATTCATGCTATTGGAAAACATTCTGACTTTTTCATAGGAAAACAGGGAAAAATGCAGGTGGGCAGAGAATTGGTAGCTCGGGATAGTTTTCATGCCAGAGTAGAAAATGGAGAACTGGTAATAGGTGACAAATGTTTTTTTAATTATAATTGTGCTGTAACCTGTATGGAAAGAATTGAAATTGGTGAAGGTTGCCAAATAGGGAATAATGTGGTGATTGTAGACCATAATCATACAGGAGATTTTAACGGATATACCACATCAACGGTAATCATTGGAAAACAGGTATGGATTGGTGCAAATTGTGTGATTTTGCCAGGAAGCAAAATTGGAGATGGTGCTGTGATTGGAGCCGGTTCTGTAGTAACTGGTGAAGTGTTAGCTGGAGTAACATATTATAATAAACGGGAAAAGGTTATGGTGGAAAAGAAATGATTTCAGTGATTGTTCCAGTGTATAATTGCGAAGAAAAACTGAATAGATGTGTGGAAAGTATTTTAAATCAGTCATATAACAAGTTAGAAGTTATTTTAGTAAATGATGGTTCTACGGATGGTTCTTTGGAAATTTGTAATCAATATGGAAAAACAGATTCCCGTATTAAAGTGGTGGACAAAGAAAATGCAGGTGTTTCTGCAGCCAGAAATACTGGAATTGAGCATGCACAGGGAGAGTATATTCAATTTGTGGATAGTGATGATTATATTGAAAAAGATATGTGCAAAATTTTAGTAAAAGCAATGGAAGAATCTGCAGCTGATATGGTTCTTTCGGGTTTTTGCCATAGGTATTTAAATGAAGATATTATAAAAGTTCCAGAACAGGAAATAAATGGAACATTAAATAGAACAGAATTTGCTACAAGCTTTTTAGGATTTTATCAGAAGGGCTTTTTGAACATGCCATGGAACAAATTGTATAAAAGGGAGTTAGTGAAAGAAAAGTTTCCTGAAAACCTTAGTTTGGGAGAAGACTTATTATTCAATTTAAAATATTTAGAAAAAGTAGAGAAAATTGCTATAGTAAAAGAACCATTATATTATTACATACAGGAAAGGGGAAATACCAACTTATCTGCTAAAAAACGAGAAAATAAGTTGGAAATTGCTGAATATATTTCCAGGGAAACGGAAAAGTTTTATCATGATAATTTGCATCAACAGGGAGGAGAAGAGATTATTTACTCCAGAATGGTATCAGAAGTTTTATGTGATATTGCTGAAAGTGTATATGAGGAAGATATTACAAAAAGCAAATTTGCAAATATGGTGGAAAGATATTATAGTAATAGATACTTAAAGGAAATCAATGAAAATATCTCATGTTTGCCAGCAGATTTGAAAATATTGAATGTTTTTTTTAAAAAGAAAAGAATAAGAAGCTTATGGTGGCTGTGCTATATGCGGAAAATGATAATTGGTGTGGTGAAAGGAAGGTAGTATGGAGGAATTGATTAGTGTGGTTGTTCCTGTCTATATGGTGGAAAAATATCTAGAACGATGTATCCGCTCTATTACAAATCAGACTTATAAAAATTTAGAAATCATTCTGGTGGACGATGGGTCAAAGGATAAATGTCCTCAAATTTGTGACCAGTGGGCAAAAAAGGACAAGCGAATTATTGTAATTCATAGGGAAAATGGTGGTCTTTCCGCTGCTAGAAATAGCGGCATTGATATTGCAAAAGGAGAGTATCTTGCTTTTGTGGATTCGGATGACTTTATTGCAGAAGATTTTATTGAAGCACTACATTGTGCCTGTAAGGTGACAGGCAGTGAGATTGCCCAGTGTCGTTATGAATATGTAAGCGGAGATGTGCTTACAAAGTCAAAAGAAGAGATTACAGAACCTATGGAGATTTTTTCTGGAAAAGAAATGATAGCCGGCATGAGCTGGAAAGATGGAGCATATAACGTGGTAGCCTGGAACAAGCTGTATAAGAGAAGTCTCTTTGATAAAGTAAGCTATCCAGAAGGAAAAATTCATGAAGATGAAGCAACCACTCATAAGTTGTTTTATCAAGCAGAAAAAGTGGCATTTTTATATCGTTTTCTTTATGGATATTATACAGGTGGGGAAAGTATTACACGAAATCAGTTTTCCAAGAAACGTTTGGACTGGGAATGGGCAGTAAGAGAACGAATTTCTTTTTTGAAAGACCATGGTGAAAAGGAAATTTTGACACCTATGTATAAAATCTATATGGACGGAACCATTGATTTATATTATAAATCTAAGGAATTTTTAAAAGAAGTAGAAATTGAACAGGATTTACTAGAAAAATTAAAATCAATGTACCAGGAATTAAAAAAGCATGGAAATACTCCATGGAAAACGAGTGTTGGATACAGAATCTTTTTTCTAAACCCGGGACTTTATAAGATTTTAGTGGGTAGAAAATAGAAGAAAGTAAGAAAAATAACAAAAAGCAATAAAAGGTAACAGGAGTAATATATGTTAAGTGTAATTGTACCAGTGTATAATGTAGAAAAATATTTAAAACGATGTGTAGAAAGTATTTTAGCTCAAACAGAAAGGAATTTGGAAATCATTCTGGTAGATGATGGCTCTACAGATACATCTGGGGAAATTTGTGATGAATATGAAAAGAAGTATGGAAGAGTAAAGGTAGTACATAAGGAAAACGGTGGTCTTACTTCTGCCTGGATTGCCGGGGTAAAGGCTTCACAAGGAGATTATTTAGGATTTGTAGATAGTGACGATTGGATTGACATGGATATGTACAAGCGTATGTATGCAAAGGCAAAAGAATACAACGCAGATATGGTATTGTGTGGTCTGGTAAAAGAATTTGAAAATGAAAATCGGAAAAACACCTATCTCACCGACCGTCTGACAAAAAGTTTTTATAATGAAAAAGATATAAAAAAAGAAATTGTACCAGTCTTTTTCTGTGATGGAAGCTTTGACAGTAGGGCAATTCCGGCTTCACGTGCCATGAAACTGTATCGTAGGGAGCTGATTGTAAATAACATTAAGTATTGTAATGATAAGGTAAGTATTGGTGAGGATTTGGTAATTACATTTGCAGCTTTTATAGATGCAAAATCTATTTACGCTATTCACGATTATTATCCATATCATTACTGGATTAATGAAAGTTCCTTGACTGGAAAACATGACAGGGAATATTTGAATAAGCTGATTATCTTAAGAAACCAGCTGATGAAAATTAATGAGGAAAAATCCTTGTATGATTATAGTGAACAGATTACTAATGACTTTTTATTTTTAGTATTAATGTGTATTAAGGAAGAAATTCATAAAAATAAAGCAGATAAGCCAAAACAGGTAATTGAAAGAGTAAAAGAAATTTGTGAAAATGAATTTGTGAAAGAAGCATTGGTGGAATATCGGATGCCGAAACTGATGTTAAGCGGGCGAATTTTTGTGTTTCTTATGAAGCATAAGATGTATTGGACTTGTTATCTGGCGGTGAAGGCGGTATTTCGCTAGTATAGTATTTTTGAAATGCTTTACTGGAAAAGGGTACATTATATAACTTTAGATGACTTAATGGAAGAATTTCGTGAACAATAAATGATATGCCCCTTGCTTAAAGAGCAGGGGGCATACTGAAATCAGCTGTCTGGTTTTCCGATTACAATTTTTTCAATTCCCTTCATATCTGCAGCAATATCTGTAAATGAACTATAATAACTTCCAAAAATCTTAGTAGTATGAGATAAGCAGAACAAGTCAATTAATGCATCATGCATACCTTCTACACTATCTCGTGCTAAAGTCTTTGTTGTATTAGAAAGAATTGCATTTCCGAATTCCTCTCGTAAACGTTCTTCTTCCCGAATATCATCTGTTGCAATATAAAATTTTGCTTCAGGATATTCTTTTAATTCCTCACCAATGGCAATACTAAATTCATCACTTTTGCTATTGGCAATTGCCCAGGTGTGGTCTGTTCTTCGGATATGAACACCTACACAGTGAGAACCAAAAGTATCGGTAATGTTTTTGATTCGTTGTTGCAATTCTTTCGTAGGTACAAAAAGGTGATAATCCTTTGCCGGATAAAAATGTTCCCAGGTAGTAATATACAAAGAAGAAGCTAATTTATCAAAGAATTCCTTATGTAATACTCCGTCTGTTTTATTATTTTCAATATCAGTGTTATTAAAACGCTGTTTTGCACGAAATTGAAAAAATAACTTTTTGATGTTAAAATTACTTTTGAAATTAATAATGGTAAATTCCTTTGGCGGAAGGAACAATTCTTCAAAAGGACAATTCAGCTCATCACACATTTTCCAAAGTACAAGAAGTTTACAGTTTTTCTTCTGTGCAAGGATGTATGCAGAACTAATTACTCTCATTCTATTGCATAAACCGCCGGAAGGTTGTATTATTATCATAGTGTGTCCAACTTTCTATCATTAGGATTTTGGAAATAAAGTTCCTCTTGCATTATAGCATATTTTGGGTTTATGTAAAGAGAAGCCTTGGAGGTTATATGAAAATTTTGCAGATTAATACTGTCTGTGGCAGCGGAAGTGTTGGGAAAATCACAGCAGATATCTATCATACATTAAAAGAACAGGGAGAAGAAGGAATCGTTCTATATGGAAGAAATGATGCTCCAAAAGAAGTAAATGCAGTAAGAATAGGAAGTACCTTGGATTTTTATTTCCATGCATTGACGGGGGTATTGTTTGGAAAAGGCGGATTTTGTTCTGGCAGAATCACTGACAGACTGATTCAAAAAATTCAGGAAGAAAAGCCGGATGTTATTCATCTCCACAATATACATGGTTTTTACTTGCAGGTAGAAAAGCTGTTTGCATATCTGAAACAGGCAGAAATTCCAGTAGTCTGGACCCTTCACGACTGTTGGGGTTTCACAGGACATTGTGCCTACTTTGATTATGTTTCCTGTAAAAAGTGGAAACAGGGCTGCAGGGCATGCCCACAGCACAAAAGTGTATATCCATATAGTATAGCAGATTATTCAAAAAAAGCTTATGAAAGAAAACAACTTGCCTTTACAGGTGTAAAAAATTTAACAATAGTGACTCCATCCTACTGGTTGAAAGATTTGGTAAAACAGTCTATGTTAAAAGAGTATCCGGTGCAGGTGATACCCAATGGTATTGAATTGAAAAATTTTAATGACCAGGCAGATGGAACAGCATTTCGAAAGCAATATGGAATTCAGAATAAATTTATGATTCTTGGTGTGGCAAACATGTGGGAAAAGCGGAAGGGAATGGAGTATTTTATAGAGCTTTCCAAGATATTTGCTGACACAAGGGGAGAATTAAATAAAGAAAATGCAGTAATTGTACTGGTGGGAATTTCTGAAAAAGATAAGAAGCGCTTGCCAAAAGAAATCATAGGGATAGAACGAACCAATGGTGCAAAAGAGCTGGCAGAAATTTATAGAGCAGCAGATGTTTATGTAAATGCTACATTGGAAGACAATTTTCCAACCACCAATATAGAAGCCCTTGCATGTGGCACTCCGGTGATTACTTTTGCTACTGGTGGAAGTACTGAGGCAGTAGATGAAACCTGTGGACTGGTCACAGAAGAAAAAAGTGCTAAAGGTATTTACAAAGCCTTATTGCAGACGAAAAAGACTCCTTTTGACAGAAAAAAATGTGCACAAAAAGGCAGAGAATATGATAAAAAGATAAGATTTTCCCAGTATATCGATTTATATAACAAAATACGAAAAACAGGAGAGTAACATGTCAGATTTAAAAGTGTCCATCATTACCACTACTTATAATGATGGGGAAAATTTAAAGAGAATTATGCAGGAAATCCTAAAGCAGGATTATCAAAATATAGAATATATTGTGGTAGATGGTAAGTCTACAGACAATACCATAGAAATTTTAGAGGAATATAAGCCTTTGTTTCAGGGACGAATGAGATATATTTCTGAAAAAGATAAAGGTATTTATGATGCCTTAAATAAGGGAATTGCAATGGCAACGGGAGATTTGGTAGGATGTTGCTTTGACCGGTTTGCAGATAAACATGTGATTTCTGATATGGTAAATATCATAAAAAAAGAAGGAACGGATGGAGTTCATGGAGATTTGTATTACATGGACGGCGAAAAAGTAGTAAGATATTGGAAGCAGGGACAGGGAAAGATTCACAAAGGCTGGATGCCAGGACATCCTACTCTTTATCTGAAAAAATCTGTGTATGATACTTATGGATTATATAAAACAGACTACAAAATTTCAGCAGATTATGAATATATGATTCGGATTTTAAAAGATGAGAAAGTAAAATTATCTTATATTCCAAGAGTTTTGATTATGATGTCCCATGGAGGCACTAGTACCAACAGTCTTGGCTCCTATTTGGAGGGATTAAAGGAAGGACATCGTGCCTTAAAGGAAAATCATATTAAATTTGCATGGTGGATTGATATTGTTCGTACTCTTCGGGTACTGTTGCAATTTATAAGAAAGTCTTAAAATTCTATGAAGGGAATTGTTTATGAAGAAAATTTACGATACAATAATTCAGATTGTGGAAAAACATTACTGGGTGCTTTTTGTAGCACTTATGTTTCTCATTGTGTTTTTTAGTTTCTGGCGTTTGGATGCTGCTTATGTAAATAGCTGGGATGAGGCAAGACATGGTGTCAATGCTTATGAAATGATGCAAAATGGCAATTATATTGTGAACACTTATGGATATGAAACTGATTATTGGAATTACAAGCCACCATTTAGTTTTTATGGAGTAATGGCAGGATATAAATTATTTGGCTATAGTGTATTTGGAATGCGTTTTTATTCTGCTTTCTGCTATTGCCTTATGAGTGTTTTGGTAGGACTTTTTGTAAAAAAGTATGGAAAGATTGCTTCTTTGTTTGTAATGACATTTTTAGCAGCAAATTTCCGCTGTTTTGAATATCATATGATACGTTCTGCAGATGCAGATTCTATGTATGTTATGTTTTTCACCATATCTATGCTTGCCATGTTTCTTATACCAAAGCATAAGTGGATGCTGTATGTCAGCGGTTTTATGTTTGCCTGTGCCTTTTTAACTAAAAGTTGGCATGCTATGATAATTGTGGCAATTGGAGGTTTGTATCTTTTGATTTCCGGTGAAATTAAAAAGATATCAGTGAAACAGTGGATTTTCTTTTTGCTAAGTTTCTTGCTTCCTTTAGGACTTTGGGCAGGACTTCGATATTCTCAGGATGGAATTACTTTCTTACAGGGAATGTTAGAATATGACCTGTTAAAAAGAACTGGCCAGGGCATTGAAAATCACAGTTTTCCATTTTCTTATTATTTTGAATTCATTTTTTGTGATAATAAAATTTATTTGCCGGCACTTATTATTTGCTTTAGTGGTGCATTATGTTATCACAAGATATTTACTAAGAAAAACAGTGGTGAAATTGCAGGATATATCTTGTGGTTTTTAGTTCCGTTTTTGGGCTTTTCCCTTGCGGCAACTAAGTTAAACTGGTATGTATATCCGGTAATTATTCCATTATTTATCTGTTCTGCTGTCTTTATGGACAGACTGGTGAAAGATAAAAATGTCTTCTATTCTGTAAGAACAGTTTGTCTGGGATTATGTATGATTGCCTTGCTGCTGGGAGTTAAAGATAATTACACTTATATTCGTGATTTGGCAGGGGATGAATTCCAGAACTTCCTGGCAGAAAGTGTGGACAGAGATTCAGAATATGCTGGTTTTACAGCTTATATTGAGTTGAATGTACCAGAATATCCACAATATTGGACTCAGTGTAACCAGCTTTTAGGAGAACTAGAAGGAGATTACCGTTGCAAAAACGGAGGAATTACTGGATTTTTAGAAGAAAAAGACGAAAATACATTGTTGTATGTATCTGCTGACTTATATGCTCAAAATCAGGACAATCTGGTGGAATGTCAGGTGGTATATAACAATGAACAGTGGCTTTTAATTAGAAAATAAGAAGGATAAATTTGGAGGATACTATGAAGTGTTTGATTATCATTCCGGCGTATAATGAAGAAAAAAATATTGTCCGGGTAGTGGAGGAGTTGCAAAATCAATATCCTCAGTATGAGTATGTGGTAATTAATGATGGCTCTTCCGATAACACAGCTAAAATATGCCGGAAAAACGGTTATAATTTAATTGATCTTCCGGTGAATTTAGGACTGGCAGGAGCATTTCAGACCGGATTAAAGTATGCATATATTAAAAAGTATGATTGTGCTATTCAGTTTGATGCAGACGGACAGCACAGACCGGAATTTATTGGTGCAATGATAAAAAAAATAGAAGAAGGTTATGATATTGTAATCGGTTCTCGGTTTGTGGAAAAGAAGAAACCCAAAAGTATGCGTATGTTAGGAAGTGCATTAATTTCTACTGCTATGCGTATAACCACCAGATGTAAGGTAAAAGATCCAACTTCTGGAATGCGTATGTTTAGTAAAAATATGATTAAGGAATTTGCCCTTAGTTTAAATTATGGACCAGAGCCGGATACCATTTCCTTTTTACTGAAACAGGGAGCGACCATAACAGAAGTTCAGGCAGATATGGAAGAACGAATAGAAGGGGAAAGTTATCTTACTCTTGGACGTTCTATAACTTATATGGCAAGAATGTTGATATCTATTTTGTTTATACAGAACTTTAGAAAGAGAAAGAGCAGGTAATCTATGGGATTTATTTTACGAATTATCTTAATAATAGCTTCCTTAATAACAACCCTTTACATATTAAGGAGAATACGACATGCAAAACTTCAAATTGAATATGCAATTTTCTGGCTGATTTTTGCAGGAATGTTATCAATTATTAGTATCTTCCCGAATTTGATGATACGGCTTACCAGAGCAGTGGGAATGCAGTCACCAATTAACTGTGTATTTCTGTTAGTTATTTTCACACTTATGATTAAGTTGTTTATGCAGACCATTGAGCACTCACAGCTGGAGGATAAATTAAAACAGCTGACCCAGCGATTGGCTATTGAGGAGAAACTTCGGGAAGAAGAGAGAGAAGAACTGCGGGAATTGAAAGAGAGTTTGGAGAAAGTACAGAAGTAGAAGAGAGAAAAATGTTATTTAGGGATGGAAAATTTCAGCAGTAGTTGCTTAATGAAACCTATATATATACAAAGGAAATGTTTGAAAAAAGTTTGTTTTGGTAGTAAAAAAAGAAGAAAATAAAGAAGATATCTAGGAGGAAAAAGAAATGAAAATATTTGTAACAGGATGTAACGGACAGTTAGGAAGAGCAATCAATTTACAGTACAAGGACGATCCAAATGTAACATTTGTAAACACAGATGTAGCAGACCTTGACATTACAAAAGTAGATGATGTTATCAACGCAGTAAAAGCAGAAAAGCCGGACGTTATTGTAAACTGTGCTGCTCACACAGCAGTAGATGCCTGCGAAACAGATTTAGATAATGCATATAAAATCAATGCTATCGGACCTCGTAACTTAAGTCTTGCAGCAAATGAGGTAAATGCAAAATTAGTGCATGTATCCACTGATTATGTATTTGATGGCAAAGGAACCAGACCATACACAGAATTTGACCCGGTTAATCCACAGGGAGCATACGGAAAAACAAAGCTTGCGGGAGAAGAATTTGTAAAAGCATTTGCAAATAAATATTTTATTGTCAGAACTGCATGGCTTTATGGAGATGGAAAGAACTTTGTAAAAACTATGTTACGTTTATCAGAAACTAATGATACCGTTAGAGTAGTAAAAGATCAGGTAGGTTCTCCTACTAGCACAAAGGAATTAGCAGGTGCTATTGCACATTTAATTCCAACAGATAATTATGGATTGTTCCATGGAACTTGTGAAGGAATTTGTAGTTGGGCAGAATTTACAGAAGAAATTTTCCGTCTGAAGGGACTGAATACAAAAGTGGAACATATCACTTCTGCAGAATTTAATGCAAAAGCACCAAGACCGGCCTATTCTGTATTGGATAACTATATGTTAAAACTTACATCAGATTACAAATTTGCACAGTGGGAAGATGCCATTGCGGAATATTTAAAAGAATTAAACTAATGAGGAATACCAGACATGGATAATGCAATTAGAGAATTTATAAAAAAAGAAGTTAAAATCGGTAAGGCAGAACTAACTGTGCTGGATATACTATTTCTAATTGGTGTATCAATTGCAGGACTTGTTATGCGATATTCCATGAAGGAATATGCAGGAGCAGACTATAATATTTTTATTGGTCCTTGGATGGAGAGGATTCAGGAACTGGGAGGAATTAATTCTCTTGGAGTGGAGGTAGGGAATTATCCACCTCTTTATATGTATGCTTTTACACTGCTTTCCTACTTGCCGTGTTCTTATCTTACTTCTGTAAAAGCATTCTTTTGTGTATTTGATTATATTTTAGCAGTAGCTTGTGGCCTTTTGGTATATGAAGGAAGAAAAAATAAGAATACAGGAATTCTTATGTATGGAATTGTATTGTTATTGCCTACGGTAGCCACCGATAGTGCATTGTGGGCGCAGGTAGATTCTTCTTATGCGGCCTTCTTAATCATAAGTATGTACTTTTTGGCAAAGGACAAGCCGGTAACATCTTTCATTTTTTATGGAATTTCTTTTTCTTTAAAGATGCAATGTTTATTTTTATTACCACTGTACATTGTGCTTTGGGTAAAGAAAAAGAATATGAAAATCTGGCAGTTTTTGTTAATACCACTTACTTATGTGGTAACTATTCTTCCTGCTTGGATTGCGGGCAGAAACTTCAAAGATTTGTTGTTGATTTACTTTAATCACTATGGAGAATATACAAAAGTTCTGTCTATGAACCGTCCAAACGCCTACTTCTTAACTGTAGTGAACATAATGACGGAATATATAGGAGGGGCCGGGGTATGGTTTACCCTGGGGCTTTTAGTCTGTATCATGTACTATCTAGTAAAGAAGGATGTAAAAGTAAATGTAGAATTTATGGTGCATGCAGGATTGTTAATTCTTATGATTATTACATTTTTCTTGCCATATATGCATGAAAGATATGGTTATGTAGCAGATTTACTGGCAGTAGCTTATGGTTTATACAACATTAAGAAGTTTTATATTCCTATTATAGCAGTGGCATGTTCTCTGGGAGGATATGTGGGCTTTGTAACAGGAACTTTTCCAATTCCATATGTGGTGCTAGCCCTTGGATTCCTGTACGCAATTTATGATGTGGCAAAGGATTTATATGAGAAACTTAATGAAAAAAAGCCTGTGTAAAGGTAATATCAGGAGGTAATGCATGACATTTGATACCATAAGATTTTGTGTATTTTTATCTGCCATGTTGCTTATATATTATTGCTCACCTGAAAAAATTAGAAAATATGTGATATTTGTAGGAAATATCCTATTTTACATAAGCTTTGATCTCAAGGTGGCGGTAATGGCAGTTTTTACTACTGCCATTACTTATTATAGTGGACTTCAAATTGAAAAAAATAAATATAAAAACAAAAAAACGGCCTTCTGCTGGCTTACAGCAACAGTGGCAGCTATCATTTTGGTACTTGGCATCTTCAAATACTTAAATTTCTTTGTAGAAACCATAAATATAGTACTGAAGTGGTTTCATGCCAACACTTCTATGCCATTGGTTCAGTTATTTGCTGTCATAGGGATTTCCTATTATTCATTAAAGGCAATAAGTTATCTGGTGGAAGTGTATAAAGGAAATATGGAAGCAGAAAGAAATTTTATTTCCTATGGAGATTATATATTGTTTTTTCCACAAATAGTGGCAGGGCCTATTGATAAGCCGGAAAGTCTTATCTCTCAAATAAATACCAGTCTGCATTATAAAGAAGATCTTATGAAAAAAGCAGTGGTACTCCTTGCAAGTGGATATATGAAAAAGCTAGTGATTGCTAATCTGGCAGCGGGATATGTGAATACTGTATATGGAAATACAGTATCTCAGACAGGGCTAACCTGCCTGTTTGCAGCATTTTTGTATTCCATACAGATTTATTGTGACTTTTCCGGATATTCAGATATTAGTATTGGTCTGGCGGCAATGTTTGGAATTCAGGTAAGGAATAATTTTGATTGTCCTTATTTGTCTGTAAATATAAAAGATTTCTGGAGAAGATGGCATATTTCTTTGTCCTCTTTTCTTAGGGATTACATTTATATTCCATTAGGTGGAAGCCGTAAAGGAGAAATAAAGAAGATACGAAATGTACTTGTTATTTTTTTAGCTAGTGGTTTATGGCATGGTGCAGCGTGGACTTTTGTATTCTGGGGTCTTTATCATGGAATTTTAAATTGTCTTAGCAAAAATGTGGAGAACATAGAAAGGTTAAAAGGATTTTTGTGGATAAAGCGAATGGTAAGAGTTTTAGGAACTTTTATTCTGGTTACCCTTGGCTGGATTTTTTTTCGGGCAGAAAGTTTTGGAAAAGCCTTTGAAATCATAAGGAAAATAGTATTTGAAACCAGCGTTTCCATAGGTGCTATTCAGGAAACCATATTGGTATTTACAGGGGATAGCATGAGTCTTGCCTATTTCCTTACTTTGGTAATTATGGTGTTTTTGCTATTTTTTAGAGAGTACCGGTATACCTATGGTGGGTTGAAGGATGCAGAAGAAAACAAGCGTGAAAAAGAAGCCCTATTCTGGACAGGATTTTGTGTGTTTGCAATTCTTTGTTTTGGGAATTTTGGAACCCAGGGCTTTATTTATGCAAATTTTTAGGTGATAATAATATGAAAAGATATATTCGGGCAGTAGTGGCGGGTATGCTGGTGGCATTACTGTTTTGTATGGTGAAAAATTTCATAGGTCATAAGTTTCCAAACTCCAGTTATGGAATGCAGGCAGCCATCGGTATGGAAGAAATTGACCATTTATTTATTGGATCTTCTTTATTTCGTCAAGGGATTGATATTCTTACTTTGGAAGAACATATGGAAGGAAAATCCTATATTATGTCTTATAATGGTAATCAGCCGGTGCAGATATTGGAAGAAATGAGAATGTTATTGAGAAATGATGTTAAGATAGAAAATGCTTATGTGGATTTGTATGTATATTCTGCAGCATTAAGACCTGCCATTAGTGATACCAAACTGATTTGGGATTTGGATTTTAGCGGAAAGGTAACAATATATAAAGATATGGTTACCTATAGTGAAGCCGGTTTTCCGGAATTTTTTGATTTTTTTATTAAATCAAATAATGAATATATGGTAATGTACCCGGTGTTTTATTCTATTTTACAAAGTGAGTTTTACAAGGGTGGTAATATTAGAGAAACCATTGGAAGTACCAGTGAAATTTTAGATAATCTGGGAACACCGGGAGACCGTGCGGGTATTGATCCAGTGCAAAAAAAAGCATTACGAGAAATTGTAAAGTTATGTAAGGAAGAAAATATCAATTTGTATTTTGTAGAAGTGCCTAAGTATTATACTTTGGCAGAAACGGATTACTATATCCGGTTAAGAAGTGAATTAGAAAGTATAGTGTCTGACTGCAAATATGCGAAAGCAGAAGAGGTAGTGTTTGATAATGAAAACCCTGCATACTA
Source organism: Lachnospiraceae bacterium (assembly GCA_017399445.1). Classification (GTDB taxonomy): domain Bacteria; phylum Bacillota; class Clostridia; order Lachnospirales; family Lachnospiraceae; genus RUG11237. The sequence continues at coordinate 31,801 of JAFQCM010000011.1, read as the reverse complement.
TCAGGATTTGTTCCATCTTTCCGCAGAAGGAAGAAGAACTTATACTAAAAATTTAATAAATCGTATAGAAGAAATAAAAGCAGAGGAGGTAGTAAAATGAAAAAGAAAAGACTGGAATATATAGAGGGGTTTAAAGGCTTTGCCTGTCTTTGCGTTCTGCTGGCCCATTTTATCGGTGCTTTTTGCAATGTGTGGCTTACTTGTTTACCGGAACGTATCCATAATGGTTCCTGGTTTGAAAGCTGGATTGGAACTACCCCATTCAATTTGTTTTATAATGGGAATTTTGGGGTAAGAGTATTTTTTATTACCAGTGGATTTGTGTTAAGTTATGCATTCTTTAAAAATGGGGATGAAACCTATTTGAAAAAGGGAGCATTAAAGCGATACTTCAGACTGGTGCTTCCTGTGGCAACCGTAAATATTGCGATGTTTCTTTTGATGAAAACAGGACTTTTATTTCATCAGGATGCAGCTATGATTTCTAAAAGCTATGACTGGCTTGTGGTATTTAATGACTTTGAACCAAGTCTGTTTGGAATGTTAAAAGAAGCTTTTGTGGGAAACTTCTTTACTTATTCGTCAGAATATGTTGGCCCCCTTTGGACTATGACCTATGAAATGTTAGGTTCTTTACTAGTTTTTGCATTTTTAGCTTTGTTTGGAAAAGAAAAAATACGTTATATTGTTTATATTGTATTTTTGACATTGTTTCAAGAGTCCAATTATTCCCAGTTTCTGGTTGGGGTAGCGATTTGTGATATTATGCAGAATCAGCAGGGATTTCTTGAAAAATATCGCTCTAAGAAATGGGCAGTAGCACTTACCTTTCTGGTGGGATTGTTATTTTCTAGTTATCCATCCGGTGTAGACCCAAGTATTACCATATACCGGTGGTTTAATCTAAATCAATGGATGGATACGGTAACGGTGTATCATTTTATAGGAGCGACATTACTGTTCTTTGCTATTCTAAATAGTAATTTGTTACAGAAATTTTTTGAATTGAAGCCATTTGCTTTTCTTGGAAAATATTCCTTTGGGCTATATCTGGTTCACTGGCCGGTAATGCTAAGCTTGTCCAGTTATATTATTGTAAAGTATACAGGGGGAGCACTATCCTATTATAAAGTAGTATTGATTGACTTTATAATCACTATGATTGTGATTGCGGCATTGGCTATGTTATTGGTAAACTTTGTAGATGCTAAGGGAATAAAGCTGGCAAACCTGGTAGCAGAAAAGGCATTTCCTAAGGAGAAAAAACATGAAAGTCAATAAAAACAGCCGAAAGGGACATTTGGATATTGCAAAAGCCATAGGATTGATTATTGTACTAATCAATCATATGGAATTGTCTTTAGGCGGATTGAATCGGTATTTTGGGGCGTTTTATGTGTCAGAATTTTTCCTTTTGGCAGGGCTTACTTTCAGGGTAAAAGAAACAGAGACTACAAAAGAATTTATGATAAAAAAGGCAAAACGACTGTTGCTTCCTTATGCCGGGTACAGCATATTTTATTTGATTTGGTATGGAGTTCGGGCGATTGCTTCTGGCAGTTTTCAGGGAATGGATTTCTTAAAAAAGCTTATAGGTTGTATTTACGCAAGAAACTATTTGTTTCCGGGAAAAGAAAATCCGGTGTATCTTATGGAATTTATGAATGCACCTATGTGGTTTCTTCCGGCACTGTTCTTAAGCCTTGTGTTATATTATCTTATTTCCAAATATTTAGGAAAGAAAAAAGTTTATGGAGTAGCAGTGGCCTATGGAGCAGCAGTAGTAATTCATTATTTTGTGCCTGTATTGTTGCCTTGGAGCATTGACACAGTACTTGCCATGATGCCATTACTTTATCTGGGAGAATGGCTTGGAACAGTAGAATATATAGAAATTGCAAAGAAAAAATGGTGGCATGTGCCTGTTGTTTTGGTGATTTTTCTTTTAAGTGTATACTGGAATGGAGCAGGAAATATTTCCGTTGGGGACTATGGAAAGAGTATGGTGGTTTTTCTGGTTGCTTCCTGTACGGGAACTCTGCTATGTATTCAGACAGCCTATTTCATAGAAAAATATTTGCATTTCTTGGGCAAACCACTTATGATAGTAGGTATGAGTACATTGGATATTTTGTGCCTCCATTTATTTGTTTTTGCATTGATGCAAACAGCTTTTCAGATAGTAGGTATGGATAGTAACAATGGTTTCGTAAAATTGATAATTATAATAATGGGACTCTTAGTGCCTGTTATTTTTTCAAATATTGTGAAACTTGGAAAGAAAAAGAATAAGAAGAAGGATTAGTTATGGAAAAAGTATCGTTTGTTATACCGTGTTATGGTTCCGAACACACAATAGAAACTGTGACACAGCAGATTAAAGCTGTAATGGGTACAAGAAAAGAATATGATTATGAAATAATTCTGGTAAATGATTATTCACCAGATAACGTATGGAGTGTGATTACTAGACTTTGTCAGGAAGACGGACATATCAGAGCAGTGAAGCTTGCTAAGAACTTTGGACAGCATTCAGCATTAATGGCAGGATATACCTTTGTTACAGGAGATTATATTGCCACATTAGATGATGATGGACAAACACCGGCAGAAGAAGTATTTAAGTTGATTGACAAGGTGAAAGAAGGCTATGATGTAGCTTATGGCTATTATGCAGAGCGAAAAGACAATATTTTCCGTAAATTTGGAACTTTAATGAACAATAAAATGTTGGAAACGATGATTGAAAAACCAAAGAACATACATTTAACCAGCTATTTTGTTGCAAAAAGATATATTGTGGAAGAAATTACAAAATATCAGAATCCTTATCCATATATTTGGGGATTGGTACTTAGAACCACTAGAAATATCGTGAATGTGGAAATTAACCATCAGGAAAGAAAAGAAGGAAAATCTGGTTATACCTTTGCAAAGCTGATTAATTTATGGATGAATGGATTTACTGCCTTTTCTGTAAAACCATTGCGAATAGCAACAGGAGTTGGTGCAGTTACCTCTGTTCTTGGAGTGGCTTTCATTATTTTTACTATCGTAAAGAAACTTTTAAATCCGGAATTAGTGCCAGGATATAGTTCCTTAATGGCAGTACTTTTGTTTATAGGTGGTATGTTGATGGTAATGCTTGGATTGATTGGGGAATATGTAGGACGAATTTATATTTGTATTAATGCCTCTCCGCAGTTTGTTATTGGAGAACAGCTGAATATTACAAAAACAGATACTGTTTGTACATTGGAAAAGGAATAAGTATGAAAGAAATTATTAAAAGCATTGTAGCATCCTGGAAAAATACCAAGGGAAATGTAAATGCTACAGAAGATGTGATTTTGTGGATAAACAAATTAAATAAGGAAACTTTTGTGGATATTAAGGAATGTAAGATTTCAGACAGCACATTCTGGTTCTATGATGACTATAATGGAGAAATTTTGAACCGCAAGAGAAGCTTTTTCTCCATAAAGGGAATGCGTAATTTTGTGGATGATAAATTTGTGTGTGAGCAGCCAGTGATTATTCAGCCGGAAATTGGTTATTTAGGGATTATCTGCAAAATTATAGATGGGGAACTGAATTTCTTGATGCAGGCAAAGATTGAGCCAGGAAATGTAAATTGTGTACAGATTTCCCCGACCATTCAGGCAACCAAAAGTAATTTTACCAGAGCCCATGGGGGAAAACTTCCTACTTACTTTGAATATTTTGAAAACTCAGGGAAATATCAGGTAATTTACGATCAGATACAGTCAGAACAGTCAGCAAGATTTTATAAAAAACGGAATCGTAATATGATTATGCTCATAGAAGATGATATTCAGGTATATGCAAATTACAAATGGCTTACTTTGGGGCAGATTAAGGAATTAATGAAGATTGATAATCTGGTAAATATGGATACCCGTACGGTGCTTTCCGGAATTCCTTTTGTAACCACTAGATATGAAAAAGAAGATTTGGAAGAGTTAAAAGGATATTTTACAGAGGAAGCCTTTTTCCGTTCTATTTTCTGCACAGATATGTTAGAGGATTTGAGAGACATTTACCAATATATGAATAATTATAAGATGTTTCATGAGGTAAAGACAAAGGCAGTTCCTTTAAATGAATTAGTAGACTGGCAAGTAGACGAGAAAGGTGTTACTTGCAAAAAGGAAGCCAATTTTAAGGTGCGTTTTTATGATATTTCTATTTCCGGAAGGGAAGTGCAGAAATGGACACAGCCTTTGTTTAAAGCCATTGGAAACGCCGTGTTTGGCTTAATTACTTGTGTAGATGAAGGGGTAAGAAAATATCTGGTATGTGCAAGACCGGAAATTGGTTCTTTTGACAAAATTGAATTAGGGCCAAGTATCCAAAGAGAACCTATTGAATGTTCTGATAAAACTCAGAAAATTGAAAGGGTATTTGAGGAAAAACTTCAAAAACAGGAAGGGATTGTGTTGGATGTGCTTCTTTCAGAAGAAGGAGGACGTTTTTATCACGAGCAGAACCGGAATGTGATTATGGAAGTGGAAAAACAAGAGATTGGAGAGCTTCCAGAAGGATATTTCTGGGTAAATTATAGTTCTTTAAATTATCTGGTGCAGGTAAATAACTGCCTGAATATCCAGCTTAGAAATTTATTGTCATTATTGGAGGTATAACATGATTCGGATAGGTATTATATGTCCTTCTGAAATTGCATATAGACGTTTTTTGCCTGCGTTAAAGGAAAATACAGAATTTTCCTATGTAGGAGTAGCAGTTGCAACAAAAGAAGAGTGGTTTCAGGAAGAAGTATCAGAAGAAAAAGCAGAAGCAGTTCTTTCCAAGGAGCAGGAAAAAGCAGCAGAATTTCAGAAAAATTATGGTGGAGAGATTTTTGAAGGATACGAAGCTATGTTATGTTCTGATAAGATTGATGCAGTCTATCTGCCACTTCCACCGGCCCTTCATTACCAGTGGGCGAAAAAGGCTTTGGAATATGGAAAGCATGTATTTTTAGAAAAACCTTTTGCGACTTGTAAAAAAGATGCAATGGATTTGATTGCCACAGCAAAGGAAAAGGGACTGGCACTTCATGAAAATTATATGTTTGTATTTCATGATCAGATTTCTGTGATAAAAGAAGAAATTGAAAGTGGCAGTATTGGTGATGTGAGATTGTACCGGGTTTCTTTTGGATTTCCAAGAAGGGCAGCGGGAGATTTCAGATACAATAAAGCATTGGGCGGTGGCGCTATTTTAGATTGTGGTGGTTATACGCTGAAATTAGGTGGTTTGTTGTTGGGAGAAACTGCTAAGGTAGTTCATGCCAGAAAAAATATCACAGATGAATTTGATGTGGATTTATATGGAAGTGCGATAATGGAAAATGACAAAGGGGATACGGTTCAGGTTTCCTTTGGAATGGATAATGGGTATAAGTGTGATTTGGAAGTATGGGGAAGTAAGGGAAGCTTATTTACCGGAAGAATCTTAACTGCTCCGGCAGGATTTGTACCGAATATGACCATTAAGACTGCAGAAGGGGAAGTAGTGAAGGAACTTCCGGCGGATGATACGTTCTTGAAGTCGATTCAGTGCTTTGGGGCTTGTGTGAAAGAGCCTGGAAAGCGAGAAGAGAATTATAAGGTGATTGAGAGACAGGCAGAGTTGTTGGAAGCGTTTATGGGATTGGCACAGAGATAAAGTTATCATATGTTTTTAGAGGAAAGGATGGAAAAGGGTGGCTTTGGAAAATAAATTAGGCATTACAGATTCTGCAGAACTTGCACGAATGGAAGAAAAGATTAGCAAGAAGAAAGCCATAGAATTGTTTGAAAGTGGATATTTAGAAAGCCTGGAAGCCGGAAAGTTTATTTCTCTGGCTGCAATTCATAAATATCTGTTTGATGAGATATATGATTTTGCAGGTATGGTGCGAGATGTGAATCTGGCAAAAGGTAATTTCAGATTTGCACCGGTAATGTATTTAAAAGCTGCTTTGGAACATATTGATGCTATGCCTCAGTCAACCTATGAAGAAATCGTTGAGAAATATGTAGAAATGAATATTGCCCATCCGTTTCGGGAAGGAAATGGCCGCAGCATGAGAATATGGTTTGACCTAATGCTGAAGAAAGAGTTGAATCTGGTGGTGGATTGGAGCAAAGTAGATAAAAATGATTATCTTCTGGCTATGGAACGCAGCCCTGTTAAGGATATTGAGATTAAGTATATTTTAAAAGAAGCTTTGACGGAGAAAATTGGTGATAGAGAGATTTATATGAAGGGGATTGATACTAGTTATTACTATGAGGGGTATATGGTATATAAGGCAGAAGAACTGGGGGTGTAGACTGAAACAGTGAGTATGAAACTCAGAAAAATGTTGTTGCAATAGCAGAAAAAAATTATGAGCAAATTAAAATAAATCAGGAAAGTTTACAAGCTAATTACAAAACTAAAATTTCCACGTTAATACATGAAAATAAAAATAACATTAATACACAGGAAGCAAATCAAAAGATACAGACTGTAAGCTTAGGTGAACAAGTGTTGGTGTCCCCAGTGGATGGTGTTGTGAAAACATTAGAAGTAAGTACAGTTGGAGGTGTTTTGACAGCAAGTGAGTTGGTTGCTACAATTGTACCAGATGATGCCCAAATGTTAGCAGAGGTGGAAATCTTAAATCAAGATATTGGATATGTTCAGACTGGACAAGAAGCAGCAATAAAATTGGATACTTATAATTTTCAAGATTATGGAAAATTAGAAGGTGTAATTGTATCTGTTAGTCCGGATGCTATTTGGGATGAACAGAAAGGATGGGTGTATAAAGGAAAAGTTTGTATTGACTTAGAAGAATTCAAACAACGTAACACAGAGGTTGAAGTGGCAGTTGGAATGGAAGGAACAGCAGAAGTAAAAGTAGATGAACGTAGAATTCTGGATTTCTTCTTAGAACCATTAGTAGAACATTTTGATGGAAGTTTAAAGGTAAGATAGGTATTTAAGGATTAGGGAACTGGTATATGCTGGTTCCCTGATTTTGGTATAAAAAGTATCGCTTTAGTTGATTTTTTTGCGTCTCAGTCAACTACGAATCCATTGTCAAAGACCTGTTTCTCAATTATACTTTATCTATAGCAGAAATTACAAGTACAGTAAGAAAAGAGAGGATTACAATGCTGACCATAAAAAATTTAACCAAACACTACAAAGGAAGCAATAAAGGAATTACCAATATTAACCTAACCATTGAAGCAGGAGATATCTACGCTTTTATTGGTCATAATGGAGCCGGAAAAACTACCACATTAAAGAGTGTTGTAGGCATTCATGGATTTGACCAGGGAGAAATTCTGATTAATGGCACATCAATAAAAGAAAATCCATTACTTTGCAAACAACAGTTTGCCTACATTCCGGATAATCCGGATTTGTATGAATACTTAACAGGGATTCAATATCTGAACTTTATAGCAGATATTTTCCAGGTATCAGTGGAAGACAGAGAAAAGAGAATTGAAAAGTATGCAGATGCTTTTGGAATTACAGAATCTCTTGGAGATTTGATTTCATCCTATTCCCATGGTATGAAGCAGAAACTGGCAATCATTTCAGCATTGGTTCATGAGCCTAAATTGTTGATTTTAGATGAGCCGTTTGTGGGATTAGATCCCAAGGCAGCGGTGGTATTGAAGAGTATCATGAGAGAACTTTGTGACGATGGAGGAGCTATTTTCTTTTCCACCCATGTACTAGATGTGGCAGAAAAATTGTGCAATAAAGTAGCAATTATCAAAGATGGTGTGTTGATAAAAGCTGGAAAGATGGAGGAAATCTTGAAACAGGGAGGATCCCTGGAATCCATTTTTATGGAGGTGGCTTGTGATGATAAAGCAGATTAAAAACCTGATAAAGCTTCAGTTAGTAAATTTATATGGGATGAATGTGTTTCGCTTTACAAAAGATAAAAAGGAAAAAATGAGGAAACGTGGTTTGGCTTTTGTATATGTTTTGCTGATTATTATGGCATGTGGTTATATAGGTACCACCACTTTTGGGTATATTTTTATTGGACTGGCGGAAATGATACCTGCCTATCTGATTATGCTTTCCAGTCTGTTGATTTTATTTTTGTCCATATTTAAAGTTGGAAGTGTTATTTTTCAAAAAAATGCATACGACATATTATGTTCCCTTCCAATATCACAGACAGCTATTGTAGTCAGTCGTTTTATTCGTATGTATGTAGAAAATCTTTTGATTGCATTTGTAGTAATGCTGTCTGGAATTTTGGTGTATGGAGTAATGGTTCAACCGAGAATTTCATTTTATCTGATAGGAATTATTGTGACTTTGTTTATTCCGTTAATACCGATTACAATAGCCACCTTTTTTGGGGCATTGATTACTGCTATAGCCTCCAGAATGAAACACAAAAGTCTGGTAAGTGCGGTACTATTTCTTCTTGTATTCTTAGGGATTATGCTGGGAACCTCACAATTGTCCGGAATGGAAGAAAGTGTTTCGGTAGAAATGCTGCAAAATCTATCAGGTATTCTGCACAATATAATAGAAAGCATGTATCCCCCTGCAATCTGGTTGGGAAGTGCAATGTTAAATGGAAACTTTTGGAGCTGTTTTGCATGTGTGGTAGGTGAATTGCTTATATTTGCTCTTGTAATGGCAGTTGTTTCTGTAAATTTCCAGTGGATATGCAGAGGGTTATATAGTACCAGTGCAAAGCATAATTATCAAATGGAAAATTTGAAAAAAGGCTCTGTTTTAAGTGCTTTGTACAAAAGAGAGTTAAAACGATACGTTTCCTCCAGTATATATGTGACAAATACCATAATAGGTCCCATTATGGCTGTAATATATTCTATAACGGTTTTGAGCATGGGGGTGGATAAGATACAACAAGGTTTAGGGCTTCCTATTAATTTTAAGGGACTGGTACCTTTTGTACTGGCTATGATCTTTTGTATCATGACAACAACCTGCACATCAATTTCTATGGAGGGAAAAGAATGGTGGATAGTGAAAAGTCTGCCAATAAAAACAAAGGAGCTACTTGACAGTAAGCTTTTGTTCAATCTGAGTTTGATACTGCCATTTTTTCTGGTGTCAGAAGTATTGCTGACAATAGCATTAAAACCTGACTTTGTTGAGTTAGTGTGGTTGATTGGGATTCCGGTAGTTATGATTTTGTTTTCATGTGTATTTGGAATTACAATTAATTTAAAAATGCCGGTATTTGAATGGGAAAATGAAGTAGTAATTGTTAAGCAAAGTGCATCCTCTGCCATTGGCGGATTAGGTGGAGGTGTGATAGTGCTGATATGTACGGTGCCGGTTTTGGTGGTTCCAACGGAATATGAAAGTTTGGTGAAAGTAATAATTTGTATGCTTATTGCTGGCTGTACTTACTTTTTATATAGGAAAAATAATGCAGTGAATTTACAGGAACTTTAGAAATATGTAATGAAAATATGTAATGAAAAAGAAAAGTAAAAGGCGGTAGATATGGTAAAAAATTTGAAAATTGCTGAAAATCTGATATATTTGAGGCGAAAAAGAGGCATTACCCAGGAGGTACTGGCAGATTTTTTAGGTGTTTCCAAGGCATCTGTATCAAAGTGGGAAACCGGGCTTAGTCTTCCTGATGTGGCTCAATTGCCAAAACTGGCATCTTATTATGATGTAACTATTGATGAGTTGATGGGATATGAAGCACAACTTACCATGAAAGAGATAAAAGAATATTATGAAAGGTTTGCGGAAGATTTCTCAAAACATAGTTTTCATCAGGTTATGGAAGAGGTTCGCGATTTTATCAGACAATACTATGGTTGTTGTCCGGCGTTACTACAAGTAGTAGTTTTACTGCTGAATCATTATATGCTTGCCGATGTAGCTGAACAGCCTAAAATATTGGAAGAAATGGTAGGGCTGTGTCAGCATATACAAGAAAAGAGCACAGATGTAAATATATGTACACAGGCTACCATATTTCAGGCAGGTATTGAACTATTACAAGGAAAACCGGAAGTAACCATTGAAAAGCTACAGCCATATAAAAATCCACAGGGAAGAATAGAAAATTCAGAAACTTTATTGGTTCAGGCATATCAAATGTCTGGGCAAATGGAAGAAGCAACGGAGTGGAATCAGGTTATTATATTTATGCATTTGCTTAGTGTGGTAGAAAACAGTACATTTTATTTGATGGCGAATTTAAATAATAAAGAAGTAGGACTTTCTACCATTGAAAGAATAGAGAAGATATTGGAAGCTTATGAGTTAAAGAAACTTCATCCAAACACTTATTTGATGTTCCAGTATGCCATGGCATTATTTTATGCAACATGGGATATGGAGAAAGAGGCTTTGAATGCATTGAAAACCTATGTGGAAGATGGAATTGATTTTATAAAGAATGCAGCATATCTTCATGGAGATGAATATTTTGATAAATTGGATGGTTACTTCAAAAAAATGGAAGACTATAACATGTTACCAAGAAATCAAAAGACGGTTTTGGCATCTATAGGGCAGGAATTGGAACATCCTGTGTTTGAAAAAATTAGAGGTAGAAAAGAGTTCCAGGAGTTAAAGCAACGTGAAGAGTTATGGAACTAATTAAGGGAGAAAATGAAAATGAGTATACAATGGGATAAAAAGAAATTTACAAGTTATTTGGTGTGGACGTTTACTGTATCATGGATATTACAGATAATAGGAAGTATCTTTGCAAACCAGGGAAATCAGATGGTATTTTCGCCGATAATGTGTGTTGCTATGTACGGTCCATTTTTGGGGGCTGTAATGGCGAAAATTCCATTAAAAGGAATGGGATGGAAACCAAAGTTTAAGGGAAATGTGAAATACATTTTTGTGGCTTTGTGGATGCCGGCTTTGCTTAGTAGTCTTGGAGCGATACTTTATTTTGTGTTTTTTCCTGATAGATTAGATTTAACCGGAAAATATTTAATAGAGATGCAAGGAGAAGCCTTAATGGAACAGTTAAGTGCACAAGGAATCACAGTTCCTATGTATCTGGGGAGTTTTGCAATTTCGGCAGTTACATACGCACCATTTTTCAATATGTTTGTTGCTCTGGGAGAAGAGGTGGGTTGGCGTGGTGCTATGCAGCCCATGTTAAATGACCGTTTAGGAAAATTTAGGGGGCGTATTGTAGGAGGTATCATCTGGGGTGCCTGGCATTGGCCTGTTATGATATTGGCTGGATATGAATATGGAAAAGAATACTTTGGGGCACCGTTTTTGGGAATGGCAATGTTTTGTCTTTTTACAACGGTTGGAGGAATATTGTTAGATACAATTTATGAAAAGACACAATGTATCTGGCTTCCTTCTTTGGCTCATGGTGCCATAAATGCATTTTCGCTTGTAGGTTATATAGTGGAACCAGAGTATATGGATCAGTATATACTTGGTCCGGTGCCAATTGGAATTATTGGTATGATACCTGCATTGATTATGGCAGGATGGATATTATTTAAAAATAAAGAATAAATTTGATAAATACAAGTAACAGAGACGGATCAGATGATTCGTCTTTGTTTATTTGGGCATGTTGTGGTTCGGGAGGATGTGTGTTATAATTTCAATGGTTGATGAAAATGAAAAAATCTTTAAAGATGAAAAACCAGGGATAAAAAATATAGAGAAAAGAGATAAAAGTATGAAAGTAATGATTTTAGGTGCCAATAGTTATATTGCCAGAAATGTAATTCAAGTGTTGCTTAGAACACCTGAAAAATATCAGTTAAGTTTATATGACCGGGAAACAGAACAGAAAGATGGAGTTTCAGGTTATCAGTCATTAAATATATTAGATGCACAGGCAGTAAATAATCTTGATTTTTCCTGTGACATTGTATACATGTTTGTGGGAAGAACCGGAAGCGTACAGGGATTTGATGAATATGATAATTTTATTGATGTAAATGAGCGTGCTTTGTTAAATGTATTAAATGCCTGCAGACAGCAAAATTCTAAGGCAAAAATCATTTTTCCATCCACCAGACTTGTATACAAGGGAGTTCCGGGGAAATTGAAAGAGGATGCCCAAAAAGAGTTTAAAACCATATATGCAGCCAACAAATATGCCTGTGAGCAGTATTTGAAAATGTATGAAAATGTATATGAAATTTCTTATCGTATTTTCCGTATTTGTATTCCTTATGGGACCATCATTCCAGGTGCAAAGTCATACGGAACAGCAGAATTTTTCTTAAGTAAAGCAGAAAATGGAGAAGATATTACATTATATGGTGATGGTTCTCAGAGAAGAACTTTAACTTATATGGAAGATTTATGTAATGCATTGATTCAAGGCGCAGAATCTGAAAGTTTAACCAATGATGTGTATAATATTGGTGGCGAAGATTACAGTCTGGATGAAATGGCAAAACTTATTGGAAAATATTATGGTGTAGGAGTTTCCTATGTGGAATGGCCGGAAACTGCTTTGAAAATCGAATCCGGAGATACGGTATTCGATTCAGAAAAGTTGGATCGTATGGCAGGAATTTCTTATCCCATGAAGTTTGAGGAGTGGGTGAAGAAGGCGAAATAAGCACTGGAAAAGGAAGAAGTGCGAAAGAATTGCAAGAAGATGGATATGAAACTGTTATTAAGTATGGGATTTCTTTTTTAGAGAAAGATAGCATGGTGAAAATGAAAGAGTAGGGGTTTGGGCTTGCGGACGCCGAGAAGGGGACCACTGGTGCCCCTTCATTTCCTAAAACATCCAATCCAGAAAATAGAAGAAAAACGGAACCAAACACACCCCACATCCCAGTGCAAATCGGAACCAGACTACGCTTCGTTCCACAGATAATTCCTCTGAAAAATCGCTGACTCCATTTTGAGCTGCTTCCTCAATTTGTTTCTTCCATGGAAAATTTAAAACCACAAGGGAAATCATTGAGAAAGCAAACAGTGCCAAAGTAAGCGGCAGTCCAAAAGTATTGGTAAAGGTAGTAAGAGTTTTTTCATCTCCAAGAATGGACAGGTTATTTTCCTGTACCATTTTTTCGATTGGATGAAATATCTTCGAAAAAGGCATTAAAGCCATCAGCCATTTGTAACTAAATACCCAAGGAAAGAAAAGATTCTGTGCGAGAATCAGTCCTGCACCAGCAAAGCCTTCTAACAATAAATTTAATTTTAAAATAGAAGTATTTTGGCATGCCATCAGAGTAAAATATGGAGCAATTAAAATAATCCAGTAAGGACTGGTTTCGGAAAATACCAAAAAAGCTGCCCACACAACAAATGGCACATAAATACTAAAACGTCTTAATTCATATTCCGTACTGCAGTTTTTCATATAGCAGAACAGCAGAATAGCAAGGTAACAAATGATAAATAAAGAGGCATTTCCCAAACCAACCGGTATGGTGCCAATTAAAAATTTATTTACCTGTGCAAATAAAAAGGAACCAGCTGGAGTTGCACCTATTATGGTAAACAATAACTGGGAAAGGATAAAAATTCCCATACTGGCAATGGTGTACAAAACTACTTTTACAATTTTCTTTTCCTTCAACAAAATCAGTGGAAGGAAAATCAATAAAGCAAAATTCTTCATGGTAATAGAAATTGCCATAAATAAAGTAAATTTCTTTAAGTCCCCTTTAATATAGTAATAAAGTCCTATTAAAGAAAAGAAAATCCCAATAATATCATACTGGCACAGCACAAAGATAGAGGATATTACAAAAGAAGAAGAAATGTAAGTCAAAAGACACCAATTATTTTTTTCTTTGGAAAATCCTAATTCTGTACCAATCTTTTTTAAATAAATCATACTTCCTGCTAAGAATGGAAGCATAATCCCCTTTGCCCAAAGAAGGCAAGGAGTAGACATTAAAGCATCAATCCCCCAAAATTTCTCTGCCAGCCATAAAGGAAAATCCCAAATGGCAAAGATAATATAAATACTGAAGTCATATAAAGCATCACAATGAAGGGTATCATAGAAGGTCATGTCCTTGCTTAATTCATAAAAATCTGAAATCTGGCCATTAAAAAGAAATGTCCAAAAATCAATACCAGAGCGGGTGGTAATTGCCACATCTGTATAAAAGTAAGTAAGATAAAAAAATAATAGGATTAATCCAGTTACAATAAATTCGGATTTATAAGGTTGTTTTGTATTCTTAAACCAGTTCATAAAAATTCCTCTCTATTTGTTTTGTAATATTCCATCATATGTTAACATATTATGAGAAAATGAGCAAATATAACGAAATATCAATTAAATATTACAAAAACATTAAATAGTTGTTAAAAATATTCAAAAAATGAAGAAATTGTAAAAGGAATATGTGCAAATTAACAAAAAACTATTGACTTTTGACAAAATTTAGTATAATATTACAACATAAAGATTACACGTGAATTTTCTCATAGGTAATCTACAAATATCATTTATATGGGAGGAAATGATATTTGGCATGTATATAATAGTATTTTGGGGAAGGTATTATAATATAGGAGCAGGTTCGAAAGAGCCTGCTCTACGTGTGTTTATAGAGGTTTTTTCTAAAAGTTGATTTTTTTTATTGAGTATGGTAACATAGGAACGATATTGAGTAGATTTCCATAAATATAAGTAGGAAGAAACATGATGGAAAAGAAAAGAAATATATTGTTTGATAATATTAGAGTGGTGCTTATTATTTTGGTGGTATATGGACATGCTCTGGAACCACTTCGCTTTGACAACAGGCTGTTTATAGGATTATACAATTTTATATACCTGTTTCACATGCCCGTATTTGTTTTTTGTTCCGGTGCTTTTGCAAAAAGCGATAAAAAGAGAATAGTAAAAAAATATCTTATTCCATATGTTGTGTACCAGGCACTATATGGAATATTTGACGTTTATATTATGAAGGCAGAAAGCTTTCATTTTCTGAAAAGTTATTATGTATTATGGTATCTGCTGGCATTAGCAGTCTGGAGTCTGATACTTCCTCTTTTTCAAGCAGAGGGCAAAAGAAAAAAGCAAATTTGCTTATGGATTGGAAGTATAGGGATTGGATTATTAGCAGGTTATGTAAATATGATAGGAAAGGAATTTTCCTTATCAAGAATTTTAGTGTTTTTCCCGTTTTTCCTTTTAGGATATTATATAAAACAGGAAGATATGGGAAAAAAATGGATAGAAAAGGCTTTGGAATATAGGAAAAAGAAAAGAGTCCCTTGGATTTGTATAATTTTGTTTGTTGGAATTTTTATTTGCATTTATTATGGTAGCTCCATGATAAATACCTGGGGGTTGTATGGATATACTTCCTATGCTTTTCAGGGATACACTATATTTTTCAGAGCATTTCAGTATGTGGCAGGAGTTATCCTTGGTATTCTTCTTTTTATGATAATACCGGGAGAAAAACCAATTCTTCCCTATCTGGCCAGTCATACCATGGGAATTTATTTAGGTCATGTAATTGTAATTAAAATATTAGAAAAAGTAGGAATGGCAGAGAAATTTAGCAATAGTACCATGGGAATCGCCGGATATTCTTTTGTAGTTACAGTAGCAATTGTAATAGTAGGAATGGGGCTTTCTTGGGTAATAAACAAGAGAAAGCAGGAAAGGAAAAATAAATGAATATAGCAATTATTCTTGCAGGCGGTGTAGGAAGCCGTATGAAAAGTATTGACAGGCCAAAGCAGTACATTGAAGTGCAAGGAAGGCCAATTATTAATTATTGTTTGAATACATTTGAAAAACATAAGGATATTCAGGAAATTTATGTTGTTGCAGATAATTCCTGGCATGAGTATATTGTACAGTGGATGGAAAAAGATAAGATTACGAAATTTAAAGGTTTTGCAGAGGCAGGAAAGTCCAGACAGCATTCTATTTATAATGGATTAAAAGCTTGTGAAAACAGTGCTTCTAATGAAGATATTGTAATTATTCATGATGCGGCAAGACCATTTGTAACTGAAGAAATTATTAATGAATGTATCAAAGGGGCACAGGAATTAGATGGTGCTATGCCGGTCATTACTATAAAAGATACTGTTTATCGAAGTAAAGACGGAAAAAGTATTGCCAGCTTGTTAGAACGAAGTGAATTATTTGCAGGACAGGCTCCGGAAAGTTTTAATTATGGTAAATATAAAGAAATTCATGATAATGCAACCGATGAAGAATTGATGAATACAAGAGGGAGCAGTGAAATTGCATATAAAAATGGAATGGAAATTCGGCTGTTTCCAGGAGCGGAAAAAAACTTTAAAATAACTACTATGGAAGATCTAACAAACTTTGAGGCGGAACTTAGTAAGGAAGGGAATACAGATGAAAGCATATGTGTTAGAAGCAGTAAATAAGCTGGAATACAAAGAAGTAGATACGCCAAAATGTAAAAGTGGCTATGCACTGGTAGAAGTGAAAGCAGCGGGTATCTGCGGTTCTGATATTCCAAGAATTTTTGAAACAGGAACTTACCATTTTCCAACAATTCCGGGACATGAATTTGCAGGGATTGTCAGAGAGGTGGTAGATGAAGAATATAAAGATCTAATTGGGGGAAGAGTGGGAGTATTTCCATTAATCCCATGTAAGGAATGTTCTCCATGTAAAGAAGAAACCTATGAGCTTTGCAGAAATTATAATTATTTAGGTTCCCGTTGTGATGGGGGGTTTGCAGAATATGTTCTGGTACCAATTTGGAATCTGCTGCCATTACCGGAAAACATCAGTTTTGAAGAAGCTGCTATGTTAGAACCTATTTGTGTGGCCAGGCATGCTTTATCCCGTTTGGATGGTGTGAAAGGGAACAGTGTATGTATCTTTGGACCGGGAACCATTGGACTTTTAATGGCACAATGGCTTAAAATTATGGGAGCAGAACAGATTCTTTTAGTAGGAACCAAAGAAAAACAGGCAGAATTGGCAAGAAACCTTGGCATAGAAAAGTTTTGTAATGGAAAAACTGAAGATATTGAAAAATTTATTAAAGAAAATACAAAAGAACAGGGAGTAGACATTGTTATTGAAGGAGTTGGAAATAACGAGATTTTAACCCAATGTTTAAATGTGGTAAAACCGGGAGGAAAATTATTATTAATAGCAAATCCTCATTCCAATGCACAGTTAGACAAGGCAGTTTACTGGCAGATACTAAGAAAACAACTTACAATATACGGAACATGGAATTCCAGTTATCATGGAGGTTTGGAAAGCGACTGGACAAAGGCGTTAGAAGCCATTGAACATGGAGATTTAAAGCCGGCTTTACAGATTACTCATAAACTTCCTTTTGATGAACTTCATAAAGGATTAAATATTATGAAAGAACGCAAGGAATTCTATAACAAAGTGATGATAGTACGGTAGGGATAATATGAGAGCAGAAATTACAGCATCGATAATGTGCGCAGATTTATTAAATTTAGAGCGTGATGTAAAAGCATTAGAAAAAGCAGGAGTGGATTACTTCCACTATGATATTATGGACGGCCATTTTGTGCCAAATATGACATTAGGACTGGAAACTATTTGTGAAATTCAAAAAAGAGTAAATGTAAGAAGCGATTTTCATTTGCTGACAAAAGAACCGGAAGATATTATTCCGTTGTTGGATGCAGGAGAAAATGATCTTATTAGTTTCCACTATCAGGCAACCAAAGATATTGAAAAATGTATTACATTAATTCATGAACTGGGAGCGAAAGCAGGAATTGTGTTAGATGTGGAAGACCATTATGAGGTGTTGGCACCATATATTGAAAAAATAGGATTTGTTAATTTGATGATGATTACGCCAGGATTTGCTGGTCAGCCGATGGTAGACGGGATGATTGAAAAAATTATGAATACCAGAAAATGGCTGGATTCACAAAAAAAGCATGAAATTAAAATTATGGTGGATGGAAATGTGAATTATGAAAGAGCCAGATTAATGCATAAACTTGGTGGAGATATTTTAGTGGCAGGTTCATCTTCTTTATTTAAGGGAGATATGTCTTTCGAAGAGTCATTAAAAACGTTTGAAGAATATACAAAACACCGTGCATTATATTAGTAAAAAATAGTGGTTTTGTTTCAGTTGTAATAGAGGTGAATGTTTTGAAATTAGCTGCAAGGGTTAAGAAGTGTATTAAGCCACTTTATAATGGAGGCAAGTATCTAAGATATAACATAGAGGGTCTGGGGGCATCCCAAGGAATCTATCTGAGTGAAAATGAAAAAAGATTAGCAGCATATAAGAATAAGCATAAAGGGGAACGTTGTTTTTTAATTGGTACAGGACCAAGTTTAAAAGCTTCAGACCTGGAGTTAATTAAAAATGAGTATTCTATTGGGTGCAATATGATTTATAAGATTTTTGAGGAAACTTCATGGCGTCCCACCTATCATTGTGTTACAGACCGCAATTATGGATTGCAATTGGCAGAAGAGATAAGCAAGCAGATACAAGTGCCTTTTTTTACACCAAAATCAACTTACGTGCGAATGAATGAAAGACCAAAATATACAATATATGTAAATGATGTGTATACAGAAGGAGCATATAGGGTAAAAGGAGATATGCTTTCTTATTGCAATGTAAAGGCTACGGTGATGGGATTTATGCTAGAATTGGCCATGTATATGGGATTTAGCGAAATATATCTGTTAGGTGTAGACTGTACCAGTTCTTTTCAAAATACAGGACATTTTACAAAAAATTATATTCCTGAAAAACTGAAGCAGGATAATGTGAAAAGATTACAAAAGGGGTTAAAAGGGAAAAATATTTCCCAGGAAGAGGCAGCATGTAAAAGTATTAACCGTTCTATAGAAGTATATGAGAAAATTGAACAATATGCCCAAAAAAAAGGTCTTTCTAAAATATACAATGCCACAAGAGGTGGGGCCTTGGAGGTTTTTGAAAGAATCTCTTTGGAAGAAGTGTTGAGATAAAGCGTTAAAAAAGTGAGGAATAGAGATGAAAAAAGTAATTACTTATGGAACTTTTGATTTATTACACTATGGTCATGTGAATTTATTGCAAAGAGCAAAAGCATTAGGAGATTATCTGGTGGTAGTATTATCTACAGATGAATTTAACTGGAACATGAAACAGAAAAAATGTTATTTTACTTATGAAGAAAGAAAAAGATTATTAGAAGCAATCAGATATGTAGATTTAGTTATTCCGGAAACTAGTTGGGAACAAAAAATTTCTGATGTACAAGAGTATCATATTGATACATTTGTCATGGGAGATGACTGGAAAGGAAAATTCGATTTCTTACAAGAATATTGTGAGGTAGTATATCTTGAACGAACACCTGAAATTTCAACTACACAGATAAAAAATGACTTAAAGAAATAAAAAGGTAAACCCGGAGGAATGCTTTGTGAAAAAGATAATATCTGAAATTAAGCATGAAGTCAAACTAATATGTTATAGCAATAAATATTTAAAGAGCATGCTGGAAAATGTAAATACTGTAAGGCGAGGTCTGAAGATAAAACGGTATCAGTATACCCATAACATAGAAGAAAGAATGGTTGTATTTGAGTCGTTTGCCGGAAGCAAATATGCTTGTAATCCTATGGCGATATACGAGGAAATGTTAAAAAGACCAGAGTTTGAAGATTTTGAATTTGTATGGATTTTTAACAAGCCGGGAGAATATAAGTTTTTGGAATCAAACAAAAATACAACTTTAGTAAAGAAATTTTCGAAAAAGCATTATAAGGTCTATGCTACAGCAAAGTATTGGGTTAATAATATGTCTGTTCCAGATTACTTAAAGCCACGCAAAGGACAGATTTATCTCGAAACATGGCATGGTGTTCCTCTAAAAAGAATGGGGTTTGATATTGAAACAGATGCAGATCCCCGTCAGACGAAATCACATATGTTGAAAAAGTATAAGCATAAAGCAAAAAAGATGACTTATATGATAAGTAGTTCGGAATTTTATACAGAAAAGCTTACAAGTGCATTTGGCCTGGAACGATATTGTAAGCGGGATATTTTTCTTAACAGTGGTTATCCGAGAAATGATTATTTGTTTCATTATACCGATGATGATGTTAGGAGAATGAAAGAAAAACTTCAGATACCGGAAGGGAAAAAAGTTATATTGTATACTCCAACTTGGAGAGATACTCAGTTTGAACATGGAAAAGTTGTATACCAGGTAGCAGTTGACTTAGACAGATTAAGTGAAGAATTGGGAGAAGAATATGTTATATTATTCAGGGCACATCACCATGTAAAAGAAGTAAATGGGGATGAAGTGAAAAATCCAAATATTATTAATGTGGCAGATGTGGATGAAATTAATTATCTCTATATTATTAGTGATATATTGGTGACGGACTATTCTAGTACTATGTTCGACTATGCAATTTTAAATCGGCCTATGGTATTTTTTATGTATGACCTGGAAGAATATGAAAAGGATATTAGAGGATTTTATTTTGATATTAGCCAATTGCCAGGACCTATAGTAAAAGAAAATAATAAATTGGCAGAAACAATTAAAAATACTTTATCCTGTCCGGAAATATACAAGGAAAAATATATTGCATTTAATCAAAAGTTTAATCAGTATAATAAGGGAAATAGTGCTAAGATGATAGTTGACACTGTATTCTCATCAGAAGTTTCAAGTGAATATTTGAAATTAAAGGAAAAAACCATAAGAAAAACTAATATGGTTAGGGAAATGAAGAATAGTGTAAAAATCCTGAGCTATAATTGCAGAGGTCTTTTGAGAAGTCATGGCATTTGTATGGATGAAAACAGTAAAGCACTTTACCGGTTGAAGAATAGTCATAAAGGTGAAAGATGTTTTTTGATTGGAAATGGTCCAAGTCTAAAAGCAGAAGATTTAGAATTGTTAAAAGATGAAATTTGTTTTGGATGCAATATGATATATAAAATATTTGAAAAGACACAATGGCGTCCTACGTATTATTGTTCTATTGATAGTTTGTATGCAAAGAACATAGCAGAAGATGTGAAACAGGAGATGGAAGATGTCAGAAATATGTTTACAGTATACACTTCTTATGTAAAATTGAATGAAAAGCCGGAAAATATGCTGTATGTAAACAATGTGTTTAGTGAAAATCATTATAAAGTGCGTGGCAATGTAATGGCATATTGTAAAACAAAGGCAACGGTTATGACTGTAATGGCTGAACTAGCTTTTTTTATGGGATTTAGTGAAATTTACCTGGTAGGAGTAGACAATAGTGATACTCATGGAAATAATGCACACTTTTATAAAAGTGATGTGGAAAAATTAGTAGCAGAGCAGGATAAAAACAGGATAAAAAAGCGTGTTTTAAAGAAAAATATTACAGATAAGGATATTGCAGAGCATACAATAAATCGATGTAATTCTGTGTATGAGGAATTGAAAAAATATGCTGATACACATGGAATTAAAATGAAAAATGCTTCAAGGGGCGGAAATCTGGAAGTGTTTGAAAGAGTAGATTTAGAAACACTTTTGAAATAGCAGGATAAGTATGGAAAGGCTTGGTGTATGAAGTGAAAAAGGTAATCAGAAAAACTTTTGGCAAAGGAAAGGCTGTTCTAAAAAAAATAACATTTCTAAATAATATTATTGTGCCAATTTTGAATAGCTATCGGAAAATACGGTTTCATTTATGCAGGAACCAGGAAATTGATGAAAGGATGATTGTATTCTATAGTAAGGAGAGGAATATTGCAGGGTCTAATGTAGATATTATCAGCAGAAATTTAAAAAAAGACAGCAGATATTCCGCGTATACAAAAGTATGGATAATAGATAATGTTAGAGATGGAAGAGAAATTGCAAAAGACAAGAAAACGATTGTTGTAAAAAAATATTCTGGAAAATATTATAAATATTACAAACAGGCAAAGTATTGGATTAGTGATTTCTTTTTAGATGAATGGATGGTACCTGTAGAAGAACAAAAGGTTATTTGCACATGGCAGCAGCAGCCTTTAGAAAAAGATGGATTTCCTGACATGCTTTATGGAAGAAACATGGAGGAAATTGTTAAAAAAGGGAAAGAATATTTTCAAAATATCACATATTTTATTGGTGTTAGCGAAGAACATGTGAAACAGGTAAAAGAATATTTTCGCTTTTCAGATAACGATAGGGAGAGTTCCAAGTTTTTGCCAATGGGAAGAATATCCCATGATTACTTTTTTCAATGTACAGAGGATGGAAAAGAACAGATTAAAGATCAGTTAGATATACCGGTTGATACAAAAATCATATTAATATCAATGGCTTTGGAAGAAAACTTAGGAATTGATATTGAAAAGCTTGCCAAAGATCTGGGGAAAGAATTTACATTACTTGTAGATAATAATGTTAATGTGGAAGAGTATGATTTAAACGAAAATTGTGCAAAAGTACTTCGGGTTTATAGACGTAGAAATGTAAATTATCTTTATGCAATCAGTGATATGCTTATTACGAATCTTTCAGAAAAGATATGCGAATATGCAGTAATAAAAAAACCGATAATATGTTTTGAAAGCAAAGAGGATTATCTGGAAAAAAGAAAAAATATATGGATAAGTGAAGAAGAACTTCCAGTAGAAATGGTAACAGAAACAGAAAAGCTTGCTCAAAAGGTTAAGAATCTGGTGGAAAGTTATAACGTAGAAAAAGCCGAAGAATTTAATAAAAAGTACAATACACTTTCCGACGGAACAATATCAGAACGTATTCTGGATGAATGTTTTGACCATAAGTTTTCAGAAAAATACACAGCTCTTCTCAGAGAGGATGCAAAAAAACTAATAGAAAACAGAAGAAAGAAATATGAAAATTTTTGTAAAACAGAAGATATAGATGAGAAAAAGATAGTATTTGAATCTTTTGCAGGAGATAAATATGCTTGTAATCCAAAAGCGATTTACGAAGAATTGTTAAAGGACGACAGATATTCTGATTTTGAATTTGTATGGATAGTAAATAAGCCAGAGGATTTTCAGTTTTTAATGAAGAATCCAAATACTACTGTAGTGAAAAAGTTTAGTAATGCCCATTACAAGACATATGCATCTGCAAAATACTGGGTAAATAATATGTCTGTTCCGGAATACCTTACTCCGAGGGAAGGGCAGGTATATATTGAAACATGGCATGGAGTTCCATTAAAAAGAATGGGATTTGATATTGAAACAGATGTTGATCCAAGACAGTCCAGAAGTGAAATGCAAAGAAAGTATGAAGAAAAAGCCAAGAAGATGAATTATATGTTAAGTTCATCTCCGTTTTATCAGGAAAAATTAACTTCAGCGTTTGCTATTGATAAATTTGGAAGTACAGATATTTTTGTAAATACAGGATATCCAAGAAATGATTTCTTATGTAATTATACAGAAGATATGAAAGAGGAAATTTTAGAGAAGTTACAGCTTCCAAAAGATAAGAAATTTATTTTGTATGCACCAACCTGGCGTGACACACAATATGAAAATGGTAAAATTGTATATCAGGTAGCATTAGATTTTAAGAAATTCATGGATAAACTACCGAAAGATTATGTATTATTATTCCGTGCACATCATCATGTAAAAGCAGTGAATAATGATAATGAAGTGATGGATAATGTAATTAATGTAGCAGATGTGGACGATATTAATGATTTGTATGTGGTTAGTGATATGCTGATTACAGATTATTCTAGTACAATGTTCGACTATGCTCTTTTAAAAAGACCTATGGTATTTTACATGTATGACTTAGAAGACTATGGAGATAATGTAAGAGGATTTTATTTTGATATTCACGAAATTCCAGGACCAATTGTTCAAAAAGAAGAGGAATTGGCAGATGCTGTATTGAAAACCATACAGAATTTCACTTATGATGAAAAATATAAGAAATTTAATGAGAAATTTAATACTTATAATGATGGACAAAGCAGTAAACATGTAATTGATACCTGTTTTACCAATCAGGTATCTGAAAATTATTTAGAGTTGAAGGAAAAACGTATCAAAAAGATAAATGAGGAGAGAGAAGCATTAAACCGTAAAAAGATACGCAAGTACAATTTAAAAGCAATATCATACATGCTCCATCTAAAAAGCGACAGAAACAGCAGAATGTTGATGGAATATAAGAATAAATATAAAGGAGAACGTTGTTTCTTAATTGGAAATGGTCCAAGTCTTACACCAGACCAGTTGGATTTGCTAAAAGATGAAAAGTGTTTTGCATGTAACATGATATACAAAGTATTTGACCAGACACAATGGCGTCCGTCTTTTTACTGCTGCATTGACAGTCTGTATGCAAAAAGTATAGGGTCAGAATTGTTGCGAATGGGAAGAGAAACGCCGGTTATTACAGTTGCTACATCTTATACAAAGGTTAAAAATAAACCTAAAAAGATGATGTATGTAAATAATGTTTTTAGCGAAGACAATTATAAAGTAAGAGGTAATCTCCTTGCTTATTGTAAAACAAAAGCTACTGTTATGACGATTATGGCAGAAGCAGCTTTTTATATGGGATTTAAAGAGGTATATCTGATTGGAGTTGATAATAGTGATACTCATGGAACGGGAGGGCACTTTTATAGTGACAGCAGTCAGAAACTGGTAGCACAACAAGACATTAACCGAATCAAAAAACGTCTTAAGAAAAATAATATTACAAGGGAGGATATTGCAAAGCATACACAGGAAAGATGTAATTCTGTATATGAGGAGTTGAAGAAGTATGCAGACAGTCATGGAATAAAAATGTATAATGCTACAAGAGGAGGTTCCTTAGAAGTATATCCACGAGTGAAATTAGAAGATGTTGTAAAGAAACCATAGGGTTTAGGAAAGGACAGTGTACATTATGTTAGAAGAACTGAAAGAAATTGTGTATAGAGCGAATATGGATTTGCCAAAATATGGATTAGTTACTTTTACCTGGGGAAATGTTAGTGGAATTGACAGAGAAAAAGGTCTTGTGGTGATAAAACCAAGTGGCGTAGATTATGAAAAACTTACTCCTTCCCAGATGGTAGTAGTAAACTTAGCAGGTGAAAAAGTAGAAGGTGATTTAAAACCTTCTTCAGATACTGCAACGCATATAGAATTATACAAAGCATTTGACTCTATTGGCGGAATTGTACATACCCATTCCAGTTATGCAACCAGCTGGGCTCAGGCAGGCAGGGAAATTCCGTGTTATGGTACTACCCATGCAGACTATATTTATGGGGCTGTGCCGTGTGTAAGAAATCTTACAAAAGAAGAAATTGAAGAAGCATATGAGGAAAATACAGGTCATCTGATTGTAGAAGAGTTTCAAAAGAATCAAATAGACCCTGTGGCAGTGCCTGCCGCTTTATGCAAAAATCACGGTCCTTTTACATGGGGAAAAGATGCTTTTGAGGCAGTTCACAATGCTGTGGTTTTGGAAGAAGTGGCGAAAATGGCTTATCGTACAGAAATTATCAATAAGGATGTAAAACCGGCACCTTTGGAATTGCAAGATAAGCATTACTATAGAAAACATGGTAAAAATGCATATTACGGACAGTAAGTCAAGTTGAAAATTCAAAGGGTATGATGTATAATGTACTTAAATTTGGTCTAGGAGGAAAAAAGATGAAAATAGTAGGTATTATTCCGGCAAGATATGGTTCTACCAGATTACCAGGAAAACCGTTGAAAGATATCTGTGGCAAACCTATGATTTGGTGGGTATATAACAGAGTTATTACTGTAGAAAAGTTGGATGAAGTATATGTAGCAACAGATGACAGTCGTATAGAAGATGTATGTAAAGAATACGAAATCCCGGTAATAATGACAAAGGACACACATTTAACAGGTGCCCATAGAGTTCAAGAAGTGTCTGATACTATTCAGGCGGATTTTTATGTGCAGTTAAATGGAGATGAACCATTAATTGATAAATCTGCTATTGCAGCAGTAATACCGGATAAAATACCTCAGGATGTGGAATTTGGAACAAATATCATTACGAAAATTCAGGATCCTGCCCAGGCAATGGATTCTTCTAATATAAAAATGGTGTTTGATGAGAATATGAATGCTTTATATATGTCAAGGACACCAATACCATATCCATTCAAATCTATTGATTTTACCTATTACAAGCATGTGGGAATTATTGGATATAACAAGAAAATGCTTGATTTTTATAAAAATTCCGTTCCAGGAAGATTTGAAACAATTGAAGGTATTGATACTATGAGATTTTTAGATTATGGCAAACAATTAAAACTAATTGAAGTAGAAAACTGTCATACCTTATCAGTAGATACACAAAAAGATTTGGATATGGTTCGTTCGATGATAGGAAAGGAGATATAGAAAACAATGAGTATGAGATTATTGGATTGTACAGTTCGTGATGGAGGATACATTAATGATTGGAACTTCGGAAATAAGACAATCAAAAATATATTAAAAAAATTGGTTGCAGCGGGAGTTGATATTGTTGAAGTTGGGTTCTTAAGAAATTGTGAATATGATCCGAATAAAACATTATATAATCATATTGAACAGATAAAACCAGTGCTTCCAAAAGAAAAAGGAAATACAAAGTTTTTTGCAATGGCACTTCATAATATGTATGATATTAATAAGTTAGAGCCTTGTGATGGTACGATTACCGGAATTCGTGTTACTTTCCATGACTATGATATTGATGAGGGAATGGAATTTTGTAAAAAAGTATTAGAAAAAGGATATGAATGTTACTGTCAGCCAATAAATATTATGGGTTATACAGATGAACAGATTCTTGGTATTGTAAAGAAGGTAAATGAAATAAAACCTACCGGTTTTGCCATTGTGGATACCTTTGGTTCTATGATGAAGGAAGACCTTCTTAGAATTGCAATGATTGTAGATAACAACTTGAATCCTAACATTACTTTGGGAGTACATTTACATGAGAATCTTAGTTTGTCTTATTCTTTGGCTCAGGAGTTTATTAGTCTACTTATAAATAAGAGAAATATTATTATAGATGGTTCTTTGGCGGGAATGGGACGTGTACCTGGAAACCTTTGTATTGAACTGATTTCTGACTATATGAATCGCAGCTGTGGTAAAAATTATGATGCAGATTCTTTATTGGATGCAATTAATGATTATATTTTACCAATTAAAGAACAATCACCATGGGGATACTCTGCACCATATTCTATTTCTGCAAAGTACAATCTTCATAGAAATTATGCGGAAGATTTAGTGGAAAGAGGAGTTCTTACTGCAAAGGATATGAACCATATTCTTGCTATGATTGAACCACATAAAAAGACCGTTTTTGACAAGAAATATATTGACAAGCTCTTTTATGAATATCAAAGTAATGTGATTGATGACAAAGAAGATATGGAAGAATTGAAGAAAGCAGTGCGGGGTAAGGAAGTTCTAGTAATTGCTCCGGGAAGCTCTATTGTAGAAAATGAAGAAATGATTAACAGTTACATGGGGCAGGAAAAACCAGTAGTAATTTGTGCAAACTTTATCCCTGAAGCTTTTAAATATGATTATGCTTTCTTTACAAATACAAAGAGATATGAAGAAGTAAATAAAGAAGACCAGTCTATTATTGTAACTTCCAACCTTGCAAAAGATGGTAAACAGGCTGGATATTGTATTAACTACAATAACCTGGTTTCTATAGGTGAATCAGGAAGTAACAATGTGATTATGCTTCTGAAACTGGTAAAATTATTGGGAGCAGCAAAAGTGTCATTGGCTGGCTGTGATGGTTATTCCAAGAATAAGGCAAATTATTTCGACAGCCATATGTCAAAATCTCATAAGACAAGTACAGAAAATAATCAAAATATGGCAAATATGATTAAGCAGTTAGGGGAAACAATGGAAATTTCTTTCCTTACACCATCTAATTATGAAAGCTTAATTTAGGAGGTTGCCGATGAAGGATTATAAAGTAATACTATTTGATTTGGATGGAACACTTCTCAACACAACATCAGGTGTAATGGAAAGTGTAGAATATACAATAGAAAAACTGGGATATGATAAGCTTCCAAAAGAGGCGGTAAAGCGTTTTGTAGGACCGCCAATTCAGGATTCCTTTATCAGAGAATATGGGGTAGATAAGGAAGAAGCTCAAAAAGCAGCTAATATATTCCGGGATTATTATAAAAACCAAGGGTTATTAAAGGCAGAGCCTTATGACAATTTATATGAGCTACTAAAACTGTTAAGAGAGGAGGGAAAGAAAATCGCTGTAGCCACTTACAAGCGTCATGATTATGCCATTAAGATCTTAGAACACTTTAAAATTGCAGATTATTGTGATTCTATGAATGGAGCAGACAATAATAATGTGCTGACAAAAGCAGATATTGTTCAAAAATGTATGGAGGAATGTGGTGCAACAGAGCCAGGGCAGGTAGTACTGATTGGGGACAGTGAATATGATGCTATTGGAGCTGAGAACGCAGGTATAGATTTTATTGGGGTTACCTACGGATTTGGTTTTAAAAATAAAGAGGAAATCAATCAGTATTCTAATGTTGCAGGAGCGGACAGTGTAGCTGAACTAATTCAACTATTTGAAAAAAACTAAATAGAAAAATGGGAGGGTTTTTACATGAAGGTAAAGAACAAGTTTCAGAAATTAACAGTACTTTTTATGAGCCTGATAGTATTCACTATGGCAGTAAGTGTTCTGTCAAGTACAACAATTCAGGTAAAGGCAGCAACAAAGACCTATAAGGTAACAGCAAAAACAAAACCATTAAATAACAAGTATGTGAAAGATTCTCAATATAATTCATCAACAAAACAGTATTATATGTTGAGATCTTATTTGGAAGATATGGAAAAAAGAGGTGGTGGTACTCTGGTATTGAAAAAGGGTACTTATACCATTCCAAATACTTTATATGTTCCATCCGGAAGTACTATAAAGCTGGAAAAAGGTGTAAAGTTGAAGGCAACAAGCACTACAGGTACTTTATTCCAGTTGGTATCACCTTCTAAAATAACAAAGGCTTCTAAAAAATATAGTGGTGCCAAAAATATTACCATTCAGGGAAGCGGTGCAACCATTGATTTGGGCTCTAGTAAAGCTACAGCAGTTCTTGGAGCACATAACAATAAGGTGAAAATTGAAGGTATCACATTTACAACAAAAAAGAGTGATGCAGATACCCTAAAGTTTTATTCTTCTTCTAATGTTACTATTAAGAATTGTAAATTTAAAGGAACAGGAAGAACATCTACTGCAATCAAGCTGGAAATTGCCTGCTCTAAAAAGAAACCTGTAAAAGCATGGATTAAAAATGATAATACACCAAATAAAAATATCACTATTACAGGATGTACATTTTCTAAAGTAGACAGAGGTGTTGCAACTGTTCGATATGCCGATAAAAAGTATGATACAAAGATTAAGATCACAAATAATGCTTTTAAGGATATTGCATCAGAAGGAATCAGAGGACTGAACTGGAGAAATCTTACTATTACAGGAAATACCTTCCAAAATATTGGGGATGGTGCAGATATTGAAGGAAAATCAGGAATCCGTCAGGCAATCATACTTTCTGGTGCAAAAGGAATAAATATTACAAAGAATAAATTTACCAATGTACCTATTACAATTAAATTTGCATATTTTAAAAATACAGATGCAGAAACAAAATCTTTTGCTGCTATCAAAAGTACAATTAAAGATTCTGAAATGAAGAAAATGTTATCAGACAATACCATTGTAAGCGCAGGAGAATATAGAATCAGAGTATATACAAAAGAAGGAAATGATTTTGAATCTTATTACTTTGAAGATGATACAGATACTTATACAATTACACCAACAACAGAAACTTATCATAATGCATACATTAGAAATGCAGGATATAACAAATACACAAAACATTTCTATGTATTCCGTTCTTATATGGAACAGGTAGAAAGAAATGGTGGTGGTACTGTAATTGTTAAGAAGGGTACATATCAGATTACAAATGAAATACCGGTACCATCCAATACAACGATTATTTTGGAAGATGGAGTAATTTTTAAGAAAATCGGAGATACTCATACCACATCCATCAAAGCAAATAAAGGTATTTTTGCATTGGTAGATCCAAGCAAGATGACAGACAGTACATTTAAGGGATACACAAAATATAATGGAGTTCATGATGTGGTAATCAAAGGACCTGAAAAAGGAACTGCTATTCTTGATTCTAATTATCAGGAAGGAGTTCAGGCAATTTTAATGTGCTTTAATAAAAATGTTACTATTGAAAATATCACATTTAAAAATATGTATGAAGGCCATTTTATTGAGTTAGATGCTTCTCAAAATGTAACAATTAGAAATAATATATTTATGAATGCAAAAGTAGCATCAACTGATCTGAACAAGTGCTTTAGAGAAGCAATTAACCTGGACGTACCAGATAAAGCAACAGGTGGTATCTGGCGTCAGTGGATTAAGAAATATGACAAGACACCAAATGATAATGTTACTATTACAGAAAATACCTTTACAAACTTAAACAGAGCCATTGGTTCACATAACTTTACACCGGGAAGTGCCCATACAAATATTAAGATTACCAATAATATAATCGAGAAAACCAAAAATGATTCTATTCGATTAATCAATTACAAAAACTTAACAATTTCAGGGAATACTTTCCGTAATATTGCAGGTGGAAAAGATGATCCGAACTATAAAAGAGCAATTTTCCTATCAGGTGTGAATAATGCAACAATTACAAATAATACATTTAAGAATGTAAACAGAAGTATACAGATTAATGTATATCAGTATTCCGATAAGAAACCGTATGCTGATATTATTAAAAATAATATTACAGAAGCAAATAAAGAGTTAATGAAAAGCACAAATAAACTGATTAATGTAGGTGAAGATTTTATTAGATATTCTAATAATATAAACGAATCTACTCAAGATAGATGGGCTTTTGAAGAGGAATAAATAGTATATTTACGGGGCAGGTCAATAGTACCTGCCTCGGATACTATGTAGAAAAGTATGTTAAATATAGAGGAGAATGAAATGTCAGAAAAAGCAGTGAAAATTTCAGTAATTGTACCTGTATATAATACAAAGGAGTATATTGAAAAATGTATCACAGGATTACTTCAGCAGACCATGCAGGATTTTGAAGTAGTAGTTGTGGATGATGGTTCTACAGATGGTTCCGGGGAAATGATGGATGAATATGCAAAAAGGTATCCAGATATTATAAAGGTAATGCATATTGAAAATGGAGGTCAGGGAAGAGCAAGGAATATTGGAATTCAAAGTGCTGTGGGAGAATATATTGCTTTTTGTGATTCGGATGATTTCTTTTCAGAAAAGGCATTAGAAACCATGTATAAGGTGGTAGAAAAAGAACAATGTGACCTTGTATACACGCCGGAATACCGTATGAGAGGCAAGAATAAATACATTCTTGGTCAGATCCAATCACCAGTAACAAAAGAAAGCCTGTTACTAAATATGTCTATTTTTACCTTACATGGAATACTTGTAAAAAAAGAACTTTTATTAAATGTAGGTGAAATGCCTAATATTATTTACGAAGATACTGCATATGTACCAGTTTTAATATCAAAGGCGGAAAAAGTAGGATATTGTAAAACTCCGGTATATCATTATATCGAACGGGATGATTCTACCATTTTTAGAAATAAAGAACCAAAAATTCTGGATTTTACTAAAGCCGTAGACTTTACCATGAGCCATGTTGAAAAGCAGTATTATGAACAGGTGCTAATAGCAATGCTTC
>JAFQCM010000125.1 GCA_017399445.1 Lachnospiraceae bacterium | reverse complement strand
TTTTTTCTTCCTCTTCTGCTCGGATTCCTTCTCTGATAAAATATAATGCCATGGCTCGATACATGGCTCCTGTATCTACATAAATATAGGATAATTCCTTTGCAATCTTTTTTGCAATGGTACTTTTTCCTGCACCGGCAGGTCCATCAATCGCAATACTATATGCCATTTTCACTTCTCCATTTCTCTTTTTTATTCATTGTAAAACGTAAAGTTTCAAGTAATATTGAAATATGATACCAAAAATCCATTTCAATATTTTCATGCAGTATCAACACACCCTTACACTTCCTGTGCAGCTGCTCTTGCTGCCGCCATAGCAGTAGACCAGGCAATCTGAAGGTTAAACCCTCCGGTAACTGCATCCACATCTAAAACTTCTCCTGCAAAATATAAACCAGTGACTTTTTTCGATTCCATGGTAGATGGAGAAATTTCCTTTACATCCACACCACCTCTGGTAATAATTGCCTCTGTATATCCTCTTACATCTGTCAAAGTCATGGTAAGTCCCTTTAAAGTTTCCAATAACTTTCTACGTTCTTTTTTATTAATTTCATTTACTTTCTTCTCTGGTGAAATTCCGCTTAAAGCAATTACTACTGGAATCATTTTTGCTGGCAAAAGTCCACCTAGTACGTTTCTAAACTGCTTATTTTTTCCTTCGTTGAAATCCCTCAAAATTCTGTCATCTAACTGTTCTTCTGACAACGCAGGTTTTAAATCAATTTTTAAGGTTAGTTCACCTTTCCTCAACTCATCTAAAACTATACTGCTGGCACTTAAAATAAGGGGACCACTTACTCCATAATGAGTAAACAGCATTTCACCGAATTCCTGATATAATACTTTTTTGTCTTTCTTTATTGTAATTTCTACATTTTTTAAAGACAGTCCCTGTAAAGATGGCACCCAGGCTTCTTTTGTTTCCATTGGCACCAATGCTGGAAAAGTATCCGTTACCTTATGTCCCAGTGCTTTGGCAAACCGGAATCCATCTCCGGTAGAACCAGTCAATGGATAAGATAATCCACCTGTTGCCACAATTACCGCATCTGCTTTTACGGTTTTACCACCTTCTAAAGTAATTCCGGTAATTTTTTCGTTTTCTGCATTTACATTGATTATTTTTTTGTTTAAAAATACTTGCACCCCCTGGCGTTTCATTTCCTGTTCTAACACTTTAATGACGTCAGATGAGTGATCACTTTGCGGAAATACACGATTTCCCCGTTCTATTTTTGTTGACAGACCTAAATCTTCGAAAAATCCGATAGTTTCCCAATTATTAAATCCTTGAAAAGCACTATACATAAATTTATGATTTTTCATTACACTTTTTAATAAATCCTCCATATCACAAGCATTGGTAAGATTGCATCTTCCTTTCCCTGTAATAAAAAGTTTTTTTCCAAGTCTGTCATTTTTTTCATAAAGGCTTACCTTTGCACCTTTTCCGGCACATTCAATGGCAGCCATCATACCGGCAGCACCGCCACCGATTACTACTACTGTTTTCATATTTTACTTCTCCAAATAAGGATCTTTTAGTATGATATTGTCTTCTATGGAATTAATTTCATCGTTACTGTATACCTGATATTCATCCCAGATTTGTTCCAAAGTTTCTAAGGTATTTACAACTTCCTTCTGTTTCTTCATACATAAAGCCACCACCAAAGCATTAATTACACTTAAAGGAGCCACCAACGAATCTACGATGGATGCCATATCACTTCTTGCAATTAAATTACAGGAAGAATATAGACTCATTGGAGAATGAATACTGTCAGTTAATGTAATTACTTTTGCATTCCGATTATTGGCAAATTCCATAGCCTTTAAGGTGCGTACCGAATACCTTGGAAAACTAATTCCAATAATAGCATCCTTTTCATTAATTCGAATCATCTGTTCAAAAATTTCACTAGCACTGCTAGTTTGAATTAAATGAACATTATCAAACAACATATTCAGGTAAAAGCTTAAAAAATTAGCAAGTGGCATACAACTTCGAATCCCTAGTACATAAATATGTCTTGCATTCAGCAGAATATCTACCGCGGTCTCAAATGCCATTTCGTCAATGCTTTCTAAGGTTAACTTGATTTTATCTGCATCTGACTGCAGTACAGTAGTCAGAATTTCTGACTGACTGATTTTTCCATAAGCCACTTCCATTCGCTGAATAGAATTTAACTTGTTTCTCACCATTTCTTCCAATGCCCTTTGAAAATCCGGATAGCCTTGGTATCCTAAATTCATGGCAAATCTTACTACCGTAGACTCACTGACACCTACCAGTTTTCCAAGCTTTGCCGCCGTTAAAAAGGCAGCTTTATCATAATTTTCTATAATATAATCAGCAAGACATTTTTGTCCCTTACTGAGCTTTTGATATTTTTCTTTTATTTTTATAATTACTTCATTTGACGTTCCCAAGCTTACACCTTCTAAATGGTTTTCTTATCTGTTTGCAAGTTCTTTTGTAATATCTGACCAGGTTACACCACGTTCTACCATTAAAACCATTATATGATATAGAAAATCTGAAACTTCATATTTAATTTCTTCCGGATCCGGATTTTTCGCAGCAATTACTATTTCTGTTGCCTCTTCTCCTACTTTTTTCAAGATTTTATCAATCCCTTTATCGAATAAATAATTGGTATAGGAACCTTCTTTTGGATTTTCTTTTCTATCTGCAATTACATTGTAAACTTCTTCAAATACCTTTAATGGGTTCATGGAAGTTCCTTCTTTTTCTACCAGGTTATTGAAAAAGCAGGTACGATTTCCTGTATGACAGGCAGCTCCCACTTGAGATACTTTGGCAAGAATAGTATCCATATCACAATCCATAGTTAAAGATTTCACATACTGGAAATGACCGGAAGTTAAACCTTTTACCCATAATTCATTTCTGCTTCTGCTGTAGTATGTCATTTTTCCGGTAGTAATGGTAGTTTCAAAGGCTTCTTCATTCATATAGGCAAGCATTAAAACTTCATCTGTCAAGTAATCTTGAACAATTACCGGCACCATGCCATCAGAATTTAATTTAAAATCAGACCACTGAAATGCACTTTCAAAAATATAGACTGAAATTCCATTTTCTTTGCATTCCTGCTTAATTTGCATAAAGTCAACATCAAAACCATTTAACTGGTCTGCACAAATTCCACTTACATTTTCCAAAGAAAGGATGCTATTTAAATCAGCTTCTTTATTTGAACTCCAGACAGGAAGTACTGGCACAATAGTTTCACTGGCTGCTTCCTTAATAACAGACTCTTCCTCTACTTTTACAAACACAATTTCTTCTGCATAAGTTTCTATTAATGACTTATTATCTGCAATTGAACTTATATTATCAATAGATACCGCTATTTTTTCTTTTCCGAAACGTTTAGAAACTTCTTCCGTCAAGTCAATATTTCCCTGTTTTGCATAATTTAACATAGCTTTGGAAGCTCCTGCATATAAAAGCTTTTTAATATCTTCCACACGCTTTACATTGCCCCCAGCAATGACAGGAATTTCTACTACTCTTGTAATTTCTCTTAAAACTCCAATTGCTTTTTCATGGGTTTCATCAGAATCAGAAAAATCAAATACGATTAATTCATCTGCTCCTGCATCGGAATAGTATTTCGCAAGACTTACCGCATCTCCATCTCCTTCCTGGCCTAAGTCACCAAATCCAGTCACTGCCACGCCTTCCTGAAGATAAATACATGGTACTAATTTTTTATTATTTTTCATAGTTGTACACCCTTTCCTTTACAGTGTTCCCTTTGTGGAAAGCACATCAGTAATTCGTTCATCGTAAGTACATGCTTCATCTAATGCCTTTCCAAAAGCTTTAAATGCCGCTTCTATAATGTGATGATTATTACTTCCATGCATTAATTTCATATGTAAATTCATACCTGCAGCATATGAAATAGCATAAAAGAATTCTTTTACCATTTCTGTGTCAAAATACCCTACCCGTTCTACAGAAAAATCAACATCAAACACAAGGTAAGGACGGCCAGACAAGTCAATAGCACACAATAGCAACGTTTCATCCATTGGTAAAAAGCGTTCTCCAAATCTCTGAATACCTTTTTTATCACCAAGTGCTTCTTTTATTGCAGTTCCCAGAGCAATTCCAGTATCTTCAATGGTGTGGTGGCAATCTACAATTAAATCTCCTTTTACCTTACAAGTTAAATCAAAAAAGCCATGTTTCGCAAAGCCTTCCAGCATATGGTCAAAAAAACCAATTCCGGTATCAATATCTGCAATGCCATTTCCGTCTAAATTCAACTCAATTACAATATCCGTTTCCTTTGTTTTCCTTGTTACTTTTGCTGTTCTTTCCATTGTATACCCCTTTATCTAATCTTCAAATCTTACTCTGATAGAATTTGCATGTGCGGTCAGCTGTTCTGATTCCGCAAATTTAATAATATCTTTATGTACAGGTTCTAATGCTTCTTTGGAGTATGCGATAATACTAGATTTCTTTATAAAATCATCTACACTTAATGGAGAGAAGAATTTTGCGGTTCCGTTGGTTGGAAGTACATGATTTGGTCCTGCAAAATAATCTCCCAATGGCTCTGAACTGTATTCTCCAATAAAAATTGCTCCTGCATTTCGAATTTTTGTCATAACGTTGTATGGGTCTTTTGTCTGAATTTCCAAATGTTCAGAAGCAATGTCATTAGCTGCTGCAATGGCATCTTCCATAGTGTCTGCCACTAAAATATATCCATAATTATCTAAAGATTTTTGGATAATTTCTTTTCTGGATAACACTTTTACAAATTCATCTACTTCTTCTGACACTTTTTGAGCTAACTCACTACTGGTAGTAATTAAAATAGCAGAAGCCATTTCGTCATGTTCTGCCTGTGACAATAAATCTGCCGCCACAAATCTTGGATTTGCTGTTTCATCTGCAATTACAAGAATTTCACTTGGTCCTGCAATAGAATCAATACTTACATGACCGTATACGGCCTTCTTTGCCAAAGCAACATAAATGTTTCCAGGTCCTACGATTTTATCTACCTTTGGGATACTTTCAGTGCCATAAGCAAGGGCTGCTATTGCTTGAGCGCCTCCTACTTTATACACTTCTGTTGCCCCCGCTTCTGTTGCTGCTACTAAAGTAGTGGCACATACTTTTCCATCTTTTCCAGGGGGTGTGGTCATAATAATTCTATCTACTCCTGCTACTTTTGCAGGCATAATATTCATTAAAACAGAGGAAGGGTATACTGCTTTACCGCCTGGTACATAAACTCCTACCTTTTCTAAAGGTGTCACTTTCTGACCTAAGATTGTTCCCATTGGGGTAGCATCAAACCAACTTTGCTGACGTTGTTTTGCATGATAACTTTCAATATTTTTTAAAGATTTACGAATAATTTCAAGAAGTTCATCACTGACTTCTGCATAGGCTTCCTTGATTTCTTCTTCTGTTACCTTAATACAATTTTCATTGATAACTACACCATCAAACTTTTCTGTATATTCAAATAAAGCTTTATCTCCATTTGCCTTTACATTATCTACAATATCTGCAACTCTTTTTTCAAATTCTCCGTAGCTGTTAGGACTTCTTTTCAATAAATCCTCTAAGATATTTTTCTTAGTTTCTTCTTCCAGTTTAATAATTCTCATAAGATCCTCCTTAGCTTTTTCTAATTATTTCTCCATCCATTATAAAATCTCTTTTAAGTCATTAATAATTTTCGTAATACGCTCGTTTTCCATTTTCATGCTTACCTGATTAACCACCATTCTTGCAGATAATGGGCATACTTCTTCTAATACAGTTAAACCATTTTCTCTTAATGTAGTTCCGGTTTCTACAATATCTACAATTACTTCAGAAAGCCCTACAATTGGTGCTAATTCAATAGAACCATTTAATTTCACAATTTCCACTGTCTGATGCTTTTTATTGTAAAAATAATCCTTTGCAATATTAGGATATTTGGTAGCTACACGAATCAGTTCATGATGCTGTAACAGTTCCTTTGCTTCCGCCGGCCCGCATACACACATTTTACACTTACCAAAGCCTAAATCAAGTACTTCATACATTTTTCTGCCTTCTTCTAAAATAGTATCCTTTCCTACAATCCCAATATCTGCCGCACCATATTCTACATATGTGGGTACATCCGGTCCTTTTGCCAGGAAAAATTTAAGTTTTAACTCTTCATTTACAAAGATTAATTTTCTAGAATCCTTATCTTTCATTTCTTCACAAGTAATTCCTATTTTTTCAAACATTTCTAATGTTGTTTTTGCCAGACGTCCTTTACCTAATGCAAATGTTAAATATCTCATTTTCTTTTCTCCCTAAACTAATTCTTCTTTTCCTGTTCCGTCTTTATCCATAGAAATTATGGAAGCAAAATGATTTCTTCTTGCATAAGAAAGACAATCTTCTTTCGACCATTCTTTCTTTTTTAACAACATAGTTACTTTTCTTCCTTCATTTCTCATGACAGTTGCTTTTTCAACTGCCTCTATTCTTGTCTCTGTCTCATACACAAGTAATACTTTGTCGTGTTCCGTTTCTACCTGAATTTTCTGTCTGGAAAGAGCTGCTAATAACTGATTTACAACTAAAACACATCCAATGGCTGCAGAATCTTTTCCAAAATGATTTAATAAAGTATCATAACGTCCACCTGTAATCAAGGCTTCTCCTACGCCATAAGTGTAGGCCTTTAGAATAACACCTGTATAATATTTATATTTACTTACCATTCCTAAATCAAAGGTAATATAATCTTCTACACCATAAGCTTTTAAAGCTTCATAAACTGCTTCTAAACGTTCCAGTGCACTTAAAGACTGAGGATTTTTCACCATTTTTTTTGCTTCTTCTAACATTTGGATAGACCCAAACAATTCCGGTGTTTTCATAAGGCATAATTTTATATCCTCTGAGATTTCATGTTCTGCCAACAATTCTTCAATACCAAAATGATTTTTATTAGAAATCAATTCTCTCAATTCATATTCGGTATCTTCCTCTAAATCTGCTGCTTTGATTAAACCTTTAAAGAAATCCATATGTCCAATGCTTACCTGAAATTCTTTCAAACCAGCTGATTTTAAACATCGAATCATAAGTGCCACAATTTCTGCATCTGCATCTACACTATCATCGCCAATTAATTCAGCTCCCAAATGGGTGGTTTCCTTTAATCTTCCCTGTAAACTTAAATGGTTAATGAAAGTGTTTCCCATATAACCAAAACGAACCGGCATATCTTCATCATGATAGTATTTTGCCGCAGAACGGGCAATAGACGGTGTAAAATCAGGACGCATTACTAATGTATTTCCTTCTCTGTCAAAAAATTTAAATAATTCTTTGGAAGCAGTAGTCCCAATTTCTCTTGAAAATACATCAAAATACTCAAAGGTAGGTGTCTCAATTGCTTGATATCCATACTGTTTTAATACATTAAATAATTTATTTTCAATTACCTGTTTTCTTTCACATTCTGAATTGTAAATATCTCTTACACCTTCTGGTGTATGTAACAATCTATTTTCCATGAAATTATATCCTCCGTTTCGTCACTTTAGCGTGGTAAATCGCTAATTCATTAACTTGATAACTCAATAAACTTTACTAATTATATAGTTTTACCAATAGAAAGTCAAGAATTTTCTTCCCGCTCTTCTAAGTCCTTTTGGAGTTTCTCAAGATAGGGAACTAAAATCCCCCCTTTAGGATGAATCACATAATCTTCTTCCAATTCTTCCAGCCGGAAACTTTTTCTTCCCCCATCACTCATTCTTCCATAAAATGCTTTCATCTTTTCATATCTAAGATAATACAAAAGATTTCTATGAGAAAAATACAATAGAAAAAAAGCAATTCCTCCTTGTTCCTCGAATTCTTTCATAAACTCCATCTGATGTTCGTGAACATTTTGCATAGGAAAGGTATCGGAATTACATTCCTTGGCATCAAAGCATACTGGTATCCCCTGAACCGCCCCAATATAGTCTACAGTACTTTTCTGGTCAAAATATGCCAGTGTAATATGTCTGGTAGACTTATCAATTGCTACCGGAGTAATGGGTGTTGGAATCTTTTGAATTAACGCTAATTTAATTTCTCTGTACTTTTCATTGGTTCTGTTAACCATTTCTTCTAAAGTAGAACCTCTTAATCCTCTGGAATTCCATGTTGCCATTTTTTCACCTGTGTTTCCATTCTTTTAAATTCTTTTGGTACTTCCGCTATAAATTTCCTACCAGATAAATAAGAAAGTCTGTTGTTCATGGAAGGAAATTCTATGCGGTATGCATGTAGAAGCTGTGATTTTATATTGTATAACTTTCCATACTTCTCATTTATTTTCTTATGTCCATACTTACCATCTCCAATAATAGGATGACCAATGGAAGCTAAATGTGCCCTAATTTGATGGGTACGTCCGGTCACTAATTTTACCTCCAATAAGGTAATCCCCTCACCCCATCCTATAGGATTATACTCCGTTTCAATGGGTTTTGCACCTGTTTTTTCCTGTGTATAGATTTCTACCTGGTTATTTTTTTCATTTTTCCAAAGATAACCTTTAATAGAAGCCTTTTCTTCCAGTTTTCCCGCTACATAGCACAAGTAGTATTTATGTAAAGAACGTTCTTTAAAAAGCAAAGATAATTCCTGCAACCCTGCCAGGGATTTCCCCGCCGCTACCAGTCCACTGGTATTTCTATCAATCCGGTTACAGATAGATGGTTTAAAAGTTCTTAAACTTTCCTGAGTGACCTCCTTTTTCTCTGCCAGATATTCTAAAATGGCATCATTTAAAGAATAATCCTTTTTCTCTGCCTTTTGTACCAACATTCCACTTTCCTTATTTATTAACAGGATATGTTCATCCTCATAAATAACATTCAGTTTTTTTCTTACCTTTGGATAATTAGTGAGTTCTTCTATTGCCACTGGTTCACTGAACTTATCAAAAGTTTCATCGCTTAGGAATATTTTCACCACATCCCCAAGTTTTATTTTCTCACTGCCGTCTGCTTTTTTATCATTTAATGTAATATTTTTCTTTCGAAGCATTTTGTAAATAAAGCTTTTGGGTGCCTTATTCAAATATTTCCCCAAAAGCTTATCAAACCTTTGCCCTGCTTCGTTTTCCTTTATTGTAATCTGTTTCATTCTTACCTCAAGCCTTTCATCAACTTCTACTTATGCCTTTTTTTCATATTGAAATTTAAATAGAAATTGCCTTAATAACACCTGCCATTGCTTCTTCTAATTCCTTCTTTTCTTCCCCACCTAAGTTCTCCTGCATCTCTTCCAATCTGGCAAGATAGGTTTCTTGATTTTTAAAGATTTTAACAGAAGTTCCTTTATAACCGTTTTGCTCTAACATCTGTTTAATAAAGTATGCCGCAAACTTTTCATCAATTTTTTCCTTTTCACTATATCCTATGATAGTTTTTCCCGCAATGGCAATGTGAAAAATTTCTAAAATTTTATCATAAGAAGTAATTACTAAATCATATACAGAAGTTACCTGCCCTGATACCTTGCTAATCTTTTCAAAAACCTCTTTGCTGCCAGAAGAACATCTGTAAAAAAGCACGGTGGTTGCCATCTGCTTTGCTGCCGGAAGCACTGATACCACTGCTACTACTGTAAATAAATTTTTCTTAGTTCCGGTAGACAAATAACCAACAAGAAAAATAGCCGCTGCCAGTCCAAACAACACAATCGTTTTTATAGTTTCAATTTTTCTTTGAGCATCAATATAACCATATGCTCCCTTTTGTACTTTCTTCATAGTTTTCCCCACTTTATTTCCATTGACTCATAATTTTCAAAATAGCTTCATGCGGAACTATTTTACTTAATATTTCAAACGCCTGCATTGGAAGTCCATATACAGACTTCGATTTTCCAATCTTAGCATCTGCC
The DNA here is from genome assembly GCA_017399445.1 of Lachnospiraceae bacterium. Taxonomy (GTDB): domain Bacteria; phylum Bacillota; class Clostridia; order Lachnospirales; family Lachnospiraceae; genus RUG11237. Next base: position 71,079 of record JAFQCM010000125.1, on the reverse strand, counting down.
ATTGCTTTTTCTACTACTTTTCTCGCATCTGCCATTACGATTTTTTTGTAAAATGCAATCTGATTGTTTTCTTCTGCAATATCAAAAAACTCTGTTTTTACCGGTCCCGGGCATACTGCTGTCACTGAAATCTTTCTACTGGTAAGTTCATATTTTAATGCCCGGGAAAAACTTAACACATAAGATTTTGTGGCTGCATATACAGCAAATCTCGGCTGTGGCAAAAATGCTGCACTAGAAGCCAGATTAATAATTCTAGCACCTTTTTTCATAAAAGGAAGAGTATCATAAGTTACCTTTGTAAGAGAATGACAATTTAATTCTATCATAGCCAAATTGCTTCCTTTGGAAACTTCTTGAAAAGTTCCTATTTTTCCAAAACCAGAGGAATTTACTAAAATACCTACGGATGGTTTTAATTTCTCTAAGGCTTTTGTATATTCTTCATACTCACTATCTTTGGTCAAATCTACTGAAAACATTCTTAAAGGAGTTTTTATCTCTTTTTGTAACTCTTCTAAACGTTCTTTTCTTCTTGCCAACACCCAAATTTCACTTAAAATATCTCCGTAAGCTCTGTCAATTTGTGTTACAAATTCCCTTCCCATACCAGAAGATGCACCTGTAATAACTGCTATTTTCATTCTCTCACCTACTTTTTCTTTTTATGAATATTTCGAATGGTTTTCTTCTTTCTCGCCGTCTTTCCTTCTTTATCTACAGATTTTCCATTCATAGCTTTTCCATTTGTCGCCTTTTTGTTCACTGTTTTACCATTTATGTTTTTTCCTTTTGCAGGCTTTTCTCCATAATTGCCTTTTCTTTCCCCGTTCCACTTTTCCATATTCCTTGGACGTATCAAACAATTTTTATCAAATCCAATTAAATCCGTTCTTCCTGCAATGGTTAATGCTTCTTTTACCAGCTCATAATTCTTTGGATTCCGATACTGAATTAAGGCTCTTTGCATTGCCTTTTCATGAGGATTTTTGGGAGTATATACTTCTTCCATGGTTCTTGGATCGTATCCGGTATAATACATACAAGTAGACAAGGTAGATGGAGTAGGATAAAAATCCTGCACCTGTTCTGGCATATATCCTAAATCTCTTAAATATTCTGCTAACTCTACTGCTTCTTTTATGGTTGAACCAGGATGGGAGGACATAAGATATGGCACCAAATACTGTTTTTTGTCTAACTGCTCATTTACTTTTTTATACTTCTTCTGGAATGCCTCATATACAGAATTTTTCGGTTTTCCCATATACTTTAATACATTATCTGCTATATGTTCCGGAGCTACCTTTAACTGTCCACTAATATGGTGGGTACAAAGTTCATAGAAGAATTCATCATTTCTGTCTGCAATTAAATAATCAAAACGAATTCCAGAACGGATAAATACTTTCTTTACATTAGGAAGAGCCCGAAGCTTTCTAAGCAATTCCAGATAATCTTTATGGTCTACCTTTAAATTCTTACAAGGCTTTGGAAACAGACACTGCTTATTCGGGCAAGCACCATGCTCTGCCTGTTTTTCACATGCCATATGTCTAAAGTTCGCCGTAGGTCCTCCCACATCATGAATATAGCCCTTAAACTCACTATCCCATATAATTTTTTCTGCCTCTGCCAAAAGAGACTCATGACTTCTGGTCTGAATAATTCTTCCCTGATGAAATGTTAATGCACAAAAACTACAACCTCCAAAACATCCCCTGTTGCTTACCAGACTAAACTTCACTTCCTTAATTGCCGGAATTCCCCCTGCTTCTTCATAAGAAGGATGGTAAGTTCTCATATAAGGAAGAGAATATACATGATCCATTTCACTTTGGGACAATGGCTTTGCCGGTGGATTTTGCACCACAAACATTTTTTCTTTATAAGGTTCCACTAATCGTTTTGCCACAAAAGGATCTGTATTACAATACTGGGTATAAAAACTCTTCGCATAAGTCTTTTTATCTGTTTTTACTTCATTATAAGTTGGTAAGGTAATGGCATCATAAACGCTGTCAAGGCTATTGGTTTTATACACAGTTCCGTCAATGAAGGTAATATCCTTAATGTCCAGCCCGCTGTTTAAGGCATCTGCAATTTCTATTATTGGTCGTTCTCCCATACCATAGATCAACAAATCCGCTCCCGCATCCAACAATACAGAACGTTTCACAGAATTTGACCAATAGTCATAATGTGCCAGTCTACGAAGACTTGCTTCAATACCTCCAATAATAATCGGTGTCTTTTTATAGGTCCGACGAATCAGATTACAATACACTACCGTTGCATAATCCGGTCTTTTTCCCATAACACCTCCCGGAGTAAAGGCATCCGTATCTCTTCTTTTTTTAGAAACAGAATAATGGTTTACCATAGAATCCATATTCCCCGCTGATACTAAAAATCCCAGTCTTGGTTCTCCCAGCTCTGAGATACTTTCTGGTGTTTTCCAGTCCGGCTGAGAAATAATACCCACCTTATATCCATGGGCTTCTAAGATTCTGCTGATAATTGCATGTCCAAACGAAGCATGATCTACATATGCATCTCCAATAATATATACAAAATCAAATTGTGAAATCCCCTGTTCTTTCATTTCCTTGCGACTTACAGGTAAAAATCCTTTGCTCATATCGTGCCTCCTGATATTTTTCCTTTCTGACCTTTATTTTGACTTTAACAATCCAATTTCTTCTTCTGTCAGATACCGGTATTCTCCCGGTTGAAGTCTTTTATCCAGTTCTAGTTTTCCCATAGAAATTCTCTTCAAGTAAATCACTTCTTTAGAAACCGCTTGAAACATCCGCTTCACCTGATGAAACTTTCCTTCACAGATGGTTACTTCAATTTCTGAAATTTCCTGTGATTTCAAAATATGAAGGTCTGCAGGCATAGTAGGCTTTTTCTCTCCTATGTCCAGACCTTCTTGAAACATTGCAACATCTTCTTCTGTTACAAATCCCTTTATTAATGCATAATAGGTTTTACTTACATGTTTTTTTGGTGATAACAGGTTATGTGCCAGCACTCCGTCATTGGTAACAATTAAAAGACCTTCTGTATCTTTATCTAGTCTCCCTACCGGAAACAATTCTTCCTGATATTTTTCCGGTATTAAATCAATTACTGTCTGATTTAAATTATCATTGGTAGCACTGACCACTCCCTTAGGCTTATTCAACATATAGTAAACAAAGCCTTTTCCACATACTTTGGTATCATCAAAATACACAACATCTTTTTCTGTATCAATTTTTTCCTCTGCCTTTTTTGCAACTTCTGCATTAATGCGAATACGTCCTTTTTTTATGTACCCCTTAACCTCACTTCTACTTCCCACTTTGGCATCTGCAAGAAATTTATCTATTCTTATCAGCATATTCTTTCCCTTTCTAATTTAATGCATGTTTGATTCCCTGCACCTTGTATCCCTCTGCAATTAAATCAATTTCTCTCTCAAAACGTCTTAATTGCTCCAAATCATCCTGTTCGTATATCCGGTAAAATTCATCTTGAATTTTCATAACTTCCCGTTTGTTAGCAACTTTGTAGAGATTTTGCATGGTATTTAAAATAGATGCAACTACATTTGCTTTAATTCGGAAAGAATTCTGTGCATCCATAATTTCACTTCGAACTGCTGACATTTCCTTATCCAATACAAGAACTGCTGTTGCTGCACCCATTAGACTATCTTTAATATATTCCGGCATATTTTCTCTGTACTTGTACTGAAGAGAATGTTCAATGGTTGCCCAAAAATTCATTGCCAAAGTACGAATCTGAATTTCTACCGGTATGGTTTTGGGTCCATTTAACGTTTGAATTCTATACATTACAATCATATGATAACTTTGATATCCACTATCTTTTCTATTCTTGATGTAATCCTTGATACTTTTTACTTCCATATCATCACGGGCTTTTATCATATCAGCGATTGCATAAATATCTTCCACGAACTGGCAAATAATTCTGATTCCCGCAATATCCTCAATTTCCTCTTCAATTCTTTCCATTGGAATATTTTTCTTGGCCGCTTTTTCAATAATACTTGTAACTGATTTTACACGTCCTAACACTTGCTCAATAGGAGAATACAGGCCTTTTTCCCGATGTTCTCTGATATTATGGTTAAACTTAACCTTTAATTCTTCTACGGCAAGTTCATAAGGGTTTAAAATCTCTCTCCATAATTGTATTTCCATATGAACCACTCCATTATGTGCCTTAGCACTGTTTTAATATTTCATTTATAGCATTTCCTGCCATGATTTATAGCACTACAATTTTCACGAATTCTTATAAAGAAATTATACCACACTTCTTTCCTAAGTGCCTATTAATTTTCTAAATTTTTTGTAATATTTATAACATTTTTAGTCCCTTCCAAAATCCATAATTATTTTATAATTCTCCAAATATTTTAGCACTGGATATGGATTAACACTTAACTCTTCTTGATGTTTTGTTTTAATATAAATTCCCACATGAAGATGCACATCAAATTTCCCGATAGTTCCCTCTTCCCCATAACCACTATCTCCCATAAATCCCAAAAACTGTCCTGCTTTTACTTCATCTCCCTCTTCCAAATCTGCATAAGATTCCAGATGAGCATAATAAAAGTAACCACCGTTTTTTCCCCGAATCCCAAGTCGGTATCCCCCCTTAGGAAGCCATCCTTTTTTCTCTACAATTCCATCACACATACTAACAACCGGATAAATTCCCCTTTTATTTATGTCCGCCATAATATCGCAGCCTTCATGATACCTCTTCCCCCCAAATGTTCTTTCAAATTTCCACGAGTTTTCATAACTTACAGTGGCATCTTTTTTACTAGAGGATTCTGGTACCGGAAAATATTTCACATCTTCCCAGATAGCCTTATTGCTTTCCAAAAGGATCTCATATTCTTTTTTAAACTTTTCTTTGATAATTTCTATAGACTTCTGCGTTTCTATGTTTTTCATCAAATCCGGTTCTGTAATTTTCTCATGATTAATCTTCTCATAAAAATAACTTTCTGTAATAAATTCTGCCAGTTCCTCTCCCCGAATTTCATTTTGTATCATATAAGTTGTACTTTCATCACTTACTTCTGTTGTCCGAAATGCCTCTTCTTCATTTAATTCATCATTCACCCATGAATATGCTGCATTTTCTAACAAAGCCTTTTCACTAAAAGTAATTAATATTCCCAAAATACTTAAACTCACAATACTGGCCACTAAATCAATTTTTTTTCTTTTCTCCACATATACCAAAACCTCACAGGCATCTTTATATTCTATGCGAAAACCCGGTATTTTATTCCATTTTTTCCATTGGGTTTCAGTCATAGATATTTGTTTTTTTTCATATAATAAATAACAAATTCCTCTTTGGGTACATAAAATGAAGGTTCAAAAATATATTTTTACAGGTATTATCATTTCCATTTTTGTTTTTATTCTGATTTCACCTGCTAACGCAGTTTCTTCCGCACGTTCTGGACTTATGTTATGGTTCAAAGTGCTGCTTCCTACACTATTGCCCTTTATGATTATTTCAAAACTTTTAATTGAAGTAGATGGGATTTCCTATCTAACCTTTCTTTTTGCACCACCATTTCAGAAATTTTTCCATTTAAGTAAATCCGGCACCTTTGTAGTAATGACCGGTTTTTTATGTGGTTATCCTATGGGAGCAAAACTAGTTTCTGAACTTTACAGTCACGAACAGTTAAGTTATTCTGAAGCCTGCTATCTACTGTCTTTTTGCAATAATTTAAGCCCTATGTTTATCAGCAGTTTTTTAACCATTTCCTGTCTAGACGCACCGGATCTACTGCCCTATATCATACTAATTATTTATGGCACCCCTGTTATTTTTGCATTGCTTACCCAGCCTGTTTTCCGAAAAGAAACGGAAAAAAATTGGTGTTCTCCTGTTGTTTCTTCTAAAAGCAAAAAACTGGATTTCCAAATTTTAGACACCGCCATTATGGACAGTTTTACACAAATCACAAAGTTAGGTGGGTATGTAATCCTGTTCTCCATTATTTCAGGAATGTTTCTTTCTTTTTCTCTTCCTCCTGTTACGCTATCATTTCTTACCGGGTTTATTGAAGTAACTACAGGTATTAACTACATTACTGTTCAAAATCTACCTTTCACTTTACGGCTGATGCTTTCCATTCCCATTTGTGTATTTGGTGGAATTTCAGGTCTGATGCAGACTTATAGCATGATGAAGGATTCCTCTCTACCTTTTCTTCCTTACCTTTTCTCAAAAGCAATACAGGCTCTTCTATCCTTTCTTTTCACTATCATTTTTTTATATATTTATACTCCATAGAAAAACCCCAAACTGCTAAGATGCAGTTTGAGGTTCAACTTTTTTACTCTATTCCATTGGTTCTTCTGTTTCTTCTAATTCCGGCTCTTCTTCTTTTGGCTCCTCTTGTACAGATAATGATTTCTTATTGGTATCAATAATTTCATAAGTACGTTTTAATTCCAAAATCAAATTATCATATTTTGCTGTGGCAGAATCAATGGCATGAGAAACTATATTTCCAAGACTTCCCAACATTTCATCTGTGTATTGAATAGCACCAATTCTAATATCATTGGCATCTTTTGTAGCATTATCTAAAATAAGCTGTGCCTTTTCTGTTGCCTGGGCGATAACTTCATTTGCCTGCGCATAAGCCTGCTGCATAATTTCATGTTCACTTACCAGCTCGTTGGTATGTATTGCCGCTTCCCGAAGCATGGATTCCGCCCTTGTTTTTGCATCTTCAATAATAGCATCCCGATTACTGATAATCTTCTGGTAACGCTTAATTTCTTCTGGTGTTTTCATTCGAAGTTCCCGTAACAACTCATCCATTTCATCCTTCGATACTACAATCTTAGTATTTGACAATGGCTGATACTTACAATTATCTATATATTCTTGAATCTCATCAATAATTTGTTCAATTCTGCTGCTCATAACAAGACCTCTCCTCTTTCTTTATTTTCCTTCTATCCTTATATACTTTTATACTTATCACATACTTTTTGTGCAATATATTCCGGCACAAAATGAGTCACATCCCCTTGATAAGAAGCCACTTCCCTTACAATAGTAGAACTTACATAAGAATATAATATATTAGTTGTAAGAAACATGGTATCCACTTCCGGCAATAACTCATGATTAGTTTGTGCCATCTGAAGTTCATATTCAAAATCTGTAACTGCACGAAGTCCACGAACAATTACATTAACATTCTCTTCTTTTGCAAAATCTACTAACAGACCGCTAAATGAAGTAATTTTTACATTTTTCAGTTCCTTTGTAGTCTCTTTTAACATATTAACACGTTCTTCCACAGAAAACAATGGATTTTTCGCCTTATTATTCAAAACAGCTACCACCACTTCATCAAATATGTTTGCAGCTCTCTTAATAATATCTAAATGACCATAGGTTACAGGATCAAAACTTCCCGAATACAATGCTTTTGCCATACTATGCCTCTTTTCTTTGCACAAATACATGCATATTTGTTTTGTACTTTTTATATTTTATGATTTCAAAAGGAGAGTTACTCTCATTTAAGTAGTCAAAGGTTGTTTCTAAGTCTGCTTCTATAATAATTACTGTATTTTCATCTGCCAAAGAAGAATCTTTCAAATAGTAAAGCACTTCTTTTTCAAATTCCTGATGATAGGGTGGATCCATAAAGATAAAATCAAAGGCTTTCTGTCCCTCCAAACGCTTTAATGCACTAAGACAATCTGTATTCATAACTTCTGCTTTGTCAATTAATTTTGTAAACTGAAGATTTTCCTTAATGCATTTTACTGCTGCCGAATTATTTTCTACAAACCAGGCTCTTTTTGCCCCTCTGCTTAAAGCCTCAATTCCAATCGCACCGCTGCCACTAAACAAATCTAAAAAGCGACAGTCTGCCAAATCATATTGAAGCATATTAAATAAAGTTTCTTTGATTCGGTCCGTAGTTGGTCTTGTAACATCCCCTTCTATTGTTTTTAACTGAAGTCTTCTTGCTGTGCCTGCTATTACACGCATACATTTCCTCCTTAACCCCGGTACTTGGTTCCTTTTGTATCACGTCCTGCTTTTTTCAGTCGGGAAAGTACCACTTCTTTTTTGTTATATTCTATAGAATAAGTTTCATTATCATCAAACAGATATGCCTGTTCTATTTTATCATCACTGGATAATTTTATGCCTCGTACACCTACCGCACCACGTTTCTTTTCCGGTATTTCTGTAGACATAAAACGTAAGAAAATTCCTTTTTCTGTCTGTAATACAATATTATTGGTATTCTTTGGTATTTCAGAAATACTCATATCTTCTGAGATCAATACCATAGTTTCAATTAAAATAGTTCTTACTTTATCGCCTTCATTTAATTTTGTAGCAGCAATGGTTCGTTTTGCCACATCAAACTCTGTTCCCATAACTTTTTTCATCATTCCCTGGGCTGTGGTAAAGACCAGATATTTATCATTTAATGCTTTTAAGGATGCTGCAAGAACAATTTCTTCCTCTGCACTATTGTAATTACTCACGTTATCCACTGGAATTCCCTTGTCTCTGAATTTTCCATATGGTAAATCCAGCACCTTTAAGGAATGCAACACTCCGGTATCTGTAAAAATGCATATTTTGTCTGTATTCATACAGGTAATCACATATTTATTTTCACTGTCTGCTGCTTCTTTATTTCTTTCATAAGTAGTAGTATCAATAGTTTTTGCATAACCAAAACGATCCATTAAGAAAACAACTTCTTGCTCTTCTATTTTCTTTTCTTCGTAAACAGCTTCCACACCATTTTCAATTACTGTCTTTCTTGGAACTGCATAATTCTTCTTAATTTCATCCAGCTCTTTGCGGATTACTTTTGTCATAGCAGTATGGTTGCTTAAAATATCTTCATATTTTGCTATATTTGCCAAAGTAGTTTCATGTTCTTTTAACAAAGCTTTGATTTCTAAACCAATTAATTTATAAAGACGCATTTCTAAAATAGCCGTTGCCTGTGGCTCTGTAAATTTCAAAAGAGCGGCTGCTTTTTCAGATGCTTTTGATTTAAACTTAATATTTCCAGTTTCTCCAGATACCAGACAAGCCTTGGCTTCTTTAATATTCTTACTTCCTCTTAAAATCTCTATTATTAAATCAATAACATCGCAGGCTTTGATTAAACCTTCTTGAATTTCTTTTTTGTCCAGTTCTTTTTCCAATAAAGTTTTATACTTTCTTGTAGTAATTTCATACTGGAAATCCAAATGATGTTCAATCACTTCCCGAAGCCCCATGGTTTCTGGTTTTCCATTAGCTACTGCCAACATGTTCATTCCAAAGGTATCTTCTAACTTTGTTTTTTTATACAACATATTAATCAGCTGATTAGTATCTGCATTCTTCTTTAATTCCAAAACAATACGAATACCATCTTTAGAAGACTGGTTGGAAATATCCACAATATCCGGAGCTTTTTTAGTTTCTACCAAATTTCCAATATCATTTAAGAATTTCCCAATATTGGCACCTACCATGGTATAAGGAATTTCAGTAATTACAATTCGCTCCTTACCACCTTTTACCTGCTCAATTTCTACTTTTCCACGAACCTTAATTTTTCCGGTGCCAGTTTTATAAATTTCCAACAAATCATCTTTATTTACTACAATACCACCAGTTGGAAAATCCGGTCCCTGAACATACCCCATTAATTCTTCTGTGGAAATATTTGGATTCTTTAAAAATGCTTTTTCTGCTTCGATAATTTCTCCTAAATTATGTGGAGGGATGCTGGTCGCCATACCTACAGCAATTCCCTCTGCTCCATTTAGTAAAAGATTTGGCACCTTTACAGGCAATACCAATGGCTCTTTTTCCGTTTCGTCAAAGTTAGGACCAAAGTCTACTACATTTTTATCTAAATCCGCCAAAAATACTTCCTGAGTAATTTTCTGAAGGCGCGCTTCGGTATAACGCATTGCTGCTGCTCCATCCCCTTCAATGGAACCAAAATTACCATGACCATCTACTAAAGGCTGTCCCTTTTTGAATTCCTGTGCCATAACTACTAGTGCTTCATAAATAGAGCTGTCTCCATGGGGATGATATTTACCCATGGTATCCCCCACAATACGGGCACATTTACGGTAAGGTTTGTCATAACGAATCCCCAGTTCATGCATATCATACAATGTTCTTCTTTGTACCGGCTTTAATCCATCCCTTACATCCGGAAGGGCTCTGGCAATAATAACACTCATGGCATAATCAATATAGGATTTTTGCATAATGTCGGAGTATTCTGTTTTTATAATCTGTTCTTCCATGTTCCTTTTCCTCCTAGATATCCAGTTCTGCATCCTGGGCATGTTCGTAAATAAAAGCTTTTCTTGGAGGTACTTCTGTTCCCATGAGCATTTCTGTTACATCGGATGCCATTCTGGCGTCTTCAATTTCTACCTGTTTTAACATTCTGGTTTCCGGATTTAAAGTAGTTTCCCAAAGTTGCTCTGCATCCATTTCTCCAAGACCTTTGTATCTTTGTAGGGTAAATTTTCCCTTTTGTCTCTTACGATATTTTTCCAATGCCTTATCATCATACAGATATTCTTCTTCACCTTTAGATGGCATAGCCTTGTAAAGTGGCGGCATAGCAATATACACATGACCTTCATAAATTAATTCCGGCATAAAACGGTAAAATAAAGTCAGCAAAAGAGTACAAATGTGGGCCCCATCTACGTCCGCATCTGCCATAATAATAATCTTATTATATCGAAGTTTTGTAATATCAAAATCATTTCCAAAACCTTCAGAAAATCCACATCCAAAAGCATTGATCATAGTTTTAATTTCTGCATTTGCCAAAACTTTATCAATACTTGCTTTTTCCACATTTAAAATCTTACCTCTAATTGGCAAGATTGCCTGAAATTCTCTGTTTCTTGCAGTTTTTGCTGAACCTCCCGCAGAATCTCCTTCCACAATGAAAATTTCGCATCTGGAAGCATCTCTGCTTTCACAGTTGGCAAGCTTTCCGTTAGAATCAAAAGAAAATTTTGGTTTTGACAACATGTTAGTCTTTGCTTTTTCTTCTGTTTTTCTGATTTTTGCTGCCTTTTCTGCACAGGAAATCACATTTTTTAATACTTCTACATTTCGGTCAAAGTATCTGGTAATTTCTTCTCCGGTTACTTTATTCACTGCCTTTGCTGCATCCTGATTATCCAGTTTTGTTTTTGTCTGCCCTTCAAACCGTGGGTCTGGATGCTTAATGGAAACTACTGCCGTCATACCATTTCTAACATCTGCTCCGGTAAAGTTGGCATCTTTATCCTTTAAAATCCCTAATTCTCTTGCATAGGAATTAATGACTGTGGTAAATATAGTTTTAAATCCAGTTAAGTGAGTTCCACCTTCTGCATTATAGATGTTATTACAAAATCCTAGTACATTTTCATGAAATTCATTTACATACTGGAAAGCTGCTTCTACCGTAATCCCTTCACTTTCTCCTTTTAAATAAACTACATCATGCACTGCTTCACTTTTTCTGTTTATATCTTTTACAAATCCTACAATTCCATCCTCTTCATGAAATTCAATTACTTCCGGATCTGCCTGACGCTTATCTATAAAACAGATGGTTAACTCTGGGTTTAGGTAAGCTGTTTCATGAAGTCTTGATTTGATTTCTTCTGCTTTAAAACGAGTCTTTTCAAAAATGGTATCATCTGGCAAAAAATTGATAATAGTACCGGTTTCTCTAGTTTTTCCAATCTTTGGAAGCAAGCCACCTTCCAGTTCAATCACGGGATTTCCTTTTTCATACCGGTCATGATGAATAAATCCATCTCTTTTTACCTTTATATCCAGATAATTAGACAAAGCATTTACTACGGAAGAACCTACACCATGAAGTCCTCCGCTGGTTTTGTATACAGAATTGTCAAACTTTCCTCCTGCATGCAAGGTTGTAAATACCAGTCGTTCTGCACTAATTCCTTTTTCATGCATGTCCACTGGAATTCCACGTCCATTATCACTGACGGTAGCAGAACCGTCTTTTTCCAGTGTTACTTCAATTCGATTACAAAATCCTGCTAAATGCTCATCTACAGAGTTATCTACAATTTCATAAATTAAATGATTTAATCCTTTGGTTGTTACACTACCAATATACATACCAGGGCGTTTTCTTACTGCTTCTAACCCTTCTAATACTGATATATTCTGTGCATCATAGGATGTCTGTTTTGCCATAATATCGTCCCTTCTCTCATTTTTCCAAAAAAAGTCATTCCTATATAATAGCACAAACGTTCCCTATTCGTCAATGAGGCAAGACAACTACATTTCATAATGTGTAACAGTTCAGCCCACGCCATTACTCTGTACTCCTTCGGTATCGCAAAGTCGCACTATCATCTTGCTTTCCGTTGCTACGCAACTACCTTTGCTCATATACAGGCGTTCCGCTCATGATATGTGATACAATTGCATTTTATGGGAGCATAATACACTTGTATCACATATCATGGCGAAACTGTTACATAATAAGTTCTACCGGGCAATGATCAGACCCCAAAATATCTGTATGAATTTTAGCAGATTTCATATTTTCCTTTAAGCTTTCAGAAACCATAAAATAATCAATCCGCCATCCTGCGTTTTTTTCTCTTGCTTTAAAACGATAAGACCACCAGGAATAAATTCCTTCCTGTTCTGGATAAAAATAACGGAAGGAATCAACAAAACCGCTTTCTATTGCCCTTGTCATTTTTTCTCTTTCTTCTTTTGTAAAACCTGCATTTTTTTGATTGGTTTTTGGATTTTTTAAGTCAATTTCTTTATGGGCTACATTCAAATCTCCTGCATAAATCACCGGCTTTTTCTTTTCTAGTTCTTTTACATAATTTAAAAAATCATCTTCCCACTGCATACGGTAGGACAATCTTGCCAGTTCATTTTGAGAATTTGGTGTATATACTGTCACAAAATAGAATTCTTCATATTCTGCTGTAATTACCCTTCCTTCTTTATCATGTTCTGGTATTCCAATTCCATAACTTATAGAAACCGGCTCTTTTTTTGAAAATATTGCAGTTCCAGAATACCCTTTCTTCTCTGCATAATTCCAATATTGATAATATCCTGGTAAGTCTAATTCCAACTGTCCCTGGGATAATTTTGTTTCCTGCAGACAAAAAACATCTGCATCCATCTGTTCAAATACCTCTAAAAAACCTTTTCCGATACAAGCTCTGATACCATTTACATTCCATGATACTAATTTCATTACTTTTCCTCCATAGTTTGTTTTTATTTGCTATATACTATCATACTTTTTTCTTTTCATAAAATATTTTCCATTTTACTTTTACATTTTTTAAGAAACAAAATATCCTATTACTTTTATTTTTTCTTTCAGACTTAACTTTTGAATGATTTGTCTTCCTATTTGTATAAGCTTCTTTTCATATGAAAAAATTATTGTATCTTCTATTTTTTCTTGTGAATAACTTATTTCTTCCATAAAAGAAGCCATTGTCTCAACTTCTTCCACCTGGAATTTTTCTTTCATCCAAATGAACTGCTCCTTATGCGAAGCACACTGGTGAAAAGTAATATCCAGATACCTTAATATATTACACAGCAGCTGATATTCTTCAATTAACTTTTCCTTTTTGTTTTTGTTATTACAAAAACGGATTTTCCTTATTACTTTTCCTACACATAATACCAGAATTGCCAGGCACACAGCTAAAAATAAAGTACTTACTTTTCCACTATCTATTGTTATATTCTTTCTTGATTCTGTCTGTCCATTTCCTTCTGTTTTCTGTAATTGAGGACTTTCTCCAAATAAACTTCCAAAAAAGTTCCAAAAATCATTGGTATCCTCTATATCCTCACTGGAACTTGGCGTAACTTCTACTGGAATCCATCCAAAATCTTCCTCAAATACTTCCACCCATGCATGAGCCGATGCATCAGAAACTTCCACTTCAACTACTGCTGTTTTCCCTAAAGGAGAATAGCCCTGATAATAATCTTCATAATTTTCCTCCGTTATAGTGCCCTCTAACACTTGTCCATAATTAACAGCATAGCCTTCTACATATCTGGCTGGAATTCCCATATACCGAAAAATCAACACTGCAGATGAGGCAAAATGAGCACAATAACCTTTTTTGTTTTTTGTAAGAAAAAAATTAATTACATCCTCATCTTTTGGAACAAAACCCGGACGTACTGTATATGGAATATTTTCCTGAAAATAGTTTACTACCTGCTCTATAATTTCTTCCTGACTTCCATGTAAATCCATTTCTTTGCAAATCTCTGCCACAGCCTTTTGGTTTTTTTTCGGAACATCAAAATAAATCCTATCTAATTCCTCTCTTTTTTGATCTGTTACTGGTTCTGATGTCATAGGATAATAAGTATATTCTCTTTTTTCTCCATAAGATAATCCTTTCCATCCCTTATAATTACTATAATCTTCGAATAAGGTATAATATGGATAATATAAAAAATCCATATCAGCATCTACATTTTCTATCCAAAAAATTCCTTTTCCAAAATTCGTCTCCCATTTTGCCTGCAACTCCTTTAATATTTTTGCCTCCTCATACATAGTTTCACTTTTAAACTTTAACTGGCCCGGGGTTTGATTTATAGGAATTTGCAGAACTTCAGCTTCACTTTCCCACTGATTATCACCATATACAATTCCTGTGTAAGCCTTTAAGTAAAGTGTATCCGTAGAATAAGGAGTAAATTTAATTACTAAATCGGTTTCATAATCCGGCTGTACAGAACCTGTTCTGCCCAATTTTCCTTTACTCATACCTCCAGATGCATTTTTTCCAAATACTCCATCTAGTCCAAACTGCCACAAATCTAAAAAGTAAGCATCCATTGTAGTTTTCAAAGAACTTCCATGAAATACATCCAAAAATTTGTTTTGTGGTAAAAAGAAATTGACACAAAGAATACAGATTCCTGCCATTCCTACCGTAAATCCTATGGTCTGCATCCAGATTTCTGGCGATTGTCCATAGGAAATATTGGCTGACACTTCTTTCTTTTTTTTGAAAAAATTTTTTCTTTTATTAACTTTATCTTTAAAATGTCCACTTGCTTTTAATAAAACAGCACATCCCAAACCTGCCATAATGCATAACATATATCCAAGACCTGGTTCTTCTTCCAGATAAACAGGCAGCAGATATACTGACACACACATTTGGGCCAAACCAAATACTTTGATTTTACCAGTCATTGAAATATTCATCAGTAATGCCTCAACAATTCCAAGAAAACATCCTGTCATGGTTACTGTTACATATCTGTTACTAAAATATTCTGAATATTCGTTTGCTCCCCCTAGCTGAAAATAATCTGCAATTGTTAATGCCATTTCGTTAATTACCGCATAAAAACCACTATTAATATAATACCTGTATTGAATAGCCCAAATGACAAATATGATAAAAAATAAAAGATAACCTAAGTTTCTTACTGCCGGTCTTATATAAATTATACTAAAGTACAAGGAAATCCCCAAAATAACCGCTGCAAAAATTACTTTATTATATTCTAATCCAAAGGTGGAGAAAAAACCTCCTACGGTCCCAATTACCAAGAGAAAAATTACAATTCCTCTTGCAATCAGAGGAATAACTGTGGACTTTCGAGTATATTTTATATCATAAAGAAAAATTCCATCGCCAAGCTTTTCCGTTTTTTTTGATTCCTTTTTCTTTTTCCAAATGCCCATTTTATCCCTCCTCCCACTTTGCAATAACTCCTGCTTTTCCCTTAGCAATTATCTTATATTCTAAAACTTTTTCATCTTTCCCAATCCATACATAACTTTCCCCTCTATGATTTTTTGATTTCCAAAGATTCTCTAGCAGTTGGTTTTCCTGATAAACTTTTGCATCTAAAAGCAGCTCCGTCACTTTTGAAATATCTTTTGATAACTGAACTTCTTTATGACAAATTTCCTTTTTTCTTTCATTCCACCAAAAAAGTTCAAATCCCATACCTTGTGCCAAAAAGCTTTTCATAACCTTTGCAGTCACTTCCAAAACTTCTTCCATTATTTTGTGTTCTTCTTTGATATCTTCTGCCAATTCTAACAATATAATTTGTCTGGTATCTGACATATTCACATGCTCTTTTACCATAAGCAGTTCTTTTTTAGCAGAAAGTTTCCAATGAATATCCCGCATTCTGTCCCCGGGGATATACTCCCTGATATCACTAACTTCGATAAAATCACTACCCTTATTTGTACTTTCGCAGTTGCTGTTTTTACGCTGAATCTTTTCAGTGAGTCCTTCCTGTCTTTTTATATTTTCTTGACGCTCCATTTTCTTTGGAAACACATAAAAAATATCCTCTTTTTTCTGGATTTTCTTTTTTCGCTCCATGATACCTAAAAGACCTAATATTTTTATTTCTTCCAAAGTGATTCTAATTTTTCCACAATATTGAAATTCTATAGGCAATACTATAGTTTCTTTTTCTTTTCCGTATACAGGGATATGAAAAAATGTTTCTATACTGTCACCATAAAATTCATTGTATATTTTCATCTTTAAAGTTACATCTCCACTAAAAAATATGGTAGGATTCTGCACTTCCATCAAAATACTTATTTTATTATTTTTAATCATAGGTTCTTTTGGAAGTTTTAAGCTTATATCCATCTTTTTGGCAAGAAACTCTAAAGCCACCAAATCATAGATTCCTAAAAATATCAGAAATACAATCATTAATCCTAAAAAGTAACCGGGAAATAATTTAAAAATCACTAGGAAGCCTGCTAATACCAACAGATATCTTATGGCATTTTTAACTTTCTTCATCTTTCTCTCCTATGTTCTTGGTACTTTAATCTCCTTTAACACTTCCATTAATGCTTCCTTTTCTGTCATTCCTTCCGCTCTTGCCATAGAGCTTAAAATAACTCTGTGTCCCAATACATCTCCTAATACTTCTTTGATTTCTTCCGGAGTAACACATTTTTTTCCTTTCATATATGCCATGGCTTTTGCCATTCTAAGCAATGCAATACTTCCTCTTGGGCTGACACCAGAATAAAAATACTCATTTTCTCTGGTTCTTTCGACAACATTAACAATATACTCATAAATAGAATCATGTACATACATGTCATTTACCTGTTTTTTTACTTCCAATAAACTTTCTGCATCCATAGTTCCATTTAAGGTACTCAAAGGAGAACCTGCATTTCCTTTCAAAATATCTATGGCATCTTCATGAGCTGGATAACCCATCGTTAAACAAATCATAAAACGGTCTAGTTGAGATTCTGGTAATAACTGGGTACCGGAAGAACCTACCGGATTTTCCGTTGCAATTACCACAAAAGGCTCTGGCAACTTTCTGGTTACGCCATCAACTGTTACATTTCCCTCTTCCATTACCTCCAACAATGCAGACTGAGTCTTTGGGGATGTTCTGTTAATTTCATCTGCCAGAAAAAGATTGCACATTACTGCTCCCTCTTTATATTCAAATTCCCTGTTAGAACTATTATACATAGAAAATCCCAGTAAATCACTAGGAAGCACATCTGGAGTAAACTGTACCCTTTTATATTTCAAATCCAATGTTTTAGCAATACTCATGGCAAGAGTTGTTTTCCCTACTCCGGGAATATCCTCTAAAAGTACATGTCCGCCTGCAAAAATAGCGGCTAATACTTTTAAAATTATATCATCTTTTCCCCTAACTGCTTTACTAATTTCCCTTTTTACTGCTTCTATTTTTTGCTGCATCTTACTCCTCCACTTTTCTTTCTTTTTATATAGTTTTTTGCTTCCGTATCCTATTTTACTATAACTCTCACGTAAGTACAAAATATTTTTCCTGTTACACTATTTTCCCTTTTTCTGCGATTTTTTTCTTGTATTCCTACCTTATAAGTTATATAATATTTAAGACAAAAAAAGCGGGAGCGTATAAAAATGAAATTATTAACTTACATGAACAGGACGGATGATAACCCACAGGTAGGTATTTTACACAGAACGAAAAATGCTGTAATACCTCTCTCTCTTTTGGATATCGAATACAAGGATATGCTTACTACTATTGAACAGCTTACAAATGCAGAATTTGAGCGTTTAAATCTGGCTCAAAATGCACCAGATATTCCTTCTATTCCATTATCCGCTGTAAAATTATGTGCACCAATTCAAAAGCCTTTACAGGATATTATCTGTCTTGGCGTCAATTACAGAGAACACAGAGCTGAATATGCAAAATATAAAGAAAATGCATTTCAGCCAGAAGATACTTATGCTATTTATTTTTCCAAAAGAGTAAATGAAACCAGTGCCACAGGAGATATCATTCCTAGTTATCCAGGTTTAGTAGACTCTTTAGACTATGAAGCTGAATTAGCTGTTATTATTGGAAAAGATGCAAAAAATGTTTCCGAAGAAGATGCCGAAAAATATATTTTTGGTTATACCATTTTAAATGATGTTAGTGCCCGAAATATTCAGACACGTCACCAGCAATGGTATTTTGGAAAAAGCTTTGATGGCTTTACCCCACTTGGCCCATACATAACCACTGCTGACGAACTTCCACTTCCTTTAAACATTTCAATTAAAAGTTATGTAAATGAAGAACTGCGTCAGGACAGTAATACCAATCTTATGCTTTTTTCCATTCCTCATATTATCAGTGAATTATCTAAGGGAATGACTTTGAAAACTGGTACAATTATTTCCACTGGTACTCCTGCGGGAGTTGGCATGGGAATGGAACCACCAAATTTTTTACAGCCCGGAGATGAGGTACGCTGTGAAATTGAAGGCATTGGAACTTTAATTAATACGATAGGATATTAAATTTATGAACCGAATGTTTCATTTTCACATAACTAAACAAAATGAGGAGGAAGCCATTGATTTCTTTTTGAAGTCACATGGCTTTTCTCGTCATATTATTTCCCAATTAAAGAAATATGATGATGGAATTTTAGTAAATCAACAACACCAGAACACACGCTATCACTTAAAAAACGGGGATTTACTTCGTGTTAATATAAGGGAAGAATCTCCTTCAAAAAAAATTGTTCCAGTTCCTATGAACTTAAATATTGTTTTTGAGGATGAGGATATTCTGGTTTTAAACAAGCCGGCTGACACACCAATTCATCCTTCTTTAAATAATTATGAAAATTCTTTAGCTAATGGTGTTGCATATTACTATCAAAAAGAAGATTCCCCCTTTGTGTTTCGCTGCATTAACCGTTTAGATAGGGATACTACCGGACTTACCATCATTGCAAAAAACAGCTTAAGTTCTGCTATTCTTTCTTCTATGGTAAGCAAGCGACTGATTCATAGAGAATATTTTGCTATTGTTCAAGGAAACCCACCTGACTCTGGCACCGTTGACGCACCTATCGGACGAAAATCCAATTCTGCCATTGAACGAATGGTGGATTTTGAACATGGCGAAAAGGCTGTTACTCATTACAAAAAACTTGCATATAAAAACAACCACTCTCTTTTAAAGTTAAAATTGGAAACTGGGCGTACTCATCAGATTCGAGTTCACATGAAACATATAGGTTATCCTTTGATTGGAGATTACCTATACAATCCTGACTATACTTATATAAAGCGCCAGGCACTACATTCTTACCGGCTTACTTTTACACATCCAATCACTAGGGAGTTATTGGAATTTACTGCTCCCCTTCCTGGGGATATGGAAGGACTTGTGCCATTTTCTTTTTCCTGAATTAGTGTTCAACTTCTTTCTTTATACAAAAAAGTAAACTAAAAAAAGGCTGCGCTCTAACATTTTTTATTCGTTAAAGCGACAGCCCCATTTTATTACATATTTTCTCTGATTCTCGGCACTTCGTCTGCATGAAGATATTTACTTACACATTTTACAATAAAATCATGGTCTCCTACATGATTCAAACCAGATACTGCAATAGTTCCAATTACTCCTACATCTTCAATACGGATTGGGAATGCCCCACCACAACATGCATATATGCTTTCATCCAAAGATACATCTTCCATGGTCTGGTCTGATTTTCTAAGGGAAGCATAGAAATTCAGACTGCTCTTTTCCATTAATTTCACAGTATTAATTTTTCGTTCTAACCACATCTGATTTCTAAGTGTAGTTCTGTCTGCTGCATACTGGAATACACAATATCCATTATTTAATTCAATTCGAATAGCAACGGATACCCCTCTTCTTTTGGCTTCTGCTGCCATAATACTTCCCAGTTCCCAGGCATCCTGATTCGTAAAATGGGTAAACTGCAGAATTTCCTCCTGCATATCTAATACTTTTACAAACTCATCTAAATTTTTTAATTCTTCTGCTGTCATAATACAAACCTCCAATTTCTATAGAATACCAAGATATCCCCTTTCCTGTCATTCTATTATTTCTAATTTACATATCATATAAGAAATTTTAGCATCCACGCCTTCTATAGTCAACCCATTTACCCCTTTTGTTTGAATTGTTTACACAAATTTAATTATTCTAAAATCTCTTTGCATTTCTCACAGATTATGCTAGAATAGGAAAGACTCAAAATTCCTTGTAAGGAGGTTTTATATTATGGAAAAAATAACAAGTTTTAGAATTGACCACTTAAAACTTTTAAAAGGAGTATATGTTTCCAGAAAAGATAATTTTGGTGGTGAAACCATTACTACTTTTGATATTCGTATGACAAAACCAAATGAAGAACCAGTCATGAACACTGCTGAAATCCATACCATAGAACATTTGGCTGCCACATATTTAAGAAATCACAAAGAATATGGTGAAAAAATCGTTTATTTTGGACCGATGGGCTGTCGTACCGGTTTTTATCTGCTTTTGGCAGGTGACTATTCTTCCAAAGACATTGTGCCACTATTAACAGAAATGTTTGAATTTATCAGCATCTTTCATGATGAAGTTCCAGGTGCTTCTGCAAAAGACTGCGGAAATTACTTAGACATGAATCTGCCTATGGCAAATTATCTGGCAAAGAAGTTTTTAGAAGATGTGTTATACAATATTACGGAAGAACATCTTGTTTACCCTAAATAATCGAGTAGGAGGGAGTGACTAACTCCCGTCCTCTCACACCATCTAGCATACCGTTCGGTACTAGGCGATTTCAATAGTTGACGTGCACAGACTGATAGGCTATGGCTAAATCATAGAAGCCACTGTTTATCAGTCTTTCTTTTGTCATCACCATATTTATTGCTAATGTATGTGTTATGAACCAATGACCCCTTCGGCTATATCCTTCCCACTACCGGGCGGATTCAAGACTTTCACTTGTTGGAAACGTGCGCCGCTAGGCGCACACTTTTAAAAGTGCAGGAAGTTTGTATTTCCTGCACTTTTCTTAATATTTAATATTTTTCCTTATATATTCAAAGGTTTTTTCTTCGCCTTCTTCTTTTAGCATATATAAAAGTTTTTCTAACAATGCTCTGGATTCCGGGTGCAGTATGGCATACTGCTTTCCTTTTTCATAATATTCCCAGGAATCTGCCTGAGTATAATTTTTCCCATTATAATTTTTAGAAGCCGCCAGTCTGTCACAAAACATTTCTATCATATATTTATTAGGTATTTTCATACCTTGCATTTCTTTATTTTCACCGGTGCCATAGTCAATCCAGTATTCATAATGATGTTTATTCCTGCCTTTATGATGCAACCATGCCAGGGAAACTCCATTTGCCTCCCTTTCTGCATTATTTGGACTTTGAATTCCCTGATAATACTTACAGCCCGGAATAAATTCTGTTGGTGAATATTTTGACATATCATGAAGTAATCCCTGTTTATATAACCCTAGTCGAAAGCAATATTTCATAACAAGAATTTTATGTTTCGTTATGGTTTTGAAATGTCCAAATACATTCATCTATGTCACCTCTGTTTTGCCTTATCCTTATCTTTTTTCTTTCCCTTTTCTTTTACTGCCTTTCCACGCAAAATTACAATGGAACGGGGCTCCACTTCTACTCCCCTTTGTTCTTCTAAAAGGCTTTCCTGGGCTTCTTCTAACCAGTCCTCTTCTTTCTTTTTCGAAGTATCTGCTACCAAAAACCATTTTTTCCCTTTTGGCAAATTTGGAAGGGCTAGCACATGCTTTTCCCAGTGCAAATTATATGCAATATAGAAAAAATCATCACATACTGTTTTATCAATACAGGCATAATTTCCACAATACATAATCCCCACATAACGACTGTCATTTTCAAAATAAGGAGTCCATGCTTTTTCTCCATGATAGGAAACATCTGGATAACCACATGCCAAATAATCCATGACTCTTAATTTTGCTGCTCCACTTAAAATTGGATGTTTTTTTCGAAAAGCTATCATTTTTTTAACAAACTCATAGATTTCTTTTTGAAATCCGTTTTCTTGCCATATAACCCAGGAAAGTTCATTGTCTTGACAGTAGGGATTATTATTTCCCTTCTGAGTGTTGCACCACTCATCACCGCTCATAATTAAAGGAATACCCTGACTTAACAATACCATAGTAAAAGCATTCTTCATCTGCTTTTTACGAAGGTCCATAATCATTCTCTTACGAGTACTTCCCTCCACACCACAGTTCCAGGTATAATTGAAATTACTACCATCTTTTCCTGATTCTCCATTGGCTTCATTGTGCTTTCTTTCATAAGAAACACTGTCATATAAAGTATATCCATTGTGATTTGCCATAAAATTGACAACTGCCTGTTGTTCATCGTTTTTTCGATTTCGATATACAAAATCACTAATCTGATATGCATCACCTTTCAAAAGCCGTCTTCCGCAGTCTTGAAATCCACCATTATATTCTATTAAGTTTCTATACTCTAAATTTTCACCTTCCGAATATACTGCTTTGGTATCCTGATAATTTTGAAAAATCTTTATATCTGAAAGTAGCTGCTGTTGTGCTAATACTGCAATTGGAAGATTTTCACCATATAAGTGTACTCCATCAATATGGTATTCCTCCACCCAATATTTTACACAGTCTATAATTAAATTTTGATTTTCATAAGGTTCAAAAGAAAATTCCATATACACTTCAATTCCATGTTTATGTAATTCCTTTACCATATCTTTAAACTCGTTTTGTGGATTTTTTGATGCTGCATAGGAATTTTTAGGTGCAAAATAATTTCCTTTTCCGTATCCCCAGAAATTAAGTAGTGTCTGATCTTTAATTTCATCTACTGCATAGGTTGGTTTATAATTATATTCTCTCTCTATAATTTCCTCAAACTCATACGCCGGCATAAGCTCAATAGCAGTAATTCCAAGTTCCTTTAAATAAGGAATCTTTTCTACAATCCCTGCATAAGTTCCCTTTTTCTTCACTTTGGATGTTTTATGTTTCGTAAATCCTCGTACATGAATTTTATACATAACCAGCTCATGGGAAAAATATTTTAAACTTTTATCTCCTTCCCACTGGTATTCTTCTTCTTTTATCTGACAATAAATTTTTTCTTCGCTACGCTTTTCGCCCCACACTTCACGTCCAATTATAGATTTTGCATAAGGGTCCTGGATAATTTTTCCATTTACTCGAAAATTATATAAGTATAATTTTAAATCAATTCCTCCTATATAATAACTATACAGGTTGCCTTTTTTATATTCTATGGGAAGTATTATTTCGTCTATAATTTCTAATGTTTTTGAATCATACAAAACAAGAGCTAGGTCTTTTACATCTTTTGCTCCAAAAGTTATCTGATAACCATTCTCAAAAAATGTAATACCTGCTTCCTTATAACTTCCTTCTTTTATATGATATTGTTTTTTCGTCTCTTTTTTCATGCTATTTGCTTCCCCTTGTTGAATTCAAACCAATATTGTTATTTTACCATTTTTTATGTAAATTGTCACGAACTTTAACAGAATATTGGAGACAATTTTAATTTTCTAGTGAGAAGAGTGGCTCCACGGATGCCTTTCTCAACATCTGTGAAGCCACATTCTCTACTTCTCCTCAATTTTTTTCTTCTTTCTTTTGCGTTTTAAAATTTTCCTAATAACAATTAGTATAACACCAATCACAATACCCCATACCACCAGATATGGTAATGCACTTACAAATCCAATTACAAATTCTTTCATTCCTTTTATAATATCATTCACACTTTCTGTAAAACCTTCTGCCATTCGTTCCATTGCAGTAATCTTTGGTGCTTCTGTGATTTCCTGCACTTCTGAAACATAGATATTAATAGTAGTATAATCCACCAGATTATCATATGTTCTTATCTTAGACTCATACTTTTCAATTTCGTATCTGACCTCAGAAAGTCTGGATTCTAAGGATATGATTTCTTCTACTGTTTCTGCTTTCTTCATAATTGCAATAAGTCTTTTCTGTTCTACTTTTAATGCTTCTTTATGGCTTTCTGCGTCAACATAACTTAATGTAATATCTTCAGTACTTTCACTTTTTCTCTTTATATTTGTATTTTCATCAATTCCTTTTACAAATTCATCTGCTTGTTCTTTAGGAATTCTTACTTTTAATTCTCCATAACGATTTCCATAATAATCATCATAAATGCTACTTCCATCTAAACTAGAGCTTTCTACATAACCACCAAGTTTAGTTACTCTTTTTTCGATATAGGTAATGGTCTTTTCATATTCCAGTGTTTCTAGTTCCATATCAATGGTTTTGATCAGTTTACGGTCACCTTGGTTATAACTTGTTGTCTCTTCTTCTAATGTTTCTGTATCGGTTGCTCCTTCTTCGTAGCTTATTCCATTATCTGCCATTTCTTCTTCTGCAATTTCCTCAGTACCATACTCCTCATAAGACTCTTCATATGCGTCCTCTGTAGCCATTTTACTTTCTGTAGCATTTTCCTTATTGTTAGAAACACCACAGCCAGTCATAAGTATAATTGTTGCCATTAAAATCCCTAAACTTTTCACAACTTTTCTTTTCATAAGTCATTCCTCCTTCTCTTTACTCCATAATAAACCTGGAAGCTTTCAATTCTCCATTAAACATTGATAACAAACGGTATTGATAACCTTCATATAATGTTACATTCTGAACAGAAATATCATTTGCATATCGACTGCCTTGGTCTAATATATAAAGTATGGAATCTTCACTAGTGGAAATTACATACCATTCCTCATTGTACCAGACTTCTAGCATGTAACTCCCTTCCATATAATGGATTTTTTTATTAGTATTGTTTTTTATCTGCTGATATAAAATAATACCATCTGCCCCTTTTTCTAAAACACTGACCTTAATTCCAACAGGTTTTTCTTCCATATCTGCCACATTGATTTCATCACCATAACTGGATTTTATCCAGGATTGCTTTTCTTCTTCAGAATAATCCTCTGCTATTTCAAAATTTTCTTCCTCTTCTGTGGCAAATTCCTCTGTGCCCCCATCAGCAGCGGCATTATCTTCCGCACCTTCTATTCCTTCCATACTTTCTTCCCCGTACTCCTCAGTAAGTTCTTCCATATACATATAATTGGAAGCACTTTCCTCTTTCGGAAAGAAGAACTCTTGTCCTTCACTTACTGCAATTACAAGAGCCAGTACTGCACATACTCCAAGTATTTTATATATTCTATGCAATTTTTGAATTTTATTTTTTTGTATCAGGCGCTTCATATCTTTTTCAAATGTCCTGGAAAAAACATGAGTTTCTTTAATTTTAGAATCTTTTGGAATTTCTTTTACCTCCTCTTCCAACAGGCCTTCTACACATTCTTTTAATTTGGCATCTGACTTATTCATGTTCCCTACCCTCCATTAAGATTTGTTGCAGCTTTTTCCTTGCTCTAAAATATCTTACATTTACCACCTTACTACTAACCTCTAAAATATTTCCAATATCACTATCAGAAAGATTATGTACCAGCTTATATTCAAATACCACCCGATATTTTTCATCCAGTTTTTGAATACATTCCTTAATGTAAGCCACACTTTCCTTTTCAATTAATACATTTAAAATATCTGTAGGTGCTTTTAGCAAATACTCTTCTGCTTCTTCTTCAAAAGGTACTTCTCCTTCTTTTCGCTTTCTTATAATGTCAATTGCCTTACTTTTTACAATAGTTCTTAAAAATTTTTTTGTTCTGAGAATATCATTTTCATCTACCTTATTCAGATGACGGGTTAAAGCTAAAAAAGCTTCCTGCACTGCATCTTCTGAAAGGTCTTTGTCCTTTAAAATCTCATTGGCACTATACCACATCATATAACGATAGGCTTCATAAATCCGAACGAATTTATCTTTTTCTTCCTGGGTATCCAGGACATTTAAAAATAAAAGCATGCTTTTTCTCCCCTTATAATTTGACGTCTTATCTTTATAACGTTTTACACCTGCTTTTTACTACAAAATTTTAAAAATTTTTTTATTTCAACATTAGAAATGCCCCCAGATTTCCGCGCTTTCCCTGGCTTGCTCTGTGGGAAAATAAAAGTTCACTATTACAACAGGTACACAAATTAGTTACAAATAAATGTTCCTTTAAAATTCCACTTCTTAATAAAATTTTTTTATTACTTTCCCATAAATCCAACTGATATTTTCCATTCCCTTTATCATCCATAATTTTTACCCATTCTTCTTTTGGAAAAATTTTCATAAATTCACTAGCCACATCTTCACTTACTTCATAACATTTTCTGCAAATAGATGGGGCAATTGCCACAAGAATATCTTCAGCCTTACTTCCATACTCTTTTTCCATAGTTTCTATGATTTTTCTTCCAATTTCTCCTACGGTTCCTTTCCATCCTGAATGAGCTAATCCAATGGCTTTTCTCTTTGAATCTACAAAATATAACGGAACACAGTCTGCATAAAAGGTAGAAAGTACCAATCCCTTTACATTGGTTACCAGCCCATCAATGTCTGTATAATCTCTGTCTTTGGTAAATCCCTTACCCCTGTCTTTTTCTGTCACTACGCGAATATTTGTAGTATGGGTCTGATCAGAAAATACATAATTCTCACATTCTACACCCATTGCTGCCGCAAATCTTTTAAAATTCTCTGTTACCGCATCTTCTTTATCTCCTCTGGTATAACTAAGATTCATGGACGAAAAAATCCCTTCGCTGACACCGCCTATCCTGGTAGAAAAACCATGTTCTATAATTTCACACTGGTTTAGTCCCTGAAACTGTAAAAAAGTTACTCCTTTTTCTTCCCTTACTACAAATACCTCTTCTTCATTTTTATATTTAAAATTATATTCCATCATTTATTTCCTTTCCCTTAAAATGCATTTTCAATATGTCTGATTTCTTCACCTTCTATGGCGATTACATCAAATCTGCAATCCATATCCACAAAAGAATTTGAACCTGTTAAAAAATATTGCGCTACCTTTCTGATTTTTTCCTGTTTATAATAAGAAACAGCTTCTTCGGGATATCCGAAAGAAGCTGTCTTACGATACTTTACTTCCACAAATACAATTACATCCTTCCATTGTGCAATGATGTCTATCTCCCCTATCTTACATCTAAAATTCTGATTTATGATAGAATATCCTTTTTCTTTTAAATACTCTATTGCCTTTTGTTCATAAACTGCCCCTATACTCCTTTTATTTTCCATATACTTTTCCTCTTAGTTTTTCCATATCATCTACAAACACCAGAATTTCTGCTACTACTTCATATAATTCCGGTGGTATTACATCCCCAATTTCTAATTTTGACAAGGTATCTGCCAGTTTATCATCTTTATGAACCGGTACCTTAGCCTCCTCTGCAGTTTTTACTATCTTTTCTGCTAGTTCTCCTTTTCCGGTAGCCACAATTTTAGGTGCCATATCACCTGCTTCATAAGACAATGCTACTGCTTTCTTTACCTTTTTATTTTCTTTAAAATAATATTGATACTCTGCCATACCATCACGTCCTTATATCAAATGAATACTTACCTACCATGCCATCCACTGGTTCCATTTCCATAAACTCATCTACTACATTTTTTTCCTCTTTCCGCTTTTCAAATCCAGCTGTTACATGAAAGCCTTTTTCTTCTAAACGCTGTATTACTGCTTCGCTATGGGTTCTAAGAAATTCTGCTATCCCTTCATTTTGCAGATAAAATTTTGTATTTACATTTTTCTGTTCCATAGTGATATAAACATCCATACTGCCTAACAGTTCCATATCCAGATGAAGCAGTGCAGTAAAGGTTCCATCATTTTCTCTCAACCGCTTTTTGTTAGTCATAACATATAATTCACTGTGTGCATTCTGGGTAGTTAATTTTACTGGCAGCTGTACATAGGAATATAATTGGTTTAATTGATTGATATAATCTACATTCTGACGAATAGTAGCAGTATTTTTCATTGCTGAAGTTTCTGCTTTTCCCATCTGCTGCATTAGATCAGAAAGTTTCTCCATTTGTGCATCTAATCTTTCATAATATTTTTTCACATTCTCTTTGGCTAATTCTTCCGGCTTTAACAACAATTGCTCTTCTATGGCATTTTCTAGTACTTTCTGAAATTCATTACTCTGTAAAAGTTCTTTGATTTCCGGCAGTTTTGGATTGTCACCTTCCAGCATATTTTTCACCATAAACACCAGTTCTTCTGCTGACATTTCACCATTTCTTACCTGCAAATAGGTAAAAATGTCTCCACCTGCTTTTTGCATTTTTTGTGCCAATACCATTCTGCTTCCTTCATCTAAAATGCCCTTAAGGCCTTCTTCACGAAACAGAAACTGCATCTCTTTTGCACTATCCATCTTTCCATCTTTCGATTCTTCCAAAACAGTTTCTTTCCCATTTACTGCTGCTTTTGCTGCTTCCATGGACTTTTCCGCTGCTTCATACATTTCAAATGCTTCAAACAGTCTTGCGATTACATCACCTTTTGGAATGTTTCTCTTTTCTGACATAACATTTTCTTCCAAGGCCTTCAGAACACCTTCCGCTTCTTCGTTTAAGTTCTTCAGACTTTCTATAATATGTTCTATCTCTGATTCCTGCCCATTAAAACGCTCCACTACGACTTCAATATTTTCTAATGCCTGTTTTTGAATATCAGTAAGATTTTCTCCATTGTTTTTTAACATGGCTTCGCTTTTCAGGTTATCATATAATACAGGCCCTCCCCTCCAGCCTTCTGCTTTTTCCCCTGTTCCATAGGGAGTTTTGCTTCCATCTCCAGCAATATTTTTTTGAAAATCCATGATTCTTTCTTCCTTTGGAAATATAATATCTATAATTTTCCCAAAGGTTTCTACCGAATTGTTAGAACCTATTATGTTTTCTGTCCCCTGTTTGGTCAATGATTTTCCTGATAATTCCACTGCCTGTTGTTCTACGGATTTACCTGCTATTTCTAAAACTTGCTGCCTCGACAGCTTTCCAGATGTTTCTACCATTTGTTGTTCCATTGGTTTCCCAGATATTTCCACTATCTGCTGCTCCACTGGTTTTTCAGTAATTTCTGCCATCTGCTGTTCTGACATTTTCCCAGACATTTCTGCCGTCTGCTGTTCTGACACTTTCCCGGACATTTCTGCCATCTGCTGTTCTGACACTTTCCCGGACATTTCTGCCGTCTGCTGTTCCACCGATTCTCCTAACAATTGAGCCACTTGAGAAGCTACAGTTTTAATTTCTCCTGCCAAACGATATTCATGATTTTTAAACCCTTCAAACTTTGCAATATTTTCTTCTGTAACTGGAAGTCCCATACGTTGTAATTTCACCAAGGTTTTCACATCTGTCTCAGGATTTAAAAGCATTTGCCGTAAATACTTCATAATGGTTTTCTTATCAATAGGCTGTTGCTCTTTCATTAACAAATTTACCAGTTCTGCATTTTTTTTATTTACTGGCAAACCTGCATTTTCTAGTGCTTTTAATACAGAAGAATTGCCCAATGCTACATCAAGTATAGGTTTAATTGCTAACTGCTTTCCTGTGTTAGCTTTTACTTGAAACGCAACCATTTGTCCTTCCTGTAACCTAATATCTCCATTTAAAGACGCCTGAATAGTCTGACCATTCTCTAACTTCAATAACACCTTGTTGTTATCTACCTGTACCACTTCCCCTGCAAAAACTTTCCCGGGAGTTAACTCATTTAAGCTTAATCCATTTTGCTTTTGGGTATTTCCTGTGTTTACCTGAGAAGCTTCTTTGGTATATGGATTCTGCTCTTTCAGTCCCATACCTGCATTATCTTTATTTATCTTCCCATATTCCAACACATAACCACTCCCTTTCCCTCTTATTTCGTTTACAATTTATACAAAATTTTTAATAAATGTCTTTCTATGAATCGGACAAGGGCCATGCTCTTTAATTGCTTCAATATGTATCTTAGAGCCATATCCTTTATGTCCCCCAAAACCATATTCCGGGTATTTTTCGTCATATACCATCATAATCCTGTCCCTGGTTACTTTTGCCAAAATACTAGCAGCTGCAATGGAAACACTTTTTGCATCTCCTTTAATAATTGGTACCTGTTTTATTTCAACTCCAGGAATAGTAACCGCATCATTTAATAATATATCGGGTATTCTATCCATTTCCTTAATTGCCATTCTCATAGCTTCGTAAGTGGCCTGCAAAATATTAATTTCATCGATTCTTTCCGGAGAAACAATCCCTACTCCATAAGTAACTGCCTTTTCCTTAATTTCATCATATAATTCATCACGTTTTGATGCACTTAATTTTTTTGAATCATTTAAATATAATATATTCGCATCTTTTGGTAAAATTACTGCTCCTGCTACTACAGGACCTGCCAGTGGCCCTCTTCCCGCTTCATCAATACCACAAATTAACTGGTACATAGCATATTTTTCTTCATATGTCCTCATTACTTTCAGACGTTCTAATTCTGCCTCCAGTTTTTTTATCTCATTTTCTGCTTTTAATACTAGCGCTTTTACTCCTGCTCTTTCATCATTTTTATATTCTTCAATAAAGAAAGGCAGCATTTTTTCATTCGCTGCCTTAAGTTCTTCTCTTATTTCATTTATCTTTTTTGCCATTTTTCATTCCTCTTTTACTGGTGTTGTAATACTTCAAACTTAGTTAGTGGCCATATACGTACCCATGCCCTTCCTAGAATACTGTCCTTTGTTACTGCTGCAACAGATGGGTCTCTACTGTCAGAACTTCCATTTCTGTTATCTCCTAACACAAAATATTCATCTTCTCCTAGTAAAAATCCACCTTCAGCCAATCCGGCATCCAGCATAACTTCATTACCATAGCTTTCTTCCAATTCATCTCCATCAATATAAATAACTCCATTATCATCAATCTCAACAGTTTCTCCAGGAAGACCGATAATTCGTTTGATATAATATGTATTTTCTTCATGTTGAAACTTAAATACTATAATATCAAATCGTTCTGGTTCTTTAAAACGATAAGATAATTTATCTACAATTAAATTATCACCATCACTTAAAGTACTTTCCATTGAACTACCACTTACCACTGTTCTCTGCCCTACATATTCTACCACCAAATAAGTAAGCACAAATACGATAGCAAGATATATCAATACATTCACAATTTCTTTCACAACACCCTTAATTCCACCTATGCTATTTTTACCTTTTTCTTCCTTTTCCATTTGTTTTCCCGCCTTTTTCTTTCTTATAGCCTATTTTATTCCTCTTTCTCTGGAAATTCAAGTGTTATTCTTCCTAAACGTCCACTTCTGAAATCTTCAATAAATAATGCTGCTGCTTTGGAATAATCAATTTCTTCTCCTTTTGATACACAGCCTCTTACTTTGGCTATCTGTGCCAGAATTTCCGCATCATTGTCCACTTCTTCTATTTCATAGCGTGTTTTTAACACTCCCGGATAATATTCTCTTAAAAATTTGATTAATTCCAATGCCAGTTCATCTACATTTAAAATTTCATCCTTAATAGAGCCGATAAATGCAAGTCGTAAACCAACTGTCTGGTCTTCAAATTTTGGCCATAAAATTCCTGGTGTATCTAGAAGTTCTACATTTTTATTTAACTTAATCCACTGCTTTCCTTTGGTAACTCCCGGCTTATTTCCTGTTTTTGTGCATGCTTTTCCTGCAAAAGAATTAATAAAAGTAGATTTTCCAACATTTGGAATCCCCACCACCATGGCTCTTACCGGACGGTTTAAAATTCCTCGCTTTCTGTCACGTTCTATTTTTTCTTTACAGGCTTCCATCACAGCAGAATTTACCTGCTTAATTCCATTGCCATTTCTTGCATTTACTTTAACTACAAAATATCCTTTGCTTTTAAAGTACTGCATCCATTCATCATTATATTTTTCATCTGCAAGATCTGATTTATTTAACAACACTAGTCTTGATTTATTTTTTCCTAAATTATCTATTTCAGGATTACGACTGCTTAAGGGAACTCTGGCATCTACCAGCTCAATAATTAAATCTATCAGCTTAATGTTTTCCTCCATCATTCTCTTTGCTTTTGTCATATGTCCCGGATACCACTGAAAATGCATAATTTTTCTCCTTTCTTCTGCTTATTTTATGAATCCCATTTCTTTTATTGGAGAAACTCGAAACCATACTTTACCTTCAATATCTTGTTTATTTACATTTCCAATATTGGCAAAACGGCTGTCTTCACTGTTTCCTAAGTTGTCTCCCAATACAAAATACTCATCTTCACCCAACAATATTTCGTCCTGGGCAATTCCGGCATCTTCAATACTTTCTGAAATAAATTCACTGATAATTTCTTCTTCATTAATATAAAGTTTTCCATTTTCAATTTTCACCTTTTCTCCCGGAAGTCCCATAACTCTTTTTATATTTGAATGGGTATTCTTATTTCCATTTGGATAAAATACAATCACATCTCCTCTTTGAGGCTCCGTCAGTTTATAAACAAATTTATTAATAATCACTTCATTTTTATTATACAAGGTAGGTTCCATGGATGAACCGATTACATTTGTTTTCTCACCTACAAAATATACCAATACAAATGCAATTCCTATTACCAGAATAATCTGGAATGTCCAGGTTACTATTTCCTTTACCAGGTCAAGATTCATTGCTTCCCGTCTCTTTTGTCTTCGCCTTCTTCGATTTATACTCCACCTGCTCATGCATCTGCTCCTTATTTTTCATATAGTAAAAAAGGAACAAAATACACAGCGTACTTGTTCCTTTTATGTTTGACTATTTCACTAATTCTTTTACTTTAGCTTTCTTACCGATACGGTCTCTTAAGTAGTTCAATTTAGCACGTCTTACTTTACCACATCTTACTACTTCGATTTTTTCTACGTTTGGTGAATGTAATGGCCATGTTTTTTCAACGCCAACACCGTTTGAAAATTTACGAACTGTGAATGTTTCTCTTGTGCTTCCGCCCTGTCTCTTTAATACAGTTCCTTCAAACACCTGAATTCTTTCACGGTTTCCTTCTTTAATCTTAGCGTGTACTCTTACAGTATCACCAACATTAAATGCGTCAACTTTTTCTTTTAACTGAGCTGTTTCGATTTCTTTAATAATTGCGTTCATTGTGTGCCTCCTTATTCTTTGGATGTTCTTAATACTTATATGTAGCAAAATGCTTCGTAACAGAGGACCATCTCTTTTTCTCACAACATTTGAAATTATACCATAATGCTATTCTTCCTGCAAGACCTTTTTTGTGTCTTCTAAATATTTTTCCAAAAATATTTTTTCTTTTTTGGACAGTATAGCATCCTTTAATAAATCCGGTCTGTTATCCGCAGTTCTCATAATGGACTGCTCCCGACGCCATTTTTCAATATTAGCATGATGCCCGGATAATAATACTTCTGGTACTCTTTTATCCTTCCATGTTTCCGGCCTACTATATTGAGGATATTCTAACAGATTATCATGAAAGGTCTCAAATTCTGCAGAAGTATCATTATGAAGTACATCTTTTAGAAGTCTGGAAATAGCATCGATCATTACCATTGCGGGAAGTTCTCCTCCCGTCAGCACATAGTCTCCAATAGAAACATAATCTGTTACCACTTCTTCTAATACACGTTCATCAATTCCCTCATAATGCCCACACAAAAACACCAGATTTTCCTCTTTTGCATATTCCTCTGCCATAGCCTGATTAAAAGTTTTTCCCTGAGGTGTCAGATAAATCACTCTTGGCTTTTTTCCGATTTTTTCTTCCACATGTTGATACGCATCATATACAGGCTGTGCCTGCATTACCATACCGGCACCTCCTCCATAAGGGTAATCATCTACCCTGTTATGTTTATTTTCCGTAAAATCCCTGATGTTTACTGCCTCAATAGAAAGAAGTCCTTTCTCTTTTGCACGTCCAATAATACTGGTATTTAACCCCTGCATTACCATTTCCGGAAACAATGTTAAAATATAATAATTCATAAAAACTCCTAATCTAACAGTCCTGGCATAATGTGTACCGTAATTTTTCTCTGTTCAATATCTACATTCAACACACATTCTTTAATAGCAGGAAATAATAATTCCTTTCCATCCTCATTTTCCACCACATACACATCATTGGCTCCAGTAAGAATTACATCTTTTAATTCTCCAAGATAATTTCCATCTTCATCTTCTACTTTGCAGCCAATCATATCTGCAATAAAATACTCGTCTTTCTCTAATTTTACCGCATTTTCTCTTGTGACAAAGAGACTTTTTCCTTTATATTTTTCTATATCATTAATGTTATCCATGCCTTTGAATTTTAGAATAACGAATTGTTTGAAAAATTTTACGCCTTGGATTTCTAAGATAATTTTTTCTTTTCCAGTGTCTAATACCACTTCTTTTAATTTTTTAAAACGGTTTACATCATCTGTAGTAGGGAATACTTTCACTTCACCTCTGATTCCGTGAGTTGAAGTGATGGCACCCACCTGGAGTAAATCTTCCATAATATACTTCTCCTTTTGAATTTTATTTGTGGATGTGAAAATCACATTATTGGCGGAAGAGAAGGCTCTGTGCTCGGCATCGGCTGTGTATTGGCTATGCTAATGTAATGTAGATTTTACACAAGAGACTGCTAAATCCTACATTATACAAAAGGCATGTCCCATAGAACATGCCTTTTCACGCTACTGTACAATATCTACAATAACTTTCTTATCTTCTTTTGAAGCTGCTGCTTTAACTACTGCACGGATGGCCTTTGCGATTCGTCCTTGTTTTCCAATGACTTTTCCCATGTCTTCCTGTGCTACATGTAATTCAAGAAGGATGTCACCATCTTTCTCTTTTTCATATACCACAACTTCCTGCGGATTATCAACTAGTGATTTTGCTATAATTTCAACTAATTCTTTCATCTGCGTACCTCCCACTAGTAGTCCGTCAATTATTTTTCAATACCAGCTAACTTAAAAATCTTACCTACAACTTCTGTTGGCTGAGCACCG
Source organism: Lachnospiraceae bacterium (assembly GCA_017399445.1). Lineage (GTDB taxonomy): Bacteria > Bacillota > Clostridia > Lachnospirales > Lachnospiraceae > RUG11237. Next base: position 35,524 of record JAFQCM010000125.1, on the reverse strand, counting down.
TTTGCTAACCATTTTTTAGCTAATTCTTCATTTACGTGGAATTCGCTTGGATCTTTAGTTGGATCGTAAGTTCCGATTTCTTCGATAAATTTACCATCTCTTGGAGATCTTGAGTCAGCTACGATAATTCTATAAAAAGGAGCTTTCTTCTGTCCCATTCTTCTTAATCTGATTTTTACTGCCATTTCTTTTCACCTCCTTGACTTCATTCCATTTATGTTAAAAAGGAAGTTTAAACTTACCTCTTTTACCACCAATTCCACCCATTATTCCTGGGAGCTGTTTCATCATTTTTTTGGTTTGTTCAAACTGTTTTACAAAACGGTTTACCTCACTGATATCCACACCTACACCTTGGGCAATTCTTCGTTTTCTGGAAGGATTTAATAAATCGGGATTTGCTCTTTCCTTTGGTGTCATGGAAAGTATAATAGCTTCTGTTTTCGCCATAGCTTTTTCCCCTTGATCCATATCCAGATTTTTTACTTGAGCACCAATTCCCGGCATCATACTCATAAGACTGGATAAGCCACCCATTTTCTTCATCTGGCTCATGCTTTCTAAGTAATCATTGTAATCAAATTGATTTTTCTTAAAACGCTGTTCCATTTCCTTGGCTTTATCTTCGTCGATTTCTGCCTGAGCTTTTTCAATCAAGCTCATCACATCGCCCATACCAAGAATTCTAGATGCCATTCTGTCCGGATAAAACTGTTCCAAATCAGAAAGTTTTTCTCCTGTTGCCGCATAAAAAATTGGTTTTCCTGTTACTTCTTTAATAGAAAGTGCTGCACCACCTCGGGTATCACCATCCATCTTTGTTAAAATTACACCATCAATGCCAATTCTGTTATTAAAGGTTTCTGCCACATTTACTGCATCCTGACCGGTCATTGCATCAACAACCAGTACTGTCTGGTGTATTTCTATTGCATCTCTTATTTCAATTAATTCCTGCATCATGTCTTCGTCAATATGTAAACGACCTGCAGTATCAATGATAATAAGGTTGTTGCCATTTTTTTCTGCATATTCCATTGCAGCTTTTACGATATTTACAGGTTTATGGTTATCACCCATGGTAAACATATCCACGTTTACTTTTTCCGCATTTACCTGTAACTGCTTAATAGCTGCTGGACGATATACATCACATGCTACCAGTAAAGGTTTTTTCCCTTTCTGCTTAAACTTTCCTGCCAGCTTGGCCGCTGTGGTAGTTTTACCAGCCCCTTGCAAACCAACCATCATAATGACTGTAGTTGCTTTTCCCGGCTGTAATGTAATTTCCGTAGTTTCAGAACCCATAAGACTGATTAATTCTTCATTTACAATCTTAATTACCATCTGTCCCGGATTCAGTCCGCTCATTACATCCTGACCTACCGCACGCTCCTGAACACTTTTTACAAATTTCTTTACAACTTTAAAGTTTACATCGGCCTCAAGAAGTGCCATTTTTACTTCTTTTAAAGCAAGTTTAACATCTTCTTCTGTCAGACGTCCTTTACTTCGAAGCTTTTTGAAAACATTTTGAAGTTTGTCTGTTAAGCTGTCAAATGCCATTCTTATAATTCCTCCAAAATTTCATTTGAAATAGATTCAATTCTTTCAATCAGTTCCTGCTTCTCTATCTGTTCAGCTTGTTCTACGGTTGTTTGAATCTGACTTACTTTTTCCTTAATATGGAGAAACTTTTCTACTAAATGAAGTTTCTCTTCATACTCTGCCAATGCTTTATTGGTTCTTTTAATCAAATCATGTACACCCTGTCTGCTGATTCCTTTTTCTTCTGCCACTTCGCTTAAAGAATAATCATTCAGTACCACATCTTCATATACATTTTTTTGATTTTCTGTCAGCAGTTCACCATAGAAGTCATACAATAACGCCTGCTCAACAAATCTTTCCATTTGCATCACCTTAGATAGAATACACTGAACTAGTAACTTTGTCAAGTATTTTTTCTTGACATCTTTAAAAATTAAGTAACAGTTCATTCCACGCCATCACTCTGTACTCCTTGGGTGTCCCAAAGTCCCACTATCATGCTTTCCGTTGCTACATAACTACCTTTGCTCATACACAGGCGTTCCGCTCATGATATGTGATAAATTTCTTTTTATGCGAGCATACTTCACTTTTATCACATATCATGGCTGAACTGTTACAAAATTCTTTTTTAATCCCAGTCGTTTCGAATCAATTTCCCATTTAGCAGTACCATTACCACATTTAAATCCTTATCTAAAAATACTGCATTTGCCTTTCTTCCTGAAGTAATGGTACCACATTTGTCTTGAATTCCTGCAGCAACTGCTGGATTTAAGGTAGCAGCCCTTACTGCTGTTTCTAATGGAATTTTCATTTCTTTTACCGCAATTTTCAAACAATCCATTAAATTTCTGGTAGAACCGGCAAGGGTTCCATCTTTTAACTTGGCAATCCCATCACGTACAATTACATTGTGTTCTCCCAATGTATATTCTCCATCCTGCATTCCGGTGGCACGCATACTGTCACTTACTAAGATCACTCTTTCTGCTCCAAAAATGCGGAATGTCATATTAATTACTGTTGGATGAATATGAAATTCATCGCAAATCAGTTCTGCCATACACTGATCATTTTCTAGTGCAGCTCCAATGATTCCCGGTTCTCTGTGGTTAAATGGTGCCATTCCATTAAAGAAATGGGTTAACTGGGTTGCTCCTGCTGCAAATGCTTCTTTTGAAACATCGTATCCAGCTGCTGTGTGAGCAATGGATATCCTGTAATTTTTACTACTTTCTTTAATAAAATCAATAGCCCCCGACAATTCTGGTGCTACAGTTACAATCTTAATTTTTCCTTTGGCTTCTTTTTGGAGTTTTTCTACTAATTTCAAATCCGGTAGCAATAGGTTTTCCTCTTTATGAACGCCTTTTCTTTCCTTGGACATGAAAGGACCTTCCATATAAATCCCTGCAACTTCTGCTCCGGTTTTACTGCTGTTTTTGTAAGCAGCAATTGTTTTTACCGCCTTTACCAGTTCTTTTTCTTTTAGAGACATGGTAGCTGGCATAATGGTAGTAATTCCATGATAAGCTTCATATTCTGCAATTTTTTGCACAGCATCTATATCACCATCACTAAAATCTTGCCCTACACAGCCATGTAAATGAATATCTACAAGTCCCGGAATAGCATACAAATCATCTGCATACACAATTTCCTTTTCTGAAGCTTGTTGTGCAAATTCATCATTTTCTACGTAAATATCTTTTTCTTCAAAGAGAAATTCCTCTGTATATACTTTTGCATTCTTAATAACCATACACTTACCTCTACAGCATTGGTCTAATTAATTTCGGTCTGTAATTTTCCTTTTCCAATGCATCTAAAATCTGTTGTTTATGTTCCGTTCCAAATGCTTCTAATGTAATTCTAAGTTCTACTGCTGCGTTTCTGTTGGTGCTTACAAACTGATTATGTTCCAGCTTAATCACATTTCCCTGATGGTCTGCAATAACTTGGGACACTTTTGATAACATTCCAGGCTTATCTGGAAGAAGAACAGAAACCGTAAAAATTCTGTCCCGCTGGATTAATCCATGTTGCACAATGGAGGACATGGTAATTACATCCATGTTTCCACCACTTAAAATAGATACAATTTTTTTATCTTTCACATTCAGCTGTTTTAACGCGGCTACCGTTAAAAGTCCTGAATTTTCTACTACCATCTTATGATTCTCCACCATATCAAGAAAAGCTACAATTAATTCGCTATCTTCTACCGTAATAATTTCATCAATATTTTTCTGAATATATGGGAAAATTTTGCTTCCCGGTGTCTGAACTGCAGTACCATCTGCAATGGTATTTATTCCATTCAAAGTAACTACTTTACCAACTTTTAAGGATTCCTGCATACAGTTTGCCCCTGCTGGCTCTACTCCGATTACTTTAATTTTGGGATTTAACATTTTTGCAAGGGTAGAAACACCGGTAGCCAGTCCGCCACCACCAATTGGTACTAAAATATAATCTACTAATGGTAATTCTTTAAAAATTTCCATGGCAATAGTACCCTGACCGGTTGCAACCGCCAAATCATCAAATGGATGAATAAAGGTATAGCCATTCTTTTCTGCCAGTTCATAGGCATAATTGCATGCTTCGTCATAAACATCTCCATACAGAACTACTTCTGCACCATAACTTTTTGTTCTGTTTACCTTAATTAATGGTGTAGTAGTTGGCATAACAATAGTTGCCTTTGCTCCATAGGCTTTTGCCGCAAAAGCCACACCCTGGGCATGGTTTCCAGCAGATGCTGTAATTAATCCCTTCTCTCTTTCCTCATCTGTAAGAGTGCTGATTTTATAATAAGCCCCCCTTAACTTATAGGCTCCTGTTAACTGCATATTTTCAGGTTTTAAATATACTTTATTTCCTGTCTGTTTGCTAAAATAATCGCTGTATACAAGTTTTGTTTCTAAAGTTACTCTTTTTACAAGCTCTGAAGCTTCTTCAAATTTTTCCAAGGTTAACATTTCATCGTCTTCTTTCTTTTTTCTTATACTTCTTCTTTTACATTAAATAAAGCATTTACAAAATCGTTGGAATCAAATTTCTGAAGGTCATCAATACTTTCTCCCACACCAACATATTTTACCGGAATTCCTAATTCTGTCTGAATTGCTACTGCAATTCCACCTTTGGCTGTTCCATCCAGTTTTGTAAGAACAATTCCGGTAATATTGGTTACTTCCGCAAACTGCTTTGCCTGGGCAAGAGCATTCTGCCCTGTAGTTCCATCTAATACTACCAGTGTTTCTTTGTATGCTTCCGGATATTCTTTTTCGATAATCTTATTGATTTTTCGAAGTTCTTCCATCAGGTTTTTCTTATTGTGAAGTCTTCCTGCTGTATCACAAAGCAATACATCTGCTTTTTTTGCCTTTGCAGACTGAACTGCATCATAAACTACTGCTGCCGGATCGGAACCTTCTTGACCGCCAATAATATCTACCCCGGCACGGTTTGCCCATTCTGTCAACTGCTCTCCTGCTGCTGCTCTAAAAGTATCTGCTGCCGCAAGAATAACTTTCTTATTCTGATCTTTTAATTTTCCAGCCAGTTTTCCAATGGAAGTAGTTTTTCCTACTCCATTAACACCTACTACCAGTACTACAGACTGTCTTTTTTCAAACTCATAAGCAGCTTCTTCTACACTCATCTGTTCTTTGATACTGTTAATTAACAGCTCTTTACACTCTTTGGGCTGTTTAATTCTTTGCTCCTTTACCTTCTTTTTTAAATCCTCAATAATGGCATTGGTAGCGTTAATTCCAATATCTCCCATAATAAGAATTTCTTCAATTTCTTCATAAAACTCATCGTCAATTTCTGATGCACCGTTAAAAATGGCATCTACACCTGCAACAATGTTATCTCTCGTTTTACTTAATCCTGCTGCAAGTCTGCTAAAAAATCCTTTTTTTCCTTCACCCATTTTTTCACCTACTAATCTTTAAAATAATTGTCAAAAAACAAACCTATAATAAATTCAATTACATAAAAAATAAATCTAAAATGCCATCGCCACCAAAGAATCCTCTGCGGCCTAACTGTCTGCTTCTTCGTCTACTCATCTAGTTCATCCTCTATTAGATTTACAGATACCAAAGTGGAAATACCTTTCTCCTGCATGGTAATACCATACAGTCTGTCTGTTACCGCCATAGTACCTCGTCTATGTGTAATAATAATAAACTGTGTATGTTTTGTCAACTTATTCAGATACTTGGCAAACTTATTTACGTTAGCTTCGTCTAATGCCGCTTCAATTTCATCTAACAGACAGAATGGAGAAGGTTTTAAGTTCTGAATGGCAAATAACAATGCTATGGCAGACATTGCTTTTTCTCCACCGGAAAGCTGCATCATATTCTGAAGTTTCTTTCCTGGCGGCTGGGCAATAATTCGAATTCCCGCCTCCAGAATATCTTCGTCTTCCATCAGTTCTAATGTACCTTTTCCGCCGCCAAATAGTGCTTTAAACACCTTATCAAATTCTACTTTAATTTCTTCGAATTTTTCCGTAAAAGTTGCCCGCATTCCTGCATCTAACTCATCAATAATACCAATAAGGGTTTTCTCTGCTTCTACCAAATCATTTCTCTGACCATTTAAGAATTCATATCTTTCACTGATTTCTTTATATTCTTCAATGGCATTTACATTTACATCACCCAGTCTTCGGATATCTGTTTTTAGGGAAGCTACCTTATTTCTGATTTCCGGTAAATCTTCCATTCCCTCTGACCTTAATTCCAAAGCAGCATTATAAGTAAGTTCATATTCCTCCCACATATAATTCATCTGAGTTTCTGAACTGTCTTCTAATTTTTCCTTCTGACTGCTTAGTCGGTAAGTTTCTTTATCCAGATTATTCATTCGCTGTGAAAGCTCTTCTCTTCTTCCAAAGAAAGATTTTTGTGTTTCATTTAACTTATCTCTTTGTTCTGTAACCTCTTGAATGATTGCTTCTTTTTCTTTTGCAACAATATCATACTCTTCGATGGAATGTTTTAGTTCTTCAATTTTCTGATTCTTTTCTTCCACATCAATAGCTGCTTGTTTATCATCCATAGAAAGTTTTTCCAACTCATCTTCACAAGACTTAATTTCAGAACGAATTCTATTTTCATTCTGTTTTATAAACTCTTCTTTTTGTAAAATTGCATTCAAAGACATTTCCGCATTTTTCAATTCATCGCTTAAACCCTGTTCTTCTTTCGATTTCTCGTTTAATTCTTCCTGAGCCACCCGAATCTGTTCTTCGACTTCACTTTCATGGAGTTCTGCTTCTTTTAAAGAAGCTTCAATCCCTTCTTTGTTGAGGCGAATATCTGAAATCTGCTTTTCAATTTCTGCTGCTTCACTTCTAAGGTCTATTCTGCCACTTTCGTTAGCTTCTTTTTTTGCCTCTGCCTCATCTACTTTAATCTTTGCAGTATTCTCCAAAATAAACTGCTCTTGAAGCTGGGTTTTTAAAGAATCTATCGTAGTTCTGATTTCTTCTCTCTCTGCCTTTAACTGTTCCTGTTCTTTAGTTAATTTTGTAATCTTTTTCTCAGTATCTGCCAGACTTTGTTCTAATTCTTCCATTTCTCGTCTTCGACCTAATAAATTGCCTGAATTTTTGAAAGCACCACCAGTCATGGAACCACCTGGATTTAAAGATTCTCCTTCCAAAGTTACAATTCTAAGGGAATGAGAATATTTTTTTGCCAATGCAATAGCATTATCAATATGGTCTACCACTACAGTTCTTCCCAGAAGATACTTAGTAAGCCCTTCATAAGCTTTTTCTGTTTTTACCAAAGAATCAGCCAGACCAATAACACCTTTTTCAGATAGTGCTTCTTTGCGTTTAAAACCTTCTCCCTGCCCAATGCTGGTTAATGGTAAAAAGGTTGCTCTACCAAAGCGATTTTCCTTTAAATACTGTATCAGACGTTTTGCTGTCTGCTCATTATCCGTTACAATGTTCTGAATACTTCCACCTAATGCGGTTTCTACTGCAATTTCATATTTTTTATCTACCTTAATTAAGTCTGCAACAACACCATGAATTCCTTTTTCTTCCTCTTTTTTCTCCATTACCTTTTTGATACTGTTTCCATAACCTTCGTATCGCTCTGTAATGTTTTTGATAGAATCCAGTCGGGATTTCTCCTTGTGGTAAGTTATATTTGCCTGATTTAATTCCTCATTTTTTCCTTTTAAAATAGTCTGAATTTCATTAAAACGGCTTTCCTTTTCTCTACCTTCGGTTTTCAACTTTTCAATAGTAGATTTAATTTCTTCCAATTCTTTCTGGAATATTCGAATCACTTCTTCTTGTTCTTCGTCTTCACTTTTTGCCTGCAACAGTCTTTTGCTAAGTTCTGCCTTACGAATCTGAATTTGCTCTAACATGGCATCATAACGGGACATTTTTTCTTTTGTACCAGATTTTTCGTTTAAAGACCGGATAATTTCACTTTTTCCTTCTTCAATAATTTGTGTCAGCTCTGCAATCTGCTCCTGAAGCTTACTAAGACTTTCTTCTTCTTTTTCTTTTCCACCCTTAGCTTCTTTTAGAGCTTCTGCCATGGTTTCTTTTTGCTGTTTAATCTCTTCTAACGCTTTTTCTTTTTCTGCTTTTTCTTTTTCTACAGCCTGCCTTCTGCTTTTGGTGTGCTCTTCGCTCATTTTTGCAGAATTAATTTTTTCCTTTAATAAATCAATCTCGCCTTCAATTTTCCCGCGAAGTAGCACTGCCTGGTTTAAAGCCTCTTTAGCTTCTTCTAATTTTTCATTGGCATCTTCAATTTCCATACCAGTTTTTTCATATTCATTTTTTGTTTTTTCGAACTGCTCTCTGGTATCTTGTAAGTCATTTTCAGCAATCTCGATTTTTTCAGAAACTATCTTCAATTCTTCTCTTAACCGCTCTGTTTCCAAAAGAAACATATTTACATCATAAGTCTTTAACTCTTCTTTTAACTTCAGATATTCTTTCGCTTTTGCAGACTGGCGTTCCAGTGGTCCTACCTGTTTTTCTAATTCCGATAAAATGTCATTAATTCTGGTCAGGTTCTTTTTTTCATCCTCTAATTTCTTCTGGGCAGTAAGCTTTCTTCGTTTAAACTTTACAATTCCGGCTGCTTCATCAAACAACTCTCTTCGCTCTTCCGGTTTTCCACTTAAGATTTTGTCAATCTGTCCCTGTCCGATAATAGAATAACCTTCTTTACCAATACCTGTATCATAAAATAGTTCCTGCACATCTTTTAATCGACAGGTAGTTCCATTAATGGAATATTCACTTTCTCCAGAACGATACACCCTTCTGGCAACAGTTACTTCTTCAAATTCCACCGGCAGTTTATGATCTCCATTATCCAGTGTAATTGCCACATAGGCATACCCTAATGGTTTTCTATTCTCTGTTCCGGCAAAAATAACGTCTTGCATGCTGGCACCACGAAGCTGCTTAGCACTTTGTTCACCCAACACCCACCTTACCGCATCTGCAACATTACTTTTTCCACTTCCATTTGGTCCTACAATTCCAGTAATCCCATTATGAAAATCAAATACAATTTTATTGGCAAAGGATTTAAACCCATGCACTTCGATTGCCTTTAAATACATACTCTTCTACACCAGCTTTTTTAGCTTCTTAATAGCAGCATAAGCCGCTTCCTGCTCTGCAGCTTTTTTTGTTCTTCCGCTTCCTACGCCAGCTGGTTCCTTTCCTATCATTACTTGTACTACAAAACGTTTGTCATGATCTGGACCTTCTTCTCTGATTAGTTCATAAGATAATGTCCCATCAGCACTACTTTGCACCATTTCCTGTAGGATAGTCTTGCTATCAAAAAAGAGCTGCTTATGCTCTAAATCAGATAAAATAAATCTGTTAATAAACTCTTTTGCATTAGCAAAGCCACCGTCCAGATAAATTGCACCAATCAAAGCCTCCATTGCATCAGATACAATGGAATCTCTTTCTCTTCCCCCGGTAAGTTCTTCTCCTTTTCCAAGCAACAGATAACTTCCAAGATTAAATTCTCTGGTACAAAAAGCAAGGGTTGGTTCGCACACCATACTGGCACGCATCTTTGTCATAGCTCCTTCTACCATCTTCTTTTTGTTGTGAAATAAAAATTCACTAGTTACCAGTTCTAACACTGCATCCCCCAAAAATTCTAATCGTTCGTTATTTGCAAACTTTGGCATTCTGTGCTCATTTGCATAGGAACTATGGGTCAGGGCATTTTTCAGCAAATTGATATCTTGAAACTGATATCCTATTTTCTCCTCCAGTTCTTTTAATTTTTCCATACTCATTTCTACACTTCCTATTCTGTTTCTATTTTAAAAGCCCTGTTTTACACAGGGCTTTTTTAATATAGCATTCCGTAAATACTATACTAGTTCATTGAGCTTTTAATCTGCTCTACTGCATCTCCAACAGAAATAATTTTCTCCGCTTCTTCGTTTGGAATTTCAATATCGAATTCTTCTTCAATTCCCATGATAATCTGAAAAATATCCAGGGAATCAGCCCCTAAATCATCTACGAAAGTTGTATCCATTGTAATTTCATCTGGATCAACATTTAATACCTCTGCAATAATTTTCTGTAAAGCTTCAAATTCCATATCTGTACATCCTTTCTTACTCATCTTCTAATGCAATATTCTGCATGATCTTTTCATTAATTTTCTGCTCTTTAAAAGCAATACATTGAATAATTGAATTTTTCACTTCATTTGCCTTGGAATTCCCATGAGTCTTTACTACCAGACCATTTAATCCAAGCAATGGTGCCCCGCCATACTTACTGGCATCAAAGGACTTTAATGTTTCTTTCAATGCAGGTTTAATTAATAATGCTCCAATCTTTGACCGCAACGTAGACATCATACCTTCTTTTACTTTTCCAATTAATGCTGCTCCTACACCTTCATATAATTTCAGTATCACATTTCCCACAAAAGCCTCACAGACAATCACATCTGCCTGACCATTTGGTATTTCTCTCGCTTCTATACTTCCTATGAAATTAATGTCTGGGCAATTTTTCAATAATGGAAAAGTTTCCTTTACCAACATGTTTCCTTTTTCTTCTTCTGCTCCAATGTTAACTATGGCAACTTTTGGGTTTTTTACCCCAACAACATTTTCCATATAAATGGAACCCATTTTGGCAAATTGTACTAAATGAGATGGTCTTGCATCTACATTGGCACCACAGTCAATTAATAAAGAGACACCTTTGGTGGTGGGAATCAATGGTGCCATTGGCGGTCTTTCCACTCCCTTGATTCTTCCTACAAGTAATTGTCCTCCAACTAAGATTGCTCCAGAACTTCCCGCAGAAACAAAAGCATCTGCTTCTCCTTTTTTCACAAGATTCATGGCTACTACAATGGAAGAATCCTTTTTCTTCCGAATTGCCATTACCGGAGGTTCTGCTGTTTCAATAATTTCTTCTGCATTAACAACCTCAATCTGTTCTTCCTTATATGTATATTTTGACAATTCCTCTTTTACGCTCTTTTCTTTTCCTACCAGGTATACTTTTATTTCAGGCTTTTCATTTATTGCTTCTATAACTCCCTTTACAATTTCTACCGGTGCATTATCTCCACCCATAGCATCTACTGCTATTTTTACTGTTTCCTGCATTACTTTCCTCCTTAGAACATTTCGTTCTACTCCTGCACAAATCTGCCTGCGCAACGTACTTTGTTGCGCCTATATGAAATATACTATATATGTATCTATAAATCAATATTTAATTTGAGAAAACTTTTCTAAAAATTATGACTAATAAAAAGAGCACCCCTACGGATGCTCTGTTACCAGCTGAAATTAGTCAACTGTAATGATTTCTTTCTTATTGTATGAGCCACAAGCTTTACACACTCTGTGAGGCATCATTAATTTTCCACACTTGCTGCATTTCACTAAAGTTGGAGCAGACATTTTCCAATTTGCTCTTCTTTTATCTCTTCTTGCTTTAGAAGATTTATTCTTTGGACAGATAGACATATGTTACACCTCCTTAAATTGTTCAAATATATCGAGGAAAGCTGCCATACGCGGATCTAAAACCGTTCTGTCGCATTCACATTCCTGTTTGTTTAAATTTTTCCCACAAACAGTACATATTCCCTTGCAATCCTCTTTACAGAGAATCTTCAAAGGCCACTGAAGAACCATTTCATCTGCAATCAATGCATCCACATCCAGCTGATATCCTGCTATATAATTGTTTTCATCCAACTGTTCTAATTTTTCCTCTGAAGAAGTCTTCATATCCACTTCTCTGGAAAAATCCAAACAGAATTCAGTCATTACGTCCTTAAGGCACCTGCCGCATGGAATTGCAACAGTCAAGCCTGTCTTTACCGAAATCAATAATTCCTGATTTCCCGTATTGGAAATGGTAAGCTCAATAGGCTCACATTTTGTTATTTTGTAAGTTTCCCCTGAAAATTCAAAGCTTTCCTTTTCAAGTTCTATCTGTTTTGTAACTGTTTTGCCTTCTTTGGACAAAATTTCTGATAAATGTATTTGCATAATAGTCTCCTATTCACACCTAAACAATTATAACCATGTCTTTCCTATTTGTCAACTAATAAATAAAATTTTTCTATACCAACTGTGCCTGTACCGCTGTCAACGCAATAACTCCTACGATATCTTCCGCAGAGCAGCCACGTGATAAATCATTTACTGGTCGTGCGATTCCCTGAAGCATTGGTCCATAGGCTTCTGCTTTTGCAAGGCGCTGTACTAATTTATATCCAATATTTCCACAATCAAGATTTGGGAATAATAATACATTGGCATGACCAGCCACTTCACTGCCTGGAGCCTTTGATGCTCCAATAGAAGGTACTAGGGCTGCATCAGTTTGTAATTCCCCATCTATAGTAAGATGTGGATACTGCTCTTGAGCAATTCTGGTTGCTTCTACCACTTTATCTACTAATGGATGCTTTGCACTTCCTTTGGTTGAGTGGGAAAGCATTGCAATGATAGGTTTTGCTCCTACTAAGTTACGGAAACTTTTTGCGCTGCTGTCTGCAATGGCCGCCATTTCTTCTGCAGTAGGATCCTGATTCAAACCACAGTCAGCAAATAAAAAGGTTCCATGTTCTCCATATTCACAGTTTGGTACATCTAAAATAAAGAAACCAGATACCAATTTTGTTCCTGGCGCTGTTTTTAAGATCTGTAAAGACGGTCTTAATACGTCTGCTGTGGCATGACATGCACCTGCAACCATTCCATCAGCATCTTTGGCTTTTACCATTACAACCCCAAAGGTAAGCCAATCATTTAACAGAGTTTCCCTTGCTTTTTCCCTGGTCATTCCTTTTTCTTTTCTTGTCTGATATAAAAGTTCTACATATTCATCTAACTTTGGTGTATTATGTGGTTCAATAATTTTCACTCCGCTTAAATCCACATCTAGCCAGTTGGCTCCGTCCAAAATCTTTTCTTCTACCCCAACCATAATAATATCTGCCACACCTTCTTTGATTACCTGTGCTGCGGCGATTAATGTTCTTTTATCTTTTGTTTCCGGAAGTACTATTGTCTTTTTATCCTGTCTCGCCCGGTCTTTAATTACATCAATAAATGCCATTTTGGTTCTCCTTTCGCTACCTAACGTCTCACCCTAATCTACAAAAATCTGCTTTCTATCTACAGTTTTTTTCACTAAATTTTACTTTTTCTTATATTGTATACATTGTACAATAAATGGCTTTTGTATACAAGACTTGTATCAAATAAAAAACAGCTAGATATTTTTTTAACATGAATGTCAAATTTTTATCAATTTCACCTTGAAGAATTTTCACCACTATGCTACTATTAGCCATAACTTTACTGATATATAACAGGTTTTTTGATATAATTTATTCAATAAGGGAAAGCAAAGGAGAACATTATGAAAACTGTAGGTCTGATTACAGAATATAATCCATTTCACAATGGACATCTTTATCATATGCAAAAAGCAAAAGAGCTTACTGGGGCTAAATATGTAGTGGTAGTAATGAGCGGTAATTTTGTGCAGCGTGGCACTCCTGCAATTACAGATAAATTTATCCGTGCTGATATGGCACTGTCCCAGGGAGCTGATTTGGTCTTAGAATTACCTGCTGTATATGCAACCGGCAGTGCAGAATACTTTTCTTTAGGAGCTGTTGCCCTTTTAGAAAAACTCGGCTGTATTGACTTTTTATGTTTTGGAAGTGAATGTGGAAATATTGAAATTTTACAAAAAATTGCCTCCTTTCTGCAAGAAGAGTCACTGACATACCAGACAGTTTTAAAAGCTCAATTACAAAAAGGGCTTTCTTACCCTTCTGCACGTATGCATGCCCTCACTGCTACTTTTCCTACAAGTTCTAATTCAAAAGACTTGCATAAGACTTTAACAGCACCAAATAACATTCTTGCCTTAGAATATTTAAAAGCTTTGAAAACCTTAAACAGTTCTATCATTCCTTATACCATAAGGCGTATAGGGGCAGATTACAATGCTTCTGTTCTTAATCATCAATTTAGTTCTGCAACTGCAATTAGAAACAGCCTTTCGGAAACTCCGGAAGCAATCACTGACTTGATAACACAGATTCCTTCAAAAGCCTATGAAATATTACAACATACTCTAACAGTAAATCATCCTGTTAAAAATGATGAGTTTTCCGAATTTCTTTACTATTCACTTTTAAGAAATAAGGAAAGTTTAGAAACTTATTTAGATGTAGACCATGATTTAGCAGAACGCATTAGCAATCTTCTGCCTTCCTACACTAGTTTTACCGCTTTTGCTGACCTATTGAAAAACAAAGCCTATACACATACAAGAATTACAAGAGCATTGTGCCATATTATGTTAGGAATTACCAAAGAGGACTCCAAAGAGTTTTTAGATAACGGGATTATTTATTATGCCAGACCTTTAGGATTCCGGCGGGACGCATCAGCTTTACTAAAGTCCATCAAAGAGAAAAGTTCAATTCCTTTTCTTACAAAACCTTCCGCTGCCTATACACAATTAAGCAAAACCGCCTATAAAATGTTTACACTGGATCTGTTTGCTTCAGATATTTATCACGGGATTTATCGAAAATCAGGAAAAATTTATAATGAATATGCTAAATCATTGATATATAAATAAATGGCTGACCAAGGTTACTCTGGTCAGCCATTTTTTGATATATTTCACAAAAGATATTTAACAAAATATTTTTAGTTTTTAAAGCTGTGAATTGGTGCAGGAATTCTTCCTGCTCTTCCAACAAATGCATCACATGCAAATTTGTTTACCGGCATAATTGGAGCATAGCCAAGTAATCCACCAAATTCTACAATTTCTCCAACTCCCTTGCCAATTACAGGAATTACACGAACTGCGGTAGTTTTCTGGTTAATCATACCAATTGCCATTTCATCTGCAATCATACCAGAAATAGTAGCCGCCGAGGTATCTCCAGGAATTGCAATCATGTCAAGGCCTACAGAACATACACATGTCATAGCTTCTAATTTTTCAATGGTAAGGGCTCCTGCTACTACTGCATCAATCATTCCCTGGTCTTCACTGACTGGAATAAAAGCACCACTTAAACCACCTACATAAGAAGATGCCATGACACCACCCTTTTTCACCTGGTCATTTAATAACGCAAGGGCTGCTGTAGTACCTGGTGCTCCCGGATGTTCCAAACCGATTTCTTTTAAAATATCGGCAACACTGTCACCAACTGCTGGTGTTGGTGCTAAAGAAAGGTCAATAATACCGAATGGGATACCTAATTCTTTGGAAGCTTCTTTTGCTACTAACTGTCCCACACGAGTAATCTTAAATGCAGTCTTTTTAATAGTTTCACAAAGCACTTCAAAACTTTCTCCACGAACTTTTTCCAAAGCTGTTTTTACAACTCCAGGACCAGAAACCCCTACATTAATAATAGCATCTGCTTCTGTAACACCATGGAATGCCCCGGCCATAAATGGATTGTCATCTGGTGCATTACAAAATACTACCAATTTTGCACAGCCTAAAGAATCATTTTCCTTAGTGTATTCCGCTGTTTCTTTTACGATTTCTCCCATAAGTCTTACTGCATCCATATTAAGACCTGTTTTGGTAGAACCAAGATTTACAGAACTACATACTCTTTCAGTTTTTGCCAGTGCCATAGGAATAGAACGAATCAAATATTCATCACATGTGGTCATCCCTTTGGAAACCAAAGCAGAATATCCACCAATAAAGTTAACGCCTACCTCATGAGCTACTTTGTCCAAAGTTTCTGCAATAGTTACATAATCTTCCGGTGACTTACACGCAGCACTTCCTACAATGGCAATTGGAGTAACAGAAATTCTTTTATTTACAATTGGAATTCCATATTTATGCTCTATTTTATCACCTGTTGCAACTAAGTTCTTTGCAAGTGTAGTAATTTTTTCATAAATCTTTCGATTGAGTTCTTTTAAATCAGAATCCATACAATCCAACAGACTGATACCAAGAGTAATGGTTCTTACATCCAAATTCTCCTGTTCAATCATTTTGTTGGTTTCATTAACCTCAAACATGTTAATCATAAGTTTTTCTACCTTTCTTTTATTCTTTCTTAGATACGGTGCATCATGTTGAAGATATCTTCATGCTGACATTTAATTGCTACACCAATTTCTTCACCAAGTTTATCTAACTCTTCCTGAATAGTTCCAAAAATTTTTGATGCATTATTCATGTCTACAATCATCATCATGTTGAAATAATCCTGTACAATAGTTTGTGAAATATCTAAAATATTGATATTTGTGTCTGCAAGATAGGTACATACCTTTGCAATAATTCCCACTGTGTCCTTACCGATTACTGTAATAATTGTTTTTTTCATTTTATCCTCCAATTCTGTGCATAGCACATATTATTTTTCTACTTTTGTTTTTAATTCTTTTATGCAGTAACAAGCATGGAATTACTTTCCCTTGCTGCCACATAAATTGGAAAATCATCTGGCTTATATTGATTATCTGCCATAGCAATTTCCAACCTTACCGTTTCATAGGCAAGTTCTGCAAAATTATTTTCCCTGCTTAAATGTCCTAATAATACGGTTTTTAATCCATCATGTAAAATTCTGCTTAACAGCTGTCCTGAACTTTCATTTGAAAGATGTCCACGCTTTCCAAGAATTCTCTGCTTTAAATAATATGGGTATGCCCCTACCTGCAGCATATGTATATCATGATTTGCCTCTAACAATAATACATCTAATCCCTGCAATTTGTCTATAGTATAATCACTATAATATCCTAAATCTGTTGCAATCCCTATGGATTTTTCTCCCTTTTCAAAGCGGTAACCTACCGGTTCAGCTGCATCATGAGAAATTTCAAAAGGCTTTACCAAAATTTCATTAATATAAAAATCATTGTCTGCCTTAATTTCATGAAACAATTCTTCTGGAATTTTCCCTAATTGTTTTATCTCTTTCATAGCTTCTATGGTGCCACCTGTAGCATAAATTGGGATTCCGTATTTTCTTGCCACTACACCAAGTCCTTTAATGTGGTCTGAATGTTCATGTGTAATTAAAATACCATTTACGTCCTTTAAGGACAAATCCAGTTCATTCATTCCACTTTCCATTTTTTTGCCGCTGGCACCTGCGTCTACCATAAGATGTGTGTTACTGTCACCTACATAAATACAGTTTCCACTGCTGCCACTGCATATACTGCATAAATTCATTCTTTTTCCTACTTCCAATATATTTCAATTTTGTCCTTATCTTTAATCCTGGAAATAAATTGTGCATTTACTCCATTGATAAGCATTACAAGTTCTTTTCCCATGCCTGTAGAAACATCAAAACCAAACGCATCATAGGCATCTATAAAAGTATACTTCTTTTTCCCTGACAATGTAAATAGTTTTTCATTTACCGTTACCTGAATTTCATGAACATACTGTTCTTCCGGATAGATTTCTTCCGAACTCTCTTCTATGGCCTCTCCTTTTTCACTTTCTGTCACAACTTCTTTCTGACTTTCCATTTTCTCTTGTATTTCTACTGTTGTTTCTACCGCATCTGCCATTAACTGTTTTATTTCATCCTCTGTTTTCGATGAATTGGCCTGTTCTTGATTTTTCAGCTTTGAAATCCCTATGTTTTGTTCCATTTCCCATTGAATAGAAAAATTTTCATACACAATAGTATCTCTGAATGCAGGCTGGTTGTTGACCTGGATTTCTACGCCATAATCTAGCATAATATCCATAAATTCCAAAAGTTGCTCCACCGTATAATACTTTAACATTTTGATTTCGTCACCGGTTTTTATGCTATAATATCCAGACACCAGTTCTCCATTTACCTGAACAAACTTAGGACATTCCACCTTTTTTCCATTTACCATAAACATAATGGTACTACTGTATTCTGGCAACTGTTCTATTGTATACTCTGCCGGTGCTCCTGCAGTAGATTCCTCTATTTTTATCTGCATATTTGCTTCAATAGGAGTATTAATACTTGCCGGTTCCCCATCTAATGTAACTACTGCCGGTTCTCCGAAACTACCTCGTATAATACGCTGTTTTTCGTTTACTGTAAACACAATTTCTTTTCCTCTTTTTGGAAAAAGTCCATCATTTGGAAATCCTGCCTGCATAGCTGCATCTACAATTGTTAAATGATTGTTATCATACAGCTTGATTCTTTGCCCATTAAAATTCACATAAACAAAGTTATTCTTCTGGTCATAGAAATTAAGACAAATACCAATTGGCGTTACTAACAGAGGGTCTTTTTTTATATCACTTTGCCAGAAATAAATGTCATCCATTACTTCTTCACCACGAAGTGCCACCCTTTCTCGCATAATTCCCAGTTTATCTGCCAGGCTTTCTGCAAAACCACTAATTTTTCCGCCGCCTCCTACGATAAATACTGCACTAACCGGCTTTCCACCATTTAATTCCATCATCTTTTCAGCAATTTTTCCAGTAATATCATCAACCACACCTGCAACTTTTTCCAATACTTCATCCGGTGCAATCTTATGAGTAATCCCCATAATATCTTTATAACTTATCGTTTCTGATTTGGAACCAGAATCAATTTTTAACTGGTCCGCACTCTTAAAATCTAACAGATATTCCCTTGCAATTGTTTCTGTCAGTTCGTCTCCTGCATAAGGTATCATTCCATATGCTATAATGCTTCCATCTTTTGTAATGCAAATATCAGAAGTTCCTGCCCCTACATCTACCAAAGCGATGTTTAACATACGGTACATTTCTGGAATTGCCACATTCATAGCAGCAATTGGCTCCAAAGTCAAGGTTGCCACTTCCAGTCCAGCAATTTCTACCGCTTTGTATAGCCCATCTACTACGTCTTCCGGCAAGAAAGTAACCAGCATGTCTGCTCCAATCTTCTTCGCCTTATGATTATCAAGTGCACGGATTGGATAATCGTTTAAATAATATTTGATTACTGTGTATCCTACACAATAAAATTTCATTCCATGCTCTTTTAAATCTCCAATTTCTCCATGTGCCTTTTCTACGCATAAAGAATCCAACGAGTATATATGTTCTGCATTTACTTCTGTTTCTTCTTCAAATTCTATTTCCCCTTGAATAGTCAGTGTCCTAAGTACACGTCCAGCCGCTGCAATACACACTTCTGTCAGTTTTCTTCCAACCTGTGCCTCTAATGCTTCTTTTACTTCTTTGATGCTTTCACTTACTTTATGAATATCGTGAATCTGCCCATCCATCATAGCTCTGGTGTCATGTTCCCTTATAAACTGAGCCACTACTTCAAACTGTTTCCCCGATTTATATCCAACAGTTCCTACAATGCTTCGAGTACCAATATCCAGTCCAAACACCAGTTGGCCTGCGTATTTTTTCTGTTCCTCCACCTAAATTCCTCCCATATTTTCATCTATCTGCTTATAAACAGCCTGTTTTTCACCATTATTATCTATAATAATCTGACAATGTTTCTTAAATTCTTCTTCTGACAGCTGTTTACTAATAATATCAGATATTTTTTCTTCCGAATAGCCCCTGTTCTGCTTTAAACGTTCTCTCCGGATTTCTTCTTTTGTATCAATATACCACAATTCATCACAAATTTCATCATAATGATTTTCAATGAGCAATGCAGACTCTATAAAAAAGTAGTCTTTTTCTTTGTTTTCCTGTTCTTTTTTAATTTCCTCTGCCACATACCGGTTCACTTCTGGATGGATAATTTTATTGATTTCCTCAAGCTTTTTCTGGTCAGAAAAAATCAATTCTGCCATTTTATTCCTATTAATAGTTCCGTCTTCATTTAAAATTGTATCCCCTAAAAGTTCCACAATTCTTTCATAACATCTGTGTCCTGGTTTTCTTAAAAGTTCTGCTGCCTCATCGGTTTTTATAATTCTTGCTTTATAATTTCGCAAAATATAATCTAAAATATGTGATTTTCCGGCACCTACGCCGCCAGTAATTCCTATAATCTTCATTATTAAATCCTCTTAATGTGCTTCGTACCAGTTTTCTCCGCAGTTCATATCAATATCCAATGGCACACTTAAACTAGCTGCCTTGTGCATTTCTTCTTCTAAAATCTGCTTTACTTGTTCCATTTCTGACTTGTGAGTTTCCACTAAAAGTTCATCATGAACCTGTAAGATTAATCTGGATTGCAAACTTTCTTCTTTTAATCTTTTATCTACCTGAATCATGGCAATTTTAATAATATCTGCTGCGGTTCCCTGTATGGGGGAATTCATGGCAACTCTTTCTCCAAATGACCGCTGCATAAAATTAGAAGATTTTAATTCTGGAATTGGCCTCTTTCTTCCAAACATGGTAGTCACATAACCATTTTTCTTTGCCTTAGCAACTAAATCATCTAAGAATTTTTTTACCCCTGGATAAGTTTCAAAATATTTTTCAATATATTCTTTGGCCTCCTGTCTGGAAATACTTAAATCTTCGCTTAACCCAAAAGAACTGATTCCATACACAATTCCAAAGTTTACAGCTTTTGCATTTCTTCTTTGCAATGGTGTTACTTCTTCTAATGGAATGTGAAATACTTCCGAAGCTGTAATTCTGTGAATGTCCTCATCCATTTTGTAGGCACCAATCAGTCTTTCATCCCCAGACATATGTGCTAACACTCTTAATTCAATCTGAGAATAATCCGCATCAATTAATACATAATCCTCCTTTGGAACAAAGACTTTTCGTATAAGCCTTCCTAATTCCATACGAATTGGAATATTTTGCAGATTTGGTTCTGTACTGCTGATACGTCCTGTTGCCGTAATGGTCTGGTTAAATTTGGAATGAATTCTGCCATCCTCTCCAATACAACTTACCAGTCCTTCTGCATAAGTAGAATTTAATTTGGTTAACTGTCTGTATTCTAAAATTTTAGATACCACCGGATAATCCGGTGCCAGTTTTTCCAGTACATCTGCCGCTGTGGAGTAGCCTGTTTTTGTCTTTTTTCCATTTGGAAGCTTCATATGTTCAAACAGTACTTCTCCCAGCTGTTTTGGAGAATTAATGTTAAATTCTTCTCCTGCCTCTTTGTAAATTTCCTGTTCAATTTCCTCTATTTTGCCTTTCAAATCTTCCCCATACTTTTTCAATTCTTCTGCTTCTGCCTTGATACCTTCCTGTTCCATTTCATATAAAGTATATACCAGTGGCATTTCCACATTTTCATATAAATCGTACATTTCTTCTGCTTTTAAAGTTTCCATAAGCTTTTCATAGGCACTATAAGCACAAGCTGTCATGTTAGCAAAATAGGAAACTACGGTTTCCTCCCCTGCCCCTATTGCTTTTTCTAACTTCATTTTGCCAAATAAATCTTCTGCAGATGGAAGAAGTTTTTCTAAATAATCCTTAGAAATTTCATCATAAGTATATTCACTTTTTAATGGATTTAAAAGATATGCTGCAATGGTCACATCTTTCATTTTTTCTTTTACATCGTTGAAATTTTCAATATAGCTTAACTGTGATTTTAGTTGGAAGGTAACTGCTGTTTCTGCTTTTTTAATACTTTCTGACAGCTTAGATGCAAAATATCCTTCTGTTAAAAATCCCTGTTGTTCCATGTAATAAACAGTTTTCCCATCAATTGAAAGCACTAAAGCAACTACTTGTCCTTTGAAAATCACATATTGAAAAGAAAATTTTCCTTCTGCTACTTTTTCAAAAATTTCTTCTGCCTCCGAAAAATCATCCACTATCTGAATGTTTAAACTTTCTTCCGGCTGTTCTTTTTTTGTACCTTCAAATCTTCCATAAAAATTTTTAAATTCATATTCTTTACATAAAATATAGGCTTTCTCTGTATACAACTCAGAAAGTTCTGCCTGTTCTATATCATAAGAAATTTCTGCTTTGGTACAGATAGTCACCAATTCCTTACTAAACTGTGCCTGTTCATAAAATTCCTTTAAATTTTCCTTTGCCCTGTTCGGCTTGACTTCATCTACATGCTCATAGGCATTTTCAATACTACCAAAGGTTGCAATAATGGCAGTAGCTGTCTTTTCACCAATTCCTGGTACCCCTGGCACATTATCAGAAGTATCACCCATTAATGCCTTTACATCAATAAACTCTGTTGGTGTGACCCCATAGGTTTCTTTTACCTCTTTATCTGTATAATCTTCAATTTCTGTTCCTGTTTTCTTTGTTTTTGGTATTCTGATTTTAATATGTTTCGAAGCTAACTGTAGTAAGTCCCTGTCCCCAGAAACAATCACTGCTTCCATTCCTTTTTCTTCTGCAGTTTTTGCAATGGTTCCTAATAAATCATCAGCCTCATAGCCAGCCTGTTCTACTACTTTTATCCCCATTGCCTGCAACATTTCTTTCATTAAAGGCACCTGAGTTCTTAATTCTTCCGGCATTGGTTTTCTGGTTCCCTTGTATTCTGCATACATTTCATGACGAAAAGTAGGGGCATGTACATCAAAAGCAACAGTTAAATATTCTGGCTTTTCTTCTTCTAATATTTTAAACATAATATTTAAAAATCCATAAATAGCATTGGTGGGGATTCCTTTGGAATTGCTCAGCATTGGAAGTCCATAAAATGCACGATTTAAAATACTATGTCCATCAATTAAAACTATTTTTTCCATGATTTTCTCCTATTTTTTCCACCATTTATAATCCAAGCATGGCAGGTCCTGGTACTTCTCCTGTGAGCCATAAGCTAATTTGCACTACCAGAGTAATGATAATTGATGCTATGGCAAGGATATTTATAACGGTACCTGCAATTCTTATCATACGCTTATGTTTTAATTTCTTTTCTGAGTTAAAAAGAATTTTTTTCATCTCACACTCTAAATCAAATGAAGAACCGCTCTCCAGCCACTCTAAGCCGGTAGACGCTAAATACTGAATTTCCATCTCCTCGTAACAGGATTTGCATTCTTTCACATGCTCTAGGAATTCCTTTGTTTTCTTCTCGTTTAGTTCATCTTTCAGATAAAAGGGAATCAAACGTTCCTCTTCTTTGCAATTCATTTTACCGCCTCCGGTCTGTTAAATACTTTCCCCATTTTAGCATATTTTATCTATTTATTCAATCATTTGATTATCTTCCAATACGTCTTCCAATCAGTAGCATTTTTCTGGTGTAACTAAAATTTAATCTTTATTTGTTTTATTCTCATACTCTATTTCTCTATACGCAAGTATTCACTTGCGTATAGG
Source organism: Lachnospiraceae bacterium (assembly GCA_017399445.1). GTDB lineage: Bacteria > Bacillota > Clostridia > Lachnospirales > Lachnospiraceae > RUG11237. Next base: position 12,168 of record JAFQCM010000125.1, on the reverse strand, counting down.
CTATTTTTTAACGTGCCTACTTCTTATTCAGCACGTTAAACTCAAAATGTATTCTGTTTTTCACATATACCAGAAGCAAAAAACCTGATATCATTCCTAATATAGCCCTTTTTGAAACACTAACCAATTTGTTGCCAAAGGAAGCTTCCGTAATTTTTAACTGAATTTCATCATACAAATACTTCACCCCCGCTTACAAGTGTTTACTCGTCTCTTATTACATTACTTATCTTAATTTGCTTAATTTTGATATGTTAGCTATAACAATAAGCTTCATTGATTTTTTCAAAGGCATTTCGGGGTCAATATTAATACAAACATTTTTTTCTTGAATAATCGCTACCACATTTATTGAATATTTCTGTCTAAGATTTAATTCTAACAAATTTTTTCCTTCCCACTCAGATCTGACATCAAGTTCAATCATGGAAACATCTTTTGCCAGTTCAATAATATCAACAAAACCAGAACTTAGAAGATTCTTTGCTAATCTGATACCGGATTCACTTTCAGGAAATACTACACGATCCGCTCCCACCTTGCTCAAAATTTTGTAATTCATTTCACTAGAACATTTAGCTATTACTGTCTTAACACCAATCTCTTTACACAACATGGTTGCCATCACACTTGCTTCCAGATTCGTTGCCATTGTGATAATTACAACATCCACATTGGCAATACCCAGCCGTTTAATAACTTCTGCATCCGTGATATCCGCACACTTACAATAAGGTATTTCGGCAATTGCATCATTGACAATATCTTCATTAATGTCAACTGCCAAAACTTCAGCTCCACTTTCTACAAGTTCTTTTGCCACTGCCTTTCCATATCTGCCAAGTCCAAAAACAGCATACGATTGTTTTATGCCCATAATTTTACTTCCTTCCCATACTGTATTATCCAACACTTATTTCTTCCGTTGGATTTTTAATGATATTTTTATTTTCTCTTTTTTTGTTAAATGCTATTAATAAAGAAATAGGTCCAACTCTGCCCAGATACATTGTTATGATAATTATAATCTTACCCCATAAATTTAACATCGGTGTCAAGTTTCTTGTAAGCCCTACTGTTGCAGTTGCGCTGACAGTTTCATACATAATATCAAGCGCATTTGCATTTGTAACTGCCGCCAGCAAAACCGTTGAAGTAAACATAATCATAAAAGACGTACTTACTACTGCAACCGCTTTGCTGATAGCTTGTCTTGAAATAGTTCTTTGAAAAAGAGTAACATCCTCTTTGTTTTTTATTGTTGCAAATGCGGAAACAATTAACACCGCAATTGTAACTGTTTTTATTCCGCCTGCCGTTCCTACCGGCGAACCGCCAATAAACATTAGCAATAGAGAAACAATAGCGGAGGCATTGGTCAGATTTTGTTGAGGAATTGTTGCAAATCCTGCCGTTCTGGTAGTTACCGACTGAAAGAGAGCAACTTGTATTTTATCAATTAACGAATACTCAGCAATTGTAAGTGGATTCTTATATTCAAAAACAAAGAAAAGCAATGCGCCTACCACAATAAGTACACTTGTTGCAGAAAGTGCAATCTTACTATGAAGTGTCAAACTATTAAAGCATTTCCACTTTTGACATTTTACACTTTTCAACACTCTAATTAAATCCCACCAGACAATGTATCCGATGCCACCAAGAATAATCAATAAACTTGTCACTATATTAATCATAGGATTTAAGGCGTATTCACATAAACTATCTTCTGAGATAATGTCAATTCCTGCATTACAAAATGCAGATATAGAATTAAATATTGATATCCATATTCCCTTTGTACCATACTCTGGTACAAATACTGTCATGTACAGAAAAGCTCCAATTCCTTCCACAACAAATGTACCAATTAGCACCTTCTTAATAAATTTCACAAGTCCTGATAGTGTATTTAGATTAAATGCGTCCTGAATAAGTATTCTATCTCCAATACCTATTTTTTTGTGCAAACTAATCATCATGCCGGACATAATAGTAATAATTCCTAAACCTCCAATTTGTATTAGAATCAATATTACAATCTGCCCAAATACGCTCCACGTTGAGACAGTGGGCATCGTCACAAGTCCGGTTACACAGATGGAAGTAGTTGCTGTAAATAATGCGTCTATATATGGAATTGCTTCGCCACTAGCTGAACTAATTGGCAATGCAAGTAATATACTTCCTACAAATATTGCCAAGAAAAAACTAAGCATGATTGTTTGCGTAGTAGACAATTCAAAATGAAACTTTTTCTTCATATTCAACCTTTCTATTTCTTCATCGACTTACAGCGTTTCGTCCAAAACATGACAATATAATTCCATTGTGGTACTCAATGAATTATGTCCTAGCAACTTCTGTAATGTTTTGGGTTTCATACCTTTTGCAATACAATTACTTGCAAACGTATGACGTAAGCAATGCGGGGTAAAATGTTCAAACTCTATATCTGGATTTTCTTTGTTTATTTTATTTATCAGGTAATAAATGGAATCTTTTACATTTGAAGCATGAAGAGGATAATTTGTTTTATTTGTAAATACTAAGTCTCCAAATCCTAGTGTAGGCTCAAATCTTTTCATAACATTATCACGCCATTGTTTTTGTTCCAAAAGCATTTCTTTCACTTGTTTCGAAATAGGAATATTTCTTTTACCTGTTTTAGTCTTAGGAGGATGAAACTCATAAATCTCATCTCCGTTATTAGGCATATAGCACAATGTCTTTGTTACACGTATCTTGCCATTTTCAAAATCTATACAATCCCATGTCAAACCAAGTATTTCTCCCATTCGCATTCCTGTATTTAATGCCATTACAAAGAATGGATACATTCTCCCACCCTTTGATGTTTTTAAAAGCAATTCAATTTCATCCTCCGTCAAAATACGCTTTTCTTTTCAAAATTATCAATATTTGTATTAACTGATAATGCCACATTCCTATTAATAAGGTCTGATTCCATGGCACGATTTAGCATATCTACTAAAAGTGCCTTATAACCTTTTCTTGAATCATCAATTTTTAATTCATTAAATGCCTTTTGAACTACAACAAGACTTAAACTTGTGAGTAATCTGTCTATTACCAAATCTATTCACAAATCTTGCTTGATAACGACCATCTTTACGCTGAGATATATTCTTTCCTAGTTCTTTCCCTTTTAGTGATTTTCCCATCTTTGCTCCTTTCACAAGAAAATAGGGAAAGCTTCATTAAATATTTTCCCCATTTTAGCATATTTTATCTATTTATTCAATCTGTTTCAATTTTCTCAATCTACAGAATTTGTTTTAATAACCATTCATCCAACTTGCCTTTATGAGCATATAATCTATTTCCAATACGCACTGTAAATCCATTTACAGGGTTATGTAATAACTCTCTTGCTTTCGTCTTTTTAATCCCTTAATATTCACAAAACGCATCTAATGGCAATAATCCTCTTTCAATCTGTACACTTTCTGTCATTCTTGTAATAACTTCCTCCACTTGCAAATTTATTTTCACTTGTACAGCTTTCACATCTGTAAGAGCTTAACTTGTTATCTATTTCTGTTTCGTCATCTGGTCTATATGTACAATAAACCAATTCCTTTTCCAATGAACCATTACAATATGGACAATACCTTTTTTTACAATACTGTTTAGGAATAATATGAAGTGCAAATGGTGTAAAATGCTGACACGAATTAACACTATTACAAGGCATATTAAACGTTGCGTTAGATTGAGTACACCACCTTAAAAGTTCCTATTTTTGATATACTTTAGTTCCTAATTTTCCAATGATAATATTAAGGATATTTACAATTCCCATAAATTAAGGAAAGTTCCTAATCTGTATGATTATTGGAACTAAATATTTAATTGCCATTTCTATCATTGCTCTATATACTATAAATAATAAGATTACTTAAAATTTTCCACGCTTAATAAAAATTTTTTCAAAAATATTTTAAGGGAGTTGTTTATCATAAATATTGAATTAAAGAAACCGAATAGATTAAAAGAATTTTTCCACCGCTGCACTAACCGAATGGAAGATATGTTGTTTTATATTATTTCCAAACTACCTGAAAAGTTCATTCCACATCCTCTCATGGTATTCCTGGACAAATACACCACTAAATGAATTGCTTGAATTAAAACATCAGCTTATTAAAGACAACTGGCGAACTGTGGCATTAAAAAAAGTCGTTGATGATATTTCCAAAGAGCATCGGTCGCACGAAAAAAGCACCTCAGATGATTAATTTCCATCTTTGGTGCTTTTGCTCTACCTATCATTATAATGATATCTGCAAGCTAATATATACACATTCTCTTCATCAATCTTATATATTAATCTGTCTTTATCATTGATACGTCTACTCCAAAATCCTGAAAGATTTCCAGTCAATGATTCTGGCTTTCCAATTCCTTCATTCCCGTTTCTAGCTATGTCCTCTATAAGATTGTTTATTTTCTTTAGTGTTTTTCTGTCTTCCGTCTGCCAATACACATAATCTTTCCATCCGTTATCTGTAAATACTTTATTCATCAGTATCCACCTCTATAAGAGTATGTGTTGAAATCTTTCCTGCTTCTAACTGTGCTTTTGACTCCATTAGCCAATCATAATTGGCTTTGTTCCCCATTACATGAATATTTTCCATCAGATTGTTATAAGATTCTTCTGATAACATAACCACATTTTTATTGTTTTTCCTAGTAACAATCATAGTTTCATAATCATCCGTAACTTTATCCATATATGTTTTCATATTGTCACGAAGATTTGTATAGTTTACAGCTAACATAATAAACACCTCCTTGATTATCTGTACAGTTTTCTGTACTTTAATTATAGTGTACAGTTTTCTGTACGTCAAGTACCTATATTATTATATGGAAAATACTTATAATATAGAACCCTCTATATCTACTCACTTTTAAACCGATTTTCATAGGATAATTCAGGGTTTAAAGTTACTTTCCATTCAATTAGATCTTGTGGCTGACATTGGAGTAACTGGCAAAGGTCTTCTATTGTTTTTGTTCATGTGCTTTTGCATTCCTCGCCTTAGTTTGCATGGACTTGTGCTGCTTTCTTTTCTTCTTCTGTCTGATTCCGTTTTGACTTCCCTTTTAATTCGTCAGGATAGCCAATAATAAATTCCTTATTGTTTTTTTAATCCTCTTCATTAATAGTATCTTTTTCTTTTAATACAAGTTTCATTCCTAGTGCATCAGCTATTTCCACCAATTCTAATGCTGAAAATTTTATCCCTATTCATCTTATTACTGAGGTTTTGTCCTGTAACATTAATTTCCTCTGCAAGTTCTACTTGTGACATATTTTTAATTGTTAATATATCTTTAATTACAGTCGTAGCTGACATATCAATTACACCTTTCATAATTTGATACCTCCAATTATAATTGATTTCATTTGTTTTTTCAAGTTATCCAAAATTATGTCTGACGTAATATCAAACCATCCTGTTCAATAACCAATATGTAATCTTCCACTTAAAACTATTACCATGTTTCCTTTCCATCTGATAGATAAAAATTTTTGTGATACGTTCCATAAACATAACATAATCCGTTCCATTTGTGATTATGATTGCCATAATATTTCCACCTTTCCTATATAAAACCTTTTAACTTGCAATACAAACAGATACCACTATTGAAAAATATAAATGTATTTCATATATCTCAGGTAGATGGTGTAGAACCTTTAAAGTAAGAAGAACTAAACGACATTGAGCCGATAGAAAAAGCAGAAAACATTTTAACAGACTATTGGACAAGAGAACATATAACAGTTGAACATATCAAGAGTGACAAGGCTTTTTATTCACCTATGCTTGATTTAATACAGTTACCCTTGTTTGAACAGTTCAAAGATGCAAATGAATACTATTCTACCGCATTTCATGAATCGATACACAGTACAATGAAAGAAAGCCGTTGCAATCGTGCAGAGGAAAGAAAAGATAAACTTGTTGCTTTTAGTAGTGATGAATACTCGAAAGAAGAATTGGTTGCAGAGCTAGGAAGTGCAAGCCTTATGAATATCATAGGTATTGAAACAAGAAAGAGTTTTCGTAATTCATCAGCATATATTCAAAGTTGGTTATCAGTATTAAAGAATGATGTTAAGTTCATAGTATCAGCTAGTAGCGAGGCAGAGAAAGCAGTCAACTACATATTGAATATCGAAGCGTAAAAAATAAGGTTAAGGGCTGATATAATACCCTTAACCTTTTCTTATGTACTGAGGGGTGGCAAAAACTAAATGCAAGGATTGTTTTTTCACATATGCTCCTAGTTGCTTTATTTATACACCCACTAAAAAATCCATACCTCAAAATAAGGCACTCGGAATTTTGCCGAATCCCTACTTCTCATAATGAAAATTTATTTACAGGTTTCTTCTTTTTGAAACTTTCTTTAGTTGTTGCAAGTTCTTTTTCAATTGCATTAAAAATCTTTTCCACCTGTTCGTCTGTGTATTCATATTGGTTTTTATTTGCAAGATTTCCAAGAATTTCAATATCCTCAAGAATCTTATTTGTTCTCTTATTTGCCAGTCGAACAAAATTTTCTGCTTTATCATTGTTTTGCTTTTGCACATTATCCATGTTTTTTCCCTCCGCATCATTTTTCTTTATGTCATTCTTTTGAATACATTTTGTTGAATAAACTTTAGGTGAACCTGTTCTAGGTTCAAATAGTATACACGCTCCTTTACCAATACACCCCTTTTTATAAGTGTCACTGGCAGTATTAGAGCATATATCTTTTTTGTTGTATATACAGTATTTACTCCCATCTTTACAAGTCTTTTTCATCTGCTCATAGTGCCATGGTTCACCTTGCAATTGTTCTCTTCCCATACTTTTATCCCCTCCAATTACGCTTTGCTATTCAATTATTTTTACTGTGGAATATGCATCATTCTTTAACACAGTTTTTATTCTATTTATATCAACTGTTCCAACCTCTTCCGATTCATTTTTTATCTTATTAATTTCCATACACAGCATTACTTCCATTGCCCCGTCATCTTTATCTTTAAGTTCTCCATCATCATCATAATATTCATCTTCATCCAAATAGTCGCAAGAAGCAACATAAGTATAACCACTGTCTTTAATATAATAGAACAATTCGTATCCTGTGGTATTTCCGCCAAAACCATTTTGTGCTCCACTCCGAAATATAATAGCTGGATATGAAAAATCCACTTCTCCTAATAATGAAGCATATACTCCATGTGCCTCGTCATCTAAATAAAATGCTACTTCATACAAAGTAAAAGAATCTGGATTCTTTAAATATTGTTTGAATTGATTAACACATGAGTATGTATATGTTTCCCATTTGATTTGCTCCAAAATAGTCCCTACGTCCATATAATCAGGAATAGTTAACAAAAGTTCATTTCCTTCCTCATATTTTCCTTTTTCCAATAAATCAATAGCTTCCTCATAAGTAGCTTTATTCTGTGCTGCAACTTTTTTAGGCTTAACAACTTTTATATTATAAATCACACCACCAATAACCACTACCAAAGCCAACAACGCTATCGGAATAACCATTTTAGTAAAATTCTTTTTTACTACTTTACTCTTAATTATTGTATCTACTTTCTGTAAACCTTGCTCTTCAAACGGACATCCGCAGAAAGGACATTCTGTTGCATCACTTGCAACTTCCTTACCACAATCAGCACATATTTTAGTTATTGCCTTTTCTTCTACAAATACCATTCCGCAATGCACACACTTTTTAGCCTTACTGGAAATCTCTTTTCCACACTCAGGACAATTAATCAAATTCCCCGTCGGAACATCCGGAACAACCTCTTCCTTGTCTTCCCTTTTCTCAATTTTTCCATCTTCCTTAAAATCATCTAACTTCCCCACAGTCACATGACCACAAGAACATTTCCAAGCTATATTCTCTTTTCCATCATCTATAATATTCTCACACGATGGACATTTACATAAACTCTTCTCAGGATTTGCTTCTTTTTTCAACAGAATATTATGTAACTGCTCTTTTTTCACTTGAAATGCTTTCCCACAGGAATTACACTTCCAACCAATTACATCATTCTCATTTGGCATACCATTACATTTACTGCATCTTATCATATGCTCAATCCCCCAATCATTCATTTTTGTGCATTTTGCCAATTATATCTCTCTTTATGTTTTATATTATATTATTTTTAACAAAAATATTCAAGTATAAATGTCTTTTCTGTCATTATTGACAAAAACACTATACTCTTAATTTATAGAAGCGGTGCTTTTAGATGTTTGCCTAGAAAAAATAAGAAATTCTTTTTGAAATTGATTCCTGATACTCCAATATCTCACCAAGTGCAGTCAAAATCACTGTTCCTATTGCTGTACCAAGTATTCCACCTACTTCATTCTCACTAATACGTTTAAATACATACTTGCCATTATTAAATTCCAATGGTCTACCATAATTAGAAATCCAAGCATTCTTGTAATTAATAAGTCGTACAAAACATTCATCAGAACTAATCAATTCTTTCTTTCATTTTCTTTAACCTCATTAATATTTTTACTAATCTTATTTTCATCAATCATTTTTCCTCCTTTTTTATAAGCAGAGATTCAGAAAAATTGCATAGCAAATAGACCTCGCCAAAAGTGGCAAAGCCTTATAAGCCTACTTACCCTATTGCCCTATTAAATTTTCAAAATATCTTTATCATAAATTGGAAATCTGTGCTGAATTGCACCATAGAAATAATCTGATTTACTTCTGAATCTTGGTGACGGATACTTTATTTTACTTCCTGCCGACTGGGAAATTTATTACATTTGTGCAGCGGTATTGTTTGCTGTTAGGTTGTAGTCAGACCTTATCTTCTTTTTGTATCTGGCACTTCAATAACACTAACATTCTTAGCGTTATAATCGCTCCTATCATCTGCATATGGCTTGAAGAATACATAATATCCTTTATCCAAATACTCACCATACAGCTTAGAGGCATGAATAAAATATGAATTACCATCTTCTCCGCGAATAAATCCATATCCTCTATCGTGGAAATACTTTGTTACTCTGCCATACATAGACATCCCCCTCCCTATTTAAAATTCTTATCCAACGGTATGTCATACAAGGTGCCTGGTATCTTTTTCCCTGACTTCTATATTTAAACACAAAAATAAGCACATATACCTGCATTTCTACAAGCATATATGCTTATTCAAACATTCAAATATTTAATGGATTCAATCCCTATTTTCTAACACCATTTTTGACACCATTTTGGCGTTGAATTACACCATTTTACGATAAGTTACGATACTAATTCATTTCTTGTTAAATCGTTAAATCCCTTTTAAATTCAGCCTTTTAAACGCTTTCTGCCCTCTACTTATCTTCCAGTACCTGAAAAATATAGAATTTCAAATAATAAGATTCATCTGCTGCCCACAAAATCGGATGATCTGGTGACTGGGTTCTGTACTCTACCTGGCGCAATCTCTTATGCACATTCCCTGCTGCCTGTGCAATAGTTTTTGTAAACAATTCCGGTGTCATAAAATGAGAACAGGAGCATGTTGCCAGATAACCTCCATTTTTCACTAGTTTCATACCTCTTAAATTAATTTCACGGTAACCTTTTACTGCATTCTTTACAGAATTTCTGGACTTTGTAAATGCCGGCGGATCTAAAATTACCACATCAAACTTCTCTCCTGCTTCTTCTAACTTTGGAAGAAGTTCAAACACATCAGCACACTGAAATTTTACAGTATCAGACAAACCATTTAAAGCAGCATTTTCTTCCGCCTGCTTTACTCCCAGTTCAGAAGCATCCACGCCAAGCACTTCTTTTGCTCCTGCAATTCCTGCATTTAAAGCAAAAGAACCGGTATGGGTAAAACAGTCCAAAACTCTTGCATCCTTACATAATCTCTGAATTGCCAGTCTGTTATATTTCTGGTCTAAAAAGAAGCCTGTTTTCTGTCCTTCTGCCACATCTACCAGATATTTTACTCCATTTTCCACAATTGGCACCTTTGTGTCAAATTCTTCTCCTATGAATCCAGTAACTCTTTCCATCCCCTCTTTTAGGCGTACTTTTGCATCACTTCTTTCATAAACACCTTTTATTTCCATTCCAAGTAATGCCAGTTCTTCTTTTAATGCTTCCATAATAATTGTTTTAAACTTTTCGATTCCTAATGCCAAAGACTGTACCACCAAACAATCGGAAAATTTATCTACCACTATTCCAGGCAGAAAATCAGCTTCTCCGAAAATCAGACGGCAACTGCCCATATCTACCGTTTTGCTTCTATAAGCAACTGCTTCTCTTACACGTTCTTTCACAAATGCTTCGTCAATCACTGTATCCTTTTTTCTTGACATCATTCGAACAGTAATGGTAGATTTGGTATTAATAAAACCTTTTCCTAATACATATCCATCAAAATCTTCTACGGTTACAATATCTCCGTTTTCAAAGTCCCCCATGATTTTTTCTATTTCGTTATCATAAATCCACGCTCCACCTTTTTTGATAGTGCGTCCTTCGCCTTTTTTAATTCTTACAACTGCCTGTGACATATTTTTCCTACTTTCTTACTTTCTTATGTGATGTTTTTTTACCTATTTAGAACCAACATTCAATCAACTGCTTCAAGTGTTCACTTTATCCACTTACCTATATTCCTAAACACTTACTTTACATCTTTTCTCTTCTATACTTATTTCTATCTTCTTCTGTGATTTTCCTGATTACTTTACATGGATTTCCTCCAGCAAGTACGCCAGATGGAATATCTTTTACAACCACACTTCCACCAGCAATCACCGTATCATCTCCAATGGTAACTCCCGGCATAACAGAAACGCTTCCACCAATCCATACATTATTTCCTATGGTAATTGGCCATGCGATTTCTAGTCCTTTGTTTCTCTGCTCTACATCCAATGCATGTCCTGCTGCATAAAATCCACAATTGGGTGCAACAAAACAATTATCACCAAAGGTAACCTTTGCAGTATCTAAAATCACAAGATTATGATTAGCATAGAAATTTTCACCTACTTCTATATTATAGCCATAATCACACCAAAAGGTCTGCTCTATCCACAAATCCTCTCCTGTTTTTCCAAGGATTTTCTTTAATAATGCTTTTCTTTCTTCTTCCTTAGAAGGATGCATCATATTGTATTCATAACACATGTTTTTGCATGCCATTCTTTCCGCTTTTAAATCTTCATCAAAAGTACCATCATATAACAACCCAGCCGCTGCTTTTTCTTTTTCTGTCATAACCATTCTCCTTTAGCTTCTACTATTTTCAAACAAAAAGCACTGTATCTAACATACCATTTTCCATAGTAAATTGCAACACTTCTGGTTTCTGATTTTGTCGTAGGTTTTTATAGAATAAAAAACACATTCCAACTCTTCTTGAAATGTGTTTTTTCTATCATTATTCTGTTATATCAATTTCATGAATGGTTACATTTTTCTCTGGGTCAATTCCAAAAGCTTTTAAAACCGGATTCTCTATTTCCATTAAAGATAATATCAGATATTCCATATTGGAATCATAAGCAAGGCGCTTATCTTCCTCTGAAGGTCTGGAAGGTGACTCCGGATGGGAATGAAAATTTCCTATCATAACACAATCATTGGCACGCATATCCTTTACCGCTGCCAACTGTTCCTTCGGGTCCATGGAAAAGTGTTCATTGCTTTCATCAATATTCGTAAGCACATACACTTTTTTAATTATTTTTGTTCCATCTTCTTCTATGGAACCTCCCAAAAGTCCACAGGCTTCATTTGGCAGTCCTTCTACACAATGCTTTAAAATTTTATCATAATCTTCCTTTTTTAGTTTCAACATATCTGATATTACCTTCTTTCCGTTCTTATTTTTTCATATCACATTCTGCCTGCTCATAGTCAATCAATTTGGTAATTGTTGGATGTTCTCCACAGATTGCACAATTACAATCCTTTGGAAGCTTCACTGTTCTAAATTCCATTTTTAATGCATCGTAAGTTAAAAGACGACCAGTTAATAAATCTCCCTTACCAATTATGTACTTCACTGCTTCCATGGCCTGTAAACTTCCGATAACGCCACCC
>JAFQCM010000124.1 GCA_017399445.1 Lachnospiraceae bacterium | reverse complement strand
AGAATTAAATGCCATGAGTGATGACGAAGTGAAGAAGATTATTAAGAACATCCGTGTTATCTCCAGAGCGCTTCCAACAGATAAGAGCCGTATGGTAAAAATCTGTCAGGAACTTAACTTAGTAGTAGGTATGACTGGTGATGGTGTAAACGACAGCCCGGCCTTAAAGAGAGCAGACGTAGGTTTCGCGATGGGTAGTGGTACTGACGTGGCAAAAGAAGCTGGTGACTTGGTTATTTTAGATGATAACTTTAATTCCATTAAAAATGCTATCTGGTATGGAAGAACTTTATACACCAACATTTTGAAGTTCTGTAAAATGCAGTTGGTAATCAACGTGGCAGCTGTACTAGTATCCGCTATTAGCCCATTTATCGGAATTGAGTCACCATTGAAAGTAACTCATCTGTTATGGATTAACCTTTGTATGGATAGTCTTGCCTCCATTATGTTTGCAGGGGAACCGGCACTGGAAAAATATATGCGCCAGAAACCAAGAAGACGTGATGAAAGTATTATCAGCAAGCCAATGGCAGTCCAGATTGGAGTTATGGGTGGATGGTTAACCCTTATGAGTATTTTATGGTTCAAGATTCCATTTTTTAGAACTTTCTTTGATACAGATGCACAGTTCTACACAGGATACTTCTGTATGTTCGTATTTGCCTTTATGGTAAATGCGTTTAACGTAAGAAGTGACAGCCTGAATGTATTTGAACATATCAAAGAAAATACTACATTTATAAAAATGTGGTTCTTAATTATGGCAGTACAGGTAGTATTAGTATCTATCGGTGGTATTGTTGGAGATATCTTTAGCTGTGAAAGATTTGGATTAATAGGATGGGGCGTTGTTATTTTAATGGCACTTACCATGTATCCAATTGATGTGATTCGAAAACTGGTTGTGAAAGCAATAGCGAAGAAATAAAATAATGTAAAATATGATAGTGTTTTCGGTATGGCAATAGGCAGTTGACACAAAAAAACAAAATACGATTTAGAAAGTTCTGCTATATACGATATCTAAAAGATATGATACAATAGTTCAGCATATGTTTTGAACTATAAATAATAAAAGGAGGTTATCCTCGATGCTTGAAAAAATATTCAAACTTAGAGAAAATAACACATCTGTAAAAACAGAAATCATTGGCGGTGTCACTACCTTTATGACCATGGCATACATCCTGGCTATAAATCCAAGTATGTTGGCAGATGCAGGAATGGACAAGACAGCAGTATTATTGGCAACAGCCATATCTGCATTTATTGGAACCATGATAATGGCATTGTTAGCGAATTACCCTTTTGCATTGGCTCCGGGAATGGGATTAAATGCATATTTTGCCTACACTGTATGCGGAACCATGGGGTACTCCTGGCAGGTGGCATTAACAGCAGTATTTTTAGAAGGTATCATATTTATTGTACTGTCGTTGACTAATGTTCGAGAAGCAATATTTAACGCAATTCCTTTTACACTGAAAAAAGGTGTTAGTGCTGGAATCGGTTTATATATTGCTTTCATCGGTCTTCAAGGAGCCTATTTAATAGTAGATAATCCATCTACATTAGTAAGCTATGTAGACTTTGTGGGTGATTTCCACACAAAAGGAATTTGCGCAATTTTGGCATTGATTGGATTGTTTATTACAGCAATTCTTTATGTTAAAAATGTAAAAGGTGCAATTTTAATTGGTATCATAGCTACATGGGTTTTGGGGATGATTGCCCAGGCGGCAGGACTGTATACGGTAGATGTGGAAAATGGTTTTTATTCCCTATATCCGGTAATGGAAATGACAGATTTTTCTTCCATTAAACTTACCTTTGGACAAGTGTTTAAAGCAGACTTTTCCAGTGTAAGTATATTCAATTTTATTGCTGTTTTGTTTGCATTTTTATTTGTAGACATGTTTGATACCTTAGGAACTTTAATTGGTGTAGCAACAAAAGCAGATATGCTAGACAAAAATGGAAAACTTCCAAAGGTAAAAGAAGCTTTAGTGGCAGATGCAGTAGCAACCTCAGCAGGGGCTATACTTGGTACCTCTACCACAACTACCTTTGTGGAAAGTTCAGCAGGTGTGGCAGCAGGTGCAAGAACTGGGCTGGCTTCTGTAGTAACCGGAGTTTTATTCCTGCTTTCCATTTTCTTATCACCTATCTTTTGTGCCATTCCGGGATTTGCAACAGCACCAGCATTGGTTTTTGTGGGATTCTTAATGATTTCTGCAATTGTTGATATTAATTTCAACGATTTAAAAGAAGCCATTCCGGCATATTTGTGTTTATTATGTATGCCATTGATGTACAGCATATCCGAAGGAATTGCCATAGGAGTAATTTCCTATGTAATTATTAATGTGGCTTGTGGAAAAGCAAAAAAAATTACACCATTAATGTATATATTGGCAGTTTTGTTTGTATGTAAATACATTTTCCTGTAAAAAGAAAATATTGTCCAAAAAGAATAGAAAAAAGTAACATGAGCTGTGACGATGATTTGATGAGTCACAGCTCTTTTTTCTAAAATCATATGAAAAGAGAGGCTTGATTTCTCAAAATCCGTGTTCGAAGAAAAAGAAACTTACAATACTAGCAGAAACAACAAAAAATACAATGAAAAACCATTGTAATAATGGTAAAAGGCACAAAGAGAATAAAATAAATGCCCATAAAGTATAGCGAAATTGTATGATAATCAATAAAGAACAAACAAAATTAGTGACAAAAGTACTAAAAGTGATTGACCTTTGGTGAAGGCGGGATTATAATAAAAACAAGATGTAACGTGACCGAAAATGGTGGTTTTGAACTACCATTACAAAAGTAAATATAATTGATGTATCTTTCATAGAACGTCAGCAACCAGTGGAAGGGGTGAAGCATATGAAACTAGCAGTAGTAGGAAGTATTAATGTAGATATGACTGTTACCGCAGAGAGAATTCCGCTGAAAGGAGAAACCTTAATGGGGGATAGTATCAATTACATCCCAGGAGGAAAAGGTGCAAACCAGGCAGTGGCAATGGCGAAACTTGGAGCAGAGGTTGAAATGTTTGGCTGTGTAGGAGATGACAGTCATGGACAGAAAATGATTGATAATCTGAAACAGGTGGGAGTGAAAACAGACCACATCAAAGTGCTTGAAAATGTTCCTACCGGAATTGCTATGATTACCGTAGGCGATAATGATAATACCATTATTGTTATCCCGGGTGCAAATGGTAAAGTAGACAAAGCCTACGTAGATGGCATTAAAGACACACTTTCAACTTATGATATGGTGGTTTTGCAACATGAGATACCATTAGAAACAGTCCATTATATCGTAGAGTTTTGTGCAGAAAAGGGAGTACCGGTAGTGTTGAATCCGGCTCCGGCAGCCACCGTACCAATGGATATTATCGAAAAAGTAACTTATGTAACACCAAATGAACATGAAGCAGTTCTTATCTTTGGAAATGATTTAACTACAGAGGAAATGTTGAAAAACTATCCAGAAAAACTGGTAATCACCCAGGGTTCAAGAGGAGTATCTACCTGCTTGAAGAACGGTGAAGTTTTAACTATTCCAGCAAGACCGGCAAAAGTGGTAGACACCACAGGAGCGGGTGACACATTAAATGGAGCCTTTTCCGTACAGATTTCCAAAGGAGCTGATATGAAAACGGCATTGACCTATGCAAATACAGCAGCCAGTCTTTCTACCGAAAAATTCGGGGCCCAAAGCGGAATGCCAACAGCAGAGGAAGTAGAAAAAGAACTTGGGAGGTGACGAGATATGAAGAAACAAGGAATTTTAAACAGTGATATCTCAAGAGTTCTTTCTTATATGGGTCATACAGACCGTATATGCATTGGGGACTGTGGATTACCTATTCCTGATGAAACAGAACGAATTGACCTTGCAGTAAAATTCGGACAACCTTCTTTTATGGATGTGTTAAAAGAAGTGGGAAGCGACATGAAAATAGAAAAAATAGTTCTGGCGGAAGAAATAAAAGAAAAAAATCCGTCAGTACTAAAGAACATTGAAATCTATTTTACTTCTATAGGAGAAAAACCGGAGGTGGAATTTGTTTCTCACGTAGAACTGAAGGCAATGACAAAGGAATGTAAGGCAGTAATTCGTACAGGTGAAACAACACCTTATGCAAATATTATCTTACAGTCCGGCTGTATTTTCTGAAAGGAGGGAGAAACATGCAAATCGAAATGCGGGGTATTAACAAATCCTTTGGAGGTAATGCAGTTTTAAAAGATGCAGGTTTTGTATTAGACCATGGCGAAATTCATGCACTTATGGGAGAAAACGGTGCAGGAAAGTCAACCTTGATGAAAATTTTGACCGGAGTTTATACAAGAGATGCAGGAACTGTAATTGTGGATGGACAGGAAGTGTGTTACCAGAATCCACAAGAGGCAGAAAAAGCGGGAATCGTATTTATTCATCAGGAATTAAACGTATTGTTTGATCTTACGGTAGAAGAAAATATGTTTCTTGGAAAAGAAATAAAAAAGTTCTGCGGTATATGCGATAAAAAAGCAATGCGTAAGGAAGTGGAGAAGATTCTTGATAAGTTGGGAGTAAAGATTGATCCCACACAAAGAATGAGTGAATTATCTGTAGGACAGCAACAGATGATAGAAATTGCAAAAGCATTAATGGTAGATGCCAGAGTTATCATTATGGATGAGCCTACAGCAGCACTTACCCAAAGTGAAACAGATGTATTGTTTGAAGTAGTAAAATCCTTAAGAGAAAAAGGGGTTTCCATTGTATATATTTCCCATCGTATGGAAGAAATTTTTTATCTTTGCGACAGAATTACAGTGCTTCGTGATGGTTCCTATATTGGGACTAAGAAAATCGCAGAAACTGATATGAATGATGTAGTTAAGATGATGATTGGCAGGGAAATTGGAGAACGTTATCCGGCAAGAGATGTAAAAATCGGAAAAGTTGTTTTTGAAGTAAAAGAGCTTACTTGTCCGGGAACTTTTCGAGATGTTAATTTCCAGGTTCGGGAAGGCGAAGTTCTTGGAGTGTCCGGATTGATGGGAGCTGGAAGAACAGAAATTATGCAGGCGATTTTTGGCAATATGCCTCATGTAACGGGACAAATCATACTGAACGGAAAAGAGATTAAAAACAAGAGTCCACAAGCTGCAATGGCCAATGGTATTGGCTTTATTACAGAAGATCGTAAGGTAGAAGGACTCATGTTAGAGGACAGTATTATGAAAAATATTTCGTTGGCTAACCTGAAGAAAATCTCGAAACATGGTGTTTTAAGCAAACCGGCAGAAAATGATTTGGTTCAAAAAGGAATTGACGAATTACATATTAAATGCTTTGGTCCACAACATGAATGTAATAACTTAAGTGGTGGTAACCAGCAAAAAGTAGTTTTTGCCAAATGGATTTATACCAACCCAAAGGTTCTGATTCTTGATGAACCAACCCGAGGCGTTGATATTGGGGCAAAAAAAGAAATTTATAATATTATTAATGATCTTGCCGCACAAGGTGTTGCCATTATTATGGTATCATCGGAACTTCCAGAAGTACTTGGTATGTCTGACCGGATTATGGTAGTCAGAGAAGGACTGGTACGTGGAAGCCTGAGTAAAGAAGAGGCAAATCAGGAGAATATTATGATTTTGGCGACAGGAGGCGAGTTGTGATGAAAAGTAAGAAAATTAATTTTCAGGATTTTGGTGCATTGATAGCGTTGCTCCTTTTAGTAGTAGTAATAGGTATATTTAGTCCGGAATTTCGTACTCCGTCAAACTTTTTATCCTTACTTAGACAGTCATCCATTAATGGGTTTATTGCATTTGGTATGACATGTGTTATTCTTACCGGAGCAATTGATTTGTCGGTAGGTTCTGTATTGGCACTTACTACAGCTCTTTGTGCAGGATTTATTTCAAACGGAATGCCTGTTGGATTGGCAATGATTCTTGCATTAGTAATTGGTATTGGCTTGGGTACAGTAAGTGGTTTTCTGGTAACAACAGGACGACTTCAGCCTTTCATTGCAACACTTGTTACCATGACTGTTTACAGAGGCGTTACTATGATTTATATGGATGGAAAACCAATTTCCAATTTAGGAAGTAGTGCTTTACTTAAATTTGTAGGTAAAGGTTCTGTTTTAGGAATTCCATTTCCAGTTATTTTATTCGTTGTAGTATTTATCGTATTTATGTTTGTTTTGGAAAAAACAACCTTTGGACGCAGATTATATGCAACTGGAAGCAACGCTCAGGCAGCGAAGCTTGCAGGTGTCAATGTTAACAAAACAAAATTGATTGCATATGCAATCTCAGGCTGCATGGCAGCTTTATCAGGATTGATTCTTCTCTCAAGACTTGGTTCTGCACAACCAACTCTTGGTGATGGATATGAATTAGATGCAATTGCATCTGTAGCACTTGGCGGAACTAGCATGAATGGTGGTAGAGGACGTATTTGGGGAACTTTCGTAGGTGTGCTTATTATAGCAGTACTGAACAATGGTTTGAACATTCTTGGTGTATCCTCTTACTATCAGGATGTAGTAAAAGGTATTGTAATTCTGATTGCAGTATTGTCAGATAGAAAGCGTTAGTTAAGAAATTACAAATTCATACCTATAATAAGGAGGGATTATTATGCGAATGAAAAAATTAATGGCACTTGCATTAGCAACAGTAATGACATTTTCTTTGGCAGCATGTAGTACTGGAGAAACAGAGAATAGCGGAAGCACTGGAGAAGGTTCAGAAAGTACTTCCACAGAAAGCAGCGGAGGCGGCAGCATTGGTTTTGCAGTATCCACACTAAACAATCCATTCTTTGTAACTCTTACCGAAGGTGCAGAAGCAAAAGCAAAAGCAGAAGGTGTAGAATTGATTGTAGTTGATGCAGGCGATGATGCAGCAAAACAGACAAGTGATATCGAAGACCTTGTTTCCAAAAACATTAGTGTTTTAATTGTAAATCCTGTAGATTCTGACGCAGTAGCACCAGCAGTAGAAGATGCTATTGCAAAAGGAATCAAAGTAATTGCAGTTGACCGTGGTGTAAACGGGGTGGAAATCGATTGTTCTATCGCTTCTGACAACGTAGCAGGTGCAAAAATGGCTACCGAATATCTGGTAAGTCTGGTAGGTGAAGGTGCAAAAGTTGCTGAATTGGAAGGTGTACCAGGAGCAAGTGCTACCATAGACCGTGGAGAAGGTTTCCACATGGTAGCTGACGAACAGTTAGATGTTGTTTCAAAACAAACTGCTAACTTCAACCGTTCCGAAGGTATGACAGTTATGGAAAATATACTTCAGGCAAATTCAGATATTAAAGGCGTTTTCGCTCACAATGACGAAATGGCATTAGGAGCATTAGAAGCAATTAGTGGAAATGATATTGTAGTAGTTGGATTTGATGCAACAGATGATGCTATTGCTGCAATTAAAGAAGGAACAATGGCAGCAACTGTAGCTCAACAGCCGGAACTTATGGGACAAACAGCAGTAGAAACAGCAGTGAAACTGATCGCTGGAGAAACTGTAGAAGCTTCTATACCTGTAGAAGTTTCATTGATTACAAAAGATAATGCAGAATAAAATTCAGAATAATTAGAAAACAGACGAATAACATTTCTTTGTGAAAAAAGCGAGGGTATGCTGTGCAGAGCATATCCTCACTTTTTGGCAAAAAAATGGTAACAAGTAAATTGTGTCAAAAAAAGTCACGCTCTGTAACAAAAACGTAAAATAAATTAAACATATAGTTAATATATACATAAAATTCGTAAAACTACGCCACTTTATAGTAACTTTTTTACAAAAGTAAAAAACTTGAAAATTTTCTATAAGGAAATGAAATCGAAAGCCGATAAATATATCAAGAAGTAAACAAAACAAAGTGTTAACACAAGTACTGACGGAAGGAGTGGACAGTATGAGAATTGATTCAATGAGTCAGGTAGCACAGATATATAAAACAACTCAGACACAGAGCACAGAAAAGACTCAAAAGGCAAAAGCCAAAGACGAGGTACAGATTTCAGAGGCGGGAAAAGATTTCCAGATTGCAAAGATGGCATTACAGGAAGTTCCTGATGTAAGAGAAGATAAAATAGCAGCAATTAAGTCCAGCATGGAAGCAGGAACTTATGAGGTAAATAGCAGTAGCTTTGCAGACAAAGTGATTCAGAAGTATACGGATATACTTGGCTATTAATTACCGCAAGGTAATTAATAGCTTTTTTCACTCTATAGGATATTTGGAGAAGAATAAGAAAAATAGATAAAGCGGGGTATTAGTGTGGCAAGCTTAATGGAAGAATTGTTAGAAACATTAACAATAGAAGAAGCGGAATATTGTAAACTTTTAGAAGTAGCAAAGAGAAAAACGCCAATACTTGTTTCGGGAAAAATAGAAGAATTACAAAAAATCACTGAAGAAGAACAAATATTGGTCGATAATATAAATAACGCAGATAAAAAGAGAACAGAACTTATTGATGATATAGGAAATGTTCTCAACAAAAATCCAAAAGAGTTAACCATTCAGAAATTAGCAGAACTCATGGAAAAACAGCCGGAAGAACAAAAACAATTGTTGGAATTACATAAGAAACTGAAAAAAACATTGGGGAATGTACAAACGCTAAATGAACAAAATAAAGCGTTAGTAACACAGTTGTTAGAAATGACGGAGTTTGACATGAATCTGATAAAAAGTATGAAGCAGGCACCGGAAACAGCAAATTATGACAAAACAGCAGTAAATACGGGAGAACTTTTTATTGGAGCATCCAGATTTGATGCGAAACAGTAAAATGTTAAAGTTAAAAAAGAAAAGAGAGTAAAAGAGACAAGAGAACAAAAAAGACAAGAGAACAAAAGAGACAAGAAAGCGAAAAAGACAAAAAAAGCAAAAGAGACAAGAAAGCGAAAAAGACAAGAGAGCAAAATAGATAAGAAACCAGTAGGGAGAGGAGAACAGGTATGGCAGGATTTGGAAGTTTGTATGTAGGTGTATCCGGTTTGAGAACAAGCCAGGATGCACTAAATACTACTGCACATAATATAGCGAACGTAGAAACAGAAGGATTTGTAAGACAACAGGTGATACAAGGGGACAAAATGTATGCCACCATTGGCTATTCTGCTATTAGTGCCCAACAGGTAGGGCTGGGAGTACAGATTTCAGACGTTCGTCAGGTAAGAGATATGTTTTTGGATCAGGAATACAGAAAAGAAGCAGGTCGTTCTGCCTTTTATCAGGCATGTTATGAAGCTTCTTACGAAACAGAAACTTTCTTTCAGGAACTAGAGGGGGCTACTTATCAGGATGCATTAAAAGATCTTTGGAATTCTATTGCGGAACTGAGCAAGACACCGGAAAGTAAAGTGAATAAAGAATACATGGTATTAAAAGCCAGTGAATTTTTAGACCGTTCTGCATCTATCTATAACAGCCTGTCAGAATATCAGGATAATTTAAATCAGCAGGTATTAGAAAAAGTAAATAGAATTAATGAGTTGGGTCAAACTATCAAGTATTATAATGACAAAATTGCAGGAATAGAATTAGGTGGAGTAGAAGAAGCCAATGATTACAGAGATGCCAGAAATCTGGCGTTAGACGAACTGGCAGGACTGGCTAATATTTCCTACACAACAGACAGCCAGGGATACGTTACAGTAAAAATCGAAGGCTCTCAGTTCGTTAACAGAGACAGGGTAAATGAAATAAGCGTCTCCACAGATGTGGTAACCGGTTTTTACACTCCAATATGGAAACATGAAGGTAATTCAGAAGTGTTTGACCTTTCTACTAAAATTTCTACAGAATTGGACAGTAATGTAGGTTCTTTGAAAGCTATTATGTTGGCAAGAGGAGACCGTAGAGCCAATTACTCCGATATTGCTTCCTTAAATCAGGCAGTAGAAAACGGAAACATGACTAGTGAAGATGCAGCTAAAAAATATGAAGAAGAAACCGGTTATTCTGTGGTAATGAAAATGCAGGCAGAATTTGACCAGCTGGTACACGGAGTTGTAACCATGATTAACGATACCTTGTGTATGGATAATTACCAAAGTGCGGATGGTCCAGATGCGGAATTGTTTATCAGAATTGGTGAACCGGAAAGATACCAAAAAGATGCAAATGGAAATTATCTGGTAGACGCCGATGGTTATTATATAGAAATTGAAGAAGATTTTAAGAATTATGATACCCTATATACCACAGGAAATCTGATGATTAATCCGGCGGTTATGGCAAACAGTGGATTGTTAGATTTTACTACTGACACGGGAGCCACAGACTACAATATGGCTCAGATGTTAGTAGAACAATGGGATGCAGCTTTTGCTACCTTAAATCCTACCGAAGAAGGAATGATGAGTTTTTCTACTTATTATGCAGGAATGACAGATTCCCTTTCGAATCTAATTTATGTATATGAAGGAATTGCGGATGGTCAGGAAGCAATGGCAAATAGTACAAATTCCAAACGTCAGCAGGTGATGGGGGTATCATCGGACGAGGAACTTACTAATATGATACGTTTCCAAAATGCGTACAATGCATCATCCAGATATATCAATGTTGTGGATGAAATGTTAGAACATTTGCTTAATACATTAGGCGTATAGTGAGGAGGAGAGAAAATGATATCTACATTTTATGGACTTACCATTGCATACTCAGGATTAAATGCTTATCAGGCAGCATTAAATACAACAGGACATAACATTTCAAATGTAGAAACAGAAGGCTATTGCCGTCAGTATGTAAATCAGACAGCAGCAGATGCACTTCGTACCTATAGCCAGGCAGGTATGCAGGGTGGCGGTGTTACTGTAACTGGTATTGAACAGATGCGAAATGTTTACTATGACTACAAATACTGGGCTAATAATGCCAAATTAGGGGAAGCAAATTCACATTATTATTATATGCTTCAGATTGAAAATTATTTTAAAGGAAGTACTACAGCAGATTCCGGCAATGTTGCTACAGCAGAAGATTTTTCCTCTTTGTTCTCCAATATGTTTAACTCTTTGGAAGAAGTTATGAAAAATCCTTCAAATACTTCCTACCGAAATAACTTTATTCATACAGCACAATGTTTTACAGAATATTTTAATAATGCATACACAAATCTCCAGAAACTTCAGGAAGACTGTAATTTAGAACTTAAGTCAAAAATACATGAAATTAATTCTATTGCAGAACAAATTGCTACATTAAATAAACAGATTAATGTAGTGGAAGCCCATGGAGATACCGCAAATGATCTAAGAGATAAAAGAGCGCTTTTAATTGATAAACTTTCAGTTATCGTGCCAACAGAAATTGAAGAAGTGCCAGTAGTAGATAGCAATAATCCGGACAGATATACACATATCAATACTTGCTATGTGAAAATTGCGGGACAAACACTGGTATCCGGAACCGATTATAATACTTTGGAATTAAAGTCAAGAGATGCATACAGTGGGGCAAATCAGACAGACGTGCAGGGACTTTATACCGTAGAATGGAGCAATGGTCTGGAATTTAACCAAAACAATGAGCGGATGGGTGGACAGTTAAAAGCCTTGTTTGATATTCGTGACGGAAATAACCAGGAAAACTTCCAGGGAAGTATCCAATCCGTGGATGAAGCAGAAAGAACCTTTACAGTATCTGCTGACAGCGTTCCGGAAGTATATAAAGATGTATATGGAATAAATATTCCAGAACAAGGGCTTATAAAAGTCAATAATATACAGCTTGTTTATGACAGTTTTACCTTTAATGCAGATGGAAGCTACACTTTCCATATCAAGGAAAATACCACAGGTATAACAGCCGGAATGGTAGGTGGTGAAGTATCCATTGGAGAAAGCGTAGATTATATGGGAATTCCATATTACATGTCACAGATTAATGAATTTGCAAGAAAATTTGCAGAAGCCTTTAATGAAATTCATTCCGGAAACGAAGACTTAAATGGTGACGTGGTAGGAAATTTCTTTACAGGAATTGACCCGGTAGATGGGACAGAATTAGGATTAAAAGAAGGTGTAGCAACCGGTTCAGATAGTTATTACCGACTAACTGCCGCTAATATATCTGTAAAAAATGCTTATTTAAAGGATTCCTCTTTATTGGCAACTACAGGACAGGTAGTAGAAGGTGTAGAACAGATAGATGTACTGGAAAAGTTATATGCTTTAAGAAAACAGCCAAACTTCTACAATGGTGGTACCACAGAAGAATTTTTGGAATGTATCATTACAGACATTGCGTTGGATACCAAAACAGCCTTTACATTAGGTGAAAATTACCAAAACATTGGAGACACCATTGAACAACAGAGGATGTCCATTTCAGGAGTAGATAATGATGAGGAAGCATTAAATCTGGTGAAATACCAGAATGCCTATAATTTATCAGCGAAAATGATGTCCATTATGACAGAAATTTATGACAGATTAATCTTACAAACCGGGGTATAATAAGAAGGAGGCAGCACAATGGGGATCAGAATAACCAATAGCATGGTAACAAAAAATGCCATGTCCAATATAAACTTTAATAAAACATCATTAAGTACATTAAACACACAGATGACCACTCAGAAAAAGATTTCTCGTCCATCTGAGGATCCTGTTACAGCAATCAGAGCATTAAGATTGAGAAACAATTTAAATGAAATCAATCAATATTATGAAAGAAACATACCAGATGCCAATTCCTGGCTGGAGCTTACTTCAGACACACTAAATAACATTAAAGATGTAATGCAGACAATGTATGAAAAGTGTGCACAGGGATCAAACGGTGAAAATACCACAGAAGACAGACAGATTCTTCTAAAAGAATTACAAAATTTGTCTACACAGATTTATGCAGAAGCGAATGCGGATTATGCTGGAAGAACATTGTTAACAGGACATTACACCAATAAAGATTTGGTATTTGAAACAGATACAGAAGATACTTGCTATGAAATATCAGAGACCCTTTCTACCTCTGATATTTCCAGTATTACTTATATTTCAAACAAATTTGAGTTTGATGCAAGTAATCCTACCATCCAAGCTGCATCTAATATGCCTACGGACAATGAAGTGTATCGTATCAGATTGGCATATGATTCTATTGATTATAATAAAGATGCGAATATGAAATTAGAATACAAGAAAAAAGCACCGGATAACTGGGTTGGTGAGAAAGATCCAAATGTTAATGGAAAAACAACAATAAAGCCAATTGGGTATACCATAGAAACTATAATAAATGATGATGGCACAAGAGGTGTTACAGTAAATGGCAATCAGAAATTCTTAATTGACAAAACAGGACGTATCATCCCAGGTACTGGAAATAATGGAAGTGTAAGTATCAAGTTAAATTCTAATGGAAACATTGAAACTACGATTAAAGGTGAATATATTGGTGGCGGTTTCAAAGGTGCTAATAGTAAAAGTATTACCATTGAAACTACAGTGGCTGGCAGACAGGTTGGAGATATTGAAGCAAATTATGAGATGGATGTAGAAATGGTCTCTACTACTGATGGGGAAGATGCTGCATATCTTGATTTTTCATCAGGTAAGGCAATTAAATGTATTGCAGAAACAGGGGAACTGATATTAAATGAAGATGCATTAAAAGAATTACAGGAATTAAAGAGTATCAATGGAAAAGAACCAATGACCTTTACCTATGACAAAACAGGATTTGACCGTTACGAACTTCATCCGGAACAATACTATGACTGTGTAGATAAAACAGACCCAGATCCAAGTAAATGGGTAACTTATCAAAAACAGACAGCAGACATTAATTATGCTATTAGTTTTAATCAGGAATTGAAAGTAAACACAGAAGCTAGTGATGCTTTTGACCATAGTACTAATAGGGATATTGAAGAAATGATAGAAAGCATCAGTGCGTCTCTGGCAGCAGAAGCAACAGTGGCTAAAATTGAAAGTATGTTAGAAGATGACCGGTATTCTAACCAGAAAACAGAGTTAGAAACTATGCTGGAAGCTGCAAAAAGAGAATGTGATATTGCTGAAGAAAATGTAAGAAAGGCTTATGCCCAGGGAGTAGGAAGATTTCAGGTTTATTTGGAAAAGATAGAAACACAAATTACCGACGTGGCAAGCCGCCAGAATCGTCTGGCTGTAGTAGAAACTAGAATGGCAGAACAGCAGATGAATTTTGAAGAGTTGCAGTCTGAAAATGAAGATAAAGATATTGAAGATATTATGATTGAATATCAGGCAGCCTACACTGCGTACCAGGCATCTTTAACTGCAACCAGCAAGTTGGCACAGAATACATTGCTTAACTTCTTATAAGCATTGGGAAATTGCAAATGGCTATAGGGAAGTAACCAATACATTAGTAAATATAATAAGTGCAGCCGCATTCTTGTGGTTGCATTTATGCTAAAAGGAAATGATTATTTAGAAACTGCATCTAAAAAGAGTCGAAATTGTATGCTTTTACTGGGTTTGAATGATTGTAAGATTTTAAGAAAGAGCAAAAGTTGGAAAAAGGAAACTTTGGGAGGAAGGTAATATGGCAGTAGAAACAAAAATGTTTGGAACAATTGAAATCGAAGAAGAAAAAATAATTACATTTGAAAAAGGTCTTATTGGCTTGCCGGATTTGAAAAAATTTGCATTAATCACTGATGCGGAAAATACAGATACTCGTATTCAGTGGCTTCAGTCATTAGACGAGCCTGCAATGGCATTACCAATTATCAATCCCTACGAAATTATAGAGGAATATAATCCAATCGTAGAAGATGAATTATTAAAATCTTTAGGAGAATTTAAAGAAGAGAATTTAATGCTTATGGTAACCATTCGTGTGCCATCTGATATTAAACAGATGACAATCAATTTAAAAGGACCAATTATCATAAATGCCGAAACAAAGAAAGGCTGTCAGATAATTATAGAAGACGATTTACCAGTTAGATATCCAATTTATGAAATATTAGAAAAGAAAAAAGAAAAGGCAGGTGAGTAGGAATGCTGGCATTATCAAGAAAAACGGGAGAATCTATTATTATAGACAATGATATAGAAGTCACCATCTTAGAAATCAAAGGAGACCAGGTGAAATTAGGAATCAAAGCACCAAAGTCCGTTCCTATTTATCGGAAAGAAATCTTCGCTCAAATTAAGGAAGAAAATATGAATACCTTTGCAGACGAAAGCGGAATGGAAATGCTGAAAAAATTAGGTAAGTAAATATAGGAAAAGAAGTGAACAGTATATGGAATGGATAAAATTCTTAGAAAGAATTTATCCATTCCATATAAATTTTTAGACAAATAAGCCGATAAAAGAAATAGATAACATAAATTTTAGCTATATAACAAAAGTAAGAGAAACTATCACACAAGGAAGTGATATCTGGTTTTTGCACAGAGGGAAATGGAAAATCAGAAGACAGCATATGGAGGTGTAAGTATGAGCGAAATTAGTGCTGTACAGGCTGGGGGAGCTGTTTATAAGGATGCAGTAAATACAACCACTGCAAAAGCAGCAGCAGTAAAGTCTGTAGCAACCAAAAGTGAAAAGAAGATTTCTGCCGATGTAACAGGAATCAGTGAAGAACAAACAAAAGAGAATGGAAAAACCGGAATGGGTAAAAATGCAGCAAAAAGTGTAGTGGATACGGCCAATGACTTGCTGAAAACCAACAGAACATCAGCTAGATTGAAATATCATGAAGCAACCAAGCAGGTATCCATTAAGATAGTAGATGATGTAACCCAGGAAGTTATCAAAGAAATTCCACCGGAAAAGTCCATTGAAATGTTGGAGAAAATGTTGGAAATGACAGGAATCCTTGTAGATGAAAAAAGATAGGAGGTACTATTATGGCAATTCGTATGACAGGTATGATTTCCGGGTTGGATACGGAATCATTGATTCAAAGTCTCGTAGAAGCCCAGAAATTGAAAAATAAAAAGACAACTGATAAAAAAACAAAATTAGAGTGGACACAAGATAAGTGGAAGGATTTAAATACAAAACTCTATTCACTGTATACCAAGGAATTGAACAAGTTGACATTGCAGAGTTCTTATATGACAAAGAAGACAACTGTTTCAAATGATACAAAGTTGCAGGTAAAGGCAGGAGCAACTGCACCATTAGGTTCTCAAACAGTTACCATTGAGAATTTGGCTACTTCAGGGTATTTAACTGGTTCTGAATTGGGCAAGACTACATCTGGTGGGGCTGTTACTCAGTCAACAAAATTATCCGAATTAGGAATCACAGGAAGTACCACTTTGAATTTGACTGTTGGGGATAAATCTACTTATATTGAGGTAAATGGAGATGCCACAGTATCCTCTTTCGTTTCCAGTCTTCAAAGTGCAGGAATCAACGCTAATCTGGATACAAAGAATAATAGAATCTTCCTGAGTTCAAAACAATCAGGGGAAGATAATGACTTCTCTTTGACAGCATCTTCAGCGGCAGGAACAGACGTGTTGAAAAAATTAGGTCTTGCAACAGGAACGATATCAGTAGCCGATGAACTTACTTATCAGACATGGGCATCCAATGCAAAATATAATGCAGATGGAACCATTGATAGAACTGCTACTATCGAAGCAATAAAAGCAAATGATGCAACAAAAGATGCTATTGATAATGAAGTGGCAACCAGAGTGGCAACGTATACAACTAAAGTGGAAAGTCTCACAAAGACAAATGAAGAACTTACAAAGACAAATGAAACATTAAATAAGGCAATCAGTGAGTCCAACGATAAAATTTCTGATATTAAAGGTACAAATTCTTATAAGCAGGTTTTCGCGGCAGGGACTTATTCAGAAGATGACTTAGAAGCAGCAAAAACAGGATTGGAAAGTGAAATTGAAAGCCTAAAAGCAGCAAAAGAGGCTGGAACTATAACAGAAGATGACTATAACACTCAAGTAGAAATAAAAGAAACTCAAAAATCACAGATTACAGAAGTAATTGATCTTCAAAAGAAAGTTACAGATAATACTCAAAAAATTCAGGATAATGAAGATTCTATTACTGCAAATACCACAGAAATTGATGGATATAATGCAAAACTCGCAAGTGATAATGCAGGTGTTATTGCAGAGGTAGAAGATGCATTGGTAGCGAAAGCGGATTATGCAGCAAAAGTTATTGCTGACAAAAGTCTTGTTACTGGTTCTGCTAAAAAAGTGGATGGAGAGAATGCAAAATTTACATTAAATGGAGTTGCATTTAGTTCTGCGACAAACGAAACTACGGTAAATGGAGTTACTTTAACCATGACAGGAGAGACTGCTTTGGGAGAAGAACTGAGCTTTACCATTACGAACGATACTCAGGCTGTATATGATGGCATCAAGAATTTTGTAAATAAGTATAATGAAATTTTGAAAGAAATGAATGAACTTTATTATGCAGATTCTGCAAGAGGATATGACCCATTATCAGATGATGAGAGAGAAGCAATGACAGATGACCAGATTGAAAAGTGGGAAACTAAGATCAAAGACTCACTTCTTCGTAGGGATTCAACCCTTGGCTCTATTACAAATGCTATGAAAAACGCATTGTTAACATCGGTAGAAGTAGATGGAAAGAGATATTCCTTATCAAGCTTTGGAGTGGGTACATCTTCTGCTTATCTGGAAAGAGGGTTGTTGCATATTCAGGGAGATGAGGATGATTCAATGTATGCGAGTTATACGAATAAGTTAATGAATGCATTGGAAGAAGACCCTGATACAGTCATGCAAGTGTTTACTGGTGTTGCTAAAAACATGTATAAAGCTTTGCAGGACAAGATGAAAAAAACAAGTTTAAGTAGTGCATTAACATTTTATAATGATATTTATATGAAAAATCAGATTACCGCATTAAATAAGCAGATTAGTAAAGAGGAAGAATCGCTAACAGACTTGGAAGATAAATATTACAAACAATTTGCGGCAATGGAAAGTGCTATGGCAAAAATGCAGTCACAGCAGAATTCATTATCTGCATATTTGTAAAATGTAAAGTATCATAAGCAAAAATATTGAGTATATACATGGAAGAAAGGCTTCTTCATTAAGAATAGAAGTCTTTCTTTCGCTCATAAACACGAACTTATTGCAATTTGGGAGGAAGATTATGGCAGTAAATGCAGCAGAAATTTATAAAAATAGTAAAGAACAAACAGCATCAAAAGAAGATATTATTACAATGATGTATGATGGTGCTATAAAATTTTGTAATATTGCAATTTCAGAATTAGAATTGAAACATATAGAGAACGTAAATACCAACTTAAAAAAAGCTCAAAGAGTGATTGAAGAATTAACACTTACTTTAGACAAGCGTTACCCTGTTTCTCAGGATTTCAAGCAGGTATATGATTATATTAATGATTTGTTAGTTCAGGCAAATATAAAGAAAGATAAAGAAATGATAGAAAAGGCATGCGAAGAAATCAGAGGAATGAGAGATACATGGAAAGAGGTTGTGAAACGGGCAAAAAGTAGTTAATAATTGCCGGAAAAGAGGGAATAAATGAAAAATGAAATCATTTATACGCATATTTTGATCGAAAGCCTAAAAAAGAAAAAGCAAGCATTAAAGGAAATTTTGGGATATACAAAAGAACAGGAAGAACTTTTGAATCAGGAAAATTTTGAGGAGGAAGTTTTTGAGAATTTTATTGATAAAAAACAAAAATATATTGAAGTGATTAATAAACTGGATGAAGGGTTTGAATTGACTTTTGAACGTGTAAAGGAAGAACTTGGTGAACACAAGGAGATGTTTAAGAATGAGATTCTGACGTTGCAGGGTTTAATACGTGAAGTGACAGAAGTATCTACCCAGATTCAAGTATTAGAAAATAGAAATAAAGTGTCATTTGAAAATAAAATGCGGGTGAAACGAGACAATATTAAGAAGGCAAGATTAAGCTCTCAATCTGTGAGTAAGTATTATCAGAATACAGCCAATGCTTATAATGGAGAATCTATCTTTTTGGATAAAAAGAAATGATTGGTTAAATTGTATAAGATTAAAATAAATGAAATTAAAATGTAATACAAATTTAATAAAAAAAGTTGTAAAAAGGGGTTAAGTTATTTCTAAGTGCTCCGATATATATAACAAGTAATCAAACTACACTTTATAAATTATGAAGCGTACGGTCATAATGATAAAGTAGGGGGCATTACTAAAAACTATAAAATAATAGAAACGGTGGCAAGGAAGCCACTAGATATTCAAGGAGGAATTTATTATGATTATTCAGCACAATATGGCAGCAGCCAACACAAACAGACAGTTAGGAATTACAAATGCAAACCTTCAGAAATCAACAGAAAAGTTATCATCAGGATATAAAGTAAACAGAGCAGCAGATAATGCAGCAGGTCTTACAATTTCTGAAAAGATGCGTGGACAGATTAGAGGTTTGGAACAGGCTTCTACAAATGCTCAGGATGGTATTTCATTAATTCAGACAGCAGAAGGTGCTTTGGCTGAAACAGAATCAATCTTACAGAGAATGAGAGAACTTACTGTACAGGCAGCTAACGATACAAACGTTTCAGCAGACCGTGATGCTATTAAAGAAGAATTAACAGCTTTACAGGCAGAAATTACACGTATCGGTACACAGACAGAATTCAACACAATGAAATTATTAAGTGGTGGATTTACTGCTAAGAATCTTCAGGTTGGTGCAAATGCAACACAGCAGATTAGTATTGCAATTTCTTCTATGACAGCTTCTGGATTAGGTGTATCTAATGTACAGAATTTAGTAACTGCATATTCAGCAGCTACAGCTCAGATTTCAGTTGTTCAGTCAGCTATTGATATAGTATCAAAGAAGCGTTCTTACTTAGGAGCAATTCAGAACAGATTAGATCATACAATTGCAAATGCTGATAATACAGCAGAAAACTTACAGACAGCAGAATCACGTATCCGTGACGTTGATATGGCTGAAGAAATGGTTAAATACTCTAAGGATTCTATCCTTCAGCAGGCTGGACAGTCTATGCTTGCACAGGCTAACCAGGCTACACAGGGTATCTTATCTTTAATTAGATAATTAACCAACAATTACATAGAAAAGCCTGACAGTGTGTCAGGCTTTTTGCTATTATATATAAATAAACATAAGGTGGTAAGAAAATGAAGGAACTTGTAAATCTAATAGAAGAAATCGTGGAATTGTGTTATCAGCAAAAGAAAGCAGAGGCTTATGAAAAGATTAATTTGTTCATCAATGAAATTGTAAAAGCAATTGTAGAACTGCCAGAGAGTAAGGTAGTAGAAATAAATGGAATTTTGCAAAATATACTTTCTGCAATGGAAGAAAATGATATTGTAGCGGTAGCAGATTTATTAGAATATGAATTGAAGGAAAAGTTAGTGTAAGGGCGGATTATTTGTGGATACAGAAAAGAATGTATATGAAGCTAATATGAAAGCATTGCAGCTTTATAGAAGAGATATATGTGAAAAGTTAGAAAGACAGGAAAAACAGAAATTTTTTGAAATAGATACATGCAATATAGAGGCAGCGAAAGATGGTAGTGAAATTCTATATTGTAGCAAAGGTGATAAGGTATATTATTTGAATAGCAAATACGCCCCGTTGAAAGAAGCACAAACCTGGGCAAAAAAGTGTGAAGTAAAAAATATAAATC
This sequence comes from Lachnospiraceae bacterium, assembly GCA_017399445.1. Lineage (GTDB taxonomy): Bacteria > Bacillota > Clostridia > Lachnospirales > Lachnospiraceae > RUG11237. The sequence goes on along the minus strand of JAFQCM010000124.1, from coordinate 40,388 downwards.
AAATCAGTATTATATTTGGTATGGGAAATGGAATGTTTGTCAAAGCATTGCTGGAAAGAATTCCTGTTGGAAATACTGTGATTGTATATGAACCATCAAAAGAAATTTTTGAATTGGTATTAAAAAAAATAGATTTAGTGGAATTATTAAAGAATAGCAAACTCCGTATTTTAGTGAGTGGAGTGAATGAAGAAGAATTATATCATTTGATTGAGCGAGAGGTAAATGCCAGTAATTTTTATCATCAAAATTGCTTTGTACTACCTCGTTACGGAGAAATTTTCCCATGTGAATATGGAAAATTTATTAGCGAAATGCGAAAAGCAGAAGAAAATGCATATGTACAAGAAATCACATTAATTGGTCTTGGAAAAAAATCCATTAAGAATTCTATTGAAAATCTAAAGTATATTTTGGATGGAAAAAGTTTAAAAAATGCAAAAGAAACAATGCCTCCAAATTTAAATGCGATTATAGTTTCGGCAGGTCCTTCTTTAATGGAAGAAATTGAAATATTAAAGAAAGCGAAGGGAAAGGCATTAATTATAGCTGTGGAGCGCATTGTGGATTTGCTACTGGAGAATGGAATTGTACCAGATATGATAGCCAGTGCAGATCCTATTAAAGCAGTTCCGGCAAGTGAAAAAATGCAGGATGTTCAAATGGTTTTTCTGACCACTCCGCCATGTAATCCAAAGTTATATCAAAAGCATAAAGGAATTAAAATTGTTTGTAATAACGGTGGTTTGTATCAAAATTTGTGTTTGACAACGGGCATTCAAGAAGATATGGTGTCTTCTGGAGGATCTGTAGCTACTTTTGTATTTGGGGTTCTGATTTCGTTAGGAGTAAAAAGGATTATTCTTGTGGGACAGGATCTGGCTTTTAAGAATGGAAAATCCCATGCGGGAGCAACTCAGGGTGGAGATCCGTGGAGAATGAAGATAGAAGTAGAAGGGGTAGATGGAACTACCGTGATTACCAGACAAGACTGGGCCATGTTTAAAAAAGATTTTGAAGATAGAATTGAAAATAATCCAGATATTGAATGTATTGATACAAAAAATACTGGAGCAAAAATAAAAGGTACAAAACATATGTCATTAGCAAAGGTTTTGGAAGAGTATTGTAAAGAAGAAATACCAATACAAGAATGGTTGAAAGAGATAGAAAGCGTTTTTAAAGAATCTGATAGAAAGAAAGCTTTACAAGAACTTGGATTGTATAGAGATGAATTGAAAGAAACAATAGAAATTTCCAATGAAGCTATTAAGTTGTGTGAACAATTAAAAGATGAAAAGGGGAATGAGGATTCTGTAGAAAAACTGCAAAACTTGACAGAAAAACTGACGGATATGAGGTCGAGAATTTTAATTAATGATATTCTGTATGGCTATACAACAGAAATGCAGGCAGGAGTCTCGAATTTAGAATCAGAAGGTGATTTATGGGAAAGTACAAAAGGTATTTTTGAAAAAACTATTGAAGTGGCAGGAGAAATGAGAGAAGATCTAAAGGAAGCTATTCGGGAGATTAAGGAGTATTTTGGTGAGGAGTAATATTGAGCTGAAAAAAGCATTGATTATTGACTGGGATAGTGCTATATTTGCGGATATAATAGACGCATTTAAAGTACATGGATATGAAATGGAAGCGGTTAAATGGGATAATGGGGATTATGAAGATAATCCTCATTTTTCTAATAAATTAAAAAGAAAACTGAAAGAATGTAAATATGAGTTTGTATTTTCTTTTAACTATTTCCCTATTGTTTCTAAAGTATGTATGGAGGAAAGGGAAAAATATATCTCATGGGTGTACGACAGTCCTCATATTACATTGTATTCGAAAACAATATTTAATGAGTGTAATCATGTGTTTCATTTTGATTCAGTTACTGTAGAAGAATTCCGTGGTTATGGAGTTTCTCATATAGAATATCTTCCTCTGGCAGCGAATTCAGAACGATTAAGCAGAATTTGGAAAGATAGTGCAAGTGAAAAGGAAATTACCTTCGTAGGAAGCCTATATGAAGAAAATCTGTACAGACAAATTGCCTATCTTCCGGAGTATTTGAAGGGGTATCTGGAAGGAATCATGAAGGCACAGCAATCTGTATATGGATATAATTTTCTAACAGAAATGCTTTCTTCCGGGGTTATGACGGAAATAAAAAAATATGTAAAATTCACTTTAGGTGAACAGTTTTTTATTGAAGACAATAAGTTGTTTTCTGAAATGTTTTTGGGAAAAGAAGTTACATATTGTGAACGAAAAGAAATTTTAGAAAAACTTTCGGAAAGCTATCAGGTTGATTTATATACCTATAATTCTAATTTAAAAATAGGGAAAGTGAGAAACAGGGGATATATAAATTATATGGATGAGATGCCTCGGGTCTTTAAAGAAAGCAAAATAAATTTGAATATAAGCTTAAAAACCATTCAAACAGGAATTCCGCTGAGAGTATTTGATGTGCTAGGCGCGGGCGGATTTTTGATAACCAATTATCAAAGTGATTTGTTGGGAGTGTTCGAGCCGGGGCAGGATTTGGTTGTATATGAAGATCCCGAAGATTTGCGAAATAAAGTGGAGTTCTATTTAAAGAATCCGGAGGAAAGAGAACGAATAGCGAGAAATGGTTATAAAAAAGTGAAAGAGTATCATAGCTATAAAGTTAGGATAGGGACTATACTGGAAAATATAAGGGAAAAGGACTAGTGTATGGGTGTAGGAAAAAAAGCTATTAGTGTTATAGTTTGTGCATATAACGGAGAGAAATTTGTTGATCGTTGTTTAAAATCTATTATGAACCAAACGATAGGTGTGGAAAAAATAGAAATTATACTTGTGAATGATGCATCTACAGATAAGACCTTGGAGAAGTTTAGGGAGTGGGAAGAACAGTATCCTGAAGATATTCTGGTTATCACTTATGAGGAAAATAAAGGAGCGGGAGGAGCAAGAAATATAGGGTTAAAGTATGCTTCAGGAGAGTACATTGGCTATGTGGATTGCGATGATTGGATAGAACTCACCATGTATGAAGAATTGTATCAAAAAGCGGTGGAATATGATTGTGATGTGGTTCGGTGTAAGTACTCTAGGGATAGTGTAGAGGGGAAGCAAAGTCTGGATAATGTAACTAGGGAAGATAAGTTTTATGATAGTGCAGATTTTGCAGAAACCTATCCCTTTTGGAAAAAAGATTTGGAGGTTGGCAAAAATGGATATTATGGAAGTTGTTGGAGTGGGATTTATAAAAGAAACATATTGTTAGAACATAATATCTATTTTGCAGAAAAACTGTATTATGAAGATAATTTGTGGGGAGAGCTTTTGAAACTGTATATAAAGAAAATGTATATTATAGATAAAGTGTTGTATCACTATTGGTTTAACACGAATTCGACAACAATGCAGAGAAACAATATGAGGCAGCTGGAAAGACTGACTATAGAATTGATGATACTTGATGAATTAAAGAAAAGAGGAGTTTATCAGGGAAATGAAGAGATTATAGAAAGAAATTTTATAAAACGTTTTTATCTTAATACGCTCCATATTTTATTTGAAAGGTTTGATAAAATTCCAAATATATTTCCTATGATGCGCGAAATTGTATTAAAGAATTTTCCTTATTATAAGAACAATAAATACTTGTTTGGTGATCCAATATGGTGTATGTTATTGCAATTGCTGGAATATGAACCTGCGTGTACAGTGGAAGAATTGGAACTGGTAAAAGAAAAATATTTGGAGTCATATAAATATAGTGTAGCGGAGAAGTCATGATGAATAAAAAGAAAATTAGCATTATTGTATGTGCGTATAATGGAGAAGAATATATTGACCGTTGTGTAAAAACCATTGTAAACCAAACGCTAGGTATAGAACAGTTAGAAATTATACTGGTAAATGATGCATCAACAGATGGTACTTTAGAAAAGTTCAAATATTGGGAGGGGAAATATCCGGGGGATATTGTGGTTATTACTTACGAGGAAAATAAAAGACTTGGAGGAGCCAGAAATACAGGCTTACAATATGCTTCCGGAGAGTACGTTGGCTATGTAGATTGCGATGATTGGATAGAGTTGACTATGTATGAAAAAATGTATCAAAAAGCAGTGGAATATGACTGTGATGTGGTTCGATGCAAATATTCTAGAGATGTGGACGAAGGGCAATGGAATAGCGCAGGTAAAAAAGGGAAGGACAAATTTTATGACAGTTCACAATTTACAGAAAAATATCCTTTCTGGGAAAGGACTTTAGAAGTTGGCGAAAATGGATATTATGGGAGCTGTTGGAGTGGAATTTATAGGAGAGAACTGCTGTTAAAGCATAACATACATTTTCCGGAAAATTTATATTATGAAGATAATTTCTGGGGAGAATTGTTAAATCTGTATATAAAAAGGATGTATATTATAGACGAGGTGTTGTATCACTACTATGTGAATGACGAATCGATTTCTATGGCGAGAAACAGTATAAAACACTTAGAACGTTTGGAAATAGAACTGCTGATATTAGAGGAATTGGAGAAGCGTGGTGTGTATCAGGAGTATAGGGAAATTGTGGAAAGAAATTTTATTGTGCGATTTTATTTAAATACAATGAATATACTATTTACAAGGTTTGATAATATTCCGGATGTATTTCCGATAATGAGAGAAACTGTGTTGGAAAAGTTTCCGAATTATAGAAAAAATAAGTATCTGAATGAAATTATTAATCCGATGGGAAATGTATTATTAAAGCTGTTAGAAACGAAGCAGGTACCATCAGTGAAAGACTTAGAAGCAATAAAGGACAAATATGTGGAGGTATTATAAATACTTATGGGGATGGAAGAAAAAGCGGGCGAAAAACAAAGGAAATTAATCTATGACAAAAATATGACTGCATTAAAGAAAAATAGTTCTACATTGTGGGCAGGAATACAGGGCTTGGAAGGCGAAGAAAACAGCTTTGTAAAAGAATGTGTAAAAGCAAAAGATGGTAATGATATTTTGGTCATAAAAAAACAAAATCAGGTGTACCGACTGAATAGTTTATATGCACCTTTGCGGGAAAGCGTAAGCTGGGCACAAGGTGTTTCGTTAGGAACGATAGAACAGATTAATATTCTGTATGGTTTGGGAAACGGACTTTTTGTCCGGGAATTGTTAAGGCTTATGCAACAAGGTAATATGCTGGTTGTGTTTGAGCCTTCTTTGGAGATTTTTCAATTTGTTTTGAAGAATTACGACATATCAGATATATTAACCAATTCGAAGTTTTGTCTTATTGTAAGCGGAATCAATGAAAAAGCATTGTATAAGGTATGGGAATATGGATTTGGTAAAGTAAACGATTCGGAAACGGAAATGCTTTCGTTGCCACAGTATACCGGGATTTTTGAGGAAGAATATAAACAATTTTGCGAAAAATGCAAGGAGTATAAAAAGGAAGCCTTAGTAATGCAGAATACCATTTTATATCTAAGTGCATTTTCTGTAAAAAATATACTTCATAATATGAAATATTTTTTGAAAAGTAAGAGCTTTGAAGCTCTAAAAAGCAATATACCAAAAGATGTGACAGCTATTATGGTTGCGGCAGGCCCTTCTTTAAAAGAAAATTTGCAGGTGCTAAAAAGCGCGAAGGGAAAGTTTCTTATTATTGCAGTGGAAAGAGTGTTAGATACTCTTATGGACAATGGAATAGAACCGGATTTTATAGGTACATTGGACCCTGTGAAACCTGTGACACCTAGAATGAAAAATGGAAATGTACATATCCCGGCAATTGTATTGCCAGAAACTTCTATAGAATTTATGGAGTGTCATAAGGGGGAAAAAATCATATGCAATAATGGAGGTTTATATGCAGGCTTTAGGGAAAGTGCAGGAATTCATGAGGGAGTAGTACATTCAGATGGCTCGGTCGCTACGTTTATGTTTTCCGTTTTATTAGAAATGGGAGTAAAACGTATTGTGTTTGTAGGCCAGGATTTGGCTTTTGGAGAACATGGAGCATATGCAGATAACAACAAATTTGTACAGAGCGAAAATCCGTTTGGAGAATACATACAGGCAGAGGGAATCAACGGAGAAACTGTGTACAGCAGGCAGGATTGGATGAGGTTTGCCAGATTTTTTGAAGAAAATATAAAGAAACATCCGGAAATAGATTTTGTGGATGTAAAAAAATATGGATTAAAAATACAAGGGACTCGTCAAATGGGACTTGTGGATGTAATAGAGCGGTATTCTTGTGAAAATATCCACGTATCAAAGATAATAAAAGAGACAGAAGATTTGTTTACAGGGGAAAGTAAGAAGTGCGTATACAAAGGACTTGTAGAAATTAGAGAGGAAATGATAAAATCCAAGGGGATTCTGCAGGATATGATTTCTAAATGTGAACAAAAAGATAACAAAGAAATGGAATCCATACTAGGATTGAGTGAAGAATTAGAAAAAATAGAAATTATGAAATTCTTTAATGACCTTATTATGTATAGGACGATGAAAGAGCAGAATGCACTTGCAGGACTTCAGGATAATGATAATAATATGTTGAAGCTTATGAAGAAAATATTTCAAGAAACATGGAATGTAATAAGTGAAAACATAAAAGAGTTTGATGATGTATTGGAGATGGATGTATGGAATTAGTTAGTGTAGTGATTCCCACCTATAATCGAGCTGGTGTAATAAAGCGTTCAGTAGAAAGTGTATTAAGTCAGAATTATGAAAATTTGGAAGTAATAATTATTGATGATAATTCCAGTGATAATACGGAAGAGATTGTAAAATCTATTGGTGACGAACGAATAAAGTATAAAAAAAGCAGTAAAAACAGAGGAGCAGCTTTTTCCCGTAATGTTGGAATACGAATGGCGAAAGGGAAATATATTGCTTTTCAGGACAGTGATGATGAATGGGTGGAAAATAAACTTCATAAACAGATGGAAATTATGTGCGATTCGGATTATGGAATGATATATTCTATGTACTCCAGAGATTTTGGAGATGGTAATTTAACATATGTGCCTAAGAAAGAAATTCCTTTGGAACAAAAAAATGGACATATATACCCATTCCTTTTAGAACAAAGTTTTATTGGGACTCCAACGATGCTTGTAAAAAGTGAAGTGTTAAAATGTGTTGGAGGATTTGAAACCAGTTTGAGAAATTACGAGGATTATGAATTAGCATTGAGGATTGCGAAGGAATATAAAATTGGATATGTGGATGAAGTGCTTACAAAAGCGTATACTATGGGAGGTAGTATTGATTTTAATCCTATATATGCAGTTGGAAGTTCATGCTATATTATGAAAAAATATATGGAAGATCTAAAAAAATATAATTTATATGAAACAAAACGAAATGTATTGGTGAACTATGCAAAAGAATGTGGAATTTTAGAAGTTTGCCAACAACTGTTACAGGAATATAGTATATAAGTGAGGGAATCCCTCACTTATATACTAGGACTTGATTTTTGCTTTGAAAATATATTGAGTAACTAAAAATTGTTCTTTATCTACCGCATTAGGCAGTTGAGCAAGCTGTTCAATATAGTGCTTGGTCTCAAGCTGTTTCTCATTTGGTTCTTCTATTACTTTGTCAAATCCCACAATCTGATATCCACATTGTTCCAGAAGCTTTACACTGTTGTATTTTGTGAAAAAGCGAAGGTGAGTTCGCTCTAAAATTCCGAAATCGGAATATTCAAAGCTGCCACTTAATATTTGTAACATGGCTGAGTAATGCAAAATATTAGGAATACTGGTAATAATTGCACCGTTTGGAGAAAGGTGCTTTTTTAATTTTGATAAAAGTATTTCTGGGTTCACCAAATGCGCCAGAATATCTCCTAAAATAATGTAATCAAAATTTACATCAAAGGAAAGCTCCATGGTTTCCACATTTCCTTGGGTCACCTTTGCGATATGAGAAGCAAAGGTAGCAGCATAGGAATCTAATTCAATTCCATAAAGGTTCGCATTAGGAAAGCGGTTTTTGATTTCCAGTAAAGTAGCACCACAGGCACATCCGATATCCAAAACATTGATGGTTTGGAACTTATCTTTTAAATCCATTTGCTTCAGTAATTCCGGCCGCTGGGTCTGAGAATAGTATGGTCGTATATGCCATTTGTCAATATAACGTTGTTGATTTGTTGTGTAACTGGAAGAATATGTAGTCTCGTTGTTGTTTTCTAGTAGAGAAAAACTTTTTCCGCCAAAATGAAAAATAAAGCTGTTTTTACATAAAACTAAATTATAATCATTTATAATTAAGCGTGTGCAGTAGTCGTTATCTTCAAAGTTTCCTGGAAAAAATTGTTCATCCAAATCACCTGTTTTCTCATAAGCGGAACGTCTGATTAATAGAGCGAATCCGATTAATAGGGTACGAAATTCCAGAGAATCTGTACAAGGGATATTATGGGTAAAACCGTAATGTAAGTATTCATCCAAGGTTTGGAATGTTTCGTTAATAATTTGGTGATTTCCGGCATTATTAGTAATTGCGCCGGCAGCACCATTTTTTTCGTTTTCATACAATCCCATTCTCAGGGTAAAAAGGGCGTTTTCTGTTAGAATAGTATCGTTATTCAGTAGAAAAATATCATTTTTAGGATTTGCCATGTGGATTCCTACATTACATCCTCCGGAAAAACCAAGGTTTTTATTGTTGAAATGATATTTAACATCTGTTTGGATTTTTAGGTATTCTCTGGTCCCATCTGTGGAACCGTTGTCAACCACAATTACTTCGCAAGAAGGAAAACAAAATCTTCGAATAGAGTCTAAACATTTTTTTGTATATTCCAGGTTGTTTAACGTTAAAATGATAATGGAAACATTAGGAACTACCGTGCTTGTGTTTGTCTGAAAGTCTTGAAAGTATGAATTCAGATATATCAAGTCTTCTTCATGTTCTTTGCAGTGGTAAACTGCGTTTTCATAGCATAAATAAGCTTTTTCGTTTTCAGTATTTATTTCATAAATCTGTCCAAGTAAAAAATACAATTCATAATTTAATGGATTTATTTTGAGTCCGTCCATAATACAACGGAGAGCTTTGGCGTATTCTTGTGTGCCTAAATAAATGGAAGATTCTAAAATAGCAATGGAATCAGTGTAGATTATTCCGGTTTGCAGGTAAGTTTCTAATAATTCATAGGCCTTGTAATAATCTTCTTGTTCAATTGCCTTTTTTATTGTATTTAGCATAATATGTCCCTCCATATGATAGAGTGTAATAAAAATATTACACATTATAAATTATATCGGCAATACTGGTAACAAAATTAATTTCATTTTAATAGAAATCCTAGAAATAGGTTGAAAAGGATTATGAAAAGCTGAAAATTGTCGATATAATTAGAGTGTAGTGGGAGGGGAAAATGGAAGAGTTTGAATTGTACATGCAATTAGCAAAAAAAAGTGAAAAAGAAAATAAGTTTCTGATAGCATACGCGTCATATGCAGAAGCAGCTTATCAAAGTGTAGGAAGCAGAAAAACATTGATAGAGTCTGTAATGTTAGATTTGGAAAAAAGAATTAGTAAAGACGAAATTGAAAAGAATAAGGAATTAAAAGAACAGTTAATGGACTGGGTTCAAACAGGAAAAATACAGCAGGCAATATGTTGTTACAGTAATATATTGGAACGTTTGCAAGGGATAGATTGGATTGATAGTGACAATGCTGTTTTGTATCAATGTCTTAGCATTTACCAGACGGAACTTAACTATGAAATCAGACCATGGGATATTGTGGGAAAGAATTTTGAGGAATTAGAAGCATGGTATTATAAGCTGAAATTTATGGTAAGAAGAATAGATATGAATGTTTCGAATGATGAAGAATTTATAGAATTTATTCGAAAATATCAAATATCAATGGTAGCTCTTTATTATATGGGAGTTACTTCTTGTTTTTTTCAGGAACGAATATGGAAATACATGATATATGTGTTCGAAAAATACTCCATGGTGGAATATAGAGATTTCTTTCAACAATTTTACACACGGGTTGAGGACAAGGTGCCTGTAAATGTAAAAGGAAAAGAAGGTACAGCATATGAAGAAGTGGAAAGTATCGCTTTTATTATGGCGATAAATCAGGAAGATATGTTTCAGGAAGCTGTACATTATATAGGACATTTGAAGATTCCTTCCAATATGAAAATCGAAGTAGTGCCAATTAGAGGAGCTTCTTCTCTTACAGAAGCTTATAATAAAGGTATGGAAATGACAGAAGCAAAATATAAAGTATATCTTCATCAGGATGTAATGCTTGTGAATCCATATATGATTTATGAAGTAATAGAAATTTTTAAAAACAAAGATATTGGTATGATTGGAGTGGCTGGAGTGACACCTATGCCGAAAAGTGGCATTTGGTGGGACAATGATGGCACTGGAGATTACAGGAAGCTTTATCAGGATACCGTAATGGAGCGAGGTTATACATTAAATAATGAGTTTGAGGAAGCGTATAAAGTCGTGGATGCAATTGATGGTGTTTTAATGGTTACCCAGTATGATATTCCTTGGCGAGAGGATATATTGAAGGGGTTTCATTTTTATGACATTTCTCAGTGTATGGAGTTCAAAAAGAAGAATTACAAGGTAGTAGTTGCAAAACAGGAAAATGTATGGTGTCTGCATGAACAAAAGTGGAATAAAAGATTTGAAAGAGATTATTTAGCGTTAAGAGCGGTTTTTCTTGAGGAATATGTGGATGTTATGTAAGGAGGGAACAGAATGGAAGGGAAAAATACGGTATTAGTGATAAAAGGAAGTTCTGAGTATGGAGTTTTAAGAGAGGCATCGGATAGAATTTGCCAAGGATTTGGAGAAAAGGGATATGAGATTCAAATTTTTGATCTATTAGAAGAGGTAAAAAAAAATGGAAATCAAATTAACATAGAATTAGAAAAAGAAATGAGTAAACCGTATTCTTTTATTTTTTCTGTGCAAGCATGTGCATCTGAGATAAAGATACAGAATAATAACACCACAGTCAGCATATTAGAGAAAGTTAAATGTCCGTACATAGGGTGGATATTCGATCATCCTGAGCACCATTTCTGGCGTTTGAATCAGATAAAGAATGATGTAGCTCATATTGGAGTTATTGACAAAACACATATAAAATATATAAATCATTATATAGGTGAATTGGAAAATAAATTTTTTCTTCCTCATGGTGGTTTTGCAGGAGATTGCGAATTACTAGGCTTTGAAGATAGAAATATAGAAATATTCTGTCCGGGAACTTGTGGGAAAAGAATAGATATCGAGCCCCATATAAAAGTATATGGAGAAACGGTAAGAACTATTTATAATGCAGTGTATAAAATGGCAGAAGATAATCCAGACATGGAAGTCTTTGAATGTATAGAGAAATATATGAAAGAGATTGGGATGGAACTGGATAAAGAAGGTTTTGGAGAACTGAAATTTATAATGGAGTTGGTAGACAATAATATAAGGTATCAATGTAAGAGTGAATCAGTAAGAGTTTTATTGGAAGCTGGATATCAGGTGCATGTGGCAGGAAAGTATTGGGAAAGCTTGCTTCGGGAATATCCACACAATTTAGTGGTGGTGAAAGAGGACATGGACATACAAGAGGTAATTAAGTATATGCAAAGATCGAAGATAGTTCTTAATTTAGCTCCTACATTATCAACCGGATTGCATGAAAGAATTCTTACTGGTTTGATGGCAAAGGCAGCGGTAATCACACCGTATAATTCCTATATTGCAGAGGAATTAGCGATGTGTGAAAGTTTATCTTTCTTTACAATGAATAATATAGAAAGACTGCCTCAAATAGTAAGTGAAATATTACAGGACGAGAATATGGAAGAAAAAACAAGTATAGCAAGGCAATATACATTGGAAAATCATACATGGGAAAAAAGAGGGGAAGAAATTGTTGCTTATGTAGAAGCATTAGAGGATTAGAATAGTTAATTGATTTTAAAATGGCAGGGAGAAATTATGAGAGAAGATATAAAGCAGTTAAAAGATATTATGAGTATGGTAAAACGACTCAAAGAAATTATGGCACAATCGCAAGAAATCAAAAGTGATATCTTTTTGGATACAAAAGAAACTATTAATGCAGTAAATAAAAGTATGTTTGAACATGAAGTATTGGACAATTATACAACTTGCGAAATGATTGAAAAGTACATGGAAAATTCTGTAACGAAAGAAGAATTACTATTTGAAATTTCAAAGTGGTATGAATTAGTAAATGAAAAAATAGAATTCATGGAAAAGAAAACCAATTATATTGATTATGAATTTTATTCTTTGATGAATTATGTAGAGTTAATGCCGCATGAAATTATATTAAAAGATATGGAGCGGAATTTCAATGGCATAAAGAAATATGGGGAAGAAGTCTATAAGCAGAGAGTTGCACATTTTAACAGATATGTGGATTTTTGGGGAGCTATTAATATAGAAGAAGGTATTTTTGATTTGTTTCATAATAGAATTAATGAATTGAAAAATCATAGAGAAGATTTTATATGGCTGTATGAAGAATTGGAGGATTATCGCTCTAAGTTTGTATTAAATGGTATTTTACAGTTTTGGGTAAAGTATGATCTAAGTCTTATTAATAAAATGCGGGAAAATAATTATGAAAGCTATTATGATTTAGATATTATTAAAAGTGATGAAAATGAGGTGTTTGTAGATTTGGGAGCTTACACAGGCGATTCGGCAGAAGATTTTATACATCGGATGGGAAGCTACAAGCAGATATATTGTTATGAAATATCAAAGGATACCTTTGAAATATTGAAACAAAATATGGCACCTTATGAAAACGTAACATTGGTTAATAAGGGAATTGGCGAACAGGAAGGCGTGATGTATCTTGAACGTTCCAAATATGCAAGTGCGAATAAAGTGGCAGAGGCAGGAGAAGAAGCGATAGAAATCACAACTCTGGATATTGATATCAAGGAAAAAATCACTTTTATTAAAATGGATATCGAGGGAGCAGAGCAGGCAGCACTAAAAGGAGCCAAACATCATATTAAATGTGATAGACCTAAGCTTGCGATATGTACCTATCATAACAATCATGATATTTGGCAAATACCTAGAATGATGCGAGAAATGAATCCTGATTATAAGCTGTATATGAGATACAATGGTGCTGTAAATGGATTTAATGTATCTGAATTTGTGACTTTTGCAGTATAAATTTCGAAATGAAAGGATAGGAGATAAAAAGATGGGAAAAAAGGTTTTAGTTACAGGAGCAGATGGTTTTATTGGAAGCCATTTAACAGAAATGTTGGTAGAACAGGGGTATGATGTAAAGGCGTTTGCGTATTATAACTCCTTTAATACATGGGGGTGGTTAGATACTCTTCCAAAAGACAAATTAGATGCCATTGAAGTATTTACCGGAGATATCAGAGATCCAAATGGTGTACGTACTGCTATGAAAGGGATGGAACAGGTATTTCACTTGGCTGCCTTGATTGCAATACCATTTAGCTATCATTCCCCAGATTCCTATGTAGATACCAATATCAAAGGAACGTTAAATGTATTACAGGCGGGAAGGGAACTGGAAACAGAGAGGATTATGATTACCTCTACTTCAGAAGTTTATGGAACAGCACAGTATGTTCCTATTGATGAAAAGCATCCATATCAGGGACAGTCTCCGTATTCCGCTACAAAAATTGGAGCAGACAGACTGGCGGAAAGTTTTTATCGTAGCTTCAATATGCCAATTTCCATTGTAAGACCATTTAATACCTTTGGTCCACGACAGTCTGCAAGGGCAGTAATTCCAACAATTATTTCGCAGCTTTTGGCAGGAAAAGAAGAAATAAAACTTGGTTCATTAACACCTACGAGAGATTTTAATTATGTAAAAGATACTGCGGCGGGCTTTATTGCCATTTCTAAATCAGATAAAACCATTGGAGAAGAAATTAATATTGCTACCCAACAGGAAATTTCCATTGGAGATTTAGCCAATGAAATTATTGCACAAATTAATCCGAAAGCAAAAATTGTTTGTGAAGAAGAAAGATTACGTCCTGAAAAAAGTGAAGTAAACCGTTTGTTAGGAGCAAATGCAAAGATTCGTTCCTTGACAGATTGGTCACCAAAGTATACATTTGCACAGGGAATCGAGGAGACCATTAACTGGATGAGAGATAATTTAAATGCATATAAAACTGATATATATAACGTGTAAAGTTTCAGGAAAAGAGGGGGATTATAATGAACATACCACTTTCAGTACCAAATTTTGAAGGAAACGAAGAAAAATACGTGAGTCAGGCAGTAAAGGAAGGATGGGTATCTACCGGAGGTGCCTATATTAATGAGTTGGAAGAAAAATTAGCAGAATTTTTAAACGTACCAATGACAGTAGCATGTCAAAGTGGTACTTCAGCCTTACATATGGCATTAGTAGAAGTAGGGGTAGAAGCAGGAGATTATGTTATTGTACCTACATTAACATTTATTGCTGCTGTGAATCCGGTGAAATACCAGCTTGCAGAGCCGATTTTTATGGATTGTGATGAAAGCTTTTGCATGGATACCAAAAAGCTGACCTCATTTATTGAAGAAAAGTGTTCCTTTGATGGAGAAAGACTTAAATTAAAAGAAGATGGTAAGGTGATTAAAGCATTGGTTGTAGTTCATGTTTTCGGCAATATGGCAGATTTGGAAACAATTATGGAGCTTTCTGAAAAATATCATTTTAAGGTAATTGAAGATGCTACAGAAGCATTAGGAACATATTATACAGAAGGAAAATATAAAGGAAAATATGCCGGAACTATAGGTGATTTTGGAGCCTTTTCCTTTAATGGTAACAAAATTATTACAACTGGTGGAGGTGGTGCATTAACTGCTAAGAATGTAGAAGAGTTAAAGCATCTAAAATATCTATCAACTCAGGCGAAGGATGATGGATTATATTATGTTCATAATGAGATTGGATATAATTATCGTATGACAAATTTGCAGGCGGCACTTGGTGTGGCACAATTGGAAATGCTTCCGGAATTTATAAAAAGGAAAAATGCAAATTATGAACTTTATCGGAAACTGCTTTCACATCAGGAAAAATATTGCTTAAGAGGATTTTCAAACAATATTCATTCCAATAAGTGGTTTTATGCGTTAGAAGTAAGGACTAGTACTTCCGCAGAAGATTTGAAAATAATAATTGAAAAACTGCAGGCAGATGGAATCCAAACCAGACCTATATGGGGGTTAATACATGAACAGAAACCTTATAGGGAATGTAAGACATACCAAATTACCCAGGCAGTCAAGGAAAGTGAAAGAATTATTAATATTCCATGTAGCACTAATATTACAGAAGAAGAGATAGGTTATGTGGTAGAAAAACTAGAAAACATATAAAGGACTCATGAATAGGGAGGGGAACATATGGATAGAGAACAAATGAATAAATTTGTAATTACTGCAAAATCAACAATTGTAGATGCTATGCAGCAGATTGATATTAACACAAGAGGAATTGTGTATATTGTAGATGAAAAGTATAAGCTATTAGGCTCTCTTACAGATGGTGATATTCGTAGATGGCTGATAAAAACAGCCGATTTAAATGGAAATATTCTTTCTATTATGAATAAAGCTCCGAAAGTAATTTACCAAAAAGACATAGGAATGGCACAGGAACTGATTGAAAAGTATATGGTGAATTCTATTCCTGTTGTAAATGCAAAAGGTATTTTAAAGGATATCATTTTGGAAGAACAGGAGCATGCGGGCAAAAGTATCAATAATAAATTAGAAGATGTTCCAGTTATTATTATGGCGGGTGGAAAAGGAACCAGACTTCGCCCATATACAAAAATATTACCAAAACCATTGATTCCGATTGGTGATATACCAATTATGGAAAGAATTATTGACCGTTTTTGTGGTTTCGGAATGGATACATACTATATTACAGTAAATTATCGTAAAAATATGATTCGTTCTTACTTTAATGATCTGACTCCAAGTTATCAGATTCATTATGTGGAGGAAGACAAGCCATTAGGAACTGCCGGAAGTATTCAGCTGATAGAGGAAGAATTTGACAAGCCTGTATTTGTGACAAACTGCGATATTCTAATTGATGCTGATTACACAGACATATACAAGTATCATGTAGAATCAGGTAATATGCTTACCATAGTAACTGCATTGAAAAATATTGTAGTTCCCTATGGAGTGATTAATGCAAAAGAAGACGGAGTAGTTTTGTCTATGGAAGAAAAACCAAAACTATCCTACTTTGTAAATACAGGGATGTATGTAGTAAATCCGGAAGCTTTGAAATTAATTCCAGCAGATACCTTTTATCATATGACGGATTTATCAGATGAACTTTTACGAAGAAATGAGCGGGTTGGAATGTATCCAATCAGTGAAGAATCTTTCCTTGATATGGGTGAGTTTGAAGAAATGCGCCGTATGGAAGCAAAGTTAAATATTAAGGCAGAATAAAGAGGAATTACTATGGAAAGAGTGATAATTATTGCAGAAGCAGGCGTAAATCATAATGGTAGTTTTGAAACTGCAAAACAGATGGTAGATGTGGCCAAAGCAGCAGGAGTAGATTATATAAAATTTCAGACCTTTGTTTCGGAAAAATTGGTTTCTATAAATGCGAAAATGGCGGAGTACCAGGAGCAGAATACAGGGAAAAAGGAATCCCAGCTTAGTATGCTGAAAAAGTTGGAACTATCTCAAAAAGAGTTTGAAGAATTAAAAGCATATTGTGAAGAAAAAGAGATAGGTTTTTTGTCTACTCCTTTCGATTTAGAAAGTATTGAATTTTTAAATAATTTAGGAATGGACTTTTTTAAGATTCCATCTGGGGAAATTACGAATTATCCATATTTGGTTAAAATTGCAAGAACTGGCACCGATGTGGTTATGTCTACCGGTATGTGTGAAATGGAAGAAATAGAGCAAGCAGTAGAGGTTCTTAAAAAAAATGGAACAAAGAATATCTCATTGTTACATTGCAATACAGAATATCCAACACCTTATGAGGATGTGAATTTAAAGGCAATGGATACCCTTGCAGAAGTATTTCAAGTGTCGGTGGGATATTCTGACCATACTCAGGGAATTGAAGTGCCTATAGCAGCGGTTGCAAGGGGAGCGGTTGTAATAGAAAAGCATTTTACGTTAGACAAAAATATGGAGGGGCCGGACCATAAAGCCAGCTTAGAGCCAAAAGAATTGCAGGAAATGGTAAAGGCAATTAGAAATATAGAGAAGGCATTGGGAAATGGAGAAAAGAGGCCTAGCGGTTCCGAAAAGAAAAACATTGCAGTAGCCAGAAAAAGTATTGTTGCATCGAAAAACATAAAAAAGGGTGAAGTGTTTACAGAGAATAATCTTACTGTTAAGAGACCTGGGGATGGAATCTCTCCTATGTTATGGGAAGAAATAATTGGAAAAGCTGCAAAAAGAGACTTTGAAGCAGAGGAAAAGATAGAAGTATAAGTGCATATTTAGTTATGAATGTCAGGGAAGATATATGAAAAAAGTAATTGGTATTGTAACTGCCACCAGAGCAGAATATGGACTGTTAAGTCCTGTGATAAAAGAATTAAGAAAATATAGCGATGAAATTGAAACCAAAGTAATTGTTACAGGAACTCATTTGGTGAAAAAATTTGGTGAAACTATCAGAGAAATCCAGGCTGATGGAGTAGAAATAGATGAGAAAATTTCCATTATGAATGAAGAAAGCCAGTCTATGTCAGAAATTACTGCTACTGCTATGGGTAGATTTGGAGCGTATTTTGCAAGGAATAGACTGGATTTGTTAATAGTTTTAGGGGACAGATATGAGTTGATGGGCATTTGCACAGCCGCTATGCTAAATAAGATTCCCATTGCTCATTTACATGGTGGAGAAATTACAGAAGGTGCAATGGATGAATCTATACGCCATGCGATTACTAAGTTAAGTTATCTTCATTTTACCAGTACAGAAGAATATCGTAAAAGGGTAATCCAGTTAGGTGAGGAACCAGAGCGGGTTTTCAGAGTAGGAGCTACAGGAATTGAAAATATTCTGAAAACAAGCTTGTTGTCAAAGAAGGAATTATCAGAAAGTATTGGATTTTCATTAGAAAAGCCATATATTGTGGCAACATATCATCCAGTTACATTGTCTGAGAGTAGTGTGGAACAGCAACTTCAAAATTTCTTGAGAGTGGTAAAAGAGCATAAGGAATACCAGTATATTATTACAAAGGCAAATGCAGATAATGGTGGAGAAATCATTAATGAAATGTTAGAAAAATTTGCAGAAGAAAATGAAAATGTTTTGGTGGTAAGTTCTTTGGGGATGAAGCGGTATTTAAGTGCAGTAAAATATGCTGATTTTGTAGCAGGGAACTCTTCCAGTGGTATTATTGAAGTCCCTTCTTTAAAAGTTCCAACAATAAATATTGGTGAACGACAAAAGGGGAGAATACAGGCAGAAAGTGTGATTAACTGTGGTGAAAGTTATGAAGAGATTTCAAAGGCATTTTGTAATGCAGCATCAGAAGAAGCAAAAAGAATAGCACAATTTGTGAGAAATCCTTATGGAGATGGAAATACATCAGAAAAAATTGTAGCTGTAATTAGAGAATTTCTCAGAAAAGATAATATTAAATTACAAAAGAAATTTTATGATGTAGAATTTGAGGTGTAGTATGAAAAATATAGCAATTATCCCAGCAAGAAGCGGTTCTAAGGGGCTTCCGGATAAAAATATTAGAGAATTGTGTGGAAAACCAATGCTGGCATATTCTATAGAAGCAGCAAAAAAGTCCGGAAAAATTGACGTGGTACATGTATCCACAGACAGTGAGCATTATGCAGAAATTGCCAGAGAATATGGTGCAGATGTACCTTTCTTGAGAAGAGAGGAACTTTCTAGTGATACAGCTACTACATGGGATGCAGTTCGGTTTGTATTAGAAGAATATAAGAAACTGGGGAAACAATTTGATGTAGTTACATTATTGCAGCCTACTTCACCACTTAGAATAGCAGAAGATATTACAAATGCGTCTAAATTGTATTTCTTAAAATCAGCAACAGCAGTGGTAGGAGTATGTGAAATGGAACATTCGCCTTTGTGGAGTAATACATTATCAAAAAATTTGAGTATGGATGGATTTTTGAGTAAGGCAACAAATGTGCAGAGGCAGAAACTAGATACATATTATAGAATCAATGGGGCTATTTATATGATGGATAGCCAAATTATTATAAATAGGCAGGAAATATATGGTGAGAAAAGTTATGCATATATTATGCCTAAGGAACGATCTATAGATGTGGATGATTTGATGGATTTCAAAATTGCTGAAATGTATATGAAAGAAAGAGAAAAAATATGCGGGATTTAATATTGGTAGGAAGCGGTGGCTGCATGCGCGAACTGCTCTTTCAAATTGAAGAACTGAATAAAGAAGTTCCTACTTGGAATGTATTAGGATTTGTTGATGAATATTTTGATGAAAATGACGAGAATGTAAAGCGTATTTTAAAGAAATGTCCTTATCTTGGGAGGGATGAGGTGCTTTTGAATGCTACAGAAGAAATGAATGTAGCGGTTTGTGTGGGAGAACCTTATTTAAGGAAAAAAATCGCAATCAAATTGAGGAAAAATCAGATGCTTAAGTTCCCTAATATTATACTTTCGCATACAGCTGTTGCAGAAGATGCAGCTATGGGAGAAGGTTGTATTATTTCCAGGGGAGCCATGGTTTCTACAGGAGCAGTATTGGGAGATTTTGTTTTTTTGAATATAGATGCAAGTGTTTGCCATGAGAGTGTATTGGGAGATTTTGTAACCTTAAGTCCTAAGGCAGGACTCGCGGGGAATGTAACCATCGGAAAAGAAAGTGAGATAGGTATGGGGGCTATGGTAATACAAGGGATTAGGATTGGAGAGAGAATAATAGTTGGCGCTGGAGCTGTAGTGGTGAAGGATGTAGAAAGTGATGTGACAGTAGTTGGAGTGCCGGCTAGACAAATTGTATGAGGAGATAAAGGTTATGGAGGATTTTTGGAATGAGCAAACTATTCTTGAAACACTTGTGCTGATGATAAATGAGTATGCAAAAAATCAAGAAAAGTGGAGTATTGAAGAACTTGATGCAATATTTAATTTGTATATGGCACAAAATCAAGAATATAGGAGAAAGAATGCCGAATATTTAGTGAAAGAATGTCTAGAGGTATTGCAAGAAGGGAAATTAGGTGAAAATTACTATTTTATCATGTCATTTCTGTTATATGCAACGAAGAACCAAACACTATATTGTTTGATGATAGATTATTGTATTAAAGATATTAAGATAACAAAAGAAACAAAACTTTTTTTATACCATCAATTTGTAAGATTTAATTTCATTAATCAAGAAGTAGTAAGTGATGAAGTGGAAGATATACTAGATGATTTATATAGTAAAGTTTATCAAGAATATTATATCCAAGTTCAGGCTGAGTATGCATTAATACCTAAAGAGGAAAGAAATTCGGATTTTGTACTTGTTCTTACAAGTCAGATTTTAGGTATGAACCATGGACCTACAAAAACATTACTTGATCGATGCCGTATTTTAGATGAAGTATTAAAAAAGAACGTTTATATTATTAATACAGCTGAATGTATGAGCAGAAATGGAAACGTTAGATTTTTTGGAAGAGGTACAGCTAATTACTTAACAGAGTTATGTAATGAAGAATGGCTAGAGTATAAGGGGAGAAAATATGCATTTTATCAATGTCCTGAAAATATGCCATCAGTGCCAATAATACGTGAAATATTAGAAGTTATAAAAACGGAGAAACCTTACTTTATATTAACGATTGGTGGAAATAGTATTGTCAGTGATATATGTAGTAATGTGATTCCAACCATAGCAATTTCTCTTGCACCATCAGATAAAACAATGACAAGAGGGCAATTCCAAGCAATTGGAAGAAAAATATCAGATAAAGAACAAAAATGGATGCACAAACATAATTATTCTAAAGAACATATGATAGAGAGTTTATTCACATCAGCTTTTAAGGAACAGACACATAAATATACACGTGAAGAATTAGGGGTTCCCAAAGAAGGATTTGTTGCAGTAATTATTGGTGACCGTTTGGATTGGGATATTGATGAAGGTTGTTTGCAAATGCTTTTGAAACTTATGGAAAATGGAATATATATTGCATTTGTTGGTTTATTTACTAAATATGATAAGATTGCAAATAAAAATGAAATATTTAAACAATATGGTGTAAATTTAGGACATCAGGAAGATGTATTGGCAGTAAATGAATGTTTGGATTTATATATAAATCCGAAGAGGATGGGAGGGGGAACTTCTGTTGCAGAAGCTTTATATAAAGGACTGCCTGTAGTGACGATGAATTATGGAGATGGAGCAGTTGGAGCAGGTGAAGATTTTCTAGTGAAGGACTATGATGAAATGTATCAGAAAGTTTTAAGATATGTAAGAGATAAAGCGTTTTATGATTTGATGAGTGATAAAGCTAAGGAACGTGCGGCAAGATTAATGGATAGCGAAGCAGAGTTTGTGAAAATTGTAAAAAAAATGGAAGAAAGTCAACAATTTTAGAAATTTAGTAGAAAATAGAATTGAGTAGTTAGGAGAAAAGTTATGCAGATTATAAAATATGCATTTCAGCAACATGGAGATGACCGGGGAATGCTGGTTGCCTTGGAAGAATTTGACGATATTCCTTTTGAAATCAAAAGGGTTTATTATATGTATGATACAAAAGGAGGAGTACATAGAGGATTTCATGCCCATAAGAATTTGGAGCAGATTCTGATATGCATTCACGGTTCTTGTGATGTGTTGCTGGATAATGGAAAACAGAAAAAGATAGTGTCCTTAGAAAAGCCTTATGAGGGTTTATATGTGCCAAACAATATGTGGAGAGAAATGTATAATTTTTCATCGGATGCAGTTTTGATGGTGTTGGCATCAGAGCATTATGTGGAGGCGGATTATATAAGAGATTATGACGAGTTTTTAAAGTTTGTAAAAGAAACTTAAAAGTAAAATGACTGTAGGTTGTCCGGAGTTCATGTTGTTTCCTAATCATTTCAATGGTGTGTGAAAAAATTTACTTCCGTTATCTGGCATGGATGTATGACAGTCCAAGTATTAAGGTGTATGACAAATCCATTACAAACATAAGAGAAACACTGGATAAGGTGAATTATTATCTGCACCACGAAGAAGAAAGCACGAAAACTGAAGAAAAAACCTCTGATTTGATTTGTAAAGAGCATTCATACGAGGTTTGGTGTATGGAATTATTAAAAGATAGGGAGATGGAATGATGGGGTGTAAAAAAGGAAAAAACGTTAAAATTGGAACAGGCGTAATAATTGGTGAGAATGTGGTTTTAGAAGATAATGTGTGTATTGATAGTTATGCCATAATAAGAAATAATGTAACAATAAAAAAGGGGACTTATGTTGGTGTAAACTGTATACTAGGCGAATACCAGATGGATTATTATCAGGGGAAAAAAATGGAAGCTCATCCGCTTGTGATTGGAGAAAATTCAATTATACGAAGTGGAACTATTATTTATGGAGATTGTGAATTTGGTGACCATTTTGAGACAGGTCATAGAGCCACGATACGAGAAAATACCAAGGTAGGTTCTCATGTCAGTATAGGAACTTTGGCAGATATACAGGGGTATTGTATTATTGGAAGTTATACAAGGCTTCACAGCAATGTGCATATTGGGCAGAAATCAGAAATTGGAGATTTTGTATGGATATTTCCGTATGTTGTTTTAACCAATGACCCGACACCACCCTCAAATGAAATGAAGGGTGTTAAATTAAAGCCATTTTCTGTTATTGCAACTGGAAGTATAATACTTCCGGGAATTGTTGTGGAAGAAGATACTTTAGTTGCAGCAGGGGCAATAGTTACAAAAAATGTAGGAAAAAACACTGTGGTTGCAGGAAATCCGGCAAAAGTAATTTGCGATATTTCCAAAATAAAAAATTCTGCAACAGGTGAAAAGGTCTATCCATGGAGAGATACATTTAAACGTGGAATGCCATGGGAAGAAAGTGATTATGAAACATGGTATAAAGAAATGGAAAAACAAATCCTATCGGAGTAGTTGCATCACTGGAAGGGTATTTGAACAATACAAAATTGTTGTTAGGTACAAGTTATGCTCCTCAAAGAAAAGAATACAGCAATCAAAAAGAAAAAGGAATAAATTTATTTTGAAAAGGATAGTGTTTCTTTCGGGAGGTGCCGATAATTATGGTGTGACAATCGCTTTCTTGCAGGAATTGTTAAGACAGAAGGTATTACAAACTATGAAATAAAAATTAATTGTGGTGCATTTCATGAGGACATTTCACAATTATAGGAATTGGAACAGAAATATAAAAATATAGAAATATTAATTCTAATAAATGATATGTGGAAGTATTCGTATAGCAAAGGCATTAAATGAGGGAGGGGAAAAGAAATGATACCATATTTAAATTTAAAGGCAATCCATGAGTCAATAAGAGAAGAATTGGATGAAGTGTATAAAAAAGTGATGGATAACAGTTGGTATATCATGGGCGGTTATGTGGAAAGGTTTGAGCAGGAATTCGCGGAATATTGTGGTGCAAAATACTGTATCGGAGTTGGTAACGGATTGGATGCGTTACGAATTATTATGCAGGCATATGGTATTGGTGAGGGTGACGAAGTCATTGTATCTGCTAATACATTTATTGCCAGCGTATTGGCAATTACTTATGTGGGTGCAACTCCGGTTTTTGTAGATGCGAAAGAAGATACTTATACGCTAGATACTTCTTTAATTGAGAAAAAGATTACAGCAAAAACGAAAGCAATTATGGCAGTTCATATTTATGGAAGAACTGTAGAGATGAATAAAATCAATGAAATTGCTGCAAAGCATAATTTGAAAGTAATTGAAGATGCGGCGCAGGCACATGGAGCAAAATTCCAAGGAAAAAGAACAGGAAATCTTGGAGATGCAGCAGGATTCAGCTTTTATCCGGGGAAAAATTTAGGTGCATTAGGTGACGGGGGAGCTATTGTAACAAACGATAAGGAATTGGCAGATAAAATGAGGGCAATTAGTAATTATGGCTCCAAGAAAAAATACTGCCACCGTTATAAAGGGTGCAACTCCAGACTGGATGAATTGCAGGCAGGATTTTTAAGTGTTAAATTAAAATATTTAGAACAGTGGAATCAAGAGAGAATCCGCATTGCGAAATTTTATAATGAAAGAATCAAAAACCCTAGACTGATTCTGCCTTGTGAGGATTCTCTTTTGGAAGAACGAAATGTATTTCATATATATCCGATTTTATGTAAGGATAGAGATGATTTGCAGAAGTATTTGCAGGAAAATGGAATTGGAACGAATGTACATTACCCGATTCCGATTTCGGAACAAGAAGCTTATAACGAGTATAAACATTTGTCTGTAGAGATACCAAATACAAGGAGAATTTGTCGGGAAGAAATCAGTATACCGCTGTATCCTGGAATGACAGAGGAGGAAATTGAGAAGATAGTCGAAATACTTAATAAATATGGAGAATAAGATAAGGATGAGTCTAAAAAGTATATAAGAAGATTAAATGTTCAGGCAGGAATTCAAGTGGAAGTCATTCCTGTTTTTGATGCCATCGGTCTGGCAAATGGATACAATCAGGGCAGAAATAAGAGTGATGCGAAATATAAAATCTATAGACATAATTTACAAGTGAGTGTAAAAGTAGTAGAAAAAATAAACGTTGAATAAAGAAAAACTGGGGGAGGAAATATAAATGAAACAGCCATTAGTATCGGTAGTTATGCCAAGTTATAATCACAGAGAATTTGTGGGAAGAGCAATAGAAAGTGTGTTGGCTCAAACGTATAAAAATTTTGAATTTATCATTGCAGATGATGGTTCCACAGATGATTCTCCGGAGCTTATTAAGCAATATGATGATTGTAGAATTAAATTCATTAGATTTGAACAAAATTCGGCCTTTGGGGCCTATGAATACGGACTGGAATTGGCACAAGGGGACTATATTGCTACAATTGCTTCAGATGATATGTGGGATGAAACATTATTGGAAAAATATGTTGAATTTTTAGAGAACAATAGCGATTATGGATGTTGTTTTTGTCAGCCGAAGATAATTGATGAAAAAGATAATATTATTGAAAATTCAGAACGTTATGACGAATTTAAGGCAGAAAATAAGACGAAAGAGGAATGGTTTAGACAGTTATTTTTGCAAGGGAATTGTATCTGTGCACCGTCTATGTGTATTAGAAAATCGGTTTATGACAAGGTGGGAATTTTCAGATTTCAATATAGACAGATACAAGATTATGAATATTGGTTGAGAATGGTTCAGGTTAGTAATTTATACATTTATCCGGAAAAATTGATAAAGTACCGTGTGCACGATGAAGGAAATAATAAAAATATCAGTGCACCTACAAAAGAAACTATTGTTCGAGGTAAAATAGAAAGAAAATACATATTGCTTGATATGATGGAAAATATGGAAGATGAATTTTTCCTCAAAGCATTTGTGAATGAATTGATGCTGTCACCGGATAGAGAAGGTTTTTGCATAGAGTGTGAAAAATTTGGGGTATTATTAAAAAGTTCAATGCCGGATCCGGCAATATATTATTATTTTAAGCATTATAATAATCCAAAATTTAGAAATTCAATGGAAACATATTATCATATCACAAGAAAAGCGTTCTGGAATTTTACAGGAGTAGATCATGACCAGTGGTATGAAAATCTAATAAATAAATATAAAGTAGAAGAATTGATGTATCAGGTAGCATGGTTAAAACAGCAATTAAGTGAAAAAGAAGAGAAAGTATGTGAAAAGAAGCTGGTAATGAAACATTTAGGACTTCGTTTGACAAGTTATTGCAATTTGAATTGTAAAGACTGTGCAGATTTGATACCTAAACAGAAAAATTGTCATTACGACTATAATCTGCTAATTGAGGACATGAACAAAGTTTTAAGCGTGGTAAATTTTATTCAGGAGATATTACTTATTGGTGGAGAAGTTTTTTTATACCCACACATGGAAGAGATTATAGATTATTGTGCGAAATCTCCTAAAATAGGAAAAATAATAATTACGACAAATGGAACGATGATTCCTTCAGAAAAATTAATACAGACCATAAAAGACAACAAGGTTATCATGCGTGTGAGTGGTTATGAAGTGGATGTGGCACCAAAGAGAGCCGAGCTGATTCAAAAAATAAAGGAGCAGGAAATTCCATTAGAAGATTTAGAAGGTATGGTATGGAGAAATATCGGAGACGAAAAATGTAGAAACTGTGATGAAGCAGAACTGAAAAAAGTTTGGCGAGAATGTGGAATGAATGCAAGTGTCACATTGGCGCATCGAGGAAGAATTTATTATTGTGCACGTTCTTTGGCAGCGGATGAATTAGAATGTTATCCGAATCCAAAACCGGAAGAATATGTGGATGTTCGAAATACAACAGTAGAGGAACTAGCTGACAAGATAGAAAAATTTTATGGTTTAGAATATATTTCTACTTGTAATTACTGTGATGGCTTAGTGGCTGGTTCGCCTATCGTACCAACGGCAGCACAAATTGTTCCAAAAGCAATTGCATTAGAATTACTTCAGTATGAAGTTCAGCTAAAAGAAGGAATGCAAGAGGATGAAGTTATTCTGGCATGGCTGAACATTGTAAGAGAAAATTATAAACAGTTAATTTATGAAAATGGTTTTGAGCATATGTTATCTTACATTTTAAACGAATATAGGAATGTGAAAGATGCTTCTTTGAGTGCAGAAGTAAAAAAAGAAATTATGAAATTATGGACAGATTTTAACAGGAATATTTTTCAGTGTTATGAATTTGATATTGTCGATATGACACAAAAAATAAATCAAGATAGTGGTGAATTGCCAAAGAAGCAAGGAAGAAACACAATTTCCATTGTAGTGATAGAGAATGAGCAGGACTGGCAGTCGGATATGCAAAATACAGATATTGTATTGACGTTGAATGATATAGATAATAAAGATTATTCTATAGTACAACAGGCGTTTGGTGTGTAGAAATAAAAGAAAATAAGTAGGAGAAAGTATGTTAAAAGTACTATTAATATATGAAAATCGACAGATAAGTCATCAAGTAAAAAAGTATGATGGAAATACACGGTACTTTAGGCGAGATTTCAGTGGAGGAAATATTAGGGGATGCTAACAGCACTTTGGAAGAGATCAAGAACTTTGGAGCAGATTATGTCGTGTTAGAAATGCGAAAAGAGATGGTATCATTGGTGACTGAGTTACTGGTTCAAAACTGTCAGATTGAGTTGAAAAGAATTGTTGATTTTTACAAGATATATTACGGAATGTTTACAGGTCCTAAAATACAAAAACTTATGAAGAATCCGAAATATCATTATATTAAGGGAATAATTATGGGATTATCACACGCAGAAACCGGGCTGGTATCCTCTATGTTTCCAGAAAGTGTTTGTAACATTGCAACCGGTGGACAAGATATTTATGATAATTGGAAATCTCTGGAGTGGGTTAGAGAACACCATAAGAATAATCTGAAAGACTTGGAATATGTTATTTTTGATATGTATGATTATTCCTATTTTAACGTGGATACTTCTCTTGGGAAAAATGCGGTAAACTATTATGTAAATTGGGATGGTTATTTGTGGGACGGACATCACTTTGATGATAATAAAAATTTTAATTACAGTTTTGCACAATTAAGACAAATTATAGAAACCCAGAATAATAATGGAATTACACTACAGGAGCAAGAGAATTTTAAACTTCTATTTCCTCAAATATTAAGAAATTTTTTACATGAGCAATTAGATGATGATTTTAAAGTGAAAAATATTACAAAAGTTGTAACAGAACAAGAACTGGAAGCATACGAAATAGGAACCAGTGTAGTAAAGAAACTATTTAATGAGACCCAAAAAGAAAACAAGGAAGCATTTGAAAGGATATTAATTTTGTTAAAAGAATTAAATCCAAATATGAGAATTAAAATTGTTCTTATGCCAAGGACTGCTTATGTGGAAAAGAAAATGGAGCCATATGATAAAGTTTCAAGAACAGAATATATGGAATATTTAGAACAAATGCAGGAGAAGTATTCGTTTGAAATATTTGATTTAAAAAGCTTGGAAGAAATATCAACTCATCAAGAGTATTACTATGCTGGGGAACATTTGAACCGCAATGGAGCGGAACGATTTACGAAGTACTTTTTAGAGAATTGCATGGAATAAAAGAGAAGCCGGAGCGCGAAGGGGAGTTGAACATAATAGACTTATCAGATATAAGGGGGATATGTGAAAAATTTATAGATATCGAACGATTTAGAGAAGAAATTAGTGTAGCAGTTTGTGGAGGAAAATCTACAGGAGCAGTTTTGGGTGATAATAAGTAGTGAGAAAAAGGAGAGAAAATGAAAGTAGATATTTTGATTGCAGTGGCAGAACGAGGCGGTGTAGAAAATATTATTAATAGTGTTGCTCGGTATTTAAAGAATAATGGTTGGGAAATCAGAGTGGTACAACTTGTGTGGGAAGGTGTAGAATGGCTTTCTAAAGAAATTCCATTTTTTCCATTGCTACAAGGACGAAATGGTCATGATTTGCAAGAATTTGCCAGAGTATATTCGAAATTTATTGATGAAAATGGTGCACCAGATGTAGTTCTTGCTACTGCATGGCCATATATGTGTTATGTTGCAAAGCAGGCAGCATTTCTTTCAAAAACAGAATTCAAGACCATTTCATGGCTACATGCACCGGTGGAACGATATGCAGCAGCGGGATATGGTGGGTATGATAGCTTGGAATTTGCAGATGCCCATTTTGCAATTAGTGAGTTGATTTATCAAGGAATCCTTCAAAACTGTAAGGATAGTCTGGTATATAGGGTAAATAATCCGTTAGATATGTCAGGATTTAAGTGCCTTGGCAATGCAGGGGCAAATACACATAAAAAACAGTGCTTTTTTGTGGGAAGAATTTCAGAAGAAAAACGGTTGGAAATTATTATTCAAGCACTAGCCAAGGTAAAGAATTCCTGGAAACTACATATCATAGGTACTGGTGAAGCCGCATATTTAAATAAGCTGCATCAGTTGGCGAAAGAGCAGGGAGTATTTGGTGATATAATATGGTATGGTTGGAAAGAAAGACCATGGCTTTACACCAAAAATGCAGATGCTCTAATTATAGCTTCTGAGTATGAAGGCTTCCCATTAGCAGCTATTGAAGCACAGGCAAATGGAATTCCCGTAATCTCTACACCTGTTAGTGGTATGACAGAACTAATTAATCCGGGCGTAAATGGTTACTTTTTTCCATTTAATGATTATAATGCTTTGGCAAAGATTTTAGGAGCAGTGGGTGAAGGGATACTTCCTAAAATTGAGGCGGCAGCGTGCCGAAATTCGGTTGAAAAATATGATGCTAAAAATGCTTTAACAGATTTAAAAATGAAACTGCAAGAATGTGTTTCACATTATGAAATGGTAGTAAAAGCAGGTTCTACCAAGGAAATTCAAGATATAGATGTTAAGATTTCAATTATTATTCCTTGTTATAATGTTGAGAAATATTTAAGGGAATGTTTGGATAGTGTAATAAACCAGACATTTCCAATGACGCAGATGGAAATTATACTTATTAATGATGCTTCAACAGATGGAACGTCCAATATTATAAAAGAATACGAGTCTCGTTTTACGGAACAAATACTGGTGATTGAATTGGAGGAGAACGTGGGACAGGGGGCAGGTAGAAATATTGGAATGCAATATATGTCTGGTAAATATGTTATGTTTGTGGATGCCGATGATAAATTGAAGGAGAATATGATACAATCTTTAGTTGAAAAGGCAGAATTTTATAATTGTGAAATTGCAGAATGTGGCTATACTATATTTTCTGATGATGGGGGAATTCGAAGTTTTGAAAAAGAAGATTGTTACTTTAATTTATTAGAAAACGAGGAACTTCGGCGTTATATTCTTAAATGGGGCTCTTATAATGCACCATGGGCAAAATTATATAAAACAGAATTTCTGCTGGAAAACCAAATTCTTTTTCCAGAACATATTTTTATGGAGGATATTGCATTTCATCAAATATGTATGATGACTGCAAATACGGTTGTGATGATAGCAGAAGGTCTATATCTTTACCGTCACAATTTAGAAGGAATCATGCATAGTCCGAGGCATTATGAGTATTTATGTGATCATTTTAAAGCTCAGGAGGTTGCATATCAACGTCTGGTTAGTGAGAAAAAATTAGTAGGTTTTGAAAAAGAGTTTGAGCTCCTTTACTATGTAAAAGCTTTTTATGTTCCGGTTAGTGAAATGCTTTCGGAACAGGGAAAAGAGTGGTATGATGAGGAAATGATACAAATGATTGGTGATACAATATTTGAACATTTTCCGAATATAGCAGAAAATTCATATATTTTGCAGGATAAGGCTGAATTATCCCAAAAAATTTTTAGGGAATTGTTGAAAGTGAAAAGGTTTTAAGATGATATATTATAGAAGACGATGTGTTCAACGATAACAATTTAAGGAATCTATAGTTGCTAAAATGGACATGAAAGATGTATAAAAAGAAAAATTTGATTGTGAATCGCTTAAAAAACATGCTGCAGAATGGAAAAAGAATATTTAAGTTTACAGACCAGATAAGAGCAATTTGAATGCTCAAGTTTTGATAAAGAATAAGTTAAATTGGATGAAAGAACCTAATATATTTCCCAAAATTTACGATATATACTGTATGTTTTTCAGATATAGAAGTGTAAAGTATATAAAAGATAGGGGGGAGCAATTATGAAAGCAGTCATTATGGCAGCAGGAAAAGGAAATAGAATATCAAGAATGATAAAGAATATACCAAAATCCACATTGCCGATTAACGGAAAGCCATTGATTCGAATGACAGTAGAACATCTTATTCAATATGGGTTAGAGCCGGTTGTTATAGTAGGGTATGGACGGGAGAAAATATATGAGGCTTTGGCTGGATTAGATGTAAAATATTATTATAATCCCTTTTACGAAATTACTAATAGTATTGCAAGTTTATGGTTTGCAAAAGATGAGCTAGTAGGGGATACGCTATTTATGAATGCAGATGTATTTGTATCAGAAGAAATTTTGAAAGACATTTTGGAAGATGAAAGAGATAATGTAATGTCTATTGATGTTACTAGAAGAAAAAGTGGAGATTACTTTTTTTCTACAACAGATAGTGGTATAATACAGAAGTATGGAAAAGATTTGCCTATTGAGCAGCGAAGTTGTGAGTATGTTGGAATAGCAAAGGTGAGAGAGAGTTTTATTGGAAAGTTTAAGGAAAGATTAGAAGAATTAATTGATAAGAGAATGTACATGTATTGGTGGGAGAATGTATTGTACTCTTTTGCAGATTCTGGAGAACATCCTATCAATACGATTGATGTGAAACACTTGTTTTGGTCAGAAATAGATTATTTTGATGATTATGAGAGAATATTGAATTATATAAGCAGGGAAGCGTAAAGATATAACAGGGAGGTTATGAAATGTATTAACTAAAATAATAAATATCTATGAAAAATCTAAAAGTAGATTCTTGGGTTATCGCCAATGATTCAAAATAGTAAAGAGGAAACAGTATGAGGGAAAAGGATATGCCATTAGTATCCATTATTATTCCTGTCTACAATGGTTCAAATTATTTAGCAGAAGCCATTGATAGTGCGTTGAATCAGACATATGATAATTGTGAAATTATAGTGATTAATGATGGTTCAAATGATAATGGTGCTACAGAGAGAATAGCAAAGTCGTATGGAAATAAAATTAAATATTACAGTAAAGAAAATGGTGGAGTAGCTTCTGCTTTAAATTTCGGAATAAATATGATGGAAGGGGAATATTTTTCATGGCTTTCCCATGATGATATTTATTATCCTGAGAAAATTAGAAAAGAAGTAGAGGCAGTGTTAGCATCAGGAGACAGGACTATACTGGTGCAGGCGGAATATGAATTTTATCATATGGGTACTCAAACATTGACTCCTACTAATTATAGTAAATATTATAGTATAGATGAAATTACAAATTCGGTGTTTTCGGTATTGCAGTTGCAGCTGCATGCATGTAGTGCACTGATTCATAGAAGTCATTTTGAACGTGTTGGAAAGTTTGATGAAAAAATATATACTGTACAGGATATAGATATGTGGTTTCGAATTTTTAGAAATCAGAAATCGCTATTTATTCCGGAAGTATTGCATAAAGTCAGAGAGCATGAAGAGGCAGGATCTAATACAATCAGTTGTTATGCAAGGGAAACAGGGGCTGCATATTTGAAATTGGTTCAGTGCTTTGATTATAAAGAAATGGAACGTGTATTTGGCGATGCTGCCGCCTTTCTTTGCCGAATGGCAGGGTTTGTAAAAAGCTATGGACAAAGCGAGGAACTGAAAAAAATTATTGAAATACTCGAAAATACTCCGCAACATGATTGTAAGGAAGAACAAGTATCTATTCAGCAGCTAAATGCGTATCTTGCAGGCATTTCAGGAAATTCGAAAAAAGATATAGCTATATTTGGCGCGGGACAATATGGAATAAGAGTGAAGTATGAACTTGAAAGCCGAATGATAAAACCGAAATACTTCATAGATAACAATATTGAAAAATGGGGAAAAGAAATTGACGGTATTCCATGTATTTCTATGGAAGAAGCAGAAAAAAGAAAAGAGGAAATGCTGGTGATAGTGGCACAAAGAACTTTAACTCCTGCGTTGCAGCAGGTAAAGACTTTGGGATTTCCGTATTATATTGCAAAACAGGAGATAGATGCGAAAATTTTGCATACATTTCCGGCAATGAGCAGAAAGGAAGAATGGCTAAAATGAATGTGGCACTGATAATTGCAGGAGGTTCGGGACAGAGAATGAACCAGGACATTCCAAAACAGTTTATTAATGTATATGATAAACCCGTAATTATATATACCTTACAGGAGTTTGAACGTCATCCGGAGATAGATGTTATAGAGGTAGTTTGTTTAGAAGGCTGGAGCAGTATGCTTTGGGCATATGCAAAACAATTTAAAATTAGCAAATTAAAATGGGTAGTTGATGGTGGAGAAACGTCTCAGGAATCTATTCGAAATGGTGTAAATCACTTGAAAGGTATTTGTGGTGA
This sequence comes from Lachnospiraceae bacterium, assembly GCA_017399445.1. GTDB lineage: Bacteria > Bacillota > Clostridia > Lachnospirales > Lachnospiraceae > RUG11237. Next base: position 6,996 of record JAFQCM010000124.1, on the reverse strand, counting down.
CGAAGACAATGTGATTATACATGATGGAATTCGTCCTTTGGTAGATGCCAGCGTATTGTCAGACGTGATTCGAAAGTGTCAAATATATGGAAATGCGGTTTCATCGCTACCATATAATGAGCAGATTTTTGTGATGACGGATGAAAATACAACTTCTCAATATATACCTCGTGATACATTAAGGCGTGTTTCAACACCTCAGGCATATCGATTTGGTAAATTGGCATGGGCGTATGATAAAGCTTTTGCAGAAAGGATTGGAATATCAAAATCATCTTATACCAATACGATGATGGTTGATTTGGGAGAACGGCTGTACTTTGCAGCGGGATCCGACAAGAATATAAAAATAACCACGCGTGATGATTTTGAATTATTTAAGGGGTATTTAAGAACAGAAAAGGATGATTGGTTGAAATGACAATGCTGGTAGAAAATGCAATTTATTATAATGATATAAAGAAAGTAGCAGATTCCCATTTGAACTGGGAAAAATTAAAAAAGAAAAATATATTGATTGCAGGTGCAACAGGCATGGTGGGACATGCATTAATTGATGTTTTAATGTACCGGAATGAAACATATGGTGATAAATGTAAAGTGATTGCTTTGGGGAGAAATATGGAGCGGGCAAGGGAGATATTTGGTCCGTACTTTGAAAACAATTTGTTCCACTTTGTAAGTTGTGATATCAATAATGAGAAGTTGGATTTAAAGAATATTGATTATATCATTCATGGTGCTAGCAACACGCATCCACTTATGTATGCAAAAGAACCAGTGAATACCATTCTTACTAATGTACTTGGAACTAAAAATCTATTAGACTTGGCGGTAGAAAATCAAACAAAACGTTTCGTATTTTTATCTTCAGTGGAAGTGTATGGTGAAAACCGTGGGGATACAGAAAAGTTTTCAGAAGCTTATTGTGGATATCTGAATTGCAATACACTTCGTGCTGGGTATCCAGAAGGAAAACGTCTAGGAGAAGCATTGTGCCAGGCATATATTGCAGAACATAATCTTGACATTGTTATACCTAGACTGTCTAGAATCTATGGACCGACCATGTTATGGAATGATTCGAAAGCAATTTCCCAATTTATAAAAAACGGTGTGAATAGTGAGGATATTGTATTAAAGAGTGAAGGTAATCAACTTTATTCTTATACATATGTTGTAGATGCGGCAAAAGCAATTTTGGCTTTGCTGTTGGAAGGAGAGAAGGGAGAAGCGTATAATGTTTCTGATGAAAACTCGGAGATTACACTAAAAGATTTAGCGGAACATATCGCATGTTATGCTGGAAAAAAAGTAATATTTCAGTTACCGGAAGAAAGCGAAAGAAAAGGTTATTCTACAGCAACCAAGGCATTACTGAATGTAGAAAAAATAAGAACAATAGGATGGAACCCGGATACAGAAATAAAACAAGGTATAGAAAAAACGATTAACGTTTTAAAATGGAAGGCAGATAAATGAACAGATATGTAGAGCATATAGTGACAAAGGAAGAACTTGACAAAATGCAAAAAGTGGAATTGGAAATGTTGTTAGAGGTAGACAGAATTTGTCGGAAATACCATATCCAATATTCAATAGACGGTGGAACCCTGTTGGGAGCGGTACGTCATAAAGGATTTATTCCGTGGGATGATGATGTGGATGTAATTATGCTTCGGAAGGAATATCACAAATTTCAAAAAGCATGTAAAAAGGAATTGGATATGAAACGTTTCTTTTTGCAAGACTATACAACAGATGCAAATTATCGCTGGGGATACGCGAAGATTAGAAGAAAAAATACGGAATATATACGTTTGGGTCAGGAACATTTAAAACAGAAAACAGGAATTTGTATTGATATATTTGTAGCGGATAATGTGCCGGATAATGAAGTACTAAAAAGAATACATTATGCAGCTTGCTATTGTATAAGAAAGATTATGTATGCTCCTTTAGGAGAAGTAAATGCAGAGAAAATTTTACTTCGTAAGTGGTATGGTATATTAAATCATATACCGATAGATAAGGTGTTTTGGGTAAGGAACCTAATAGCCTATCATTCAAACAGGAAAAGAACTGAATTAATCAGCCATTATACTTTTCAATATCCTAAAAGCTGTACCTATGGATTACCAAGGAAATGTTTTGATGAGTTTACTGAACTGGAATTTGAAGGTTATAAATTTAAGGCCTTTAAAGATTATCATACATATCTTACCATGCACTATGGTGATTATATGAAACTTCCACCAAAAGAAAAAAGAGTACCAGAAACGAAGTTGTCCACTTTACAATTGATAGATGTGGAAGTGTAGTTAGGAGAAGTAATGGAATCAGAGTAAACTTTTGCGTGACGCACAAGGGGAATGTTTTTGATTGATAGAAGGTGAAGTTATTATGAAATACTTAATTTTAGGAAGTAATGGGATGGCAGGGCATATGATTGCCCAATACCTAACAGAACAAGGACACGAGGTAACTGGGTTTGCAAAAAATAATAGTGGATTTCGTAATACAATTATAGGTGATGCTTTAAATAAAAATGAAGTAAGGAAAGCCTTAAATTCAGATAATTATGATTATGTTATTAATGGAGTTGGAGTGTTGAATCAGTTCGTGGATGCTAATTTGGCGAATGGAATTTATTTGAATAGTGTATTTCCACATTTTCTGGCCGATTGTATCAAGGAATCAAAAGCTAAACTTATACATATTAGTACAGATTGTGTATTTGAAGGAACGAAAGGTCACTATACAGAAAACGACTTGCCTGATGCAACATCCTATTATGGACGATCCAAAGCATTAGGAGAAGTTGTAGATCAGAAAAATCTTACCATTAGAACTTCCATTGTTGGTCCTGAACTAAAAGAAGATGGAATAGGTTTATTTCATTGGTTTATGAAGCAATCAGGAACAGTAGGAGGCTATGAAAGAGTTATTTGGTCAGGAGTTACTACATTACAATTAGCAAAGGCAATAGAGCAGGATATAGAGAAAAGAAAGACAGGTCTGTATCATCTTGTAAATAATCAAGACATAAGTAAATATGAACTATTAGCTTTGTTTAATCAATATTGTAGAAAAAATCCTATAGTTATTAGAAAAAACAAAGAGGTCGTTAGTGACAAAACCTTAGTAAACTCCGATACGGAAGAGGTTTTCCCTGTTCCGAATTATGAACAAATGATAAAAGAAATGGCTGTTTGGATGCAGTCTCATGAAGAATTGTATTGGAAGTATTTAGAAGTATAGAGGAAGATAAATATGAAGTGGAAAAATAAAGGACATGAATTTGATGCTGTATATACAAATCTAAAAAAGAGAAGTAAGTTATATTTATTTGGTGCTGGTGATTACGGAGAAAAAATTTATGAATTACTATCTCTAAAAAAAGTTGTTCAAGGATTTATTGATAATAATACTGATAAACAGAAAAAAAAATATTGTGGAATGCATGTATATGATATTTCTCAAATTGATAAGGAAGATCACGAAATAGGAATTATTATATGTGTTTCACCTTATTTTAGAAAAGCAATTATACAGCAACTAATGCTGGAAGGCTATATCTATAATGAAAATATGTTTACCATGGAAGTATATATGTCGGTGTATTATGCGTATGAGCTGGAAAAATTATATTTTCCTTCTATTTCTTTTTTGCCAAGTACAAGATGTAATTTAAATTGTGAGGCATGCTTAAATTTTACACCATACATGAAGAAGTTTGATGAACGTCCATGGGAGCAGATTAAGTCGGATGTGGATTTGTTTTTCAAAAGAGTGGATTATATCATGTTATTTCATATAAGTGGTGGAGAACCACTGCTCTATCCTAAAATAGGAGAATTGGTGGAATATATTGACAATAACTATAGAGATAAAATTCATTTACTAAGAACCGTAACCAATGGAACAGTATTGCCTAAAGAGGAATTGCTGGAAAAATTAAGCAAACACAGAATTGAAATAACAGTGGATGACTATCGTGAAGCAGTTCCAGAAAGTTGTGGGACATTTGACAAATTATTGGCTTTATTAGAAGAGTATCATATTAAATATGAAGTCAATAAAGTAGAGGAATGGATTGATTTAGCTCCAATGACAACACATCATGAGGATTGGAGTGAAGAAAGACTTTGTAAAAAGTTTGAGGGATGTCATGTACCTTGGCAGGAGTTAAGGGATGGATTATTATATAGCTGTAATTATGCAAGTTATGCACATGTAGCTGGAATTGTAGAAGAGGACAAGGATGGGGTATTTGACTTAAAAGAATATACAGAAAGACAAAGAAAAGAATTGATGGAATTTCGTATGGGTTACAATAAGAAAGGTTATGTGGAATTTTGTAAGCGTTGTAGCGGTTATGTCGATATGAATCCTAATAAAGTGATGCCGGCGAAACAGATGGAGAGAAAAAAATGAAATGGAACAATCCGGGGAATGAACTAAAAACGAAATATTTGAAAATTTCTGATAAGTATGTAAATAAGAAAATTTATATTTATGGTGCAGGAATCGTAGGAGGAAGGGTCTATGAGTCTGTTGCTTCGTTGACAAAGTGGGAAATTGTCGGTTTTTTTGATATAGATGAAACAAAAAAAAAATACAAAGGGCTTCCGGTGTATCATCGGAGTGAAATGAATGAAATTTTGCAAAGAAATCCGAATAGTATCATTGTGGTTGGACTATTAGATTCTTTGGGGAAGAAAACTAAAAATGAAATTATAAAAGAGTGTGAAATTTCTTTGCAAAGCTGTGTTCTTTATGAGGAGTTTATTCGACACGATTTTCCGATTATTATGCTACATAAATATAAAAAAGTTTTTATGGATACGATAACCATGATTGTTTCAGAACGTTGTACATTGCGATGTAAGAAATGTTCTATTATGTTACCATACTTTAAAAATATAAAAGAGTTTCCTTTTATAAAATTGAAAAGTGAAGCGGATGCTTTTTTTCGTATGGTGGACTTTGTGGGAAATTATACATTAACAGGGGGCGAACCGTTATTAAATGCGGAATTGCCACAGATAGTTGAATATATTGGACAGAATTACAGAAGCAAAATAGGAAGTTTTCAAATTATCACGAATGGAATGATTTCTCTTAGTGAGGAGTTGATTTTATTAGCGAAAAAGTATGATATTATAATGCAGGTTAGCGATTATACCAAGGCGGTACCGAATATTAAGGAGCAGGTATTGGAGAACCTTCAAAAATATAAAAACAACGGTATTAGAGTTGACTTCCTAAAGGATGTTCAATGGGTAGATTTTGGATTTGAAACAGTACAACATAATATGTCAGAGGAACAGCTGATGGCATTTTTTGACTATTGCCGAACAAGATGCCGAGGGTATGTAGATGGTAAAATCAGATATTGTATTAATGGGTATTTTGCAGCTAAAGCACTTGGGAAAGAAGAAGATTCTAATAATTTCTTAGATATTGCAAATTTGAAACATAGTATGGAAGAAAAGGGAATTTTGGTGGAATTTGACTTGGGATACAATAAAGATGGTTATTTGCACATGTGCAGACAGTGTAATGGTACATGTGAAATAAATAAAAATTTTATAGAGGTGGGAGAGCAATGGGGGAAGTTCTAGTGTCAGTGATAGTTCCGGTTTATAATACACAATTATATGTAGAACGTGCAGTCAATTCCATATTGAAACAGACATACAAAAATATTGAAATAATTTTGGTTAATGATGGATCAAATGATGATTCGGAACAAGTCTGTAAAGGGCTGATTAATAGAGATGAACGTGTTAAATATTTTTCACAATTACATCAAGGTGTGTCAGCTGCAAGAAATCTTGGCATGCAGGAAGCTAAGGGATTTTATTTTCTATTTTGCGACTCTGATGATTATTGGGAGGAAAAGTTAGTAGAAAGAGTCGTAGAAGAATTTAAACATCAAGATTGTGATTTAGTTCATTTTAGTTGTAAAAGTAGTGATGAAGAGTTATATCCTTCTTCAATTGTAAAAGAGGAATTTTTAGACCAAAAAGAAGTGATTCTTAGATATTTTAATGATGGTTCAATATTTCGTAATATGTATTCCTGCTGTTATGGGGGATATAAAGCTGATATTATAAAAAATAACAACTTAGTGTTTAATGAAAAGTTAGTCCTTGGTGAAGATGGATTATTTACATTAGAATATTTGATGTATTGTCATAGTATAAAGTTCATTTCAGATGAGTTATATATGTACGTTCAGGATTTTGACGATAGAAAAAGTGCCACTGCAAAAATGAATCAGGTTTCATATAATGAATACGAACTTTTATGTATTTATTTAAAAACTATATCAGATAAGTGGAATATGCAATTGACAGAAGAGGAAAAAGTAAAAGTATATGGTTCTTGCTATGATAAGCTGATAGGGAGATTAGTAAGACTAGTAGCATATCCGCCATTTCGTTCTGTGAAGAAAAATATAAGATTGTTAGATGATGTAATAAATAATTCTTATGTAAGTATGGCAGGGAATTATTATCGTAAAAAAAGAAAAACGGATAGTCAACAGATTCCAAAATTAATGAAGAAAAGAAAAGTAATTTTGGTATGGCTAATGTTAAGGAGTAAGAGAAAAAATTATTATAAACTTTATGGGAAAAAAAAGTTTGGAAAATCCATTTGGAAAGATGACGATATTGTGGAATATAAGGTTAAGTGAGGAGTGGATACGTTACCTGAAAAGTAAAGATTATGAAAATGGATGATTTTGTGAGGTTAGGTGTAGTAGGTAATTGCGAAACTAACATCTAAAATGAGATGACTCGACCATGGGAATGGGATAAATTACAAATATTTACAGCAAGATACAATTACTTCAATTTTAGGCGCACTTTAATAAGCCATATAAAAAAAAACGGTTTTTAAGTTGGTAAGTCCTATGCAATTAAAGGTTTCAGACTTCGGATGTATTCGTGGTGATGGATTTTATCGGCTAGTATAACTGTTATT